>CAJUMF010000036.1 GCA_910586965.1 uncultured Dorea sp. | reverse complement strand
ATTCAATTATCCAATCGATTCTTCAATACCATTTAAAGGATAACTAACAATTATCCTTCTCTAACCCTATTAAAATCCAACAAAAAAATCCCCCTCCCGTCACCCACAAAGCCCTACCAGCCTCATATCCCCAAGGAGGGGGATTCTTTCCTTATTCACTTATTCCCCAACACCCTCTGAATCTAAAAACAAAAATCCTTCCGGGGATGTTTATTTGCCAGGATATCTCTCTGCTTTGCTGTTGCCACATGTGTATATATCTCTGTTATATTGATTGAGCTATGCCCAAGCATTTCCTGGATATATCTGATATCTACGTCCGCCTCCAAAAGGCTTGTGGCGAAGGTATGGCGGAACATATGGGGCGTGATATGCAGTTCTATCGTGGCGAGGGCGGTGTACTTGTTTATCATTCTGCGGACGGACTGGTCTGACAGCGCGCGGTCTGACTGATTGGCGAAGAAATGCCCGCAGCTCTCGATGTGGGGTGAAAAGGCGCGCTGGTACCTGTGCAGGATTTGGATGACATCATCGTTTGCGACTTGTATTTTTCGCTCTTTCGAGCCTTTTCCGTATATGAGGATTGTCTTGTCGTACAGGTTTACGTCGCTTGTTTTCAGGGTACACAGCTCGGAGATTCTCATGCCTGTGGAAAACAGAAGTTCGGCTACGGCGATGTCGCGGAGGGTATTTTTCCGCTGGTAGTCTGTCTTGGATTCGGCATGGCATCTGTACATGGTGGAGAGAAATGTTTCGACGGTGTGCAGCGGAATGGTCTTGGGCAGTATGACCGGCTCACGGAACCTTATCTGTATTTTGTGGAATGGGTTCCGGTCGATAATGTCTTTATATTCAAAATAATGGAAAAGGGCTTTTAATGATGCGATTTTTCTTTTTGATGTTTTAGGCTTATATTTTTGATGCAGCTCTGCGATATAACCCTCCAAAGTGTCCGGGGTTATATCTGGGACAGCGGTTGTGCAGACATGCTCTGAAAACTGTCTTAGGTCGATGCGATAGGCTTTTAAAGTTTTTTTGTCCAGCCTTTTTTGATATTGGCAGAATTCCAGATAGTTTTTTATATGTGATTGTAAGTTGTTCATGACAATGCCTCCTGTGTTTTTGTATAAGTGTACCAAAAAACAGGAGGCAGTTCGAATGAAAATATTATTTTTTGTTGTGTTAGAATGTTATACCTTCTATGGAAGTTCGCTTTCCTGGGGGAAATACAGGTTCATCAGCTCAAAATCGGCGTATTTACCGTTTATTTTAAGAAATCCTTTAAAATAGCCGATTTTTTCAAACCCAAATCTTTCGTACAATTTGATTGCACGGACATTATCGCTCTTTACTTCTAATGAAATAATCTCTGCATGGGCGGTATTTCTGGCAAAATCTATGACCGCCTCCATAAGCATGGTGCCGATTCCCTGCCCCCATTCTGATTTCAGTACGGAGATGCCGATGGTTCCTCTGTGTTTCAGGCGCTCGCGGGTCATGCCGGTAAAATGGGCGTTTCCCACTATTTTTCCGCTCTTTTTTGCGGTGAACATGGCGGAAGTTTCAGAAGTTTCCAGAGATGCGAGCAGCTCGCGTTCCTCGTCCGGAGAGACGGGCAGCCCTTCCGCTCCGAATGTGAGATTATCGGTTTCTCCTCCGATGGCTTTCAGGAAACGGAGCAGCTCCGCTGTATCTTCAGGGCTGGCTTTTTCTATGATAATGTTTTCAGAACTATTCATGGGACCCTCCTTTTATTTTTGCGTGGAAATTAATTATTCTTCATACTATCAGAAATCTGTTAAATGTTCAACAGGCACTTCACCTCAAACAGCTTGTTTTCATGACGGATGTCAAGAAAACCATTGTATTTTTCTGTAATCAGCCGCACGGATTTTAGCCCCTGGCCCTCCCCTTCATGCTTGGTGGAAAGGAATATCCCGGCTTTTATGGAGACGGGTTCTTCATACGGGTTTGAAATGTACAGTGCTATGACGTGTTCGGACGTCTGCCCGGATTTCAGCGTAATCTTCCGCATTTCTTCGGGGAGCATCTTGCAGGCGTCCATCGCATTTTCCAGGAGGTTTCCCAGCAGTACGCAAAAATCAATGTCTTCGATAGAAAAATCATCTTTCAGGCGTATGTTCAGGCGAGTCTCTATGCCAAACTCCCGGCAGAGGGAAACGTAGTGGTTTAAGATTGCATTGACTGCGGAGGAAGAGCAGTACTTCAAGGGCATGTCGGTGAAACTGCCGATGGATTGCGTGAGGTAGTGCTCCAGCTCCTCGTAACGCTGTGTTTTCAGCATGTCGGCGAGCACGGTGAGCTGATGGCGGAAATCATGGCGCAGCCGGCTTGTCTCCTGCACATAAGACTGGAGACGGTGGTACTGCTGTGCCTGTATTTCCAGATTAGCTGTTTTCAGCGCCATCTTTTGATTTTCCGTGATGCTGTGTGCGATTTTGCAAAACAGGCCGTAGATAAGGAGGATGAGGATGAAAAGGATAAAAATCGTGATAATGTATATTTCTAAAAACCGCCCCACAAACATAACGCTGTTATCGTAGGGAATAAAAATGTAGGAAAACGCTAAAAAACTTGCGGGAATCAGCCAGATGACCCTCCAGACTTTTTCCTCATGGAAATGGTGTACAAGCCATCCGAGATACCGCCGGGTGGGCAGGGCCAGGATGAGGACCAGTAAAGATTCGAAAGCAAGCTGGAGAAAAAAGGTGTCGGTGAATGCCGGGTCGTCAACGGTGGCTGTAGGATGAAAAAATATATTGACCAGATGGTAGAACAGATAGGTAAAGCCCCCGACCATGCAGGCGGTCATGAAAATGAACCACAGGTGGGAGCGCTTAAGCGCAATTTCTTTTTGGTACAGATAGAAAAATATAACGATGCAAAGAACCGCGCTTGCCATATTTGCAATTACAGATGAGAAGAGAAAATATATAAGGAACATGACCGTTTCCGCTAAAGCAAAGGCGGCGGCAACTTTGGCGGCAAGACGTGCGGGGGAGCTTTTCGCATCCTGCCAGACAGGGATAAAACAAAAGAAAGCAAGCGGTATGATGATAAAGGTAGAACGGGCATACATGGCAGTTGTGATTAATCTCTCCATAAATCATACCTCCTGTTCATTGAGCTTTTCAAACTGGTAGTCATGAAACTTTTTCATGATGTCCATGCGGTTCCGCTTGTGGATGGGGAAGGATTTTCCGTCTGCCATAACAAAAGTTTCCCGGCCGACCTTCGTGATGAAGTCCATATTCAGAAGGATACCCCTGTTGCAGAGCAAAAATCTGTTTTCCTTTTGCAGAATGGAGTGAAGGGAGGAGAAAGTGACCCGGTAGCGGAGCTCATGCCTGTTCTCCAACATGATAAAAGTGTGTTTGTCATGGGAAACCAGATATTGGATTTTAGAAAGGGGCAGCCGGATTTTCTGCTTTCCGGAGTAAAACTCTAAAACCTTTGCCTGAAAGCGCAGTCTCTTCCAGGCGGCATTTAAGACTTCTTCAACTTTTTCGTAAGTTAAGCATTTTTTTTCGATATAGTCAAAACAGACGTGGATTTTTACCGCGCGCCAGATATCCTCTCTGCTGGCAGTCAAAAAGACAATGAGGCAGTCGGCGTTTTTCTCCAGAATATGTAAGGCGGTTTCGATTCCGTCCATTTTCCCCATGTAAATATCCATAAATACGAGATGGAATTTTTCGAATGCAGACGCTAAGAACGCCTCGCCGGAATCGTACCGGACGAAACGAAGTTCCGGTGAATGCGAATTTTTATATTGCGTTAAAAAAGCGGATAGCGCTTCCGCGTCAGAGTCGCGGTCTTCTACCAGAGCGATGTACATCTTAATACCCCTTTTTTTATGTTATAAAAGTTAACCTGAACTTATTTTATCTCAAATAAAAGTTTATATCCATGGATTCTTTTATCCATTTGCGCCAAAACTGTGTGATTCACGCCAAAAGAAGGAATCGGGAGGGGAAGTATCGTATAATTTCACTTATACGGTGAAAAGGGATTTGAGATAGGAGGAAGAAAAATGAACGCGAAAATAAAAAGAATTGGAGTCGTGGGATGGCTGCTGGGAATCTTTATGCTGTGCTCTTTGACAGTAGATGCAGAGTATCATTATGGCGTAAAAACAATTGCAAAAGGGGAGACTCTTACGGACAGCGGTTTTATCTTATATTCGTCCTCAGGTAAGACGACCATTACCAATAACGGCACAGTGAATGTTACGCAAAGCTTTACAGTTTATGGAAACGGTGAGAAAGAATTTATCAACAACAATGCTTTTACTTTTACGGGATCCATGGCGTCATTTCCTACGTTTGATATCAGTGGGAACAGCTCTTTTGTCAATAACGGCACCGCCTCCATCAGCGGTTGCTATAATTTTTCTATAAATAGTGAATTTATAAATAAAGGCACATTATTTCTCAGTGATATTGAGAGCGCGAACCTGACCGGCATGAAAAACACCGGGACAGTTGTGTACGGAGACAATGTTCTGGAAAGCCTGATTACAGCGTTGGAAGCACAGATGCGGGAAACGGGAGAGGGAAAGGTAATGTCCCGGGATCAATATGAGAATTCACAGCCGCCATCTACAGAGTATAAGATTACTTATGACTTAAACGGCGGAAGCTGGAAGGATGGGAATAAGCCTGAACAGTCTGCCTGTTTATATACTACGGAAAAGCAATTTTACAGAATTGGCGAGGATACGCCTTTTGATAAAATAAATGAAAATCTTGTCCGGGATAATTACAGGTTTGCAGGCTGGATCTGTGAGGAACAGGGGGAGACAAAGCCCGCAGAATTTTTTGCAATTGTATCAAGCTGGAGGAGTGATATCATGCTGAAGGCAGTCTGGACCCCTGTGCCGCAGTTTGTCTTTTACCATCTGGCGGGAGGAAGCTTTCCAGAGGATATAGCCAGCCCTAAGATAGAGGTAGATTCAAACGGCAATATATACACACCTTTTAATGTAGAGAGTGAGGCATTTAAGCTTCCCGAACCGATAAAGAAAGGATATACCTTTAAGGGGTGGGGGCTTGGAGGAACGGATAAAGTATTTGCTGAGGTGACCATAGAGAAGGGAACAGCGGGAGATGTTTCTTATACGGCGGAGTGGGAGGCCAAAGGGAATACTCCTTATACAGTCAATGTTTACTATATGGACAAGGAAGGAAATTACGGCAACAGTCCTGACCGGACATCTGAGGAACAGGGGATGACAGGTGAACAGGCGGAAGTGTCCGCGTCTGCCTATGTAAAAAAGGGTTTTGTTTTTGACAGCAGCAGATCTAAGAACAGCGGAACAATAAGCGGCGACGGAAAATTGGCCCTTTCACTCTATTACAAACGTAATCAGCACACGATTACCTTTAAGAACTATGATGGAACTGAAGTTATCCATGAATATACAGGATACTATGGAACAAAGATACAGTGCCCGGCTGCTCCTGAATATACTCTGGCCGATTATATCTGTACTTTTAAGGGCTGGTCAGAAGAGCCGGAATCTGCTTACGGGATAACATCGCCCGGCAATGTGGAAGAGGACAGGACTTTTTATGCTGCCTTTGAAAAAGAGCCGGTTTTCTGCATTGTTACATTAAAAAAGCTGACAGGGTTCAGGGAGCCTGACACAAAGACAATAAAGCTTGATAAGGGCGGGGAATTTTCCATAAAGTTGTCCCTTGCAGATGACAAATACTACATTGGAACAAAAGAATGGGCGTATACATTCAGGGAATTGGGCGCTGTCTACAGTGACGGACCCGGAGGCTTGCTGCTGGGAACGGATTATGATTATACCGTTTCGGAGGATGGAAGATCTGTGACAGTTACCATTCCAAGTGTTACAAGAAATCTGGATATTACTGCCTGCGCGCAGTATCATGAAGAACATAGCTGTTCAGACAAAGATGATATTGTCCTAAAGGAGGCATCCTGTTCAGGAAAAGGCAGAGTACGCCATTTTTGCTATAAATGCGGAAAAACATATGATGCGGACAGTGAAAAAGATCCATTTAATCATACAGGGCTTGCGAAAATGGAAGCAAAGCCCGCAACCTACTCAGAAGAGGGGAATATCGAATATTACTATTGCACCGGCTGTAAGAAGTATTTTCGTGATAAAGCCGGCTGTAAAGAGATTATATATGCAGATACAGTGCTTAAAAAGCTGGAGGTGTCTGAAAAAGACAAAGGGGATATGGGGGCAAATACCGTACGGCTTAACCGGAATGCCAAAGTATCTGTATCCGGAACCAAACTTAAAGTAACATGGGGGAAAGTAAGAAAAGCAGCAGGATATGAGATATTTGCGGGGAAATGTGGAACTAAGATGAAGCTCGTAAAAAATATCAAGGGCGGTAGCAAAACCGATTATTCCATAGCTAAAATCGGAAAGAAGAAGATAAGCCCCAAGGCTGACTATAAGATTAAAATATATGCTTACTGTACAGTAAAAGGTAAAAAGCAAATAATCGGCAAAAGCCTGACACTGCACATTGCCGGAAAAGATCATAAAAAATATACCAATGCAAAAAGACTCAAGCTGTCAAATGCAAAGGTCACTTTAAAAAAGGGGAAAACGAAAAAAGTTACCGTGAAGACCGTAAAGCAGAATAGAAAGAAAAAGCTGTTCCCCAAAAGACATGTTGCCGCATGTCGTTATTACTCCACAGACAAGAGCGTTGCGGCTGTCTCAAAAAATGGAACGATCAAAGGCAGGAAAAAAGGATCATGTACGGTGTATGCCGTGGCGGCGAATGGTGTGAAGAAGGGGATAAAAGTGACTGTAAAGTAAAGACTGCTGGGAAAATTAATTTGTGTTTTAAATTAATTTTATTTTGAGTATCAAAATACTTGACAAACAAAATATTTAGATATATACTTTGAAAGTCAAAATTATTTAAGTTCAAAATAAATGTGTCCTATCCGGCGCAGAAATAAGAGGAATACATATGACAGGAATCATCTGCGGGACGGGTTCATATGCGCCGTCCTATATAATGGATAACAATGAGATAGCATCAATGGTCGAGACAAGCGACGAATGGATCAGGGAACGTACCGGGGTAGCCACCAGGCATATCATCAAAGACGAGACGACGGTATCCATGGCCTGCGAAGCGGCAAAAAGGGCGCTTGATGACGGGGGAGTTAAGGGAGAAGAAGTGGATCTTATCATCGTATCCACCATATCCTCCAATGTCATCCTGCCTTGCACGGCCTGTGAGGTTCAAAAGGAACTGGGAGCGATGAATGCCACCTGCTTTGACATGAGCGCAGCGTGCAGCGGATTCGTCCTGGCGTACAACACCGCACTGGCGTATCTGTCCGGCGGTATGTACAAGACAGCTCTGATCATCGGGAGCGAGAGCCTGTCGAATCTTACGAACTGGAAAGACAGGGGCACCTGCATCTTGTTCGGGGACGGCGCAGGAGCGGCAGTGATGCGTGCGAAAGAAGGCAGGATGTATCTGCCCGTCACCCATTCTGACGGAATGAAAGGAAAAGCACTCACCTGCTTAAGCCGCCATACGAAAGTCAGCCCGGAGCACATGACAGACCCGGAATACTATATGCAGATGGATGGGCAGGCAGTGTTCAAATTTGCAGTGAAGAAAGTGCCGGAAGCCGTGAACGAGGTGCTGGAGAAGAACCATATAGATAAGAAAGAGATAGCCTGGTATATCATGCATCAGGCAAATCGCCGCATCGTAGAGGCGGTGGCAAAGCGCCTTGACGAGCCCATAGAAAAATTCCCGATGAACCTTCAGGAATACGGCAACACATCCTCCGCCAGCATCGGCATCCTTCTGGATGAGATGAAGCGTGACAAAAGATTAAAGAGCGGTCAGAAAATCGTTATCGCAGGCTTCGGCGCAGGACTTACGTGGGGCGCCTCGGTGATGGAGTGGATGTAAGGTGCTGCACATGCAGAAGACTGCAAAAACATATTGCAATAAACCGGCTCATTCCGCCGGAATACGCCAGGTTTATAGATAACAACAAAAAAGCAGAGAAAAGGAGAAAATGAAAATGTTTGAAGAAATGAAAGAGTTAATCGCAGAAGGACTGAATATTGACGAGAGCAAGATCACGGAGGAGTCTTCTTTCAAGGATGATCTCGGTGCGGATTCCCTGGATTTATTTGAGCTTGTGATGAGCTTGGAAGACAAATATGACGTTGAGATTCCTTCCGAGGAATTAGAGAAGCTCCTGACAGTAGGAGATGTAATCAAATATATCGAAGAACACAAATAAGAAAAGAGAGGTTTTAAAGATGCAGACAGAAGTGACCAGATTACTTGGAATTGAATATCCGATCATTCAGGGCGGTATGGCATGGGTAGCCGAATATCACCTTGCGTCAGCAGTGTCGAACGCGGGCGGACTCGGACTTATCGGCGCCGCCAGCGCTCCGGCTGAATGGGTGAGAGAGCAGATCAAAAAAGCAAAAGAACTTACGGATAAACCGTTCGGGGTTAATATCATGCTGATGAGCCCATACGCAGATGAGGTTGCAGAAATCGTCGCACAGGAAGGTGTCAAGGTCGTTACGACCGGAGCCGGCAATCCGGAAAAATACATGAAGATGTGGAAAGAAGCAGGAGTGAAGGTCATTCCGGTAGTTGCTTCTGTCGCGCTTGCAAAACGTATGGAGAGAAGCGGAGCAGACGCAGTAGTAGCCGAGGGCTGTGAGGCCGGAGGACATATCGGAGAGAGTACGACGATGGTACTGGTCCCGCAGGTTGCAGATGCGGTAAATATACCGGTGATCGCGGCGGGCGGTATCGCGGATGGAAGAGGTATTGCAGCGGCATTTATGCTGGGAGCAAAGGGTGTGCAGATGGGAACACATTTTGTGGTGACAGATGAATCCCAGGTACATGACAATTATAAAGAACGGATCATCAAAGCGAGAGATATTGACTCAAGGGTGACAGGGAGAACTACCGGACATCCGGTCAGGGCACTCCGCAATGAGATGACAAAACAGTACATTGAATTAGAAAATAAAGGCGCAAGCTTTGAAGAATTAGAGCAGTTGACACTGGGAGGACTGCGGAGGGCTGTCGTGGACGGCGACGTAGTAAACGGAAGTGTCATGTCAGGACAGATTGCCGGTATGGTAAAAGAAAGAATGTCCTGTAAGGAGCTGATCGATAAATTAGTGAGAGAGACAGACGAGATTATCGGAGGAAAAGGTTTTTATGAGTAAGACGGTATTTCTTTACCCGGGGCAGGGCGCCCAGAAAGCAGGGATGGGAAAAGATTTTTACGAAAACAGTTCGTTGGCAAAAGAACTTTACGATGAGGCTTCCGAGACGTTAGGGCTTGATATGAAAGCACTGTGTTTTGAGGAAAACGATAAGCTGGACCTGACGGAATACACCCAGGCGGCACTGGTAACGACCTGTCTTGCCATGACAAGAGTGGTAAAAGAGGCCGGGCTTAAGGCGGACGTCACCGCAGGTCTCAGTCTCGGAGAGTATGCGGCGATCTCGGCAGCAGGCGGCATGAAAGAGTCGGATGCCATCCGTCTGGTAAGAAAAAGAGGAATCCTGATGCAAAATACCGTGCCTGCAGGACAGGGCGCTATGTGTGCCGTGATGGCTATGGAGGCGGAAAAAATAGAGCAGGTGATCGCTGAGATAGACGGCGTTACGGTGGCGAACTATAACTGCCCGGGACAGATCGTGATCACCGGAGAAAAGGCGGCGGTAGAGACGGCAGCGGCAGCTCTCAAAGAAGCGGGGGCAAAGCGGACAGTTATGCTCAATGTCAGCGGTCCGTTCCATTCTCCGATGCTTATTCCAGCGGGTGAGGAGCTGAGAAAAGAGCTTGGAAATGTAAAGATGAGTTCCCTTGATATCCCGTATGTCACCAATGTAAACGCGAAGGAAGTGACGGATATCAGTGAGACGAGAGGGCTTTTGGCGAGACAGGTAAGCTCACCGGTGCGCTGGATGCAGAGCATGGAATATTTAATCGCCCACGGTGCGGACACATTTGTAGAGATTGGGCCGGGAAAGACACTGGCCGGGTTTATGAAAAAGATCAACCGTGAGGTAAAGGTCTTAAATATCGGTGCATGGGAAGATGTAGAGAAGACAGTATCCGCTCTTAGTTAAGGCGGATAGTTTCGGAAAGGAAAAACGGATGTTGACAGGAAAGATTGCAGTGGTAACCGGAGCGTCAAGAGGGATTGGCAGGGCCATCGCCCTTAAGCTGGCAAGTAAAGGCGCGGCAGTTATCGTAAATTATAACGGTTCAGAAGAGAAGGCTCTTGAGGTAAAGCATGAGATCGAGGCTCAGGGCGGCCGCGCCGCCATCTCCCAGTGCGATGTGTCTGATTTTGAAAAATGCGCGGCATTTATCACAAGTGTCATCAAAGAATACGGACAGATCGATATTCTTGTGAACAATGCAGGAATTACCAGAGACGGCCTTCTGATGAAGATGTCCGAAGAGGACTTTGACAAAGTGGTGGACACGAACCTTAAGGGCGCGTTCAATACCATCCGCTTTGCCAGCAGACAGATGTTAAAGCAGAGAAAGGGACGCATCATCAATATGGCGTCGGTGGTAGGTGTGACGGGCAATGCAGGTCAGGCCAATTACGCAGCATCGAAAGCAGGAATCATCGGACTTACCAAGGCAGCAGCCAGAGAGCTTGCATCCAGAGGAGTTACGGTCAATGCTATAGCACCTGGGTTTATCGAGACAGACATGACCAATGCCCTTCCGGAAAAGGTGAAGGAAGCGACCATTTCCCAGATTCCCCTCGGAAAGTTCGGGAAAGCCGAGCATGTAGCAGCGGCAGCAGCTTTCTTAGCTTCTGAGGAAGCGGAATATATTACGGGCCAGGTACTCTGCGTAGACGGCGGCATGGCGATGTAAGGAGAGGAGAAGCAGGATGAAGAGACGAGTAGTAGTGACAGGACTTGGCGCCGTGACGCCGATCGGCAATACGGTGGAGGAGTTCTGGAGCGGAATTAAGGAAGGAAAAACAGGAATCGGGGAGATTACCAGATTCGACACTGCAGATTATAAAGTAAAGCTGGCGGCAGAAGTAAAAGCCTTCAATCCGAAGGAGCGGATGGACGTTAAGGCGGCAAAACGCATGGAACCATTTGCACAGTATGCTGTGGCGGCAGCAAAAGAAGCTTATGAGGATTCAGGGCTTGATATGAAGAAAGAAGACCCCTTCCGTGCAGGTGTCATCGTCGGCTCGGGAATCGGAAGCCTTGAGACCGTAGAGCGGGAATATACGAAGATTCAGACAAAGGGGCCGGGAAAGGTACATCCTTTGATGGTGCCGCTGATGATCTCCAATATGGCGGCGGGCAATATCTCTATCCAGCTTGGATTTAAGGGGAAATGCACCAATGTAGTGACGGCCTGCGCATCCGGGACCAATTCCATCGGAGATGCTTTTCGGGCAATCCAGTATAACGATGCGGACATTATGATTGCCGGAGGATGCGAGAGCTGTATCTGTCCCACAGGTGTAGCAGGATTTACGGGGCTTACCGCGCTTTCCACCTCCACAGACCCGAAGCGGGCGTCGATTCCATTTGACAAAGCAAGAGACGGATTTGTGCTGGGCGAAGGAGCCGGAGTGGTAGTGTTAGAGGAGCTTGAACATGCGAAGGTGAGAGGTGCGAAGATCTATGCGGAGGTTGCAGGATACGGTGCGACGGGAGACGCATACCACATCACGTCCCCGGCGGAGGACGGCAGCGGTGCAGCCAAAGCCATGAGCCTTGCGATGGAAGAAGGCGGCGTTGAACCTTCACAGGTAGATTATATAAATGCACACGGAACCAGTACCCATCACAATGACTTGTTTGAGACGAGGGCGATCCATCTTGCGCTTGGTGATGCAGCGAAGGATGTAGTGGTCAACTCGACCAAATCTATGATCGGGCATCTTTTGGGAGCGGCAGGCGGCGTGGAATTTATCGTCTGCGTGAAGTCTATAGAGGACGGATTCATCCATCAGACAGTTGGAACGAAAGATGTCGATCCAGAAGAGTGTGACTTGAATTATGCCATCGGCGCGCCGGTTAAAAAGGACATCAACTGCGTACTTACCAATTCCCTTGGATTCGGCGGACACAATGCAACTTTACTTTTGAAAAAGTACGAAGCATAGAGGAGAAATTTGAATATGGAATTTGAACATCTCATTAAATTAATAGAAACCGTATCGGCATCAGCCTTAACCAGCTTCCAGTACGAAGAAAAAGGCGTAAAGATCAAACTTGGCAAAGAAGTAAAGAATGCAATGCCTGTGGGAAATGCAGCAAGTGCCGATGACTGGAACATCCAGAACACAACTGTAGTGCAGACCCAGGAGGTAAGCAGCCTGGCGACGGAGAAGACAGAGGAAAGCAGCACGAAGCCGGAAGGAAAATTAGTCCTTTCTCCTCTGGTAGGGACATTTTATACAGCACCCGCCGAGGATGCAGATCCTTTTGTAGCCGTGGGCGATACGGTGAAAAAAGGGCAGACCCTTGCCATCGTGGAAGCGATGAAGCTGATGAACGAGATTGAGAGCGAGTATGACGGTGTGATCGAAGAAGTTCTGGTAGAGAACGGCAAGCCGGTAGAGTATAACCAGCCTTTGTTCAGATTGAGATAAGAGAGGTAGCTTTAGACATGAAGCATTTAGATATTAATGAAATCAAGAAAATCATCCCCCACAGGCATCCCTTCCTGCTGCTCGATTATATCGAAGACTACGAGCCGGGACAGTATGCAGTAGGCTACAAATGCGTCTCCTATAGAGAGGAATTTTTCGCAGGACATTTTCCGAAGGAGCCGGTGATGCCGGGAGTGCTGACGGTGGAGGCATTGGCCCAGGCCGGTGCGGTAGCCATCTTAAGTCAGGAAGAAAACCGGGGGAAGACCGCATATTTTGGCGGAATCAACAAGTGCAAGTTCAAGGGTAAGATTGTTCCGGGAGACAAAGTGCGCTTAGAGACAAAGATTATCCGGCAGAAAGGACCTGTCGGCATCGGAGAGGCGGTTGCCAGTGTGGACGGAAAAGTCGTTGTCAGTGCAGAGCTTACATTTATGATTGGATAGGTGACAGAGATGATAAAGAAGATATTAATCGCCAACCGGGGGGAGATTGCGGTGCGCATCATCCGGGCCTGCCGGGAGATGGGAATTGAGACGGTTGCTGTATATTCGGAGGCTGACAGAGAAGCGCTCCATACGAAGCTTGCAGACGAGGCGGTCTGTATCGGGCCGGCTCCATCATCGGAAAGCTACTTAAGCATGGACCGCATTATCAGCGCCACCATCATAACCGGCGCGGATGCTATCCATCCAGGCTTTGGATTCCTGTCGGAAAACAGCAAATTTGCAGAGCTTTGCGAGCAGTGCAACATCACCTTTATCGGGCCGGACTCCGAGGTGATCGCCCGTCTCGGCAATAAGCAGGAGGCGAGAAATACGATGGTGGCGGCAGGCGTTCCGGTCATTCCGGGCACGACAGAGCCAATCTACGATGCGCAGGCAGGGAAGGAAGCTGCTGAAAAGATTGGTTATCCGGTCATCGTAAAAGCTGCTCTTGGCGGCGGCGGCAAGGGTATGCGCGTAGCGGATACGCCGGAGGAGTTCGAGTCAAGCTTTCTGACAGCCCAGAAGGAGACCCAGATGGCTTTCGGGGATAATACCATGTATATCGAACATTTCGTGCAGCATCCAAGACATATTGAGTTTCAGATTTTAGCAGATTCTTTCGGAAATGTGATCCATCTCGGAGAACGTGACTGTTCTGTGCAGAGAAATCATCAGAAAATGATTGAAGAATCTCCGTCCGCAGCGCTTAATGATGAACTTCGAAAGAGAATGGGCGAAGCGGCAGTAAAGGCTGCCAAGGCGGCCGGATATGTCAATGCGGGAACCATCGAATTTCTGCTCGAGAAGAATAACAACTTTTATTTTATGGAGATGAATACCCGGATTCAGGTAGAGCATCCCGTGACGGAATGGGTAACCGGAATTGATTTGGTCAAAGAGCAGATTCGGATCGCTTCCGGGAAAAAGCTTTCTTACTCACAGGAGGATGTGCATCTTACCGGACATTCCATCGAGTGCCGGATCAATGCGGAGAACCCGGCGAAAGGATTTAGGCCTTCACCCGGAACGGTAAAAGATATGTATCTTCCGGGCGGTAAGGGCATACGGATTGACTCTGCTATCTACAGTGGTTATACGATTCCGCCCTATTATGATTCCATGGTGGCGAAGCTTATCGTCTGGGCGAAGAACCGTAAGGAAGCAATCGCGAAGATGCGCAGCGCCCTGGGGGAGATTATTATCGAAGGAATTGATACGAATGTGGATTATCAGTATGAGATTTTGAATCATCCGGATTATATCGCCGGAGATATTGATATAGAATTTATCGAAAAATTAGGAACAGCCGAAGGTGAAAATGTATGAAGCTGGATAATATGTTCAAGAAGACGAAATATTCTACACTGAGAAGAAGTGAATACAAAGCGGAGACCGCCCGCCCGGAGGTTCCCGAGGGACTACTTCGGAAATGCAACAAATGCGGGGCGGCCATCATTGCAGAGGATGTAAAAAAGGACGCTTATATCTGCCCGAAGTGCGGCGGGTATTTCCGTATGCATGCATACCGCCGGATAGAGTTTGTGGCGGATGAAGGAACTTTTGAGGAGTGGGACAAAAGCCTTGATACAAAGAATCCCCTGGAATATAAAGGTTACCCGGAGAAGCTTCAGGGACTTAAAGAAAAGACCGGGCTTGATGAGGCGGTGATTACCGGAAAAGCAAAGATTGACGGCACAGAGACGGTAATCGGTGTCTGTGACGGCAGATTTCTCATGGCCAGCATGGGCGAAGTAGTCGGAGAGAAGATCGCGCGGGCGGTGGAGCGGGCGACAAAAGAGTGGCTGCCGGTAATCCTCTTTGCCTGCTCCGGCGGGGCGAGGATGCAGGAAGGGATCACTTCTCTTATGCAGATGGCGAAGACTTCCGCGGCTTTAAAGCGCCACAGCGATGCAGGACTTCTCTATATCAGCGTTCTTACCGATCCCACGACAGGCGGGGTGACGGCAAGCTTTGCCATGCTTGGGGATATTATCCTTGCGGAACCAAAAGCGCTGATCGGATTTGCCGGGCCGCGGGTGATCGAGCAGACCATCGGGCAGAAGCTTCCCAAGGGCTTCCAGCGGTCAGAATTCTTGCTGGAGCATGGTTTCCTTGATGGGATTGTGGAAAGAAGCGAGCTTAAGGAAACGCTGGCGAATCTTCTTAAGCTCCATGCAGAGAAGGAACTTTTGAAAGAAGGCAGAGAGCAGACAGCGGACAGAGAAGCTTTGACAGACAGCAGATTCACTGGCAATGTCAGCCATAGTAAGGCGGCAGAGCATCTTTCCGCCTGGGACCGGGTGATGCTTTCCCGTATGCAGGACCGCCCGGTGGGAAGTGATTATATCGAAAGTTTATTTACGGATTTTGTGGAACTTCACGGAGACCGCCTCTTTAAGGACGACCGGGCAGTAATCGGCGGCGTGGCAAGATTTGACGGTGTGCCGGTCACAGTGATCGCCCAGGCGAAGGGGACCAATACAAAGGAGAATATCGAGCGGAACTTCGGTATGCCGTCTCCGGAAGGCTACCGCAAGGCGTTGCGATTGATGAAGCAGGCTGAGAAGTTCCATCGGCCGGTCATCTGTTTTGTGGATACTCCCGGCGCATTCTGCGGCTTAGAGGCAGAGGAGCGGGGACAGGGGGAAGCTATCGCCAGAAATATCTATGAGATGTCTGCCCTTAGGGTTCCGGTGCTCTCCGTCATTATCGGAGAAGGCGGCAGCGGCGGCGCGTTAGCTATGGCGACGGCGGATGAAGTGTGGATGTTAGAAAATTCCGTATATTCCATTCTATCTCCGGAAGGCTTTGCAAGTATCCTCTGGAAAGACAGCAGCAAGGCAAAAGAGGCGGCAGAGGTGATGAAGCTGACAGCAAAAGACCTCTGTAAACTGGGAATCGTGGAGAAGGTATTTGAAGAGCCGCAGGATTTTTCGGCGGAGAACTTCGGGCAAGTCATCCGTCCTTTGCGAGAAGAGATTACAAGATTTCTTGCAGAATATGGAAGGATGAGTGAAGAGGAGCTTACGGAATACCGTTATATGCGCTTCCGTAATCTGTAACTGTAGGTATCAAGCAGGAGAAAAATAGAATGAAACCACTGAAAATGGGAAATATAGAAGCAAAAGTGCCAATTATTCAAGGCGGTATGGGAATCGGGATCAGTCTGGGAGGCCTTGCGGGGGCAGTTGCTTTGGAGGGCGGCATAGGGATCATCTCTGCCGCCCAGATTGGTTATCGGGAGCCGGACTTTGATACGGATACAAAGGAGGCCAACTTAAGAGCCATAAAAAAGGAATATGAGAAAGCAAGGAATATTGCGCCGGAAGGTGTCATTGGCTTCAACTTGATGGTAGCCATGCGCCATTATGAAGATTATGTGCGCGCAGCGGTAGAGGCAGGGGCAGACCTTATCGTATCCGGCGCAGGGCTTCCCACTGACCTTCCGGGACTCGTCGGGGACGCTGACGTGAAGCTTGCACCCATCGTCTCCACGGAGAAATCAGCAAAAGTCATCTTAAAATACTGGGATAAAAAGTATAAGCGGGTTCCAGATCTGCTTGTCATCGAGGGCCCTCATGCCGGAGGCCATCTCGGCTTTGCCAGGGAGAAGCTGACAGAGTTTGACGATTTTTCGGTGTACGCAAAGGAAGTGGAGAAGATCCTTGCCGTGGCAAAGGGTTACGAAGAGCAATACGGAAAAAAGATACCCGCAGCCCTTGGCGGCGGTATCGATACACCGGAGGCGGCAAGGGATGCGTTTTTATTGGGCGTGGACGCGGTACAGGTGGCGACAAGATTCGTGACCACTGAGGAGTGCGATGCGGATAACCGCTATAAAAATGCTTACCTTGAAGCGAAAAAAGAAGACATCATCATCGTGAAAAGCCCGGTGGGGATGCCGGGGCGTGCCATCAATAACGACTTGATCAGGCGGGTGGCGGCTGGGGAGCGGATTCCCCACAGTCCATGCCACCGGTGCCTGCACCGCTGTAATCCGGCGCAGATTCCCTACTGCATCACAGACGCGCTGATCCATGCGGCAAAGGGCGAGCTTGAGGATGCGTTACTGTTCTGCGGAGCCAACGCATACAAAGCGGACAGGATAGAGACAGTGAAGGAAGTCATGGATGATTTGAAAAAATTGTTGTAAAATTTCGAAAATGATAGGAATTTGCAAAAAAGATGATATACTATCTATAGTATGACTTGACTTACGTTGTACCAGGGCATAAGTAAGATGAAAGGATAGCGGTATGGATAACGCATATAAGAAGATTAATTTCATTTTGGTAAATCTGATCAATGAAATCTGGGATCTGGAAGGAAAAGCAATTATCACAGAGGATTTCAAGGATATTACGAATAATGATATGCATGTCATCGAGGCCATCGGGCTTGGTGAAGGACACAACATGTCCTTTATCGCAAAACGGCTGGGTATCACGGTCGGGTCGCTGACTACAGCCATGAACAGCCTTGTGCGGAAAAAATATGTGCAGCGCTATCGGAGCGAAGAGGATCGGAGAGTGGTGTATGTCAAGCTGACAGAAAAAGGGGTGAAGGCATACAATCATCATGCAGATTATCATCATAAGATGACGATGGCAATCCGTGAGAGACTTGATGAGGAAGAGCTGCCTGTCCTTTTTAAGACATTGGATGCCCTGACGATATTTTTCAAAGAATACAGTGAGCAAAGTTAAAAGGATGACAGATGGGCAGGAGGCGGAAAGTGATGTATGAGCAGGAAGTAAAGCGTTTGCAGGAGATGATTGACGACAGTGAGAGGATCGTGTTTTTCGGAGGGGCCGGAGTGTCAACGGAGAGTAATATCCCGGATTTTCGGAGTGCGGACGGGATTTATCAGCAGAAGTATAAGTATTCCCCGGAGCAGATTGTAAGCCATACGTTTTTTGTACATAGGACGGAGAGCTTCTATGAGTTCTATAAAGAAAAGATGATGTTCCTTGGTGCAAAGCCTAATGCGGCCCATAAAAAGCTTGCCGAGCTTGAGGAAGCGGGAAAGCTTACGGCGGTGATCACGCAGAATATCGACGGGCTCCATCAGGCGGCAGGGAGTAAGAATGTGCTGGAGCTGCACGGCAGTATCCACCGCAATTACTGCCAAAGCTGCAGAAAATTTTATGATGCTGCATATGTGAAGGAGAGCGACGGGATCCCGAAGTGCTCCTGCGGCGGGATCATTAAGCCGGATGTGGTACTCTACGAGGAGGGCCTGGATTCGGATGTGATCAGCAAGAGTATAAAGGCCATCAGCGAGGCGGATATGCTGATCATCGGCGGCACCTCGCTGGTCGTGTATCCGGCGGCCGGGTTTATCGATTATTTCCGGGGGAAACATCTCGTTGTGATCAATAAGAGCGCAACGGCAAGAGAAGTGGGCGCGGAGCTTTCCATATCAGCGCCGATCGGTGAGATCATGGGAAGGATAAGTGTATGACTCGGAGGAAGAATAAATTAAAGCCCTATCATGGTGTCATTCTCCTTATTTTGGCGGCGGTGGATATCTTTTTTGCGGGAGACTATCTTGTGCGGCAGTTCGGTTATTACGGCACATTGTTTGCCGAGCTGATCCTGCTCTTCCTGTCGGTGGGTGTGGTATTTGTATTCGGCGGCGATTTAAAGAAGGTATTTCCCATTCGTCGGCCGAAGGCGCATCAGGTGTTCGGAACGCTGGTGCTGTGGTTCGGCACACTTTTGACGACGATGATTGTTACAATGGTGATCATGATTATCTTTCCAAAAGAAATGACAGAGGTGAGCGAGGGAATCAGCAGTTCGATAATGCATATTCCCTTTCTCGCCGCGTTTGTCGTTGTAGCGGTATCCCCGGCAATTTGCGAAGAGGCGGTATTCCGGGGAGTGTTTTTTAACAGCCTTTTTAAGCCGGAACGCAGTAAATGGTTTACGATCCTTGTTACCGCGGCGGTGTTCGGGGCATTTCACGGCAGCATCTGGCGCTTTTTCCCCACGTTTTTCTTAGGAATCGCTATGGGCTACGTGCTGATGGAGACGGGGAATATGTTTTACAATGTGCTTTTACACGGCGTCAATAATTTCTTTTCGCTCTTTGCCGCCTGGATGCTAAAATTCATGACCGGTACGGAAGGGACGTATGGCGCGGATGATGTGGGGAGATTAATGGAGCAGAGTGATGCACTCCTTCAGATGCCTGTTTATTTGCTGGGGCAGTATCTGGTTTTTTATGGCGGCAGCGGTTTGCTTCTTATTTATTTGGGCGATTATCTTATCCATAAAGGGCAGCCGGGTTATGATAAAGGGTTGTTCCCGAAGGAGAAACGGCGGACGCTTTTTGTGCTTGTGACGGTAAGTGTGGGCTGTGCGGTGATTGGGATTGTGCTGATGGCGGCCGGGATTGCAACGAAGGGGAGGAGTGGTCTGCGATGGATGAAGAATTGAAAAAGAATATGGAACAAACATGTCAAGAACTGGGAATGAATATGACTACTGCCATTACAATATTTGCAAAGAAACTGACAAGAGAAAAAAGGATTCCATTTGAAGTATCTATCGACCCGTTTTATTCTGAAAGCAACATGGAACATTTGCGTAGAGGAGTGGAGGCGCTCAATGCCGGAAAGGGTGTAGAGCATGATATTATCGAGGTAGACGAAAACCCCGTCTGCTCCTGGGATTTAGGGTGAGACAGGGTTTTCTTGAGACTGTAATGAGTTGTCATTTAGTCAGCCATGGGTGTTTTCAATAAAGCCTTTTCAAATACTTCAAGACTTCTTTCTAATATCCCATTCATATACGCAATCGCAGTTCCATAATTCGTCATAGGCAGCCCGGTGTCTTCGGCACATTTCATCCGGTATTTCATCTCCCGCTCATTAAGCGTGCATCCGCCGCAGTGGATAATGAGGCGGTACTTGTCTAATTCCAGCGGAAATTCCGTTCCGCTGGTAAATTCAAAGTTCAGCTCTTTCCCCGTATATTTCTTGAGCCAGTTCGGCAGCTTGACTGTGCCGATATCGTCACACTGGCGGTGGTGTGTACACCCCTCCGAGATGAGGACAGTGTCGTCGTCCATAAGGCTGTCAATAAATCTCGCACCTTTCACCAGCGTATCAAGGTTTCCTTTATACCTTGCAAATAAGATAGAGAAGGAAGTCAGGGGAATATTTTCCGGAACAATCTTTGCCACCGTTTTAAACGCCTGGCTGTCCGTGATAACAAGAGAGGGCGGATTCTCAAGCTTTTTCAGAGTTTTCGCAAGTTCTGTTTCGCGCACTACAATAGAGACCGCGCCAGCCTCCAAAAGATCTCGTATAGTCTGCTGCTGCGGCAGGATCAGCCGTCCCTTGGGAGCCGCTTTGTCAATCGGAACCACAAGAACGACAAAATCCAAAGGCGAGACCAGGTCACGGACAATATGCCGCTCAGACTCGCCTGAGGGAACCAAACGCGCAATGCGTTCTCTAAGCTCATGAATCTGCGCTTTATCAAAAGCACTGACCCACAGGAAATCTTCAACGTCGATGCCAAGACCTGTCAGGTGGTTTTCCATGAATTTCTTTGAAGGCATAAAAGCTGTTCCGATATTTTCTGCATTCCCATCTTTAATGAAAGAACCGTCACTGTCTGAAAGAAGGTCGGACTTATTAAACACAACCAGATAAGGAATCTTTTTCTCCTTAATCCTTTCCAGAATCTTCGCGTCATCCTCCGTCATCCCGGCAGACCCGTCCACAACCAGCAGGGCGATATCCGTCTTATTCAATATCTGGTAAGCCTTTTGCACCCGAAGTTTCCCAAGCTCCCCCTCGTCATCCAGCCCCGGCGTATCAATCATCACCACAGGGCCCAGCGGCAGCAGCTCCATAGCTTTTAACACAGGGTCAGTCGTCGTTCCTTTTTTTTCGGACACAATCGCCAAATCCTGCCCCGTCAGCGCATTGATCAGACTGGATTTCCCCGCATTGCGCCTCCCGAAAATCCCAATATGAACCCGCTCCGCAGCAGGCGTACTATTCAAGCCCATAATAAAACTCCCTTTCAAATATAAACGCATTCAAAGATAACTTTTCGGTTTTGCAAGAAAGCATTTTACACATTCTATCAAGCCGTGCCTACTCTACTTTGCTTTCCATATCCCGCTTTTATTCGATCCCACTCGCTCAATCAATTGTTTTGATTTCAGGGAGGATAGAGTCCTTGTTATTGTTCGCTGTGATTTGCCACACAAACTTACTAATTGGGCAATCGTTATGTGTTCATCTTTTCTAAGCAAATCAAGTATCTCACTTTCCAATTTCGTTATTGTGCCATTTATTGTGTCATCCTGTGGCATAATATTTCGATCCACTCTTGAAAATTCGATGGTAAAATCCTTTTCGGAGTCAATATACCCAACTTTAACTCCGCTTTCTTGACAGAGCGCATATATTTTTCTTAATCCCGATCCGAATGTTTCAACATCTTTACACAAATATAACGTCTTTGAAATTAATTCATTGCGAAGAAAAGAGTGAAGATCTCTTGTCCCAGCACTAATCAATTCAAATATGTTCACTTCTACATGTGAAATATCAAGAAATGTATTCTTATGCTCTGTTGCAAAAAATGCCATTTTCAAAGTAATAGGGTGATTCTTGGAAAAAGCATTTCCCGGCATTAAACTACTGGATCTTTACATCCCATTTTAAAAGCGGAAATCCCGCCGATTATTTTCCCGTATCAGCCGCAGGTTTTCCAATACAATCTGCCGTGCCTTTTCATTCGGCACATTTAAGACTTCTTTGTCTATCAGCTTATCCCCCAGCGCTTTTGTTGCCGGAGACGCATAATCCATCAGATATTCCTCCAAAGTCATCAGCGCATTTGGATGGCAGCAGTTCTGGATCTGTCCTTTTTTGCACAGCGACATAAAGCGGTCGCCTGTCCTGCCTTCCCGGTAACATGCGGTACAGAAACTTGGGATATAATCCATCTCCATCAGCCAGTGTACCACCTCGTCCAGAGTCCGCCCGTCGATGACATCGAACTGCTCTGACTTTTCATCCTCCGGCTCCGGCTCGCAGTAGCCTCCTACGCTTGTTTTGGAGCCGCCGCTGATCTGGGAGATGCCAAGGTGCAGCACCCGTTCTCTCGTCTTCTGGCTCTCTCTTGTGGAAATGATCATGCCGGTGTAAGGAACGGCAATGCGGATGCAGGCGACGATTTTTGCAAAGGTATCGTCGTCAATGCCGTTTGTAAAGGAACTTGCATCGATATCGTCTGCATTTCTGAGCCTGGGAACGCTGATGGTGTGCGGGCCGACGCCGAAAGCCGCCTCTAAGTGCTCCGCGTGCATGAGAAGTCCGGCAAATTCATAGCGGTATTTGTCAAGACCGAAGAGAACGCCGATTCCTACATCGTCGATACCGCCTTCCATGGCACGGTCCATAGCCTCCGTGTGATAGTTATAATCATGCTTTGGCCCGGTGGGATGGAGCGTCAGATAGCTCTCCTTGTGGTAGGTCTCCTGGAACAGGATGTATGTGCCAATCTCCGCCTCCTTGAGCAGACGGTAATTATCGACGGTGGTTGCGGCGATATTAATGTTGACGCGGCGGATTGCGCCGTTTTTATGCTTAATGCCATAGACGGTCTTAATGCTGTCAAGATAATATTCCATGGTGTTATGTACCGGGTCTTCCCCCGCCTCCAAAGCCAGCCGCTTATGCCCCATATCCTGCAGTGCGATAACCTCCCGGCGGATGTCCTCCTGGGATAGCTGCTTTCGCGGAATGTGTTTATTTGTGGCATGGTACGGGCAGTAGGTGCAGCCGTTGATGCAGTAGTTGGAAAGGTATAACGGCGCAAAGAGCACGATGCGGTTCCCGTAGAAATCTTTTTTAATCTGCTCCGCAAGGCGGAAGATTTTTTCGTTTAATTCGGGATTGTCGCAGGCCAGCAGGACAGACGCCTCCCGGTGGGTCAATCCCTTACGGTTTTCCGCCTTTTTTATGATGGATTCAACAAGCGCTAAATTGTCTTTGTTCTCGTCAGCGTAGGCGAGGGTGTTGAGGATTTCCTCATGGTTGATAAAATCGTCAGCGTGTTTTGAATTTACGTCGTACATCGTGTACCTCCTTAATAAATGAAAATGTATATATCTATCTGTTAAAATGAACTCTGTCGTTTTCCTGCCCCAAAGGCCGGGAAATCAGAGGTTCAGGGAATCGCCCCTGGCGGTTACCGTCCGGTAGCCGATGGCATTTATTTTCCGCTCTAGACTTTCGCGGCACTGCGCGGATTCCTCCCCGGTGCAGATTTTGTTGTCGTAGAGGAGATAATCTCCCCGTACATTTTTGGGGGAAAGATTCGGCATCACCACATTGGCTCCGGCAAGGATTCCAAGCTCCCGCCCCTCCGGGTGAATGGTTCCCAGAGCCGTCGTGGCGGGAAGGAGAACCTTCGGCAGCATCAGGCGGATACAGCCAAGGAGGAAAAGTGTTAGCGAAAGCGTTCCGGCAGGCTGCTCCTTAAAGGGGGTATCCCGGTGGGGGATAAACGGCCCGATGCCCACCATCTGGGGATTCAGCTCCTTCAGGAAAAGCATGTCTTCGGCGAGGAATTCCGGCGTCTGGTAAGGAGCGCCCACCATGAATCCGGTTCCGACCTGGTAGCCGATTTCTTTTAAATTCCAGAGACACTGCCTGCGGTTTTCAGCGCGCAGTGACGGGGGGTGGAGCATGGCGTAGTGTTCGTCATTGCGGGTTTCGTGGCGCAGAAGGTAACGGTTAGCTCCTGCGTCGAAAAACGCCTGATAGCTTTCCTTTTTCCATTCTCCGACGGAAAGGGTAATCGCACAGTCCGGAAAATTTTTACGGATTTTGCGGACGAGATTCGCCAGCCGGTCCTCGGTGAAGGATGCGTCTTCGCCGCTCTGGAGGACAAAGGTGCGGAATCCCAGCCCGTACCCTTCGCGGCAGCAGGAGAGGATAGTATCCTCATCAAGGCGGTAGCGGCGGGCTTTTTTGTTGCTCCTTCGGATGCCGCAGTAGAGACAGTCGTTCCTGCAATAGTTGGAGAACTCGATAAGCCCCCGCAGGAAGATGTCCTTGCCGTAGTAACGCTCCTGCTCTTCTCTCGCCAGTGAAAACAGGTATTCAGAAAGCTTTGGCGAGCGGTTTTTGATAAGGGCGGCCCACTCTGCGGCGGAAAGGGTGCGCTCTTTTTTTAGTTTGTCGATGAGTTCAAAATATCTGTCCATAAATCTCCTGGAATTACCCTCAGTGTACAAATTATTTAGCGGCATTTGCTGCATAAGCCCGGGATTACGGCAGCATGACGGGGCGGGCATAAAAAAGCCTGACGTTTCAGGCGTCAGGTTCTAAACCGGGAATGCATATATAAAAGATAGGATTATCTGCGATATGCGCTTTCCGGCAAATATAAAGTCTCGAATCTGTCCGCCTTTTCACGCAGGATTATGCCCTTTGTGATCAGTACGTTTAAGAGGAGTATAGCATATGAGGGGGAAAGATACAAGGAATATGTTTGTTTAAAATGATACGAAGCGTTGACACCAAATATGACACCATATATAATATAGATAGGAGGTATTCAAGATGTCAAAGTGGGATAAACTATTAACACGTATTTGTTCTTTATCAAAAGATATTCGGTTTGATGAATTGCGTAAGGTGTTGGAGAGTTACGGATATGAAATGAGTGCGCCAAGGAGTGGCAGTAGTCATTTCACATTTAGAAAATCAGGGTGTAATCCCATTACGATACCAAGACATGAACCAATTAAGAAAGTTTATGTTGAGATGGTAAAGCAAGTTGTTGAAAGTGAGGTGAAAAATAATGAAAACGCTGAGTGACTATATGGCAATGTCTTATCGGATGGAAATAGTAGAAGATAAAGATGAAGGCGGATTTGTAGTTTCTTATCCTGACCTGCCGGGATGCATTACCTGCGGTGAAACAGTAGAAAGCGCGGTGGCAAATGCACAGGATGCTAAGAAAGCATGGATTCAAGCGGCGCTTGAAGAGGGGATTGAAATTAATGAGCCAGACGATTTGGAAAATTATTCCGGACAGTTTAAATTAAGGATACCTCGCAGTTTGCATCGATTGCTGGCGGAACACTCTAAAAGAGAGGGTATCAGCATGAATCAGTATTGTGTGTACCTTCTTTCAAGAAATGACGCTGTTTATTCAAAATGAAAGATTTATATATTCTATATGATTAGTGGCTGCCGCAGTGGCGGCCTTTTTTCTTCTTTTTTCCAGCAATTTATAATTAAAGGTATTGACAAAAAGGTATCTTGTGATACAATATAGCTAAGAATATTGCAATGCAAGGTAGATAACAGAGGCGGTGATGATATGGATAAAAGCCAGATGATGAAAGGAATACTGGAAGGCTGTATCTTAAAGATTATAGATAAGTCCGAGACTTACGGATATGAGATTGTGGAGCAGCTCCAGCAGTACGGTTTTACAGATGTGAAGGAGGGAACTCTCTACCCGCTCCTTCTCAGGCTGGAAAAGAAGGGGCTTATCGCGGCGACTTTCAAGCCCAGCCCATTAGGACCCAAGAGGAAGTATTACAACCTGACGGAGGCGGGGAAAGAGTACGTCGCAGATTTTTACGAGGTATGGGACGAAGTGAGGCAGACAGTAGAGGGGATATTCAGCGAGGAGGCAGGAAGATGAATTGGCTTTATAATGATTATCAGAAATTGGTTCAGGAAAATAATGATGCGATTGCACAGCTTTCCGGCGAGGACTTTAAGACGCTGAAGAATATGTTTGAGTATATGACAATTTATCATATCTCGCTTTTCGAGCTGGAAGTGATAAAAAAGGATCTGATCGGCGCTATACGGGAAGCAGAAATAGAAGGAATTGATTTTAAGGATACGTTGGGGATGCCGGAAAAGGAATTCTGCGACAGCCTGGTGAGAGAAGGGACAGAGCATGTCTGGCAGGAGCGCATGGTCTTGACGGTGAGGAACCTGGCGCTGCAGTTATTTGGATTTTACACCTTTTTTTGGGTAATGTGGGGCGCGCCGGGGGATTATGGCATATCCGTTGTTTTGTTATTTGTCGGAATATGGTCCATGGTATGGGATTACATTACAGACTATAGGATCCGGGGATTATGTGCATACCGTCTGTCAGACCGGAAAAAGCATTGGCTGTCATTGATTGGCTGTGGGATTTTTGAGGCGGGATATATGGCTGGTTTGTTCTACTTTGGGGCGAAAGATATATTCATTGTGAGGGGTAATGGCGTGGTCATATTTTTAGCTTTATTCATGCTTTCCGCCGCGGCATTTTTCGGGAATAACTACTACTGGAATAAACGCGCCGAAAAGTATAATTGGAGATAGCGACAAGACGGCTGCAAATAAAATGACAACAAAAAGGAATATTTGGCAAACAAGGAGGATTAAGACATGAGTTTATTTCGTAACAATTACAAAAAACTGATTCAGGAGAATAAATACGGGCTGGCAGAGATTTCAGGTAGAAATTTTAAAGTTCTGGACAGTATTTTTAAATACTTGCGGAC
The DNA here is from genome assembly GCA_910586965.1 of uncultured Dorea sp. GTDB lineage: Bacteria > Bacillota > Clostridia > Lachnospirales > Lachnospiraceae > MD308. Next base: position 8,606 of record CAJUMF010000036.1, on the reverse strand, counting down.
CTTCGAGGTGTCCCTGTTTGAACTGGAAGTGATAAAAAAAGATCTGATCGGCCTGGCGAAGGAGGCAGAAGCGGAGGGCGTCACGTTGTCTGATAAGATTGGAATGCCGGAAAAAGATTTCTGCGACAGCCTCATAAAGGATGGGATAAAGCCCAGCTATCTGGAGCAGGCTATTCCGCTTGTCAGATCAATTATCATAATGCTTTTTATATGTTATACTATTCTTTGGAAATTTGAGGGGTTACCAGAGACTTACGGGTTTCCGGGTTCTTTGCTTATTGTGGGAGCAGTGGCTTGGATATACGATTTTCTATTGGTTCGGAATCTGGAAAGAAAAAGAGCAGCGTATTCTTTTTCGGTTGAGGACAGGAACAAGAGAAAGTTATATCGTTTTTTGGTATTTTTATCTTTGTTTTTATTGTTTATGTGGGAGCTCCCGGAAGGTATGGATTTTACAATACCGGGAAATGGAAAAGTGATATTTTTTACTCTGTTAATCCTCTCTGTAGTGTCCTTTTTCGGCAACAATTACTACTGGGATAAGCTTTCTGAAAAATACAACTGGAAATAAGGTGGATTATGGGAATATTACAAGTAGCTTTTTTTATCATCCTGCTGGCAGTATCATACCAGGACATAAAGAGGATGGAGATAAAAGACGGCTGCCACGCAGCTATCGTGCTGCTGGCTGTCGCAGCAATACTTTTAGATAAAAATCCGGGAATCTTATCCAGGCTTTTGGGCGTACTGTGTGTCAGTGCGCCTATGTTTGCGTTGACGCTTCTGATTCCCGGGGCTTTCGGCGGCGGGGATATCAAGCTGGTGGCAGCAGCGGGGCTGTTCCTGGGATGGGAGAACACGGTGATAGCGGCAGTGCTCGCGGTTTTTGCTGGCGGCGTGTATGCGTTGTATCTTGTTTTGATTCAAAAGGCGGACAGAGAGCAGCGTTTTCCGTTTGGACCATTTTTATGCGTGGGGATGGCTGCAGCGGTATTGTGGGGGAACGAGATTCGGGAGTTTTGGATGAATTTATAAAATACATATTGCTGTCTATTTTGCTCTCATGATATACTTAAATATCTGAAAGGAGAACGCCATGACAAGACAGGAACGGGTCAGCAGTATGATCGAATATTTGAAAAAAGAGAATGATGGTTATGCGTCGATTATGGAGCCGGCGGACTATCATGAAAAACGAAATTTGCTCCGGAGCCTGATGAATGTGCGCTGGCCGGGCGAGGCATCCGCGGAGTATTATGAACTGCAGGATGCGCTTTTAAAAGAAGAGCTTAAGAAAAAAGGTATTGTGCGGCTTAAGGAGATTCCCGTGGTAATTGACGAGTATCCTTGTACCGGCATAAAGAATGCAGAAAGGATATCCGTCTGGCAGGGAGATATCACAAAGCTGGCCGTCGACGCCATCGTGAATGCCGCCAACAGCCAGATGCTGGGATGTTTTGTCCCCTGTCATGGTTGTATTGACAATGCGATTCATTCGGCGGCAGGTATCCAGCTTCGCAACGAGTGCGCGGAGATTATGGAAAAGCAAGGACATGAGGAACCTACGGGAAAGGCAAAGATAACGAAAGGATACAATCTTCCGGCAAAGCATGTCATACATACAGTGGGGCCTATTGTGGGCGTCAGTGTTACAGAAAAGCAGAAGGAACAGTTAAAGGCTTGTTACTTAAGCAGTATGATCTTGGCAGAGCGGGAAAGGCTTCGGTCGGTGGCTTTCTGTTGTATATCCACAGGTGAGTTCCATTTTCCCAATAAGCTTGCGGCACAGATTGCAGTCGAGACGGTAGACCGTTATCTGTCTGCGTCCAGGTTGGAGCGGGTGGTATTCAATGTTTTTAAAGATGAGGATCTGCATATATACAGAAAGTTGATGCAGTAGGATGTTTTATGATCAAGATTGGAGATAATTTATGGATAAGGTAAGATTAGGAAGGACAGAGATTGTTGTTAATAAAAATGGATTCGGCGCGCTCCCGATTCAGCGTGTCAGCAAGGAGGAAGCGGCTGTTATTCTTAAGAAAGCATACGACAACGGTGTGCGGTTGTTTGATACAGCCAGGGCATATACAGACAGCGAGGAAAAATTAAATTACGCATTGTCGGATGTGCGGGAACACATCTACATCACGACAAAGACTGCGGCGGAGGATGCAGAAGGTTTCTGGAAGGATCTGGAGACATCCTTAAGAACGCTGGGGACAGATCATATTGACGTCTACCAGTTCCACAACCCGCCTTTTTGTCCGAAACCGGGTGGAGAAGACGGCCTGTACGATGCGATGCTTGAGGCGAAAGAGCAGGGGAAGATCCGTCATATCGGAATTACGAACCATCGGCTTGCGGTGGCCAAAGAGGCTATTGAAAGCGGACTTTATGATACTCTTCAGTTTCCGTTCAGCTATCTGAGTGCGGAGAGTGAAAAGAAGCTTATCGAGCAGTGTAAGGAAAAAGATATGGGATTCCTGGCGATGAAGGCATTAGCGGGAGGTCTGATCAACAGGTCGGCACTTGCCTATGCATTTATGAATGAATATGACAATGTGCTTCCTATCTGGGGAATCCAGCGGGAGAGTGAGCTTGACGAATTCCTCTCCTATCAGGAGGACCCGCCGAAGTTTGAGGGTGAGATAGCCACGCAGATCGCAGAGGATATCAAAGAATTCCAGGGTGATTTCTGCAGGGGGTGCGGATATTGTATGCCATGTCCGGCAGGCATAGAGATCAATAACTGCGCCAGGATGTCACTGCTCATCCGCCGGGCTGTGTCGGCGAACTTTTTAAATGAAGAGACACAGGAGAAGATGAAAAAGATAGAAAATTGTCTTGAATGCGGGCAATGCAGATCAAAATGTCCGTACGGCCTCGACACTCCGGAATTGTTAAAGAAAAATTATAAGGATTATAAAGAGGTCCTGGAGGGGAAAGCCATATAAAACAAGGCAGCAGATATTGATTTTGAAGGAGGCATGATATGGGACACCTGACGACGAAGGACGCATACAAGAATCTGGAAGACCGCATCAACTGGTTTACACAAGGAGCACCGGCTTCTGAGACACTGTACAAGATCCTGCAGGTTTTGTACACGGAGAAGGAGGCAAAATGGGTGGCGCTTCTGCCGGTTCGTCCGTTTACATTAAAACGGGCGGCAAAGATCTGGGGGACGACGGAAGCAAAGGCGGAGAGACTTCTTGATCATCTCTGCGAGAAAGCCCTTTTGGTAGATTCGGATTATCATGGGGAGCGGCAGTTTGTGATGCCGCCTCCGATGGCAGGATTCATTGAGTTCGCCTTGATGCGTACGAGAGGGGATATCGACCAGAAATATTTGAGCGAACTTTACTATCAGTATATGAATGTGGAGGAGGATTTTGTCAAGGACTTATTCTTTGCCACAGAGACGAGACTTGGACGGGTATATGTGCAGGAGCCAGTGTTAACCAATGAAAAGACGAATCATATCTTAGACTATGAGAAGGCGACCCACATCGTGGAGGAAGCGAAGTATATCGGCCTTGGCACCTGCTACTGCCGGCATAAGATGTACCATGCCGGGCATCCCTGCGAGATCGATGCGCCCTGGGAAGTATGCCTGACCTTTGACAATGTGGCGCGCTCTCTGGCGGAGCACGGTGATTATGCCAGATTGATCTCCAAAGAAGAGGCAAAGGAAGTTCTTGAACTTTCCTATGAGAGTAACCTGGTACAGATTGGGGAAAATGTCAGGGAGCATCCTGCATTCATCTGTAACTGCTGCGGATGCTGCTGTGAGGCTTTGCAGGCAGCGCGTAAGTTCAGCCCGATGCAGCCGGTGGCGACAACCAACTATATCCCGAAGGTATCATTAGAGACATGTATGGGCTGCGGGAAGTGCGCGAAGGTGTGCCCGATACTGGCAATTTCCATGAAGGAAAAGCACCCGGTCATCGACGAAGAGATTTGCCTTGGCTGCGGAGTATGTGCAAGAAATTGTCCGACAAAAGCTATTGCGCTCGAACGAAGGCCGATTCAGGTCATCACTCCGGTAAACAGTACACATCGGTTCGTGCTCCAGGCTATTGAAAAGGGAACATTGCAGAACCTGGTCTTTGACAATCAGGCGTTTGCCAACCACCGGGCGATGGCAGCAGTGTTCGGGACGATCTTAAAACTGCCGCCCCTTAAGCAGGCATTGGCCAGCAAGCAGTTTAAATCGGTGTATCTGGATAAGCTGTTATCGATGCATCGGAAGGATAAGTAGAATTTACTTGACGGTATGGTTCAAATATGGGATGATGATTTGTAAACGAGAGGAGATATGCACATGAGAAAAAAGATGAAGAAATGGATGAGTGCGCTGATAGCTGCAGCGGTGATGCTTGGGGGAATTCAGATGCCGGTGGCAGTTAAGGCGCAGGAGAGCGGGCAGACGTCCCGGAGCGGGGTTACAGTTAGTACTCCGGAACAGTTTATGGCTGCTTTGCAGCAGAAAAATAGCCCGATTACGGTGAACGGACTTATTACTATAGGTAAGGAAGCAGATGCTAACGGCAGGATGCGTCCGGTGAAGATTCCTGGAGGAACTGTGATTAAGGGTAGTGGGACGGGGAGTGATTTGAATGCTCGGTGTCCTATCCAGATAGACGGCGATAATGTTCAGTTCCAGAATATCAAATTGACGTTTGAATCCAGCACCGCATTAGGAAGTGTACCGCACAGAGAGATCTATCTTGCAGGGCATAGCCTTACTTTGGATAATGTGAATACGTATCTGGAAGGCAGCGATGGTTCTCTGGGAGGGTTCGGAGGCTTCGAAGCAGAGCTGCTCCCGTCTGTCTATGCAGGAGGGTATCCCGGCACAAGTGTTGGCAGTAATGCGTCTTTGACAGTAAAAAATTCTAATGACAAAACGATGTTTCAGGCAATCCATATGGGACATGGAACGGAAAACGGAGTCCATGCTTCCTATCAGGGAGAAGCTGTGCTGAACTTGGATGCTAAAGCGGTGGTGCGTGAAGGGGTGGATACAAGTCAGAATACCCGCGCGACAATTAACATGACTGGAGGAGAGTATTCGTTTGCAAAGGCAAAGAAGTTTGTCGGAAATGCTGACACAACGTTGACACTCAATACAGTTTCCATTACAGAAGCGGAGGTAGACAGCGTAGGGAATGTTGTACTTGAGAATAAATCGTGTATTTCACCTAAGACAAATTTGCAGAATATTACATTAAAGAGCGGTGCCTGCCTGGATTATACAGGCATAGACCAGGCGAAGATTACAGGAAATTTCACTGGAACAGCGAGTAATGAACAGGACAGAGGAATGCTTGTGCTGAAGCCGGAAGGTTTAGTGGTTATTAACGGGAATATTACAGGAACTACGCAATTTCAGACGGAGCATCGGTTATTTCCGGGGATGATTCTGACTGATCATGAATATATTTACTCGAATGCTTCAAAAGGAGATGAATCAAATTTTGTATTAGCACAGAAAAGTGCAGATGCAGGATTTGAATTGAGATATACTGATGGCGTATGGACAGGATATCAGGAGTTGGAAGCACAGAGAATGATTGGGCGTATAGAAGTGCTTGCAGCGCCGTCGAAGGTGAATATACGTAAGATAGAGGAGGAAGTGGAAGAAGGAGTTGAACCTACGGGAGAGGCGTATTTTGAGATTAAATGGTATGACAAAAAGGGGGAGGTTATCAGTAATGAAGAAGTAGTGGATGACAGCCATGTGTATTATGAAACGGATTATATATTTTGCATTAAGACATCGTACTGGGAAAGTGGAGAGGGAGAGGATTTAGATAAAACCGATTGGTGGCAACATCTTGTGCTCGTTCCTTCAAAGGAGTATCCGGGGAGATATTACCTGCAAAAAAGAGCTGAGGAAATAAGTGAAGGAACATATACATTTTTGTTTTTATCTGATAGTGCCGGCAAAGATTTGGATACAGTAGGTGATGTAAAAGCATTAAAAGATACAGTAATGAGAGAACAGAAAGTTGTTTTTTATGATAATGATACAGAGCAGGCAGGCCATATCCACACATATAAAGGAGAGGTGACAAAAGAAGCAACATGTATGGCAGAAGGTGTTATGACTTATAAATGCACTTACCAGGGCTGTACAGAAAGCTATGAAGGGAAAATTGCTGTATCAGAACACAAGTTTCAAGAGACGGTAACTCAAGAAGCAACATGTACAGAGCCAGGGATTAAGACTTATATATGCAGTGGTTGTAATGTCGTATATGCAGACGAGATTCCGAAATCAGACCATAAAGAAGTTATCGACCAAGCGGTAGAGCCGACAGAGACAGAGGATGGAAAGACGGAAGGAAGCCATTGCAGTGTATGCAATAAAGTGATAAAACCGCAGGAAGTAATTCCGGCAACCGGGCATAAGCATTCTTATCAGGAAGAGGAGACAAAGAAGGCAACTTGCACAGAAGAAGGAATTAAAACCTATATATGCAGTTGCGGAGATAAAAAAACAGAAAAAATTCCGTTAGCTGACCATCAGTATAAAGAAAAGCGCACTCCTGCAACTATAAATGCTGATGGGAAAGTTCAGCAGATCTGCGCGGTCTGCTCAGACATCAAGACAGAGACAGTGATCAGCAGTCCGCGGATTACCTGGGGAAAAACAGATTTTTCCTATGACGGGAAAGTGAAGACGCCTGCAATAACTGTGAAGGATACGAAAGGTAAAAGTCTGACCGCAGGCACAGACTATCAGATTGTATATGCAAAGGGGCGGAAGAATCCCGGTGTATATACATCAACAGTTGAGTTCCGTGGGAATTACAGCGGGAAAGTGACAGAAAGCTTTAAGATAAGACCAAAGAAAACAAGTCTTAAAAAAGTCGTAGCAAAATCTAAAGGTATGCAAGTGTCATGGAAAAAACAGACGGCACAGATGGATGGATATCAGATTCAGTACAGTACAAAAGGAAGCTTTAAAGGCAAGACAACAGGGCTTACTACAGCTAAGAAGAGTGCTGCTTCAAAGAAGATATCCAAGTTAAAAGGTAAGAAGAAATATTATGTCAGAATTCGGACATACAAGACTGTGAAAGTTAACGGGAAAAAAGTAAAATTGTATTCTGACTGGTCAGCGAAAAAATCTGTGAAGACGAAAAAGTAGAATGAGGGGAGATGTAAGCCGGATTAATGGCTTACATCTCCCTGATTAAAAAGCGATGAGACGTATCCGATTGAGAAGTTCGCTGTGCATAGGTGTAAGGATGGAACGGATACCATGCGGAGACAGGAGGTATATTTTGTGAAAATGTCAGGGGCGTTAAGACCGTTTTGGATTTACTGGGGAGTGCTCATGGCGGGATGTATATTATTTTTTATATGCCCTTTTTTGATATTTCTGTTTTTCCCGGTGGCTTTTATAGTGGCGGCGTTATGGCTTGCGATTGTCTATATAGTAGGAAATGCGGTGCAGCGCAGGAGCGGTTTGGAAAAGATGAGCCGTAGGCTCGCGCTGGCATTTGTATGTTCTTTTTCCGTTATTATGATATTTCCTGTCTGTTCATGGGTGTATGAGCTTTTTAAATGGAATGGGCTCCATCTGAGTTCATTTATAAATGTTTTTAAGGATGTTGTCTTTTGGATTGGGTTTGTCCTGCATTTTTTCTGCTTTTGGATTGGAGAAGAAGTCGGAAAGGGGGGCGAAGTGAATTGAAAAAATATATACCTCCGCTGCTTTTGTTTTGTCTGTTTGAGATAATTGCAGTGTCTTTGTGGCTGGCGAAGGACAACTTATTTTATCTGTTGAATTTTACATATATCGGCGGATGCATTGCCGTGGGGCTTGCATTGTTTGCCAGAGGGGAAAGGTATGCGAGAAGGTTTGTCCAGTTTGCTGTCGGTTCCTATATGCTGGTGTATCTCGGTCTTATATGCCGTGAAAATATGCAGATTGAGGGTTTCTGGTATTATCTGTTCCTCGGTGTTTTTGAGGCGGCGGTGATTCACTATGCGGTGGCAAAGATATTCGGGCCCCTGTTTTTTGGAAGGGGCTGGTGCGGGTATGCATGTTGGACAGCGATGATTCTGGATTTGTTGCCCTTTAAGAGACCGGAGGGCCGAAGGAGGCGGCTTGGATTTGTAAGGTATCTTGTATTTGCGCTGTCATTTACATTGGTAGCCGGGTTGTTTTTGATGAAAGCCGCGAATTTGGACAAGGTGATGTTCTGGCTGTTTGTGGGAGGAAATGTGTTTTATTATGCAACGGGGATTTCTCTGGCGTTTCTATGCAGGGATAACCGGGCATTCTGCAAATATGTCTGTCCGGTTACGGTTTTTCTAAAGCCTATGAGTTATTATTCGGTGCTGAGGGTACACTGCGATGAGGAAAAGTGCATCGGGTGCGGGAAATGCCTGGAAGTATGCCCGATGGATGTGGAAGTGAACCGGGAATCGAGGAAACGCAAAAATGCTACGGAGTGTATCCTGTGCTATGAGTGTGTGAAAGAATGTCCGGTGAAGGCGCTGCGGTAGCTGCCGTTTGGCAGTAGGGCAGGATTTTTGGTGTGCCCGGTGGGCACACGTTCTAACGGGTGAAAGTCCCCAATCCGCCC
>CAJUMF010000035.1 GCA_910586965.1 uncultured Dorea sp. | reverse complement strand
GATGGCAAAGAGAGACCGTTTATCAGGAAATGAAGCCGTTGCAATCGCGCTTCGTCAGATCAATCCGGATGTATTCCCGGCATTTCCGATCACTCCGTCTACGGAGATTCCGCAATATTTTGCTTCTTTTGCGGCTAACGGGCTGGTAGATACAGAGTTCATCCCTGTAGAGAGTGAGCACAGCTCCATGAGTGCGGCCATCGGTGCTTCGGCGGCAGGTGCAAGGAGTCTTACGGCTACCTCTTCCTGCGGACTTGCCTATATGTGGGAGGAATTATACATCGCAGCGTCCAATCGGCTCCCGTTAGCGCTGGCGCTTGTGAACCGCGCCCTTTCCGGGCCGATCAATATCAACTGTGACCATTCGGACAGTATGGGAGCGAGAGATGCGGGCTGGATCCAGATCTATGCGGAAAATAATCAGGAAGCTTATGATAATATGGTACAGGCTTTCCGTATCTCTGAACATAAAAGTGTCAGGCTTCCGATCATGATCTGTCAGGACGGTTTTATCACCAGTCATGCGGTGGAGAATATCGAGCTTTTAGAGGATGGGGAAGTAAAGGAATTTGTCGGCGAATATGAGCCGGAGAATTACCTTTTGAATCCCGAGTGCCCCATGGCAGTAGGACCTTATTCGGTCACGGATTATTACATGGAGGCAAAGCGGAGCCAGGCAGAAGGGATGAAGCATGTGGAGCAGGTTGTCCTTGCTGTGGCTGAGGAATTTAAGAAACTGTCAGGAAGAGAGTACGGTTTATTTGAGGCGTACCGGATGGAAGATGCCGAGCGGGCAGTTGTGATGATCGGCTCTGCAGCAGGCACGACGAAAGATGCCATCGACAGGCTGAGAGAGAAGGGCGAGAAGGTAGGGCTTCTTAAGATCCGCCTGTTCCGTCCGTTCCCGGCAGAAAGAATCGCGGAGGCTCTTAAAGATGTTAAAGCTGTTGCAGTCATGGATCGTGCGGAAGGCTATACGAATCACGGCGGACCGCTGGGAGCTGATGTGATGGCGGCACTGTTCCGGGCAAAATCCACTGCCCATGCGATAAACATCGTCTACGGTCTTGGAGGACGTGACGTGCGGGTAGAGGATATGGAGAAGGTATTTGCAGACCTTAAGCAGATCATCGATGACAATGATGCGGGTGAGACTTACCGCTATATGGGTATCAGAGAGTAAGGAGGGACGGATACGTTGAGTTATAATTTTAAAGAAACCATGAACAAACCGGAACGTCTTGCTCCGGGACACAGAATGTGCGCAGGCTGTGGCGGTACGATCGCGGTAAGAAATGTGCTGCGCGGGCTTCACGAAGGCGATAAGGCAGTGATCGGCAACGCTACGGGATGTCTTGAGGTGTCTACATTTACCTACCCTTATACGTCCTGGGAAGACAGCTATATCCATAATGCGTTTGAAAATGCAGGCGCGACTTTAAGCGGTGTGGAGGGTGCGTATAAGGCATTGAAGAAAAAAGGAAAGCTTAAGGAAACTTATAAATTCATCACCTTCGGCGGGGACGGCGGTACATACGATATCGGCTTTCAGTCTCTCTCCGGGGCGATGGAGCGAAATCACGACATGGTGTATGTCTGCTATGACAACGGCGCTTATATGAATACAGGTATCCAGCGTTCCTCGGCTACACCGATGTACGCAGATACAACTACAACACCGGTGGGAAGCGACAGCAACGGAAAGCCCCAGAACCGGAAGGACCTTGCGGCGATCATCGCGGCTCATGATGTTCCTTATGTGGCGCAGACTACATTTGTGCAGAACTTTAAGGATCTGCATGTGAAGTCGGAAAAGGCAATCTATACGCCAGGAGCAGCCTTCTTAAATATTATGGCGCCGTGCCCGCGGGGATGGAGATATAACACGCCGGATATTATGGAGATCTGCAAGCTCGGCGTTGAGACCTGCTATTGGCCGCTGTTTGAAGTGGCGGAGGGTAAGTGGATCTTGAACTATGAACCGAAGAAGAAGCTGCCGATCGAAGATTTCTTAAAGCCCCAGGGACGGTTTAAGCATCTGTTTAAGAAGGGGAATGAGTACCTCATCGAAGAATTCCAGAAGGAAGTAGACCGGAGATGGGAGGAGCTTTTATTCAGGTGTTCTAGGTAGATTTGTGAGTTTATTAAGACAAGGATTAGACATCTGGCATATTCAAAATTTATGGATTTGCCAGATGCAGCTTAATCTAAAAAAAATCGGCATAGAGACTTTCAAAATCCTTTTCTGTATATTTTATCCCGTTTTGTAGTCTGTCAAATGCTTTCTCGTTATATTTTCCCGATGTAACACATTCATAAGATGATTTTAGGATATATTCGGCCCTTGATTCTAATATAGTCTTATAGAATATTTTTCTGGTATTTGACAGAAATTCTTGTGTATCAATAAACTCCATAATATGCGGCATAGCGTTCAATATTACTGGAACAACATTTTTGACGGCCTGATTTAAAGACGGCACATATCCCGATGACAACATATCAAGATAACTAACTTTTTCCCCGTTAACAGTAAGTGCTGCTTTCGGAAATAATAACGTTCTTTTTAATATCTCTTTTGAGAACGGAAGAATATTCTCCCGCATTGCTTTTTCAGACAATGCCGGAAACAGTGTGCTTCCATTATCATAGATTGGAGAAGCATACACGGTTTTCGATTGTGTATCTGTAATATATCCCCAGTTCCCCATATGGCGGTCAAAATTTCCCACCAGAGCATCTCCAATAAATCTTTTCCAATAGGAATCCCAAAATTCATCTGCATAATCACATAATATGGGATCATTGTGAAGAACATAATCAATCTGACAGATATCCGGCACACGACCGATATCGCCAGAATCATAGTGCTTGCGCATATACTGCCCAAATTCGATTAGGTACTGATGACTTGAAGTGAAATTTTTACAAGCAACCAGCAAATTTTGATTACGAGTGCCGATAAATGTTTCATGAACTTCAAAACCCGCGATGTCCAGGATATGGCTTGCCATATATTCTGATATAACATTATTCACATAACTCGTATCTAAATCATTTATCCGGGTGTGTGCTTCTGCATATTTCACAAGGAATCGGTCTCCCTTAGTGTCAATCAATCCTTCTTTTCTGTCGGAGCCGCTGTAAGCTGTGGTCATATCTGATGACCAGTCATTCAATGCTGGTAATGTACTATTTACCAACCTAATCACCTGCCTTAACCATGGATATTGTCCACATTGTATCACATATTCTCCGCTTTGTAGAGGATAAGTGAAAATTTTGATTGTATTCACATGGACATATACTTCTTAAAGGTTTATAATTCTACTTAGATTAGAGAGAAAGCAGGAGGTATAAGGATATGAGATATCAGATACAGGGAGAGACACTTCCGGTCGTGATCTGTGAGCTTGAAGCAGGGGAGAGGATGATTACAGAAGGCGGCGCGATGTCGTGGATGTCACCGAATATGAAGATGGAGACAACAAGCAACGGTGGGATTGGCAAGGCTTTCGGAAGGGCATTTTCCGGGGAGAAGATGTTCCAGAATATCTATACTGCCCAGGGCGGCCCGGGGATGATCGCGTTTGCATCCAGTTTTCCGGGGTCTATCCGGGCATTTGAAGTGGCGCCGGGGCAGGACATGATCTTTCAGAAAAGCGCGTTTCTTGCAAGTGAAGAAGGTGTGCAGTTATCCATGCATTTCCGCAAGAAACTTGGGTCAGGGTTTTTTGGCGGTGAAGGCTTTATCATGCAGAAGATCAGCGGACAGGGAATCGTGTTTGCAGAGTTTGACGGTCATGTGATTGAATATGAATTGCAGGCGGGGCAGCAGATCGTTATCGATACCGGGCACCTTGCTGCGATGTCGGCGTCCTGCAATATGGATATCCAGAGTGTTCCGGGTGTAAAAAATATGCTGTTTGGCGGCGAGGGATTCTTTAATACAGTGATTACCGGGCCAGGGAAAGTATGGCTGCAGACGATGCCGATCAGCAATGTGGCGGGAGCGCTGAGACCTTACATTCCGACGGGGAATTAAGCTTACCAGAAGGCAGTGATTGACCAGGTCAAATATCCCGAAAAAAGGAAAAGTCCTTGAAACCTACATATATGCAGGAACCGGCGCAGGTAATGATGACGTATAAAGTTTAAAAAGGCGGCATCAGGCAGCTCAAAGTATAATAATCAGGGTAAGCAGTCATTTAAGTGGGGTAAGAAGAAACTTAAATAAATATTAAAAGTCAGAAAAGAGGCATCTGTCATAAAGGCAGGTGCTTTTTTGCTGTGCATAGAAATTCGGAATACTAAAACAGAAGTTAAAATAGGGAAATGTTTTAAATGGAAGATATTGACAAAATAATAGGGTGGGGGGGGGTAAAATGGTTAATAGAAAAATGCAAGCCTTGCAATCAAAGAAATCTAAGGAAGGACAGGGGGGATGACATTAATTAGAAATACATATCGTGAAAACAGCAGGAGGAAATGAAACTAGAATTACGAAAGAGAGGACAATGACATGAAGAAGATAAAAAGACAGATACTCACGCTTATGATGGCCCTTATGGTGATGTTCACCATGATGCCGAACACCGTGGAGGCGGCAGCGAAGAAGTCCGTCACCGTATCCGTCAGCACGAAGAAGCTGGCACCCAAGAAGTCCGCACAGCTCAAGGTGAAGTACGGCAAGAAGAACGTGACCAAGAAGGCGAAATATAAGACCAGCAACAAGAAGGTCTTGGTCGTGAATAAGAAGGGAAAGATCACCGCAAAGAAGGTCGGTAAGGCAACTGTCACCGTGAAGTACGGGAAGAAGACGAAGAAAGTGAAGTTCACCGTCATAAAGCCGGCAGCGAAGAAGACGGCAGCGAATAAGGGTTCCAGTAGTTCCCACACCCATAAATGGGTAAAGAAGACCAAGACGGAGAAGAAATGGGTGCCGAAGATGGTCGAAGAGGATGTTTATGAAACCGTTTCCGTATATGTGACAAGATGCTGCTGCGGGGATATAATCCCAACGGATGGCAGTGATCTGGAGGCAGGAAAAGCATTTTTGAGAGAACACTATAAGAAACATCTGGAGATGGGTTTAAACTCTACATCTTCATCTCTTGAAATTGTGGGTGAGAAAAAAGTCAAGGTCGGGACGAAGACCGTGGACAGGGGACATTATGAGGACGTGCCATGCGGCACTTATTACCAGTGTGCATGTGGTGCAGTAAAATAAATGTTAGAAAATCCCCCAAAATGAAGGTGGGGAAAAATGCACTGAAAGGAATTAAATCTACAGCTAAAATCAAAGTTCCTGCAAAAAAGGTGTCTGCTTATAAAAAGATATTGAAAAAGAAAGGGTAGGGCAAAAGGTTCGGATTACGAAGTAAAGACAGAAAAGAGGAAGAAAAAAGATGAGAAAAACTCGTAAAACTGCATACTGTTCTTACACATGCTGAAGTGGACGGGGATGTTCTGGAGTATAGCAAGCAATTCGGGCAAATAAAAGATAGCAGAGGAAAGAAACTGGCTCGGGACAAATACACCGGCAGACTGAAGAAAAGCATACGCTTTGCGGCAAAAGAGAAAAAAGTATACACATTGACAGGTAAAATGCAAAAGGATATATGGAATCATGGCGCGTTTCCATTTCTGGCAGTTATTGCCAATGGTGATTATATTCGTGAGAATCGTAATTTTGCTAATTATGAAAAGCGGGGGGTGACAAGGATTTCCAGTGTAGAACCTGCAAAGAATAAGGCGATTGTAAAGTGGTATCACGGAGATGAGGGATTTTATCAGGTCCAATATTCTTTAAACAAGAATTTTAAAAATGCGAAGACAAAAACAGTTAGTAATAGAAAATCAAGCTTGACATTAAAAAATCTGAAATCCAAAAAAACTTATTATATAAGAATCAGGTCAGGCTATAAAAATTCTTATGGTTCTGCATATTACACATGGTCATCTGCGGAAAAGGTGAGAGTTAAATAAATGAATACGTATCTTTTGACGGAAAAATAGCAGGGTGAAGGCAATGGGGAGATAGAAACCTCTCTATTTGGGAGGCATGTAACAGAGATTTCAATTCCTGCCAGTGTAACGGAACTGGATTATTGTTTATCTTTGGATGATATTGACGGATCGTATGAGGGGAAGCGTTCAAGCCTGTTTCCATTTAGCCAATCTATACAGGAAATAAATGTCAATGAAGAAAATTCTAGATATACATCCGTAGAGGGGGTTCTTTACAACAAAGATATGACAACGATGCTGTACTTTCCGTCTGGGCGTGAGGGGGAATTTGAGATTCCTTACGGAGTTGCTCAATTGGGTGGCTATCCGTATAGTGCATTTCATAACAGTAAGATTACAAGTGTTACCATGATTATTGGGGTCAGATTCGGAAAGTAGTAATAAATGAAGGGATTCAAAGTGTGGATACATTGGTATTTATCACCAGTCCTGTAACAGAGATCTCAATACCTGCCAGTGTCACAGATATAGATTTGAGCGATGCTATGCATAATGTTGATGGATGCTTTAAACAGTGTACAGGTTTGTTTACAGGGTGCTCTTCTTTAAAGCGAATAGATGTTAATGAAAATAATCCTAAATATTCATCTGACGATGGAGTTCTTTACAATAAAGATAGGACAATCATGTTATGTTTCCCGCCTGGCCGAGAAGGGAAATTTGAAATACCATACGGTGTAACTGAGTTGGGGTATTATTGGTATAGTGCATTTAATGGCAGTAAAATTACAAGCGTTACGATTCCCACCAGTGTCAAGAAATTAGGCGGGTTTGGAAAATGCAAAAATTTAAGAAATATCGTAATCCCCGATAGCGTGACGGATATTGGAGAGGGTTTTAAGGGGTGCGATAGTCTGACAGACCTTATTCTTCCGACGAGTGTTGCAAGAGCAGGAGAATGTCCCTTCTCTTCTACATTGAGAAATCTTACAATATTAAATAAAACGTTTGATTTTGCCATAGGGGATACGGGGGTAGCGAAGACAACAACCATACACGGATATTCCGGTTCTACCGCAGAAGAGTTTGCTAAGAAAAATGGCAATCCATTTGTAGCACTTGACGGTGCAGGGACAAATACTGCAGAGAAACCAGTGATCAAAGTCTCCAAGATAAAGATTTCCGGAGATTCAAAAAGGATTGCTGCCGGAAAGAAGGTTAAGCTGACGGCTGCGGTGTCGCCGTCTAATGCTGCGAATAAAGGCGTCACATGGGAATCCGGCAATAAAAAAGTAGCGACAGTGAACAGTTCCGGTGTTGTCAGCATGAAAAAGGGATCCGGCGGAAAGAAAGTGACAATTACGGTAACTGCAAAGGATGGGTCAGGAAAGAAAGCGTCATATACGATCCAATCTATGAAAGGTGCAGTAAAGAGTATAAAAATCTCTGGGAAGACCTCTGTAAAAGCCGGAAAGACGATCAAACTGAAAGCTAAAGTAACGGCTCAGAAGAAGGCGAATAAGACAGTCAGGTGGACAAGCAGCAATGCGAAATATGCAAAAGTAAGCAATTCAGGGAAAGTGACGGCTCTAAAAGCTGGAAAAGGGAAGAAAGTAAAGATTACTGCTATGGCGACAGACGGGAGCGGTAAAAAGAAGTCGGTAAGAATTAAGATAAAATAGTATTAAATCAGCAGGATGCAAAAATGTATAAGGTATCCTGCTATTTTTAGCGGTGTTTGAAATTTATTATTGTAAAGATATGTATGCAGTTTTTTAATGTAACAGAAATCTATTATTTTTATTGTGTTTGTGATACACTTAGGAGGAGATATATGAAGAAAGAGAAGAAACAAAATATTGTGCCATTAAAGGATTTAAACCTTACAGACCGTTTTCTGTTTGATGAAGTGTTGGAGGACAGGGAGAGTTCGCAATGAGTGAAGAGCAGAGTATCTACAATGCGGAGATGTTGGAGGAGGAAGCAGATGAGATAAAGGATATTTGTGGTGTTGCGAGATGTTATGCGCCGAATTATGATATAGAGAGTATTACAGAAGAATTACTCTTCGGACAGGATGAAGAGAGCGAACCTGGAAAGTAAACACAAGTAACACAAGAATAAGGCAAGGAATTTCTTGACAAATCACATCTGTCTTTTTATAATGTCTAACATAAAGCAAGAGAGAGGTGAAAAGATGAGGAGATAATTCGCTTTTGAAAACATGAGACTTGATTGATGTTATCGTCCGGCATGTTCGGATGATAATCGTTTTATGTTGCCAAAAGTGGATGATGTTCTCATAACCTCTCTTTTTTGATGGAAAAATATAGCGGCAGAACCGGGGAGCTTCCGGTTCTGTGCATCACAGCGTGAGGTTATCTGAGTGCAGGCCTTCCTTTGGCAATGAAAAAGGAGGAATTTTTATGGCACAGATCAGTGTGAATAACCTCACGTTTTATTATGAGGGAAGCTATGATAATATCTTTGAAAATGTGTCCTTTGCGGTGGATACGGACTGGAAGCTGGGATTTATCGGGAGGAACGGCAAGGGAAAGACGACATTTTTAAATCTACTGCTGGGCAAGTACGAGTATAAAGGTACGATTACCGCAAGCACGGTGTTTGATTATTTCCCGTATCAGATAAAAGAAGAATACATGGAGCTGCCGGCGATTGACTTTGTATGGGAACTTAAGGCGGGGTGCGAGCAGTGGCGCATTATCTGCGAGCTTGGGAAGCTTAATCTCGATGCGGAGGTTCTGTACCGGCCGTTTTGCACATTAAGTTTTGGAGAGCAGACAAAGCTTTTGCTTGCGGTATTATTTTCCGGAGAAAATGATTTCCTGCTCATCGATGAGCCGACGAACCACTTAGACAGTGAGGCGAGGGAGACGGTAAAGGAATATTTGAAAGGGAAGAAGAGCTTTATCCTTGTGTCCCATGACCGGGATTTTCTGGATGCGTGTGTGGACCATGTGCTGGTGTTTAACCGGCAGTCCATAGAAGTGCAGGCGGGGAATTTCTCAAGCTGGTGGGAGAATAAACGGCGGCAGGATATCCACGCGAAGATGGAGAATGAAAAGCATAAGAAAGAGATTGCCAAATTAAAGATGGCGGCCAGACAGACAAGGCAGTGGGCAGATAAAAATGAGAAGACGAAGATTGGCTTTGACCCGGTGAAGGAGCCGGATCATAAGGGGAAAAGAGCGTATATTGGAGAAAAGACAAGAAAGATGCAGAGCCGCGTCGGGCAGATGGAGCGGCGTATGGAGCGGGAGATAGAGGAAAAGGAGGGACTTCTTAAGGATATCGAGGAGACAGCCAGCCTTAAGCTCATGCCCCTTTCCCATCACAAGAAAATCCTTGTCTCGGCAGATAGATTCGGGCTTAAATATGGGACGGCGAAAAAACCGCTTTTTGACAGCCTGACATTTGAAATCAGCCAGGGAGAGCGGATATTTTTAAATGGCTCTAACGGATGCGGGAAATCAAGTCTCATAAAAGCAATCCTCCACAGTGCTTATAAGGGACAGGAGGAAGAGGACTATGATATGGTGGAAAGCGGGACGCTTAAGACAGCTTCCGGACTGGTAATTTCTTATATCAGCCAGGATACGTCTTTCCTTAAAGGCAGCATAAAAGCATTCTGCAAAGAAAGGAATCTGAAAGAGAGTCTGTTTTTGGCAATTCTTCGGCGGCTTTGTATGGAACGTGTTCAGTTTGAAAAAGAGATGCAGGATTTTTCCGAGGGGCAAAAGAAAAAGGTTCTTATAGCGGCAAGCCTTTTAACACCTGCCCATCTTTATATCTGGGATGAGCCGCTGAATTATATTGACGTGATATCCAGAATGCAGATTGAAGAGCTGATTCTTACGTATAAGCCGACGATGCTTGTGGTAGAGCATGATGTGAGGTTCCGGGAGAATATTGCGACGAAGGTCATTGATCTTTTTTTCGGGACGATTGCAGAAATAAATGAGGGAAAAGTATAGAGAGTATGTATTGGCAATTATGATTGATAAATGAAGGTAAATTTGATATAATGAAAAAACTAAAACAGGAAGATGCTTTAATTTTCAAACATATTCTGGTGTAAAATGTATTTATGGCAAAATATATTGTCTTTATAATTGCGTATCGGGAGGACAAATGAGAAGTTTTGGATTATGGTATAAAAATAATAATGAAAGTAATAATATACCTATCTTTTCTGTACATATAAACTTTTGGTCGGAGTCAGTAAAAATGGACAGCGGAACTCCGGATTTGGATGTCGGGATAAAGATCAAGAATTTCAAAAGTGTTAATGAATTGATATTCCATTGCCCGTTTGCTATTGTGAAAAGCGAAGTTAAGGACTTGGTGCCTAAACTATGCAAGTTAGAAAATGCTAATCTTGTTTTTAATACAGATGGGGTTATACAAACAAAGAATCCTTATTCTGTGTATTCTTTCAGAAAAAATGAGAATGAGGAAAATCTTTTGTTGTTTCCACTAATTCAAGATCTTGAAGGAATATATTACCTAAATGAGGAAGATAATAAAACAGACATTGTATTTAACTTCTCAATATTTAATGAATATCTTAAGAACAAGGCAGCGTTTGCTGAAACAAATGAGGTATATATCAGATTTAGAATTTCTTCTACTGAATTAAAAAACAGAATTTATTTTGATTGTGAACCATCGAATAAGTCGTTTGAGAGTGCGTTTTCAGGCACACGTATTTTTGATTTTAAGATAAATGAAAAGAGAAATTTGGGGTCAAAGACAATTGCAAAGATTGATTTGCAAAAATATTTGTTTCCGCAAATAGATAATATTCATTTGTTAGTTATGGAACCGTCTTCTTACGATGTCGAATCATTTGCTAATAAACAGATGACTTGTCGAGAATTGGAAGGAGAACTTTGGGATGATTATTTTGGGAAAAACATTAATTATTCTAAAGACAGAGTATTAGCATATCATTGGAAATTTGAAAATGAGTGTTCATGTCTGATTAAAGTTGAATATTCAAAAACGAATGTTGTGATTTTAACAGCATATATAGTTATGGTTTTGGCACTAGGTGTCTTGAGCAGTACTATAGTAACTATAATACAGAACGAATGTGTTAAAGATTTTCCTTATATATCGAGTGGCATTGGATGTTTTCTCTTTGTGATCGGGCTTATACTGGGAAGAAAAAAATAGTAGAGTTCATATATTTTTAGTATGAGAAAAACATATCTAACATGGAGGAAGATAGAATGAAAAGAATGATTAATGGTAAAAGATATTATTTATATACATCACTTTCTCGAGAACTAAAGAAAATATATCAATGTGAAATATACAAATTTTTGTGCCGCTTAGTGTTTGAGTATCAAGGATTTCGAATTTGGTATCAAGGGTTATACACAGATGAATTTGAATTAAAATACAATCGTGAAATAATAATTTGTGAAGATCAATTTCGAATTGTTGGTGTAGCTATAATAAAAAATGATTCTCAAGAGAAAAAAATATGTACTCTGAGAGTGGAAAGAGAGTACCGGCATCAAGGAATTGGCCATAATTTAGTAGAAATGTGCATGCAGCAATTGGATACCGATAAACCGATGATTACTTTACATAAGAGTAAGTTGAATCAGTTTGAAAAACTGCTAAGCTATTATAATTTCGAACTGGAGCAAACACAGAAACATTATTACAGCATCTTCAGTACTGAGTTGGTATTTAATGGATTATTGCCAGAGAAAGAGTTTATTTTTAACAAAATAGAACTGATGGACATGGAAAAGTTGTATAAAGTTGTTGTTCTTAGTGGTAAGAAAAATTTTGAAGATTATGTAGAGACTTGTATCAGGTGTTGGTATAATCGAGCACAAATGAGACAGATTAATATGCTTGAAGTTTAATGTAAAAGCCATCTGATTGATGGCTTTTACATATGAAAGAGGTGAATTAAATGCAGTTAATTTGCGGTGTTCATGGGGTGGGAAAAACTGTTTTTGCAAAAAAACTGTGTCAGAAATTATTGCTTGAATATTATTCGGCAAGTGAGCTGATTAAGAAGATGGCAAACCGTGAAGTATGTGATTACAAAAAAGTACGATGCGTTTCAGATAATCAAGAGTTATTATTAAGAGCTTTATCTGAAATTAATAATACTCAATACATATTAGACGGTCATTTGTGTTTAGTGAGCACACAAAATAAGATAGAACGAATATCCTATGGCATCTTTCGAACAATGGATATAGAGAGTATCTATATAGTTGTAGATGTGCCTGAAAAGATTCAACAAAGGTTAAGAAATAGGGATAAACAGATCTGGAATATTGGATTTATTGCCTTATTTCAACAAGAAGAATTTGCATGTGCTAAGTGTTTGGCTGAAAAGAAGAATATCCCATTAAAAATCATTTATGGTAATAAGGAAGTAGATAAGTGTTCTTTTTTAGAAAAAGAAAATATTATTTTGCCAATAAAGCCTGAATTCGCAAAGAAAATATTATCTGAGAAAAAGAAATACGAATATAGAAAACGATTGTGTAAAAAGGAAGTAAAGAAAATATATATATATGCAACATCTCCAATAAAAATGCTTATTGGTGAGGTTGATGTTGTTAATAAATTGAGCATGAGTAAGGAAAAACTGTGGCAGGAAACGCAGAAGTATGCAGGAATTACTAAGAAATTCTACGACCAATACTTTGAATCTCAGGATCGTGCGAGTGCATATAGAATTGGTAAAGTAAGGAAATACAGAGTTCCAGTTGCGTTAGATAGTATAGGAATAGAATATGTTCCGCAATCATTTATCTACGTGGGTGAGTTAGGGCTTTGCTAAAACATTGATGCCAAGGCTCTGGCAAATGTAACATTTAAGCCATTTTGTGATTTTGGCAACAAAGAGAAAAGAAATGGTTATCTCAGGAGAGAGCCGTATGAGGGAGGGAAAGTTTGTGGAACAGGATACATCCGGCACGATTCGGCGTGCGGAGCATTTTCAAGTGGCATTGATCGGTGAGGGAATCATCGTAGGCGGGATTGCCGGATTTGTGGTAATTCTTTACAGAATGGTATTGGAGTTCGCCAATGATGCATTGAAGCAGATTTTAGCATTTATCGGAAACCATCCGATCCGGATTGCGGGGTGGTTCCTTGCCTTGATCCTGTTAGCCTGGGCGGTGGGAAAGCTCGTGTCCGCGGAGCCGATGATCTCGGGGAGCGGGATTCCCCAGCTTGAGGGAGAGATGATCGGAAAGCTTGACCAGAGTTGGTGGAGAGTAATCGGAGGGAAATTCCTCGGCGGCTTTCTCTGCCTTCTTGGCGGGCTGGCGCTTGGGCGTGAAGGGCCGTCCATCCAGCTTGGCGCTATGGCGGGTAAGGGAGTGTCTAAAGGTCTTGAGCGCGGAAAGACAGAGGAAAAATTCTTGCTGACCTGCGGCGCCAGCGCGGGTCTTGCGGCGGCGTTCCATGCACCTTTGGCGGGAGTGATGTTCTCGCTGGAGGAGGTACATAAGAACTTTTCGGTGTCCGTGCTGATGTCGGTCATGGCGTCCTCATTGACGGCGGATTTTCTCGCGTCTACAGTATTCGGCATGACGCCGATATTTCGCTTTACTGTCGAAAAGCCGCTTCCGATACAGTATTACGGGATGCTCGTGCTGTTGGGAGGTATGCTTGGCGCATTGGGGGCATTTTATAACTGGTTTACCCTCAAGGTGCAGGCTTTATATAATCAGGCAAAGTTCCTTAACACTGCGGCAAAGCTTATGATTCCCTTTATCTGCGCCGGGATTCTCGGTATCACGGCTCCGGAGCTTCTGGGGAGCGGTCATTCACTGATCGAATATCTGACCAATGTGGACGTCTTGCTCAGTACAGTGATTTTTATTCTGGTCAGCCGTTTTATCTTCTCGGCAGTGTGCTTCGGTTCGGGGGCACCGGGAGGCATCTTTTTTCCGCTGCTTGTGCTGGGAGGATTCATCGGGGGAGTATTTGCGACGGTGGGTGTGGATTATTTCGGGATGGATGCGGTGTATATCAATAATTTTGTGGTACTTGCTATGGCCGGGTATTTTTCAGCGATCGTCCGGGCACCACTCACCGGCATTATCCTGATCTTTGAGATGACTGGTTCTATGACCCAGATGCTTTCTGTGTCCATCGTAGCCATTATCGCTTATATTGTGGCGACGCTGCTTAATTCGAAACCAATCTATGAGAGCCTTCTTGAACGTCTTCTTTTGAAACAGGAGGCAGACGTAAAGGAAAAGCAGGAGGCGGAGAAAAGGGAAGCAGGCCGTGGCCGGAAGGTTCTTACGAATTTTGTCGTACAGTATAATTCAGCGTTAAATGAGGCGTTTATCAGCGAGATCAAGTGGCCGGACAATTGTCTTGTGGTCTCGGTGCAGAGAGGGGTGAAAGAGATCATTCCCAGGGGGACGACGAAGCTGCAGGTAGGGGATATGATCGTTATCCTGATGAATGAACGGGACATGGCGTATGTCCATGACTGGATGGAAAAGCTGTGCACGGCGAAGGATTATATTGCTTCGGAATAAGAAAAGCTTTTGAAAAATCCTTGAAATATATCTGCACATATGCTAACATGGTAAAATATTAAAAGACAAAAGCGATGAAAGAGACTCTGTCCTCTGGAACTTGACAGGAATGAGGCGTCACCGACTGAGAGCGCTTCTTGAGGAATGAGGACAATAGGGAACACTCTGGAGCAGACTGTCTGAACCTAAGTAGGGCAGTACGTGAGCGCTCGTTACGCGCAGAAAGTGGAGTTCTGCCAGTCAGGCAGGATTCAAAGCGGGTGGTACCGCGGATAACGATGATGATATCCGTCTTGCGGCTATAATTAGGCTTAATTATAGTCCAGGGCGGATTTTTTTATCACGTATCCGTCCCGCTGGAAAAAAGGAGGACCAAATATGGAATATTACACAGGTGTAGCAAAAAAGGAAACGATGGAGATCAGTGAGCTTTGCGGGAAAGCAAAGGCAGGAGGTACAGGGAGCATCGTCTGGGTAAACGGTGCGGTCCACACGATCCGTGATATGGGAAATGTGGCATTTGTCATCTTAAGAAAGCGGGAAGGGCTTTTGCAGGCAGTGTATGAGAAAGGGAAAGCACCGTTTTCGCTGAAGGATATTAAGGAAGCAGCGACAGTCGAGATAGAAGGCGTGCTTAAGGAGAATGAAAAAGCTCCCGGCGGTATCGAGGTCTGCATGAGGTCTGTACGGATCTTAAGCGAGCCGGCGGATGAGCAGATGCCCCTTGCTGTTTCCAAATGGAAGCTTGGGACTTCGCTGGAGGCAAAGCTTAACTACCGCTCTATTGCCCTCAGGAATGTGCGGGAGCGGGCGAAGTTCCGGATACAGGAGGGACTTACAAGGGCGTTCAGGGACTTCTTGTACAGCCAGGGATTTACGGAGATCCATACACCGAAGATCGGGGCGAGAGGCGCAGAGGGCGGAGCCAATATCTTTAAGCTTGAGTATTTCCACCGGCCTGCGGTGCTGGCCCAGAGCCCGCAATTTTATAAGCAGATGATGGTGGGGGTATTTGACCGGGTATTTGAGACGGCTCCGGTGTTCCGGGCGGAGAAGCACAATACAAAGCGGCATCTGAATGAATATACAAGTCTTGATCTTGAGATGGGATATATCGACGGATTTGAGGACATTATGGCGATGGAGAGCGGATATCTTCAGTACGCGATGGAGCTGCTTCGAAAAGAGTATGCGGCGGAAGTGAAGGTTTTAGGAATCCAGCTTCCTGAGACAAAGAGGATTCCCGCGGTGAGATTTAGTGAGATCAAGGAATTGGTGGCGGAAAAGTACAGCCATAAGATGAGGAATCCTTTTGACTTAGAGCCGGAGGAAGAAGTGCTGATCGGGCAGTATGCAAAGGAGGAGTGGGGCAGTGACTTTGTGTTTGTCACTCACTATCCGTCGAAAAAACGCCCTTTCTATGCGATGGACGACCCGGAGGACACGCGGTATACGTTAAGCTTCGATCTTTTATATAAAGGGATGGAGATTACGACAGGCGGGCAGCGCATCCACGATTACAAGGCACTGACGGAGAAGATAAAGGCAAGGGGGATGACGGAAGAAGGCATGGAACAGTACTTGCGCACATTCAAACATGGTGTGCCGCCTCACGGAGGCCTGGGAATTGGGCTGGAACGGTTGACAATGAAGCTTGTTGGGGAGGATAATGTAAGGGAGACAACATTGTTTCCAAGAGATTTAAGCCGATTGGAACCGTAATTCATGAATTGAGAGGGAAAGCCTATGTTTGGAGAGAGATGTACGTTATGCGGAGGGAAGCTGGACAGTAAAAAGATCTGTAAGGAGTGCGGGCTGAATAACAGCAAGTCAGAGAAGTATTACAAGATCAACAAGAGTTCTTGTGACAGGCAGCCTATGACCCATGTACATGAGGAGCAGGAGGTTAGTAAGCCGGTAAAGAAACCAGAGCAAAAGAAAGTTAAGTATGAAAAAGCGGCGGGGAGTGCAAACCCTAAGCAGAAAAAGGGAAGCTGGGCAGCTAAGCTTGTGACAGCCTTTGTGTTCCTCTCCGTAGCGGGAACGATTATCGGAAGTCTGGCGGAGATAGGCTTCGACGGTGACCTTTTCTCTGATTCTGACAGCTATGAACGGCCGGATCCGTATGAGTCACTTTATGAGCTGGGGGATGAGATTCCTGTGAATGGGAGTGATGAAGAATTTGAACTGCCTGCTGGAAAATATATCGTAGGCGTACATCTCCCCGAGGGGGATTACACGGCAGACATAGCAGGAGAATACGATGCCATTCGGGTTGAGGATGATGAACATTCTATCTATCTGTACGAGTACCCGGCGATGGAAGGTGAAAATTATCTGGGTGACCTCAGGCTCTTTGACGGTGCATTGGTTGAAGTGTTAGCGGATGATCCGGTACTTTTTACCACGGAAAATGCCCAGGAGCTCTCCGGTATGGAGAATCCTCTGAAAAAAAGCTATGAATTTAGCGGCGATACAGAAAAGACTGCCGGCGTGGATATTGAGGCCGGGGCTTATGACCTGAAAGTGCTCGAAGGATGGGGGCAGGTCAATGTACAGGTTCCCGGTAAGACAGAAGAGACAGAAGACACAGAAGAGACGGACGATTTCCAGTTAGACTATGGGTTTACTGCCGGCATGGAGTATAGAAATATACTTTTACCGGAGGGCGCTAAGTTGGTCTTAACGGATGATTTGGAGGATACAGATGAAAGGCTCCGGATATCCTTGACACCCAGCCCGCGGATTGCATCGACAGATTATACGCAGACATTTGAAAATTATTATAGATAGGGGGACTTAGTATGGCAAACAGGATATCAGATGAGACAATCGAGTATGTAGGTATTCTTGCAAAGCTTGAGTTATCTGGTGAGGAGAAGGAGAATGCCAGGTCCGATATGGAGAAGATGCTTGATTATATTGATACATTAAATGAGCTTGATACAACAGGTGTTGAGCCCATGTCCCATGTATTTCCTTTGAATAATGTATTCCGGGAGGATGTAGTCGTCAATGGTGACGGAAGTAAGGATGCCCTTTATAATGCGCCTTACGTGAAGGATCAGGGATTTAAAGTGCCAAAGACCATTGGCTAAAAAGGGAGGTACAGTATGGACATTTGCAGGATGACAGCTTTAGAGCTTGGAAAAAAGATCAGACAAAGAGAGGTGTCCGTGACGGAGGCGGTAAAGGCTTTTCTTGCCCGCATGGAGGCGGCAGAGCCGAAGATACACAGCTTTGTGACTGTTGACAGGGAAGGTGCGTTAAAGCGCGCCCGGGAAGTGCAAAAAGGTATAGATGAAGGGCGCTTCACAGGGCCTCTTGCGGGGGTGCCGGCAGCGGTCAAGGATAATATGTGTACGAAGGGACTTCTGACAACGTGCAGCTCAAAGATTCTTGGGAATTTTACCCCCACATTTACGGCGGAGGCTGTGCAGAATCTGGAAAAGGCCGGTGCAGTCATCATCGGGAAGACGAACATGGATGAATTTGCCATGGGAAGTACGACCGAGACTTCTTACTTCGGAGTGACGAGGAATCCGTGGAATCTAGAACACGTGCCGGGGGGCTCTTCCGGCGGTTCCTGTGCGGCGGTAGCAGCGGAGGAATGTCCTTTCGCCCTTGGTTCGGATACCGGCGGTTCCATTCGCCAGCCAAGCTCTTTCTGCGGGGTGGTGGGATTAAAGCCTACCTACGGGACCGTATCGCGGTATGGATTGATTGCCTACGGCTCGTCTTTAGACCAGATCGGGCCGGTTGCAAGAAACGTATCGGACTGCGCGGCAGTTCTTGAGACGATCGCTTCCTATGATAAAAAGGACAGCACATCTATCCGGCGGGAGGATTATGCATTTACCGGCGCGTTGGCCTGTGATGTGAAGGGTATGCGGATCGGGATTCCGACGGATTACTTTGGCGAAGGTTTAGACGGAGAAGTCAGGGAGCATATCCGCAGTGCGGTGAAAATGCTTGAAGAGAAGGGAGCTTTGGTGGAGGAGTTTGACTTAAGCCTTGTGCAGTACGCAATCCCGGCATACTATGTCATCGCATCTGCGGAGGCAAGCTCGAACTTGTCACGCTTTGACGGTGTGAAATATGGTTACCGGACAGAAAGCTTTGAAGGGCTTCACAATATGTATAAAAAGACCCGCTCGGAAGGCTTCGGGGCAGAGGTGAAGCGCAGGATCATGCTTGGCTCTTTCGTCTTAAGTTCCGGGTACTATGACGCGTATTATCTGAAAGCACTGCGCACGAAGGCGCTGATCAAGGAGGCTTTTGACCGGGCTTTTGAGCGGTATGATGTGATCGCGGCCCCGGCGGCGCCGACGACTGCGCCAAAGCTTGGGAAGAGCTTAAGTGATCCGTTAAAGATGTATCTGGGTGATATCTATACGGTGTCTGTGAATCTTGCGGGTCTTCCGGGTATCACGGTTCCGGTGGGGAAGGATAAAAAAGGACTTCCCATCGGGATGCAGCTTATTGGAAACTGCTTTGAAGAAAAGAAGATTATCCGCGCGGCTTATGCATATGAACAGACGAGAGCTTACGAGTCACCGGAGATTTGCAGAGACTTAAGGCATGGACTGGCCGGCGAAGAAAAAGCAGGGAAGGGGGGAGATGAGTATGGCAAAGCAGTATGAGACAGTGATCGGGCTTGAAGTACATGTAGAGCTTGCGACGAAGACGAAGATATTCTGCTCGTGCAGTACGCAGTTCGGCGGGGCGCCAAATACCCATACCTGCCCGGTGTGCACAGGTATGCCGGGTTCTCTTCCGGTGCTCAATAAGCAGGTGGTGGAATATGCCCTGGCAATCGGGCTGGCTATGAACTGCGAGATAACAAGGGTGTGCAAGTTTGACCGAAAGAATTACTTTTATCCCGACAATCCGCAGAACTACCAGATCTCGCAACTTTATCTTCCCATTGCGAGAGACGGATATGTGGAGATTGAGACCAAAGGTGTGAAGAAAAAAGTGCGTATCCACGAGATGCACATGGAGGAGGATGCGGGAAAACTGATCCATGATGAATGGGATGATACTTCTATCGTAGATTTCAACCGAAGCGGAGTGCCCCTTGTGGAAATCGTATCTGAGCCGGACATGCGCTCAGCGGAAGAAGTGCTTGCGTATCTGGAAAAGCTGCGCGTCATTATCCAGTATCTTGGGGCGTCAGACTGTAAGCTTCAGGAAGGCTCTATGCGGGCGGATGTGAATCTCTCTGTTCGTGAATTAGGAAGCGAAAAGTTTGGCACAAGGACGGAGATGAAGAACCTTAACTCCTTTAAAGCCATCGCGCGTGCCATAGAAGGAGAACGGCAGCGCCAGATTGAGCTTATCGAGGCGGGGAAACCTGTCGTCCAGGAGACAAGGCGGTGGGATGATAATAAAGAATACTCCTACGCTATGCGTTCCAAGGAGGATGCGAAGGATTACCGGTATTTTCCCGAGCCGGATCTTGTGCCGATAGTTATCGATGATGCGTGGGTGGAAAGGATAAAGGCAAGACAGCCTGAGCTTCGGGATGAGAAGCTTCGAAGATATCAGAAGGAATTCGGCCTTTCGGAATATGACGCGCAGATCATCACGGCTTCTATATACACGGCAGAGTTATTTGAACGGGCAGCATCCCTTTGCGGGAAGCCGAAAAAAGTGGCAAACTGGCTGATGGTGGAAACCTTGCGCCTGCTAAAAGAACGGGGAATGGAGCCGGAGGAGATCAAGTTTTCACCGGAGAATCTTGCGAAGCTGGTTGCTTTAACCGAAGCGGGGACGATCAACAGCTCTGTGGCAAAAGAAGTATTTGAAAAAATGTTTACAGAGGATGTAGAGCCGGAAAGCTATGTGGCGGAGCATGGACTTAAGATCGTGAATGATGAAGGGGAGCTTAATGCAGTGCTTGAAAAGGTAATTGCGGATAATCCGCAGGCCGTGTCAGATTACCGGGGCGGGAAGGAGAAGGCTCTCGGAGCCCTTGTGGGTCAGACGATGAAGGCGATGAAGGGAAAGGCGAACCCAGGGCTTGTGAACCAGAAGCTTAAAGAGCTGCTAGGATAAACAAAATACCATATAGACAGGGCGGCTGTGGTTGTGATACAATCGTGGAGCAATAGAAAATATATGAGCATCAATGGCAGATACATTTATAAGGATAAATAAGGAGGAGCAATATGGGAGGATTTTTCGGTGTAGCGTCGAAAGAGGATTGTGTGTTGGAGCTGTTTTACGGAGTGGATTACCATTCACATCTCGGGACAAGGCGCGGAGGTATGGCGACGTATGGTGAAGAGGGATTTAACCGTGCGATACACAATATTCAGAATTCACCGTTCCGTACCAAGTTCGACCGCGATGTAGGTGAGATGAAGGGGAATCTCGGCATCGGCTGTATTTCCGACTTTGAGCCGCAGCCGCTGTTGATCTGTTCGAAGCTTGGGAGCTTTGCCATTACGACGGTGGGGAAGGTGAATAATTATGATAAGCTGCTGAGCCAGCTTTATTATCGTGCGCATTCTCATTTTCAGGAGATGACGAATGGACAGGTGAATGTGACGGAACTAATTGCAGCGCTGATCTGCGAGAAGGAGACGATCGTTGAGGGAATCCAGTACGTGCAGGAGATTGTAGACGGTTCTATGACACTGCTTGTGCTGACGAAAGATGGGATATATGCTGCGCGTGACCGATACGGAAGGACCCCTCTTGTGGTTGGGAGAAAAGACGGCGCTTTCTGCGTTTCTTTTGAAAGCCATGCGTATATCAATCTGGGATATACGGATTACAAGGAGCTTGGACCGTCAGAGATTGCATTTATCACGCCGGAGGAAGTAAAGACCGTAAGTCCGGCCAGAGATGAGATGCGGATCTGCTCGTTCCTCTGGGTATACTACGGGTATCCAACCTCTTCCTACGAGGGAGTCAATGTAGAAGAGATGCGCTACAAGTGCGGGAGTATGCTGGCAAAGCGTGACGGGGACTCCGTACACCCGGATATCGTGGCCGGTGTTCCGGATTCCGGTATCGCCCACGCCATTGGTTATGCCAATGAATCCGGCATCCCCTATGCGAGACCGTTTATAAAATATACGCCCACATGGCCCCGTTCCTTTATGCCTACGAACCAGAGCCAGAGGAATCTGATCGCCCGCATGAAGCTGATTCCTGTACAGGCATTGATCGAGAACAAGAAGCTTCTTTTGATCGATGACTCGATCGTGCGGGGGACGCAGCTTCGTGAGACAACAGAATTTTTATACAACAGCGGAGCCAAAGAAGTACATGTGCGCCCGGCATGTCCGCCTCTTTTGTACGGGTGCAAGTATCTGAATTTCTCGCGGTCCAAGTCGGAGATGGAACTGATCACAAGGCGTACCATCAAAGAGCGGGAAGGGGATAACTGTCCGCAGGAAGTATTGAATGAGTATGCAGATCCCTGTAGCTTAAGATACGCGCAGATGATCGAGGATATCCGGAAGCAGCAGAATTTTACTACACTTCGGTATCACAGGCTGGACGATCTTTTGGCATCTATCGGGATTGAGCCGTGCAAACTCTGCACATATTGTTTTAACGGGAAAGAATAGGATGAAGTCCTCCTGGAGAGAAATCTTTGGGAGGAATTTTTTGCTTTGTGACAATGTCACAGAATCATTGACAAAAACAGGCTATAATATGATTACTAAGAAAGAAAAGGAGTGCGGTTATGAAAGTTTTGATCATTGGCGGTGTGGCGGGCGGTGCTACCGCAGCGGCGAGGATTCGCAGGTTAGATGAAGAGGCGGAGATCATCGTGTTTGAACGTTCCGGATATGTATCCTATGCGAACTGCGGCCTGCCTTATTATATCGGAGGAATTATTGAAGACCCGAAGGAGCTGACACTGCAGACTCCGGAGAGCTTTTTTATGCGTTTCCGGATTAAGATGAAGGTGCGCCATGAGGTGACGGCGATCCATCCGGAGAAAAAGACAGTATCCGTAAAGGATTTAGAGAGCGGAAGGGAATTTGAGGAAAGCTATGATAAGCTTCTGCTTTCTCCGGGCGCTAAGCCTGCGCAGCCCCGGGTTCCGGGTACAGGCATTGAAAAGCTGTTTACCCTGCGCACGATGGAGGATACGTTCCAGATTCGGGAATATATTGAGAGGAATCATCCGAGATCAGCGGTACTGGCAGGGGGCGGTTTCATCAGCCTTGAGCTGGCGGAAAACTTACGGGAAATGGAAATGGATGTGACGATCGTCCAGAGGCCGAAGCAACTGATGAAGCCTTTTGACGCTGATATGGCATCGTTTATCCACAGTGAGATGCGAAGGAACGGGGTGAAGCTTATGCTGGGATATACGGTGGAAGGCTTTGCTGAAAGAGACGGCGGCGTGGATGTGCTGCTGAAAGACGAGGAGCCGCTCCATGCGGACATGGTCGTGATGGCGATCGGCGTCACTCCGGATACCCGGCTTGCCAAAGAGGCGGGGCTTAAGCTTGGTGTCAGGGACAGTATATTCGTAAATGACCGGATGGAGACTTCTGCGGAGGATATCTATGCGGTGGGGGATGCAGTGCAGGTACAGCATTATGTTACAGGAGAGGATGCGCTTATTTCCCTGGCAGGACCTGCCAACAAGCAAGGGCGTATTGCCGCTGACAATATCTGCGGAGGTGACAGCCGGTATCCGGGTTCTTTAGGAAGTTCTGTGATTAAGGTCTTTTCTTTGACTGCTGCGGCGACAGGGATTAATGAAGCGGCGGCAAAGCGGGCCGGTATCGATGCGGATAAAGTAATCTTGTCGCCGATGAGCCACGCCGGATATTACCCCGGCGGCAAGATGATGACTATGAAAGCAGTATTTGAAAGAGGGACATATCGGCTCCTGGGTGCGCAGATCATCGGCTATGAGGGCGTGGATAAACGTATTGATGTGCTGGCGGCGGCTATCTGCGCAGGACTCGACGCGGTCAGGCTTAAAGATCTGGATCTTGCCTATGCGCCGCCCTATTCTTCGGCGAAAGATCCGGTGAATATGGCAGGGTTTATGATTGAGAATATTTCCAAGGGAATATTAAAGCAATTTCATCTGGATGACGTGCCGGGGCTTCTTAAGGACGGCAGCGTGACCCGGCTGGATGTGCGGACTCCGGGTGAATATGCCAGGGGGCATATCGAAGGTTTCACAAATATACCTGTGGATGAGCTTCGGGAGCGGCTTGGTGAGATTGCTCCGGAAAAGCCGGTGTATGTCATCTGCCAGAGCGGCCTGCGCAGTTACATTGCCGCGCGTATCTTAGCCGGGAACGGATTCGATTGTTACAATTTCTCCGGCGGTTTCCGGTTCTATGATACGGTGATGCACGAGAGAGCGCTGATCGAAGAGGCGTATCCCTGCGGGATGGATAAATAGGAAATGATGTCTGAGACAATTATTTGACAGAACCCGGGAATGATTATATACTGTGTTACAGGCTCAAAGAAAGGAGAGGTTGGTCATGAGAGTAGCAGTTACTTATGAAGACGGTGAGATTTTTCAGCATTTTGGACGTACAGAACAATTTAAAGTGTACGATATTGAGGACGGTAAAGTCATATCTTCTGAGGTTGTGGGGACCAATGGGAGAGGTCATGGTGCTTTGGCTGGTGTGCTGAATGAACTGAATGCCGATACATTGATCTGCGGTGGAATCGGCGGCGGCGCCCAGGCAGCTCTGGCAGAGGCGGGTATCAAGCTGTACGGCGGCGTGTCCGGAGCAGCGGACGCGGCAGTGGAAACTCTGCTTGCCGGTACATTAGTGTTTGATCCGGAGGTGCATTGTGATCATCACGGAGAACAGCATCACCATGAAGGCGGGTGTGGGAGCCATAGTCATACTTGCGGCAGTCATGGGTGCGGTGAACATTAGAAAATATAAGCGGGCGGTGCAAAATATTGTTTTGCGCCGCCCGTTATTAAAATGCGTTATTAAAATTGTTTATTGGATAAGCCTTCTTCTGTATGGTATGATATAATAAAGTAGTCCGCTGGAATATGCCGGCGGAAACGATTGCGGAAGGGAATACGATCATGGATTCATTTGTAGCGTTAAAAGATGTGAAAAAAATATACCGTATGGGCGAGGTTAAGATCATGGCGGCTGCCGGAATTGATTTTGAGATAAAAAAGGGGGAGTTTGCTGTTGTGGTAGGACCCAGCGGTGCAGGAAAGACGACGGTGCTCAACATCCTCGGGGGTATGGATACCGCTACGGAAGGGGAAGTACTGGTGGATGGGAAAAACATTGCCGCCTATTCACCCAAACGGCTGACGGCGTACCGGAGGGATGATATCGGTTTTGTGTTTCAGTTTTACAACCTGATACCGAATCTTACCGCTCTTGAGAATGTGGAGCTGGCGCTGCAGATCTGCAAAGATCCTATGGATGCCAGAAAAGTGCTTGAGGAAGTGGGGCTTTTAGAGCGGCTTAATAATTTCCCGGCGCAGCTTTCCGGAGGTGAGCAGCAGAGAGTATCGATCGCCAGGGCGTTGGCGAAGAATCCGAAACTGCTTCTGTGCGATGAACCGACAGGAGCGTTAGACTACCATACGGGAAAATCAATCTTAAAGCTTCTGCAGGATACATGCCGGGATAAGGGAATGACCGTGATCCTGATCACCCATAACTCGGCAATCGCGCCCATGGCAGACCGGGTGATCAAGATAAAAAACGGTAAAGTCTCGGATATACTTGTGAATGAAAGCCCGGTATCTGTGGAGACGATAGAGTGGTAAGGCGGTAAGGATATGGCGAAAAAAGCAACGCGCAGATATTTTTATATGGAGATACGAAGGAGCCCCGGTAGATTTTTCTCGATTCTTTTTATCGTGGCGCTGGGGGTGGCATTTTTTTCGGGGATACGGGCTTCGGAGCCGGATATGCGGATCACCGGGGACTCCTACTTTGACGCCGCAAAGCTTATGGATATCAAGGCGCTCAGTACATACGGGGTTACGAAGGAGGATGTCAAAGCATTTGAGGATCTTCCTGAAGTGGAGCAGGCAGAGGGCGCATACAGCGCAGATTTTTTATATGATCTTAAGGAAGAGCAGCATGTCCTTCATGTGATGGGAATCCAGAAGGAGATGAACCGCCTTGCGGTGACCAAGGGAAGGCTCCCGGTATCCGTGGGGGAATGTCTCGCAGACGACGAATCGGGCTATCGTGTCGGTGATGTCATTACCCTTAAGTCCGGGACAGATGACCCTGTATCTGAGACCCTTGGGACAGATACATTAGAAATCGTCGGCCTTGGGAACAGTCCGTGTTATCTTTCCTACGGGCGGGGAAGCACTGCCATAGGGACCGGGAGCGTGGATGCGTTTCTTGCAGTGCCGGAGGAAACTTTTGACATGGATGTATATACCGAAGTTTACCTACAGGTGAAAGGAGCGCGTAAGCTTTTGTCCTTTACCGATGCGTACGAAGAAAAGATTGAGAATGCCCTTGATGCGGCAGAGCTTCTGGCAGATGCACGGGGAGTGCTCCGAAAGCAGGAGATTGTCGATGAGGCCAATGAAAAGCTTGAGGAAGCCAGAGAGGAGCTTGCCGACGGGAAAGCGAAGGCCAAAAAGGAGCTTAAGGACGCGAAAGAAAAGATAGATGATGCTGAAAAAAAGCTTAAAAGTGCCAAAAAGGAGCTTAAGGACGGCAGGAAAAAGATAAAAGATGCAAAGAAAACCTTGAAGTCAAAGCAGAAGCAGCTTGACAATGCAAAGGAGAAGTACAAGTCGGGAAAGAAGGATTTAAAAAAAGGGAAAAAGGAATACGAAAAAGGACTGAAAAAATATAAGAAAGATAAGCCCGCCGCTCAGAAAAAGATAAAAGAAGGCCGCAGCCAGGCCGCGGCGTTAAAGGCAGTGATCAGCGAGGATGAAAAGACCTATGGCGAGCTCACCTCGCAGATCGATAAGCTGACCGAGGAGATTGAGAATTTGGAAAACGACGGTGGTGGAAATGAAGGTTTAGCTGAGACTATAGCGGTCATGAAAGCGCAGCTTGAGAAGTTAAAGATGCAGGCAGCAGGCTTGCAGCAAAAGATTGCTGCCCAGAAGCAGGCATACGCGGCGGCAGATTCAGAGCTTGACAAAGCACAGGGACAGCTTGACGCGGCAAAAAAGAAGCTTGACAAAGCAAAAAAACAGCTTATAAAAGGGGAAAAGGAGCTTAAAAAGGCGGCAAAGCAGATCAAGTCCGGACAGAAGAAGATTGATGGGGGATGGAAGGAACTAAAAAAGCAGGAGAAAAAGTTAACCGACGGA
This sequence comes from uncultured Dorea sp., assembly GCA_910586965.1. Classification (GTDB taxonomy): domain Bacteria; phylum Bacillota; class Clostridia; order Lachnospirales; family Lachnospiraceae; genus MD308. The sequence goes on along the minus strand of CAJUMF010000035.1, from coordinate 9,566 downwards.
GAAGAAGAGATCGCCTCCAATGAAGTCAAGCTTGCCGATGCGAAAGAGGATTATAAGGAGGGCAGGGAAGAGGCGAAAAAGGAGATTAAAGACGGAGAGGAGAAGATAGCAGATGCCGAGCAGGATATTGCGGATATCAAAGACCCGAAGTGGTATGTGTACGATAGGAGTACCCTTGTGGAATACAGTGGTTTTGGGGAGAATGCAGAGCGTCTCGGCGCTATCGGTCGGGTATTTCCAGTCCTGTTCTTCCTTGTGGCAGCGCTGATCAGCCTTACAAGCATGACGCGGATGGTGGAGGAGCAGAGGACATCCATCGGAACGATGAAAGCTCTCGGGTACGGCAAGTTCCAGGTGGCATTAAAGTACCTTGGCTATGCGTTCCTGGCGACTGTAGGAGGGAGTATCATCGGCGTACTTATCGGAGAGAAGATACTGCCTTATATTATCGTGTATGCTTACGGTATCCTGTACCGCCATCTGCCGGAGATACTGGTACCTTATGACTGGAAATATGCGGCTATGGCATCGGGAGGGGCAGTCTTTTGTACGATGGCGGCGACATTTCTTGCATGTTACCATGAGCTTGAGGCACAGCCGGCAGTGCTGATGCGCCCGCCGGCACCGAAGAATGGGCGGCGTGTATTTCTGGAGCGGGTCGGTATCTTATGGCGGCATTTAAGCTTTACGTGGAAATCCACTATTCGCAATCTGATGCGTTACAAAAAGCGCTTTTTCATGACTATATTCGGTATCGGGGGCTGTATGGCCTTGATGTTAGTGGGCTTCGGCCTCAAGGATTCATGCTATGAGATTGCTGAGATCCAGTATGCCGAGATCCAGCTCTATCACGGAAGCTTATATCTTAATGAGGATATCACCGACAAGCAGAGAAGGGAGGTTGAAGATGCTTTTGGCAGTGAGGGAGACGTTACACGGTACATCGATGCCAATATGCAGAATATCACTTTGGTAAATGGAAAGAAAGAGCGAAGCGCTTATGCGTGCGTCCTGAATCCCAAAGAGGAGGTTCCGAAGTTTGTGGATTTCCATAACCGGAGGACAAAGGAAAGCTATGTGCTTACGGACGGCGGCGCAATCGTCAGTGAAAAGACGGCGAAGCTTTTGGAGGTGAAAGAGGGAGATTCGGTTTGGATCAAGGATGAGGGAAACGGGAATAAGGAAGTAAAGATCGACCATATCTGCGAAAACTATATGGGACATTATATCTATCTAACGCCTGCATATTATGAGCAGGTGTATGGAGAGGTGCCGGGGTACAACAGTATTTTGTTTTCGGTAAAGGATGCGGGAGATGTCGCGCAGCTTGAGAAGATCGGGCAGAGGCTTCTTGAGCATGACGGTGTGCTGAGTGTGGGCTATACCCATGATATAGAAAAACAGCTTGATGATATGCTGGGCAGCCTGAATCTTGTGATCGTCGTGTTGATCATTTCCGCAGGGATGCTGGCGTTTGTTGTCCTCTACAATCTCAATACAGTCAATATCGCTGAGAGAAAGTGGGAGCTGGCAACCCTTAAGGTATTAGGGTTCTATGATAAGGAGGTAGGAGCCTATGTATACCGGGAAAATATTATCCTGACTTTTATCGGAGCGCTGGTGGGCGTGGGGCTTGGAAGAATCCTCCATCTGTTTATTATTGAGACGGTGGAAGTGGACAACGCCATGTTTGGCAGGAATATCAATATGCCAAGCTTTATATACAGCCTTCTGCTTACTGTTGCATTTTCCATGATGATCAATGGAGTGATGTACTTTAAGCTGAAAAAGATTGATATGGTAGAGTCATTAAAGAGCATAGAATAATGCCTGAAAAAGGAAACAGGGATGAACGGCACACCATAGAGCTTGGGGACAGAGCTTTTCTGTCCCCGATTTTCATAAATGATGTTTTCATAAATAGTGCTTACTTCATCGCCAATCCGGAAAGAACGGACTTTACGTGGTCAATCTCCTGCTGGGAAGCTTTTGCTGCCGGTACATAGTAGCTCTTTTCCCGTGCCACCTGGTAAAGCTTTTCCTGGGACATCTCGCTTTCGTTGCGGATCTGCTTTAAGCACTGCTTAAGCTGCTTGTTCTCTGTCTGCGGGATCATCTCGCCATAGCGGGTAAGTTCGCCGTTTACGCCTGTCAGGGCATCTGATACCATTGTCTTATCGTCTAACATAATTTTCCCTCCTATAAGAATTTCATCAAATCCTGTTTGTTTTTCATTGCAGAATTTGCAGCATCCTGAAAGAGCTGCTTGATTTCAGGATCTTTTGCCTGAGCTGCGTAATCTTGCATCTTACAGTGGCATGTGTCGAATCCGCCAATCAAGTGGCGTAAGTTTTGTAGATCAAGAACTGAAATTTCTGACATGGGTATTTCCTCCTTCATTTTCTTTCGAAGTTAGTATGCACCGTAAGCTTAAAAAATATGTCTTTCTTTTTTGGAAGCTCTGATAAAAAGTAAAAAAAGATTTTTCATTGGCTCATTTTCCATATACATACATTCCGGATGCCATTGGACGCCGACGGCGAAGGGGAAAACGGAGGATTCAACAGCTTCGATGATGCCGTCGGGAGCAATGGCGGTTGTACGGAGTGTTTCACCCAGGGTTTTTATGCACTGATGATGGTAGCTATTCACATCGAGTGTTTCACCGCACAGCTTGCAGAGCATACTGCTCTTTGAGACGGAGATCTGGTGGCAGGCATCCGAGCGGTCCTGGGAAAGTTGCATATGGTTCAGGGATTTCTCCGGGCGCATGGAAATATCCTGATAGATGGTGCCGCCGAGGGCGAGATTTAATACTTGCATACCGCGGCAGATGCCGAGTACAGGTAGCTTGTAGGAGAGCACTTTCTGCATGAACCGGATGTGAAAGATATCGGTCTTCCAGTCGGTGTTCCCTCTTTCCGTCATCAGGTTTTCACCGAAAAGAAGAGGGGTAATATCCCCGCCGCCGCAGAAGAGAAAGCCATCGCAAAGCTGAAAATATTTTGTTGGGCAGGTGGCCTTGCCAGGACAGGGGATGATGAGCGGAACCGCGCCGGAATCAGCGATTGCCTCCACGTAAGACGAAGTGACAAACTGGCGGTTTTCTTCAAAGCCGCAAAATAATATTCCAATAACAGGACTCATAAAATTGCCTTTCTCATGTTATAATGTACGGAGTCTTACTTATTAGTTATGAAAGGATGTGGGCTGATATGAAACTTATTGATATGCATTGTGATACAATCTGGAAGCTTAAAGATCTGGATAAGACAGGAGATCTGATGGAGAACCGGTGCAGTGTCAACATCCCGGGGATGAAGCAGGCAGGGGTCACGGCGCAGTTCTTCGCCTGCTTTGTCTATCGGGAAGGCATGGCGGGTGGATACGGGGAGGGTTACCGGCATGTCCATGAGATGATAGATTTTATGGAAAGACAGATAGAGAGATTCCCGGAGGATATCGCCAGTGCATATTCTTATGATGATGTGATAAAAAATGAATCCGAAGGGAAGATCTCTGCGATACTTACGGTGGAGGAAGGAGGCATCCTGGAAGGTGAGCTTAAGCGGCTGGAAGATCTGTACCAAAGAGGAATCCGCCTGATGACGCTTATGTGGAATTACGAGAACTGCATCGGACATCCCAACAGCCGCGAGTCTTCGGTTATGGAAAAGGGACTGAAGCCTTTCGGGACAGAGACAGTAAGACGGATGGGGGAGCTTGGTATGATCGTGGACGTATCCCATGCTTCCGACGGCACCTTTTGGGATATTCTCCGCTGCGCGAAAGGGCCGGTCGTGGCATCCCACTCCAATTGCAGGGAGCTTAAAAATCATCCGAGAAACTTAACCGATGAGATGATCCGAAGCCTGTCAGGAATCGGCGGCGGCGCGGGGCTTAATTTTTACGGGCCGTTTTTAGGGACAGAGGATGCTTCTCTTATCGATGAGATGACAGCCCACATTGTTCATATGATTCAATGCGGCGGAGAGGATTTTCCCATGATCGGCACGGACTTTGACGGATTTGACGGGATAGAGCGGCTGGATATCCCGGGAACTGCACACATGGAAAAGCTGTGGGATGCCTTGAAGAAAAAGGGCGTTTCTGTTTCCCAGATTGATAAGATCTGGAGCAAAAACGCCCTTCGCATCCTTAAGTCTGTCTGAAAAATTCGGTGACCTGATTTAAGATAATATTCATCAGGCGGGTGCGTGCCTCGACGCTGGCCCAGGCTACATGAGGCGTGATGAAAAGCCTGCGGCTGTCTTTGATTTTCCGCAGCGGATTGTCGGGAGCCATAGGTTCCGTGCTGAGGACATCTAAGCCGGCCGCCTGGATGATATCTTTATCGAGGGCATCGCAGAGATCCTGCTCGGCCACGATAGGACCGCGCCCAAGATTCAGGAAGATGCAGCTTTTTTTCATTTTGGAGAAAGCTCTTTTGTTGATCAGGTTTTCCGTAAATTCATTGAGCGGTGCATGGACGGAGATAATGTCGGAGGAAGCATAGAGCGTGTCTAAGTCTACTTGACAGTATCCGTCCTGGGGTGCGCTGCCGGAGGGGGAGGAGTAGATGACCTTAGCCCCGAAGGCTTCTGCGATGGAAGCTACCCGCCGGCCGATGTTCCCCAGTCCGATGATGCCCCAGGTCTTCCCGCTCAGTTCATAGAATACTTCCTCAAAATGTGTGAAGATGGTGTCGTTAGTGTAATGGTCGTCCTTCACATAATCGTCATAATACCGCAGCTTTTCTAAAAGGAAGAAAAGCATCGCGAAAGTATGCTGCGCCACTGATTCCGTGGAATATCCGGCGACATTGCGCCAGGCAATTTTCCGGCTGTCTAAATAATCTTTGTCCAGATTGTTCGTTCCGGTGGCGGTGACACACACTAATTTGAGATTCTTTGCCGCGCCGATGGTACGCGCGTTGACCTGGACTTTATTTACAATGATCACGTCGGCATCAGAAATCCGCTCCGGCACTTCATCGGATGTTGAGAAGGGATATTTTACCACTTCCCCTAACCGGTCGAAGCCGGACAGATCAATATCCTCACCGATGGTTTTTACATCTAAAAATACAATTTTCATGGTCGTCTCCTTTCTTGTGAATATGATAAGAACAGTATAATATAATTTCTAATATTTTTACATATTTTTGACATTTTTCCTCTTTTCAAGACTGGAAATTTTATGGTAATATGCTTTCCAAGAAAAGGAGTGATAAGCAATGAGAAAGAGAACAGTTATTTTCCGGAAAGTGGAAGACATGTTGGACTTTGTAAAAAAAGTCGAGAATTATCCATATGATATGGATATGAAAAGCGGTCGTTTTACCGTCGATGCAAAATCTCTGTTTGGACTTCTGAATCTTGGGCTCGAACGGAAGATTGAATTGAAGGTATACGACGAAAACTGCGATGCATTATTTGAGGACATCGCACCATACCTTGCAGCATAGTACAGTCAAAAATATCAGGTAAATATATTTGCGACCGGTATTATCCACTACCGGTTGAGCAAAGAGGCTCCTTGACGTATAATGGACGTTGAGGAGCTTTGTTAATATAATCATCCGTAAGGCGGATGGAGAAGGAGGAATAAAAGATATGGTTTATAAGGAGTTTCAGGATTTAAAATTATCTGCACTTGGAATGGGAACGATGCGGCTTCCGCTTATTGACGGGAAGGACGAGCAGGTTGACGAGGCAAAGACAGCGGAGATTATCGCATATGCATTTGAAAACGGCATCAATTATGTCGACACGGCATGGGGATATCACGGCGGGAATTCTGAGCTTGTGATGGGAAAGATTCTGGAAAAGTACCCAAGAGAGAGCTTTTATCTCGCGACGAAATTTCCGGGATATGACCTGGCAAATATGCCGAAGGTGGAAGAGATTTTTGAGAAACAGCTTGAAAAGTGCAGGGTAGATTATTTTGACTTCTATTTGTTCCACAATGTATGCGAGATGAATATCGATGCATACTTAGATAAGCAGTATAAGATTGACGAGTATCTGACGAAACAGAAGGAAAACGGCCGCATCCGCCATCTCGGGTTTTCCGCCCACGGAAGTTATGATGTGATGAAGCGTTTCTTAGAAAGATACGGAGATCATATGGAATTCTGCCAGCTCCAGATTAATTACATAGACTGGAACTTCCAGGATGCAAGGAAAAAGGTGGAACTTCTGAATGAGTACAATATCCCGGTGTGGGTAATGGAGCCGTTAAGAGGCGGAAAGCTCTCCTCGCTTCCGGAGGCGGATGAAAAGCTCCTTAAGGAGATGCGTCCGGAAGAGGCGGTTCCGGCGTGGGCGTTCCGTTTCCTGCAGTCCTTCCCGGAGGTAAAGATGATCCTTTCCGGTATGTCAAGCTTAGAGCAGATGAAGGAGAATATCCGAACCTTTGAGGAAGAAAAGCCGTTAGATGACGGAGAGATGGAAAAACTTCTTGAACTGGCGGACAATATGATCAACGGCGTTCCGTGTACGGCATGTCATTACTGCACGAGCCACTGTCCGAGTGGCATTGATATCCCGGCGATGTTAAAGCTTTACAATGAACATGTATTTACCGGCGGCGGATTCCTTGCGCCTATGACGATCCAGGCGATTCCTGAGGAAAACCGGCCGGACGCATGTATAGGATGCAGGAGCTGTGAGGCTGTGTGTCCGCAGCAGATCAAGATCTCGGAGGTTCTAGCGGATTTTGTTGAAAAATTAAAGGAATGACGGTATAATTAGGAACATGTGTATCTTTGCGTATTGAGGCAAGTGCAAAAGATATGTAAAAAGAAAATCAGAGAGGAGCTTTCAGGTGAAGAGAGAGTTAGTGATTGTTCTTGATTTCGGCGGACAGTATAACCAGCTTGTGGCAAGGCGCGTCCGCGAATGCAACGTATATTGCGAGATATATTCTTACAAGACAGATTTAGAAAAGATTAAGGCGATGAACCCGAAGGGAATCATCCTGACGGGCGGCCCAAACAGCTGCTATGAGCCGGGTGCGCCGACTTATTCTGAAGAACTTTTTAAGCTGGGAATCCCGGTGCTGGGCCTGTGTTACGGCGCGCAGCTTATGATGCATGTGCTTGGCGGAAAAGTGGCTCGCGCGGACGTAAGGGAGTACGGAAAGACAGAAGTGCTTGTAGATAAAGCGCAGTCAAAGGTGTTTGAAAATGTGCAGGAGAGGACAATCTGCTGGATGAGCCATTTTGACGCGATACTTAAGACGGCACCGGGCTTTGAGATTACCGCCCACACGGCGGACTGCCCGGTGGCGGCGGCAGAAAATGAAAAGGAAGGATTATATGCGATTCAGTTCCATCCGGAGGTGCTCCACACGGCGGAGGGAACAAAGATGCTGTCTAATTTTGTAAGGAATGTCTGCGGATGCGCCGGAGACTGGAGGATGGATTCTTTTGTGGAAGAATCTATCCGGCAGATCAGAGAAAGAGTCGGAGACGGTAAGGTGCTCTGTGCGCTGTCGGGAGGCGTTGATTCTTCTGTGGCGGCAGTGCTCCTGTCAAAGGCAGTGGGCGGGCAGCTTACCTGTGTATTTGTAGACCACGGCCTGCTCCGCAAAAATGAAGGAGACGAGGTGGAAGCGGTCTTCGGCCCGTCTGGTTCCTACGACTTAAACTTCATCCGGGTCAACGCGCAGCAGAGGTTCTACGATAAGCTGGCGGGCGTGAGCGAGCCAGAGGAGAAACGGAAGATTATCGGAGAGGAGTTTATCCGTGTATTTGAGGAAGAGGCAAAGAAAATCGGAGCCGTGGATTTCCTCGTGCAGGGAACCATCTATCCGGACGTGGTGGAAAGCGGCCTTGGCGGAGAGTCGGCGGTGATCAAATCCCACCACAATGTAGGCGGGCTGCCGGATTATGTGGATTTTAAGGAGATTATCGAGCCGCTCCGCGACCTTTTTAAAGACGAGGTACGGAAAGCCGGGCTGGAGCTTGGAATCCCGGAGTATCTTGTATACCGCCAGCCATTCCCGGGACCGGGGCTTGGCGTGCGTATCATCGGCGAGGTGACCGCTGAGAAAGTCCGGATTGTGCAGGATGCCGATGCCATTTACCGGGAAGAGATAGAAAACGCCGGGCTGGCAGGAGGAATCGGGCAGTATTTTGCGGCGCTTACCAATATGCAGAGCGTGGGGGTTATGGGTGATGAGCGGACGTATGACTATGCGGTGGCGCTTAGGGCTGTGAATACGATAGACTTTATGACGGCAGAGGCGGCGCAGGTGCCTTATGAAGTGCTTATGAAGGTGATGAGCAGGATTATAAATGAAGTTAAGGGGGTTAATAGGGTGCTGTATGATCTGACGAGTAAGCCTCCGGGGACGATAGAGTTCGAGTAACGGATAAAATCCCGGAAATGCTGATAAAATGGGCGTTTCCGGGATTGCTTTATGCCTGTTGGCTCTAAAATGGCTCTAATTGTTTTCGGGAGCGTTATTCTCCGAGTAATAACGGAACGCTTTTACAATATAATCAGAAGCCCCCTCTCCATATTTGTTATCAGTCATGCTTTTGATATAATCGCTTGAATATGTGTCAATAAGAACATTGATATAGGGCTTACCGAGGGATACGTTAGCGCTGTTTTTCTGTATAAGCTGCAATAGTTCGTGTACAATGGATTGTATGTTAGGGGAAGAAACATCTTCTGACAAATTGGCGGCTAATCTGCCATACAGTATATCAGACTGTTTTCCGATTTCTTTCACTTCCGCTGTTAATTGTGTTTCCATGAGTTCAGAGAAATGCTCTAAATTATGTTTCATGGCTTCGGTGTATTTTTCAATACTGCCGAATTGTTGAATGGCAAGTTTAGCTACCTCTGCTTCATCATCTTTAATTTTTTGAATAAACATATCAAAATTTTCAATACTTCCCCAGTGCTTGATAACATCATCAGTGCTGTTATTTTTAAAATCCTCTAATGCGGTAATGTAATCAGACAGGTCAAATTCCTTAAAACTCATACATTGTTCTCCTTTCTCTAAGCGGCTAAGAAGCTGTATAAGTTTGTCTGTCCGATTGCGCTTCAGCAGAAGCAATTCTTTTTGCCTTTTGAAAGCCTTGATTCTATCAAAATCTGGTTTTTGCAGAATTTCTTTAATCTCTTTCAGCTTAAATCCCAATTCCTTAAAAAACAGGATTTGTTGTAGCTTTTGCAAGGCTTCATCATCATATAGGCGATAGCCGGATTCGGTCAATTCGCTTGGCTTTAACAATCCAATCTCGTCATAGTATTGTAGTGTTCGTGTGCTTATGCCTGTTAATTCTGCAACTTGGCTTATGGTTCGCATTCTTATCAGCTCCTTAAATTTGTGAAGAAGCAAGACAGAGATTGCCGGCTTATATCTATTCTGCTCCTATGAGAAAAGAATACAGTATCACGTTACGTGGAAGTCAATACTTTTTGCTCAAAATTTTTATCACTCATTTTCGGGATATATTTTAACGGATATTCCCCGAACACCTTTTTTGACAATCTTACTGTCATCAAGAATACTCTGCTTAACAGCGTCTAAATCCTTTGAGA
>CAJUMF010000034.1 GCA_910586965.1 uncultured Dorea sp. | reverse complement strand
GCCGGAAGGCACAGGGGCTTCAGGACAGATACCTTTATGATTACACTTTTGCCAACGATAACGGCCAGAATCCCGTCATGGAGAAGGCACACGCCTATGTGGAACATTGGAAGGAGGCGTACCGGGACAATACCGGCCTTCTGCTCTTTGGTGACGTGGGAACCGGGAAATCCTTTTTTGCCGGCTGTATCGCCAATGCCCTGCTTGACCGTGACGTGCCGGTTCTGATGACAAATTTCCCGTCTATCCTGAACCGGCTGACCGGCGTGTTTGCCGAGGACAGGGCGGCCTTTATCGCCAGCCTGGACGATTACAGCCTGCTTGTCATTGACGATTTAGGCGTGGAAAGGAATACCGAGTATGCCATGGAGCAGATGTTTACCGTCATTGACAGCCGGTATCGGAGTAAGAAGCCGCTGATTGTCACGACAAACCTGAAACTGGAAGAAATCAAGAACCCGCCAGACCTTGCCCACGCAAGGATTTATGACCGCATACTGGAACGGTGTGCGCCGGTTCTCTTTTCCGGAAAGAATTTCCGGGAGGAAGGAGCCAGGGCGACCAAAGCGGCGGCGAAAGAGATTGTGAGTAAGGGATAACAAAATCTGATTGCATGAAAAGGAGAATTTATGAGCAGCGAGAAAATCACAGAGGACACTACCATCACGGCACCGGCTAAGGACGCTCCTGCACTGGTGAAGAAGATTGGCCGGACGACCTACATTGTGAGGGTTCATTTCAGCAAGACCAGCAAGGAAACCATGAGCGACAAAATCAAGCGTATGCTGAAAAATGAGATACAGCAGATGTAAAAAAGCGATAACGGAAACAGGCCGGGATTCAGAAATGCGCTGGCTCCCGGCTTGTAAAATCAGGAGGTTTATGGTAGTATGGAGATACGAAAACAGAAGGGAAAGCAGGTGGGAAGATTGACAGTGACAGATAAGCAACATCAGGAAGATTTGCAACGTTTGCGTTTGTTAAGGCCAATCGACGATGATTTTATGCGTTGTCTTTTTAAGGATAACATTCCATTGGCTGAATTTGTGTTACGCATTATCACTGATAAACCTGATTTAATTATTACTGAGTGTGAAACACAGAAAGATATGAAAAGACTGGCCGGGGCACGTTCTATCTGTTTGGACGCATATGGAACGGATTTGGTTGGAAAAAAATATGATTTAGAAGTCCAGAGGCAGGACAAGGGAGCAGATCCACATAGGGCAAGATACCATTCAAGCGTAATGGATATAGAGAATCTTCATTCTGGTCAGGAATTTAAAGAGTTGCCAGACACATATACAATTTTTATCATTGAAAAAGATTTTTATGGTCAGGGTAAAGCTGTTTATCCAATTGAGAGAATCAACCTTGCAACGGGTAAATCTTTTGAAGATGGGGAGCATATTCTTTATGTGAATGGTGAATATCGTGGGGATTCTGCTATAGGAAAACTCATGCACGATTTTAATTGCACCAAGGCAGATGATATGAATTTTGAATTGATGGCAAACAGAACACGGTATCTAAAAGAGAACCCGAAAGGAGTGAGCGAGATGTGTAAAATTATGGAGGATATGAGAATTGAATCTTTAAAAGAAGTTGCGCTTCGTATGCTGGCAGCTGGAAAATATGCTCTGGAAGAAATTGCGAGTATTTCTGGACTTTCTCTTGATGAAGTAAAGAAATTGAAAGCCGAAAGAACAGTGTAAACAGAACTGTAGGCCAGGAATCTAAAAAAGGTTCTTGGCTTATTCTTGCTGAAATTGAACTTGGACAAGAGGAATAAAAAGCCAATAAATTGTTTAGTTGTAGTAATTGACATTGAACAAGTTATTTATGATTTCGTTAGATTAAAGTTTAGAAACAGTTTGAACAGAAACAGTAGAAATTTTCTCTCTGAAATGTAATATAGTTGTAAGAAAGGATAAAACTTTATGAAATGTGAATCTACAGATTTAGAAATCGAAACAATAGTAAATCGAATAAAAAATGAAGATATGGACTTGCAACCGGACTTTCAAAGAGGGGAGATTTGGACACTTCAGAAGAAACAAAAGTTAATAGATTCAATATTAAGAGGTTGGAAGATACCACCTATCCATGTAATACATAATAATCAATCCATAGATGAAGTATTAGATGGTCAGCAAAGATTAGCAGCTATACGAGATTTTTATGATAATATAATTTGTATTGACGGAAAAATTCTGCCTGAAAATTCTGAACTTATTCAGCTAGATGGTATGCATTATCGTGATCTTCCTAAAAAATGGCAAAGGCAATTTAGGCAATATAGTATTGTTATTATAAGATTAACAGAATATCAACCAGAAGAACCGGCAGAATTATTTTATCGTTTAAATCAGCCTACGGCGTTAACGTCTGCAGAACAAAGGAATGCATATATTGGTGTTACCAGAGATCAGGTTAAAGAATTGTCCAATAAGTTTGTTGCATTAGGAGCAAGTAAAGAAACAATTGGATTTTCAAATTCCAGGCTGGCTTACGATGAAATTATCTCAAAATTTTGTTTTTCAGTTGAAACGGGAACATTAAAGAAAAAGATAACATCTAATGATATTTCGATTCAATATCGTCAAGCAATACCTTTTTCAGATGAGTGTATTAGGATAGTTGCTAAAACTTTAGAAAAATTTATGGAGTGTATTATTGGTTGGGATGATTTTAAATATTCATTTAATAAAGCAACAATTTTTAGCTGGTTTGTTTTTATTCGTAGAAATTTGTCTTTGAGTGATACGGAATTAAAAAATGTTATTGGTTACTTTGAATTTTGTAGAGCCTTTATAAAAGGAAAATACAAAAAAGTAGATCAACGATACATAGAAGTTTTCTCTTCTTTGCAAAAGAGAAATTCATTTTTTGAGATAATGCTCAATACTTTTAACCAAAGATCTAGTATGGGAAGTACAGACGCTCTTTCAATTATATATCGTGACATTATTATTACAGTTTTTAGAGATATGTTATGGGGAAACGAAACAGAACTTATACAATATACTATAAATACATTTAAAGAACTTGAAAATTTAAATTATACACTTGAGAAAATTGTTGAAAAATATAATTGGGGAGAAAAGTTTTAATGAGAAAGGCGAAAGAAGCAGATTATTGGGATAGAGCATATAAGAGAAAATATTTAAATAGTGTATCCGGCGTAGAGCTTAATGGCTTAAACGATTTACAAGAAATTTCTTTTTCAGACGGAATAACTGCAATATGTGGTTTGAACGGAGCAGGAAAAAGTACGGTAATTGCTGCGGTAAAAGATATTTTAGGAGTAATTTTAACAGAAAGTGACAGACATAAGTTAAAAGGAAGTACGGTTAATGGAAAGGTTGTAAGCGAAAAAAAGGAAATCCGATGTTCAAATTGCACGGGATATCGACTTTGCGATACTGGATATGACTTAGATAAAATTATATATTTGGATTGTGATGAAAGTAATAATATTCAAGAGTTTACTATTAAACAGGCAAATTTTGAAGAATTACTTGAACAAAATGAAGAATATAGGTTGTCTGAAGAAGAAATAGAGGATATCTGTTATTTGACGGGGAAAAGATACCAAGATTGCAGAGTATGGGAGTTTGAAGAAATTGAAGAAATAGGAACTGTGCCATATTTTCAGGTTACCATTGATCAAATAGAATATGATTCTCGAAGTATGGGGAGAGGGGAGCACTTTTTACTATATTTGTTCTGGTGCATAAATAAATGTAATCAGGGAACAATTGTCATTATTGAAGAACCAGAAACATACATTAGTATATGTTCACAAATGCATTTTTCAAATTACTTGGGGAAACAAATGGCAGAAAAAGGAATTCAAATAATTATGACTACGCATTCGCCATATTTGTTAGAACATATAAAAAATGGTAATATAAGAATTGTGAGTAGAATGGGGAATATTGCTATGGTTACAAAACCTGATGACAATATGATGGCTGAAGACATATTAGGTGTTTCGCAAAATTATATGGGAACATTGTTTGTTGAAGATAGAGTTGCATATGATTTTCTTTCAATTATTTTAGAGGATAAGGCTCCATATATTTTGAAAAGATATACAATCGACATTGCGGAAGGTGGAGAAAAAGCAATCTCTTGTCGTCTTGAATTTCCGGCAAGTGATAGAATTAAATACGATTTTATAGGTGTATATGATGGAGATATGAGAAATCATTTAAATACAGAGAAATTACAATGGAAATGGGTTTTTCTGCCGGGGAATAAACCATTGGAAGAATTATATAGAGAATACTTGCATAATGCAGAAAACATTAAAAAATTTTGTGATAGTATGGGAAAGAGCGATAGCCAGATAATAACTATGTTGGCAACGATTGATGGAAATGACCATCATGATTGGTTCGAAGAATTGAGAAAATTTCTCGGTGTTGATGGGAGAATGTTGGTTCGAGTTTTTTATAATATTATGCAAGATATGAGTGAAGGAATAGACAGTTTTATTTCAGACTTAAAGAGTTGTATTAATCATTAAAAAATAATTAGCGTTAATGATTGTTGTTATATTGATAAGAGTTTAGAGAAATTATATTTTTCTTCCAAGTAATGACGCAAAAACAGGCAGGTAATAAAAAAGTTGATAGAAACACATAAACAAAGTTAATAAGCCGGGAACCTAAAAAACAGGTTCCTGGCTCTATTTTTTTGCCCTGAAATGTAAATTTTTTGTGAATATGATTAAAAAGTCCTTTACAAAACGTCACTGGTGAAAGCAATCCATACGCAGGAAAAGAAATTGTTGTTGAAGCCGTGCCTGCGAAACCCACAGCATTAAAGATAAGGGTTCGGGATCAGAATAAGAAACCAGTGACAGATATACAGCTTTACATGAAATCAACAAAATACGGAACAGCCGCTGATATAGCGTTAAAGGCAGTGGATACAGAGGGGAAGACAGAATATCAGTGTGACAATACAGAGAAGACCGACGATACATATGTGCTTCAGCCAGCCGCAGATAGTAAGTATACGTGCGAAACACCCATAAATGTTACGTTTGGCGATGACGGGGGAAAGACATATATTGCAACGGCAGGCGGAGTGGAGTATGAGGGAGGAGAAATCACTCTTTCGGTAAAGGAAACGGAAGAACCGCCGGCAGAAGAGTATCGGACGGAATTAAAGGTAAAGGTGCAGAATGCTGACAAGACAGGAGTCCCGGGAGTGGCGCTCCGTCTGAATACAGATTCTTTTTATGGAAAGCATGAGGTGGATTTCAAAGAACTGACCGGAGAAAATGGTGAGGTCAGCCTGTCCTGTAAGGATTTGGATGATCTGGATGCAACAGCTCCTCCTTATGTACTGGAATCTGCAGACGGAACATATGAATTCGAGGAAGCGGTAAAAGTTACCCTTGGATATGATGATGAAGAACTGCTTGCATACGTAAAATCAGTGGAAGTGGATGGAGTACCATTTACAGGCGATATGATCACTCTCACAGTAAAGGGAAGTAAAGTTCCAGACACACCGTCATCGGATCAGCCGACGACACTGAAAGTGAAAGCAAAAGACGAAAAGGGAGCAGTATCCGGAGTGCAGCTTTATCTGAAATCATCCGTACAGGGCAAAGATAAAACATTTAAAACTGTCACAAAAGCGGACGGAACGGCAGAATATCAATGCGATAACACAGAATCAACGAATGGTGTATTCGAGCTTCTTCCGGCGGAAAACAGCGGATATGAAAGTGTTTCTGCAGTAAAAGTGACTTTTAAGAGCAAAGACAATAAGACATATATAGAAAGTGTGGGAGACAAGGCATACAAGGGCGGAGAAATCCTGCTTCAATTAAAGAAAAAGGATGCCGGTCAGACTGTCGTGCCTCCGGTAACTGAGGTTGTAAAAGTTACAAAGATTAAAATCACCGGAGTTTCCAAGAAAATCGCAGCCGGTAAGAAGATTCAGCTTACTGCGTCGGTAACACCTTCAAATGCGTCGAATAAAGCGGTTACATGGACCACCTCCAATAAGAAATATGCAACCGTAGATTCCAAAGGAAAGGTGTCTGTTAAGAAAGCGGGCGCGGGTCGGACCGTTACGGTCACAGCCACAGCCGCAGACGGAAGCGGCGTAAAAGCCGCATATAAGATACAGATTAAAAAAGATACTGTTAAGAGCATAAAGCTAAAAGCAAAGAAGACTGTGAAAGCCGGAAAGTCATTAAAGGTAAAAGCAACCGTTAAGACAACAGGCAAGAAGGCGAATAAGACTCTTAAGTGGACAAGCTCTAATACTAAGTACGCGGCGGTATCTTCAAAAGGAGTTGTAAAAGCGAAAAAGGCAGGAAAAGGACGCAAGGTTAAGATAACAGCCAGTGCAACCGACGGAAGCGGGAAGAAAAAGTCGGTTACGATTAAAATTAAATAATTAAATACAAAATATGGTGAATAAGCGGTTGACAAACCACATTTACATGATATAATTATCTAGGTGTGAATAGGGGTGATAGCATGATATTAGACCTATCCGGTGTCTTATCTGAGCAGCATACACCTGTTGATGATACAGTATCCTGTTCCATGGAGCATTTCGCAGTTGGAGAGAGAGTTTATCCGATCCTCTCAAAAAGTGACGCTCACATTGCCGTGGAGTATGTGAAGCATGGAAGGCTTAAAGTGGAAGGGACATGCAGGCTTGTGATTGAGATTCCCTGTGATCGGTGCCTGAAGGCAGTGCCGGTGGGATTTGACCTTGATTTTGTAAGAGAGGTTGACAGCCAGGCATCTGAGACGGGATCAGACGAGACAGATGAATTAGATGAGAACAATTATATTGACGGATATCATCTTGACGTAGACAGATTGCTCTATAATGAGATTTTAGTAGGATGGCCGATGAAAGTTCTATGCAGCGAGTCCTGCAAGGGCATTTGCAATGTGTGTGGTCAGAATCTAAATGAGGGAGCCTGTGCCTGTGAAGATACGAGGTTAGACCCCAGAATGTCAGTGATCCGCGATGTATTTAAGAATTTTAAGGAGGTGTAACCTATGTCAATTTGTCCAAAGAACAAATCTTCCAAAGCCAGAAGAGATAAAAGGAGAGCGAACTGGAAGATGAGCGCTCCGAATCTTGTAAAGTGCAGCAAGTGCGGCGAATTAATGATGCCTCACAGAGTTTGCAAGGCTTGCGGCAGCTACAACAAAAAAGAGATTATCCCACAGGATTAATTCCCAGGAAAGACGGACAGACAGAGAACCTTTGGTAAAAAATGGGTTCTCTGTTTTTGCGTTGTATTTCATGGAAAAAGGGATTGAAAAAAAGACATCTTTCGAGTATAATGAGAAATGAACGGGAATACACCTAAGAGGGAATGTCATTTTTTGGATATTTTCTGAATAATAAAAAGAGAGGGGTAAATCATGGGAAAGTCAATTAAAAGGTCCGTATGGATAAGGGTGATCGTGATTTTAGCCGTAGTTGTTATCAGTGCTATTTTTACAGTTAACGGTGTGAAGAAGATTCGAACAGCCAGCAATAATACGGCAACGGCAACAAAGAACCATACATTGTCATTAGCGGGAGAGAAAGCGCATTTCAGTTGGATTGAGAACTTGAGTTCTGCAATTAATCTTGGTACGGAGTTTACCGGCAGTACGGATTACACAGCCTGTGATCTTGGAAAATGGCTATATGGAGACAGGTCAGCGATAGAGGATGAGAGAGTGACGGCTCTTATGGATAAGATGATTCCGATCCATGAGGCGATTCATGAGTCCGCGGTAGAGATTCTTGAGCTGAATGAGACGGATCATCAGAAAGCCCAGGAGATGTATCTGAATGAGACGAAAGCGAATGTCAGCAGTCTGGTTGCTTTGCTGGATGAGGTTATTGAGCTCAGCGAGAAGGACACAGAGACTTATCAGACTACATTAAGCCGCGCGATCACGGCGACAACTGCCGTTACAGTTGTCACATTTATCGTCAACATAATTGCGTGCTTATCACTTGTTACATATGTGATGTCAAGGATTGTACGTCCGATTCAGGTGATTACTACGAACAGTCAGCTCCTTACGCAGGGCAAGCTTGATTTTGAAATTGATGTGCCGAACAAAGATGAGATTGGTATATTGGCGAACTGTTTGAACCAGGCGGCGAAGACGCTGTCCATGTATATCTCGGATATCTCTGCGAACTTGAATGCGATTTCAAGAGGGGATCTGACTATGGAAGCGGCGGATTTCGAGTATGTAGGAGATTTCATTGAGATTCGCAGATCGACAGATGTGATTTTGCAGCAGCTGAATGAGACGATGGCTCAGATCCAGACGGTAGCGGTGCAGGTTGGAAATGGGGCAGATCAAGTTTCCAGCGGTGCGCAGGCTCTGGCGCAGGGTGCGACTGAGCAGGCCAATGAGATTGATAATCTGGTGAATACAGTGAATCTTGTATCTGAGCAGATCAATGATAATGCACAGAGTGCGAACTCCACCAGCACACAGGTAAGTGAAGTGGGCGAGCAGATCGAGCAGTGTAACCAGCAGATGCAGGAGATGTCCCATGCGATGGATAACATCAGCAGTTGCTCTAACGAAATCGGTCATATTATCAAGACGATTGAAGATATTGCTTTCCAGACCAATATTCTTGCATTGAATGCGGCTGTTGAGGCGGCACGTGCAGGTACAGCAGGAAAGGGATTTGCAGTTGTTGCAGATGAAGTACGTAATCTTGCGGCGAAGAGCGGCGAGGCTGCTAAGAGCACATCTAAGCTGATTGAGGAGACGCTTCGTGCAGTTGATAACGGTGTTCAGCTTACAGAGTCCACGCAGCAGGCACTCAGTGAGGTTGTAGTAGGTGCACATGGAGTTGTAGAGCAGGTAACTGAGATTTCGAAAGCTTCCGTGAAACAGGCTGATTCTATCAGCGGAATCAGTGAGGGCATCTCACAGATTTCCAGTGTGGTTCAGACGAACTCTGCAAGTTCAGAGGAAAGTGCTGCTGCAAGCGAAGAGCTTTCCAGTCAGTCACAGGTATTGCGTGATCTGTTGGGTAAGTTTAAGCTTAAAAGCACAGGGATTTATTAATATGGAATGATTTGTGGTTAAGGCTTGTGTTCTTTTCAAAGAACACAAGCCTTTT
Organism: uncultured Dorea sp.; assembly: GCA_910586965.1. GTDB lineage: Bacteria > Bacillota > Clostridia > Lachnospirales > Lachnospiraceae > MD308. The sequence continues at coordinate 29,469 of CAJUMF010000034.1, read as the reverse complement.
TGACTATATTTTTACAATAAATATTGATTTTTACAGTAAGGTCTAGTAGAATGAACCTAGCAATGCTAGGAGGGAAAAAGATGACAGAGATGACGAACATAGCGCTGGATGCTATGGGAGGAGACAATGCTCCGGCAGAGATTGTAAAGGGTGCGGTAGAAGCTGTCGAGAGAGAACCGGCGATGAAAGTATTTCTTGTCGGGATACAGGAAGCTATCGAGAAAGAATTGATCAAGTACCAATACAACAAATCACAGATAGAGGTTGTCCATGCACCTGAAATTATAGCGACAGCAGAGCCGCCCGTGAATGCAATCCGAAAGAAGAAAGATTCTTCTATGGTTGTAGGGATGAAGATGGTGAAGAGCGCGCAGGCAGATGCTTTTGTGTCAGCAGGAAGTTCCGGAGCTATTTTAGTAGGCGGCCAGGTGATCGTCGGCAGAATCAAGGGTGTGGAACGCCCGCCTCTTGCGCCGTTGATTCCTACGGAAAAAGGGGTTACACTCCTCATTGATTGTGGGGCGAATGTAGATGCCAGAGCATCTCATCTTGTCCAGTTTGCCAAGATGGGTTCGATCTATATGGAGAACGTACTTGGCATTAAGAATCCGAAAGTCGGGATAGTAAATATCGGGGCTGAGGAAGATAAGGGCAATGCACTGGTAAAAGAAACATTCCCGCTCTTAAAAGAGGAAAAGGACATTAACTTTATCGGCAGCGTAGAAGCGAGGGAGATTCCTCATGGTCAGGCAGACGTTGTAGTGTGCGAGGCATTTGCAGGGAATATCATATTGAAGCTCTACGAAGGTGTAGGGGCAGTGTTAGTCAGCAAGATCAAGGAAGGCATGATGAGTACTCTTAGAAGCAAGATTGGAGCATTGTTAGCAAAGCCTGCACTTAAGCAGACTTTGAAGCAATTCGATGCCAGTGAGTACGGAGGAGCGCCGCTTCTTGGGCTTAATGGGCTTGTGGTGAAAACGCATGGGAGCTCTAAGTCTAAGGAAGTATGTAATACCCTTTTGCAGTGCGTAACTTTCAAGCGGCAGAAAATTAATGAAAAGATCAAAGAAAGTATTCAAACAGAGGCGTAATTTTGCCAAGAATAAGGAAAAGGAGAAAGAAAAATGGAATTTGAAAAATTACAGGATATTATTGCGGATGTAATGAATATTGAAGACAAGGATATTATTACGATGGAATCTACCTTTGTAGATGATCTGGGGGCAGATTCTCTCGATATTTTTCAGATTATTATGGGTATAGAAGAGATATTTGATATTGAGATTGATAATGAAGAGGCGGAGAAGATTGTTACCGTAGGGGATGCTGCAGAGCAGATTCGCAATGCAACAAACGATTAGGCATGGTTTTGGTGTGAAAAAGCCCTGATGGGCTTTTTCCTTTTGGGAAATATAGCAGAAAGGATTAGAATGAGCAGAGAGTTAAAAGAATTAGAAGAAAAGATAGGGTATCGGTTTCACGAATTTACATTGTTAAAGAAGGCTATGGTCCACAGCTCCTACGCAAACGAGATGCATCTGCCAAAATATAATTGTAATGAGAGACTGGAGTTTTTAGGTGATGCGGTCCTTGAGTTGATCTCAAGTGAATTTTTGTATTTTGATGAGAGCAGGATGCGGGAAGGTGATCTTACGAAGCTGCGGGCAAGCATGGTCTGTGAGCCGGCTCTGGCTTTCTGCGCTCGTCAGATCCGTCTGGGCGAGTATCTTCTGCTTGGGAAAGGCGAAGAAGCCACCGGAGGACGTAAGAGGGATTCCGTTGCGGCGGATGCCATGGAAGCGTTGATCGGGGCTATCTATATTGACGGTGGTTTTGCTAGCGCAAAAGAGTTTATTATGAAGTTTGTGTTGAATGATTTGGAGAATCGGAAGCTCTTTTATGATAGCAAGACTATCTTACAGGAGACCGTCCAGGCTAATTTTAAAGGCGGGGTCCAGTACCGCCTGATCGATGAGTCAGGACCGGACCACAACAAGTCTTTTTCGGCGGCTGTCTATATTGAGGATATCAGATATGGTACCGGTGAAGGAAGGACAAAGAAAGCGGCTGAGCAGGAGGCTGCATACCAGAGTATACTTATGCTCCGGGAAAAGAATATAAAGTAGGTGCAGGATGTATTTAAAATGTATAGAAGTGCAGGGGTTTAAATCTTTTGCACACAAGTTAAGATTCGACTTTCATAACGGTATCACAGGGATCGTAGGACCGAATGGAAGCGGTAAGAGCAATGTTGCCGATGCGGTGCGCTGGGTATTGGGAGAACAGAGAGTGAAGCAGCTTCGCGGCGGCAGTATGCAGGATGTTATCTTTTCAGGAACGGAAAACCGCAGGCCTTTAAGCTATGCATCTGTGGCTATTACTCTTGATAATTCTGACCATCAGCTTCCTATTGAATATGAGGAAGTGACCGTGGCTAGGAAGCTGTATCGCTCCGGTGAGAGTGAATATCTGATCAACGGCAGTGTATGCAGATTGAAGGATGTCAATGAGTTATTTTACGATACGGGTATCGGTAAAGAGGGCTATTCGATCATCGGACAAGGGCAGATTGATAAGATCTTAAGCGGAAAACCGGAGGAACGGCGGGAGCTTTTTGATGAGGCGGCAGGTATCGTGAAGTTTAAACGGCGAAAGAATATGTCAGTGAAAAAGCTTGAAGAAGAGCGGCAGAATCTTTTGCGTGTAAACGATATACTCGCAGAGCTTGAGAAGCAAATGGGGCCTTTAGAGAAGCAATCGGAGAAAGCCCGGGAATTTTTAAAGAAAAAAGAAGAGTTAAAGACTTATGATATCAATATGTTCCTTTTAGAGACGGCGCGTATACAAGAGCATATTATTTCTCTGGAAGGAAAGATCAAGGATACGGCTGCGGAGCTTGAAAGTGCCAGCGGACAGTATGAGGGCATGAAGCAGGAATATGAGACAGTGGAGGAAGAAGTGGATTTGATCGATGAGTCGATCGAGCGTGCCAAGGGGCAGCTTAATGAGACTACGATGCTAAAGCAGCAGCTTGAGAATCAGATTGCCCTTTTAAAGGAGCAGATCCACAGTGCCCGGATGAATGATGAGCATTATGAGCAGCGGACAGAGACGATAGAAGCAGAGATTGCAGAACGTACAGAAAAGCTTTCTGAATTCGAGAAGGAGCAGACGGATATACACGGGCAGTTAGGGGAACACAGACTGCTTGAGAATAAGGCGCGTGAAGAACTGATCACAGTTCAGACACGTATTGCTACTTTTACTGCGGATATTGAAAAGAATAAGGCAGATATTATGGAGCTTCTGAACAATCGTGCTTCGACAAAAGCCAAGATACAGAAGTATGATACCATGTTAGAACAGATACAGGTAAGAAGATCGCAGCTTGACCAGCGCATGGCGGAAGCGAAAGAGGAGGCAGACGGGCAGGAGACGCTTCTTTTCGGGTATGAGGAGGAGTTAAGATCGATATCCGGGGAGATTATAGCCCTCACGGAGCAAAGCAGCCAGTATGAGGAGAGGATTGAAGAGATTCAAAAGATCCTGTCCCGCCAGACCGAGCAGTTTCGAATCGGGCAGACGGCCTATCACAGGGAAGAGTCAAGGCTTGAGTCTCTCAAGAATATCACCGAACGATATGACGGCTACGGCAACAGTATCCGCAGGGTTATGGACAGGCGGGATGCGGAAAAAGGGCTTCTTGGAGTTGTTGCAGATATCATAAAGGTGGAAAAGGATTATGAAGTTGCTATAGAGACAGCCTTGGGGGGCAATATCCAGAATATCGTCACTGCGGATGAAGATACGGCAAAACGTATGATCGGGTATTTAAAGCAAAATAAATTTGGACGTGCCACATTCCTTCCGCTTACCGCACTTAAGTCTTATGGAGGATTTGGCAGGCCGGAGGCGCTTAAGGAACCCGGGGTTATCGGTACGGCTGATGGGCTTGTAAAGGTGGAGAAAAGATATCATGAGCTTGCCGCGTATCTTTTGGGCCGTACGCTTGTGGTAGACCATATCGATCACGGAATTGCCATTGCCAGGAAGTATCGGCAGTCCATTCGGATTGTAACGCTGGAAGGAGAGCTTATCAACCCCGGAGGGTCTATGACAGGGGGAGCGTTTAAGAATTCCAGTAATCTGCTAAGCAGACGGCGTGAGATCGAGGAATTCGAAAAGACGGTCAAACAGTTAAAACGGGAGATGGATGAGCTTGAGGCGGAGTCTGAAAAGCTCCGCAGTGAGCGGGCAGGATACTACGACCAGATAGAGACAGTCAAGCAAAAGCTCCAGAAAGCGTACGTAGTACAGAATACTGCGAAGATGAATATCGAACAGGCGAAAGCGAAGATCCGGGCCGCACAGAATACAGCCGTTGACATCAAAGAGGAAGAGCAGCAGATAGAGCAGCAGATCTCGGATATTATAGATAATCAGGAATCGATCAGTGTGGAGCTTGATACATCGGAACAGTTAGAGGCAGAGTTGTCTTCGAAGGTAGAAAAAGAACAGGCCCAGCTTGACAGTGAACGGGAGATTGAAGCGGCGAGACAGAAAGAGGCTGAAGAGATGCATCTTGCCTGTGCCGGTTTGGAGCAAAAATATGAATTTATCTCCCAGAATGTGACACGTATCCGGGAGGAGCTTGATAAGTTCCGTGAGGAGATGAAGGAATTAGAGGAGAATAAGGGCGGAACCTCCAGAGAGATCATGCAGAAGGAGGAAAAGATCGCCGAACTCAGAAAGACCATAGAGGATTCCGGAGAGCTCTTTACAGAGATTGGCCAGGAGATTGAAAAGTTCAAGACACAGCGGGAGGAATTGAATCAGAAGCATAAAGTGTTCTTACAAAAGAGGGAAGATCTGTCTAAGCATATGTCAGAGCTTGACAAAGAGGTGTTCCGGTTAGAGAGCCAGAAGGAGAGTTATGAGGAAGCGTCAGAAAAGCAGATCGATTATATGTGGGAGGAGTATGAACTTACCTACAATCGGGCTTTGGAGCTGCGCAATGAGAATCTTTCTGATCTTGCGCAGATGAAGAGACGGATCCAGGAGATAAAAAATGAGATCAAAGGGCTCGGGGACGTGAATGTCAATGCGATCGAGGACTTTAAAAATGTATCTGAGCGGTACGTATTCCTTAAAGGTCAGCATGACGATCTTGTTCAGGCGGAGGAAACCCTTGAGAAAATCATCGAAGAGCTTGATATTGCCATGCGTAAGCAGTTTGCGGAACAGTTTGAACGAATTTCCAGGGAGTTTGATCAGGTGTTCAAGGAGCTGTTCGGCGGGGGCAAAGGAACTCTGGAGCTTATGGAGGATGAAGATATTTTAGAGGCAGGCATTAAGATTATCGCTCAGCCGCCGGGAAAGAAGCTGCAGAACATGATGCAGCTTTCAGGAGGTGAGAAGGCACTTACGGCGATTGCCCTTCTCTTTGCCATCCAGAACTTAAAGCCTTCCCCGTTTTGTCTCTTAGACGAGATTGAAGCGGCATTGGATGATAATAATGTCATCCGGTTCGCAAAATATTTGCATAAATTGACAAAGAGTACACAGTTTATCGTTATTACTCACAGAAGGGGGACGATGACGGCGGCAGACCGGCTGTATGGGATCACCATGCAGGAGAAGGGTGTGTCAACGCTGGTATCGGTAAGTCTTTTGGAGGATGAGCTGGACAAGTAGTTTACATACAGGAGGTGTATTTGATGGCGGAAGAAGGTTTTTTTAAACGGTTGATATCAGGGCTTTCGAAGACGAGAGACAATATTGTGAACAGTATGGACAGTATTTTTTCCGGATTTTCCAATATTGACGAGGATTTTTATGAGGAGCTTGAGGAAGTCCTGATCATGGGGGATCTTGGTGTACAGGCGACTTATGATATTTTGGATGATCTGAAAAAGAAGGTAAAGGAGCGCCATATCAAGCAGCCGGCTGACTGCCGGGAACTTCTGATCGAGAGTATCAGAGAACAGATGGAGGTCGGCGAGACAGCTTACGAATTCGAGGAGAAGACTTCCGTCGTCATGGTTGTGGGCGTAAATGGAGTGGGTAAGACGACGACCATCGGGAAGCTTGCCGGGAAACTTCGGGCAATGGATAAAAAGGTGATCATGGCGGCGGCGGATACGTTCCGGGCGGCGGCGGGAGAGCAGCTTAAGGAGTGGGCGAACCGGGCGCAGGCAGAGCTTATCGGCGGCCAGGAAGGCTCCGACCCGGCGTCGGTCGTCTACGACGCGGTGGCGGCGGCGAAGGCAAGGCGCGCGGACGTGCTCTTGTGCGATACGGCGGGGCGGCTCCACAATAAAAAGAATCTGATGGAAGAGTTAAAGAAGATGAACCGGATTGTTGACCGGGAGTTCCCGGAGGCATTCCGCGAGACTTTGGTTGTCCTTGACGCTACGACAGGGCAGAATGCACTGCAGCAGGCGAAGGAATTCAGCGAGGTGACGGATGTTACCGGCATCGTGCTGACGAAGATGGACGGAACAGCCAAGGGAGGGATTGCGGTTGCAATCCATGCGGAGCTTGGGATTCCGGTAAAATATATCGGCGTGGGCGAGAGTATTGACGACTTGCAGAAGTTTGACGCGGATAATTTTGTGAAGGCTTTATTTACCGTGGATGGAAGAACTTCGGATGCGGAGGAGTCCGCAGAAATCTAGGCAATATGGAGAATATGTTGGAATCAGGAGGAATTAAGGATGCAGGAACTTTTATTGGAAAAATTTGAAGAGGCAAGTGAGATTGTGAAAGAGGTCACATTGCCGACAAAACTGGTGTACAGTGAGAACTTAAGCAGGCTCACCGGAGGAAAGGTGTACTTAAAGCCGGAGAACATGCAGTGTACGGGCGCTTACAAGGTGCGGGGCGCTTACTATAAGATCAGCACGCTTTCCGAGGAGGAGAGGAGCCGGGGGCTGATTACCGCGTCTGCAGGGAACCATGCCCAGGGCGTGGCTTTTGCGGCGCAGAAATTCGGCTGCAAGGCTACTATCGTTATGCCTACGGTGACGCCGCTTATCAAGGTGAACCGGACGAAGAATTACGGGGCGGAAGTGGTGCTCCACGGAGATGTATTTGACGATTCCTATGCTTATGCGGTAAAATTGGCAGAGGAGACCGGAAAGACGCTGGTGCATCCTTTTGACGATTTAGCGGTTGCTACCGGGCAGGGGAGCATTGCCATGGAGATTATCCAGGAGCTGCCGACGGTGGACTATATCCTTGTGCCGATCGGCGGCGGCGGGCTGGTGACGGGTGTTGCCACGCTGGCGAAGATGCTGAACCCGAAGATCAAGGTCATCGGGGTGGAGCCGAAGTCTGCTGCCAGCATGTCTGCGGCTTTAGAGGCGGGCGAGCCGGTGACGCTACCCAGTGCGAACACGATTGCAGACGGCACAGCCGTAAAGCGGGTGGGGGAGAATATTTTCCCTTATTGCAAGGATAACATCGACCAGATCCTTCTGGTGGAGGACGACGAGCTTATCGGCGCGTTCCTTGATATGGTGGAAAACCATAAGATGATTGTGGAAAATTCGGGATTGCTCACGATTGCGGCGCTGAAACAGCTTGAGCTGAATAAGAAGAAGGCTGTCGCGATTCTCAGCGGCGGCAATATGGACGTGACTACCATGTCCTCCGTTGTACAGCACGGGCTGATCCAGAGAGACCGTATCTTTTCGGTGTCGGTTCTTTTGCCGGATAAGGCAGGAGAGCTGGTGCGGGTGGCGACGACGATTGCCAATGCCAACGGCAATGTCATTAAGCTTGAGCACAACCAGTTTGTCAGCATCAACCGGAATGCGGCAGTGGAGCTCAGGATTACGATGGAGACATTCGGGACAGAGCATAAGAATGAGATACTTATGGCTCTTGAGAGTGAAGGGTTCCGCCCGAGAGAAGTTGGGGCGAAACTGTATTAAAACATAACAGGCAGGTTATCGTTCTGCAGAGAATTTATGATTACCCCTTCGTCACCGCGCTTTCGCTCTGAAAAAACGCAGCAGACACTAGGCTCGAAAAGACCTCGCCAAGTGCTGGCGTTTTTTACGGGATTCCTTCAGGGGTAACCATAAATTCTCTGCCGGACAGTACAGCCTTTAGTGAAACTTTGAAATATACAGGGAATTGTAGGAGGTATGATTGTGGAGAAGATAAAGATGTTGAATCCGATTGTGGAGATGGACGGGGATGAGATGACGAGGATTCTCTGGAAGATGATCAAGGAGCATCTTCTGGCGCCGTTTGTTGAGCTGAATACGGAGTATTATGATCTGGGGCTTGAGCACCGCAATGCGACGGACGACCAGGTGACGGTTGACTCTGCCAATGCGGTGAAGAGGCACAAGGTTGCGGTGAAGTGCGCGACCATTACGCCTAATGCGGCGCGGATGACGGAGTATGACCTTAAGGAGATGTGGAAGAGCCCCAACGGGACGATCCGGGCAATCCTGGACGGAACGGTTTTCCGGGCGCCTATTGTAGTGAAGGGGATTGAGCCGTGCGTGAGGAACTGGAAGAAACCGATCACTATCGCAAGACATGCCTACGGGGATGTGTACAAGAATTCGGAGATGAAGATTCCGGGAGCGGGAAAGGCGGAGCTTGTATTTACGGATGAGGACGGGCAGGAAGTAAGGGAGCTGATCCATGAGTTTGACGGCGAGGGAATTATCCAGGGAATGCATAATGTGGACCGTTCTATCGAAAGCTTTGCCAGGAGCTGTTTTAACTATGCGCTGGACACAAAGCAGGACCTTTGGTTTGCCACGAAGGATACGATTTCCAAAAAGTATGACCATACGTTTAAGGATATTTTCCAGGAGATTTATGACGCGGAGTATGACGAAAAGTTTAAGACGGCGGGGATTGTGTATTTCTACACGCTCATTGACGATGCGGTTGCCCGGGTGATGAAGTCGGAGGGCGGCTATATCTGGGCGTGCAAGAACTATGACGGGGATGTGATGAGCGATATGGTGTCCTCGGCATTCGGTTCTCTGGCTATGATGACTTCCGTGCTTGTGTCTCCGGAAGGGTACTATGAGTACGAGGCGGCTCACGGAACGGTGCAGCGTCATTATTATAAACATCTGAAGGGCGAGGAGACTTCTACAAATTCTGTGGCTACGATATTCGCATGGACGGGCGCGCTTAAGAAACGGGGCGAGCTGGATGGAAATAAGGAGCTTATGGAGTTCGCGGACAGGCTTGAGAGGGCGACTATTGACACCATTGAGGAAGGAAAGATGACGAAGGATCTTGCGCTGATCACGACGAACACGAATCCGGTTGTGTTAAACAGCGAGGACTTTATAAAGGCCATTGCTGAGAGATTGTAAGGAAGGGATTCTGTATGAATATACTGATGATTAACGGTACGATGAGGAAGAGTTCGACGTACCGGATTGCGAAGATGTTTGTGGAGCGGGTTGCCTTGTCGCAGGATACGGTAAATGAGCTGTTCCTGCCCAAGGATATGCCGGAATTCTGCCGGGGGTGCGGTCTGTGCATTACCCAGGGAGCGAAGAAGTGTCCGGATTATTTTATCTATCTGAGACGTGTCACGAGGCTGATTGACGAGGCGGACCTTCTTGTGTTCGCGACGCCCACTTATGTCTATCATGCGACGGGGCAGATTAAAGCGCTCCTTGACCATTACGGATACCGGTGGATGGTACACCGCCCGGAGGGCTCTATGTTCCAGAAACAGGCAGTCTGCTTTGCGACGGCTGCCGGGGGCGGCATGAAGAGCGCCCTTAAGGATATTACCGACAGCCTGAGATGGTGGGGCGTTGGACGTGTCTATACCTATGGGTTGGCGATTAGGAGCATGTCCTGGGATGGGGTGGAAAAACCTGTCAAGGATAAGATTGATAAAAAGGTCAATGAGCTTATGGCGAAGATTGTCCATGAGCCGGGGAAGGTGATGCCTTCTCTGCGGGCGAGGGCGCTTTTCTACCTGATGCGGCATATGCACAGGCGGGCGTTTATGCAGCAGATTGACACGGATTACTGGAAAGAGAAGGGGTGGCTGGGGGATAAAAGACCTTGGATACCGGAGAGAACCGAGGCGGAAGGAGCCTTGCAGGAAGGAGCCGGGCTGACGCAGGAAAAGCCGGAGGAGCAGGCGGAAGATGACCTGCTGCAGGAGTATGTGCAGGAGAGGCTGCCCCTTGAGGAACTGATGGCGGGGGATAAGTGGAGATAAATATGGATTTGAGCTTTATAGGAAACAGGATTGGTTCTTTATTATGAGAAAGGAAATATAAAAGGACAATTCTAAACAGGGGAAGGATGAACTCGTAAGAGCCGTTTCTTCCCCTTTTTCGTATATAATTGTTGACGATGTATATACTGTTGTATATACTATACATAAAAAGGAGATGATTTTATGCAGGCAATAATTCAGAAATGGGGGAATTCGCAAGGGATTAGAATACCAAAAGCGTTTCTTGAGGCGTTGGGAATGATGGAAAATGATCTTGTTGAATTAAACCGGGTCGATGATAATATTGTAATTTCAAAAGTAAAGGGAAAAAATGAGCTTACATTAGAAGATATTTTTAAAGATTATAATGGGGAATATGAAGCCGAGAAATTTGACTGGGGTTCTCCTGTCGGGAAGGAAGTGTGGTAATGTATCATCCGAAACAGGGCGATATTGTATTCCTGGATTTTAGTCCGCAATCAGGACATGAGCAAGCAGGCAGGAGGCCGGGGATAGTCATCAGCAATGAACAGTTTTTTATGAAAACGAAGTTTGCTGTCGTGTGCCCGATTACAAATACAAGCAATCAATTTCCGCTGCATCTCCCGTTGGATGCCCGGACGAAGACAACAGGCGTAATCTTAACGGAACATATGAAGTGTCTGGATGTAATCAGCAGAAATATCCAGTTTGTGGAAAAGCTGCCAAAAGATTTGCTGGATAAAACACTGGCATATGTAAAAGCTTTTTTCTAATATGTTGAAAAGAGTGGATGGAGGAAAAGTATGGATAAGATATTAGAACAAGCAATAGTGGAAGGAAAGAAAATGACTGCCCTGGGAAGGACAGCCACATACATACCTGAGCTTGGACGCGTGAATAAAGATTATCTGGGAGTATGTGTCTGTACCGGAGAAGGACAATATTATAAATGCGGGGATGCGGATGTGCGTTTTACAATCCAGAGTATCTCCAAGGTAGTCTCACTGGCAGTTGCCCTTGAGCGATGTGGGTATGAAAGGACTTTTGACAGAGTAGGCATGGAGCCTTCGGGGGATTCCTTTGATTCTCTGGTGAAACTTGATCTGACCAGTGATTATCCATCGAATCCGATGATCAATTCCGGAGCGATAGCCATAGCGAGCCATCTGGCTTCGGAGGTAAGCTTTGACAAGATGTTAAAGTTTACGAGACGTCTCTGTATGGATGATGGGATTACCCTTAACGAGAAAGTGTATCAATCGGAGATGGGGCATATATCCAGGAACAAGGCCATTGCGTACTTGTTAGAGAGTAAGGGAATACTGGAAAACAGCGTGGAGGAAAGCTTAAAGCTTTATGTGCAGATGTGTTCCCTTAATGTGACAGCGGCGAGCCTGGCGGGATTCGGGCTGGTGTTGGCATCTGGCGGAGTTAATCCGGTAACGGGAGAACGCTTATTGCATAGCTGGGTGGTACAGATCGTAAAAACGATCATGCTGACCTGCGGGATGTATGATGGCTCGGGAAAGTTCGCAGTTGAGGTGGGCGTACCGTCAAAAAGCGGTGTCGGAGGAGGAATTCTTTCCGTAGTGGATAAGAGAATGGGAATCGGCATCTTTGGGCCGTCCCTTGACGAAAAAGGGAATAGCATTGCAGGGCAGCATATACTTCGAGAGTTGTCAGCTAAGATGAAATTACATATGTTTGCAGATAATGTGCCGGAATTCTAGAGAGAACTCCGGCAGTTATTTTCTGTCTGTTTTATTTTCCCATGTATTTACTCTGCCAGCTCTTCCCACTTTTCATAAAGCTCTTCCAGTTCTTGTGCGATCCCGGTCTTTTCCATCGCAAGTTCCTGGCATCGGACAGAATTTGTGTACACTTCTTCCTGGGTCATCAGGCGGTCGATGGCGCTGTCCCTGTCTTCCAGTTCAGCGATGCGCTGCTCGGTCTTATTAAGGTCATTCAACCGTTTCCGCCTGCGGGCCTGGGCTTCCTTTTGCTCCTGCCAGCTTGCCTTGGAGCTGCTAACAGCAGCGGAATCATCCAGAGAGCCGGGAAGCCTTGTATTTTGAGAACCGGGGCTGTAGGAAGGAGTGCCGCCTGCTGTATTCGCACAGGAGTAAGCCGCGGTCAATTCATCCCGTTTTTCAAGGTAATAATCATAATTTCCGATATAGTTGACAAAGGTCTGGTTCACTAGGTCTAAGATCCTCGTCGCTGTCTGGTTGATAAAGTATCGGTCGTGGGAGACATAGAGGACTGTCCCTGTGTAATCGTTCAGCGCCTTTTCCAGTATCTCTTTTGAGACGATATCCAAGTGGTTCGTCGGCTCATCCAGGATGAGGAAGTTGGCTTCAGAGAGCATTAGTTTTGCCAGGGACACACGCCCCCGTTCCCCGCCGCTCAAGTCCCCGATCAGCTTGAACACATCGTCCCCGGTAAAGAGAAAAGCAGCAAGCATATTGCGGATCTCCGTATTGGTGAGGGACGGATAGTCGTCGGATATCTCTTCAAAAATCGTCTTTTCCATGTGGAGGACGTGATGTTCCTGGTCGTAGTAGCCGATCTGTACGTTCGTTCCCAAGGTAAACTGCCCGGTATCGGCGGGAAGGACACGGTTTAAGATTTTTAACAAAGTAGTCTTTCCTGTGCCGTTGTCCCCGATGACTGCCACATGTTCTCCCCGCTTGATCTCAAAGTTCACATCAGAAAAGAGGGTGTGGGGCGGGAAGGATTTGCCGAGGTGTTCTACGGACAGCACATCGTTGCCGCTTGTGCAGGAAGGTTCTAATTTCAGATGGATCTCCGCATGAAGCTCTACAGGTTTTTCAACAGGCTTTATCTTTTCCAGCATCTTTTCCCGGCTTTCCGCCCGTTTGATGGATTTTTCCCGGTTGAAGGAGCGCAGCTTTTCGATGACCGCCTCCTGGTGCTTGATTTCCTGCTGCTGGTTTAAGTATTCTTTTAACATGGCATCCCGGAGCATCTTTTTCTTCTCGGCGTACTGGGTGTAGTTGCCGGAGTACATCATCAGTTTCCCATTCTCAATCTCGATGATCTTGGTGACTACCCGGTTTAAAAAATACCGGTCGTGGGAGACGATCAAAACTGCTCCCGGGTAATTTAAAAGATAAGTCTCAAGCCATGCGATGGAATTAAGGTCTAAGTGGTTGGTAGGCTCGTCAAGGAGCAGGATGTCGGGTTTGGTAAGAAGAAGCTTTCCTAAAGAGACACGGGTCTTCTGGCCTCCGGAGAGGGCTGTGATCTGCTTTTTAAACTCATCCTCCGCAAATCCCAATCCTTTGAGTACGCCGATAACCTCGCTCTCATAGGCATAACCGTTGGCGCGCTCGAATTCTGCCGTCAGGCGGTTATAGGATTCCATAAGGCTTTCAAGCCGTCCGCCGGACAGATGCTTCATCTCCATCTCCATCTGCCTGAGGCGTCTTTCTGTCTCTATAATCTCGGCTTTTGCGGTTTTGACTTCTTCATAGATAGAATTATCCCCGGACATGTCCTGATGCTGGGCAAGATAACCTAAAGTCCTGCCTTTAGTGAGCGCTATATTTCCGCCGTCAAGGGGCAGTTCGCCCACGATCATTTTGAGAATGGTGGATTTTCCGGCGCCGTTAATGCCTACAAGGGCGCACTTTTCATGGTCTTCTATATGGAAAGAGCCGTCGGTGACAATTACATCTTCACCGAATGCTTTGCTGATTTTCTGGCATGATAATATCATAGTATCCTCCTGATTTTATACCTTTTGCGGGCGTATCTTCTATCATTATAGCGAAAATAAATGAAAACACAACCAAAAAGTTTGACTTTGGTAGGACAATTTACTATAATATTTTTATGAAAGAAATGGAAGGTGAACATCAGTGGAAGAAAGAGGGATTTCTCAGGCAGTCATCCGAAGGCTGCCACGATACTACAGATACTTAGGGGAATTGCTTGAAAATGGTGTGGAGCGTATTTCATCCAATGACCTGAGTAAGAAGATGAAAGTCACAGCTTCCCAGATTCGGCAGGATCTTAATAATTTTGGGGGATTTGGACAACAAGGTTATGGCTACAATGTGAAGTATCTATATACAGAGATCGGAAAGATTCTTGGTCTTGAAGAAGACCATAACATGATCATTATCGGAGCAGGTAATCTTGGGCAGGCACTTGCCAACTATGCGGCTTTTGAGAACAGGGGATTTATCTTGAAGGGCATATTTGATGTGAATCCAAGGCTTAACGGTGTCTCCATCCGCGGCGTGCCGATCCGCATGATGGATGAGCTTAAAAGTTTTGTCCAGAGCAATGATGTGGAGATAGCAGCGCTCACGATCCCGAAGGAGAAGGCGATCGAGGTCGCGAACCTTCTGGTGGATAACGGAGTGTGCGCAATCTGGAATTTTGCCCATACGGATCTGAACCTGCCGGATAATATTATTGTGGAGAATGTGCATTTGTCGGAAAGCCTGATGCAGTTATCATACAACATCAGCAGATATCGTCAGGAGCATAAACAATCATAGCCAAAGAGACGTGTAATGACGAGCCGTGCTGGAAGCTGGCTTGTTTTTACACGTTCTTTTGTATGCGGGAAGGGGAGCAGGATCATGAGATATTTACCTGGGGCGTGTCAGATGAAGGCAGCGGACCAGTATACGATAAATGTCCTTGGAGTGCCGTCACTGGAGCTTATGGAGAGGGCTGCTGCGGCTTGCGTCAGGACGCTTAAGGAGCAGCTTGAAGGTTTTCCAAAGATAGGTGTGGTGTGCGGTTCCGGGAATAATGGGGGCGATGGATTTGCCATCGCAAGAATGCTTAAGAGGGACGGATACGAGGTTACGGTAATTTTGGCAGGGAACCGTGAACGGTGCACAAAGGAGTGCGAAAAGCAGCTCCGGCTTTTTGAAGAGGCAGGAGGAATTGTTGGAAATGAATTTGCAGAGGAAGAATATAGTGTTATTGTAGATGCTCTTTTCGGCGTGGGATTAAGCCGTGATATCGAAGGGAGATATCTGAGCCTCCTTGATGCCATGAACCGGGCGGAGGCGTTTAAGTTTGCCGTCGATATCCCGTCGGGAGTTTCAGCGGATACAGGACATATCCTTGGAGCGGCGTTTTTTGCAGACCTTACGGTGACTTTTCAGGAAAGGAAGTTCGGAATGGCGGTATATCCGGGAAAGGAACTGGCGGGGAATGTAGTCATCGCGGATATCGGAATCAGTGAGCAGATGTTCAAGGAGGATGGGACGGCGGTTATCGAGTATGAAGGGGCGGAGTACCAAAGTCTCCTTCCGCCAAGAAAAGAAGACTCCCACAAGGGAACATACGGGAAGGTGCTTGTCATCGCAGGCAGCAAAGGAATGTGCGGCGCGGCGTATTTTAATGCGAAAGCGGCGTATATGTCCGGGGCAGGACTGGTTAAAATATATACTGCAGAAGAAAACAGGGCGGTCTTGCAGCAGCTTTTGCCGGAGGCAATCATTGTTTCCTATGAGAGATTTGATGAGGAAGAGCTGAAAAGGCATCTTTTGTGGGCGGATGTTGTGTGTGCCGGCTCCGGCATCGGGATGGGAGAGATTGCCAGGAGGCATATGGAGACAGTGCTTTTACATGGGAATTGCCCATGTGTGATTGACGCGGACGGACTGAATATCATGAGCGGGGATGAGGAGCTTTCCGGACTGCTGACGGAGGGCAGGTATGTCCTGACGCCCCACATGAAGGAGATGTCGCGGCTGACGGGGCGCTCCGTGGCGGATATAAAAAATGACCGTCTCAAGGTGCTGAAGGACTACGCGGAAAAGACGGGAGCAGTGTGCGTCCTGAAAGATTCCCGGACGCTGATCGGGAAAGAAGGGGAGAGGACTGTCCTTAACCCGTCGGGGAACAGCGCTATGGCAAAGGCGGGTTCCGGAGATATCCTTGCAGGCATAATCGCCGGATTTTTAGCCCAGGGCCTTGGATGCTTTGACGGGGCGGTGCTTGGTGCGTATATCCACGGAAGGGCAGGGGACCGCGCCCGCGGGGAAAAAGGAAACTACAGTGTGATGGCGGAAGATATCATTTCGCAGATAGGTACTGCAATCAATGAATGTGCAGGATGAGAAGACGGAGGGATAAGATGGAGAAGTATACGAGGGTACGGGCAAAAGTTGACCTTGACGCAGTAGAATATAATGTTGACCGGATGAAAGACAACACGAAGGAGGGCGTAAAGGTAATCGTGGTCATCAAGGCGGACGGCTACGGCCACGGAGGGCTGCAGATTGCGCGGATGCTTTCTGACAAGGAGTACGTCTGGGGCTTTGCGGTGGCAACCCTTGACGAGGCGGTGTTCCTGAAAAAAAGGGGTATCTATAAGCCTGTGCTGGCATTGGGATGCGTGTTCCCGGACCAGCGGGAGAGGCTTTTGGAATATAAGGTCCGGATGACCGTCTACACGGCAGAGATGGCAAAGGAAGTGTCGGACCTGGCGGTAAAGCTTGACCAGAAAGCGTACATCCACATTAAGATTGACACCGGGATGTCGAGGCTTGGATTTATGCCGGATGAGGAGAGCGCAGACGAGATTGCGGCCATCGCAGCTATGCCGAATCTTGTGATGGAAGGGATGTTCACCCATTTTTCCAAGGCCGACGAGACGGATAAGACATATACGGAAAAACAGATGGAAAAATATATGTGGATGAAGGATGCGCTTGAGAAACGGGGCGTTCATTTTACCTATTACCATTGTTCCAACAGCGCGGGAATCATTGATATCCCGGAGGCAAATATGAACCTGGTGCGCTGCGGCATCTCCACTTACGGCTTATATCCGTCGGCGGAGGTAAAGAAAGAGAATGTGCCGCTAAAGCCTGCGATGGAGCTGATTAGCCATGTTGCCCATGTAAAATGGGTGGATGTGGGAACGCTTATCAGCTACGGCGGAACGTTCGTCACGGAGAGAAGGACAAAGATTGTCACGGTTCCGGTAGGGTACGGGGACGGTTATCCGAGGAGCCTTTCCAATAAAGGCATTGTCCTGATACGCGGCAGGAGGGCAAGAATCTTAGGGCGCGTGTGCATGGACCAGCTTATGGTTGACGGGACGGATATAGATGATGTGCAATTCGGGGACCGGGTTACATTGATCGGGAGAGACGGCGATGAGGTGCTGGCGGTGGAGGAGCTCAGCGAGCTGGCGGAGCGGTTTAACTATGAGTTCGTCTGTAACCTGGGGAAGCGGGTCCCTCACGAATTTATCCGGCACGGCGAGGTGATTGAGCAGAGGGATTATTTTAACTAAATTCTATGACTCTATGGAATACATCCGAAAAAGATGGAAATACTTACTTTATCTTAAACGTATCGGAGTGTGAATAGAGTGCAGGTAAGACGCGGAGATATATATTATGCAGACTTAAGCCCGGTGGTGGGTTCCGAACAGGGCGGGATCCGTCCGGTGCTGATCATACAGAACGATGTGGGGAACAGACACAGCCCCACGGTCATCTGTGCGGCAATCACTTCCCGCATGAACAAGGCGAAGCTTCCGACTCATGTGGAGCTGGATGTGAGAAAGTGCCAGATTGTAAAAAATTCAGTGATTTTACTGGAACAGATCCGTACCATCGATAAGCAGCGGCTTAAGGACATGGTATGCCATCTGGATAAAGGGATAATGAACAAAGTAGATGAGGCGCTGAGGGTAAGCTTCGAGCTTCATACATAGCAAAGGAGTATAAGAAATTTAAAATGGAAGAAGGCAGTTTGTTTCAAAAGATACGACAGATATTTCAGGCAGAAGATGAGATGGATGATGGGATGAAAAAAGAGGCGGCAGCTTTGATCCGCAACATTTTCCGCTATATGGATAAAGATGCGAAGGATATTATGACTCACCGGAAGAATATCATCGCCATTGACGGGGAGGAGACTCTTGAGGACGCATTAAAGTTTATGCTGGATAAGAACTTTTCCCGGTTTCCCATCTATAAGGACGACATTGACGAGATCATAGGATTTCTTCATCTGCGGGATGCGATGGCATGTTATCTTGCAGGTCTTAAGCGCGGGGCGCCTGTGGCGGAGCTTGGAGATTACATAAGGGCTGTAACATTTATACCGGAGACAAAGAATATCGATACACTGTTTCGGGAGATGCAGGTCTCGAGAAACCATGTGGTGATCGTCCTTGATGAGTACGGACAGACCAGCGGTCTTGTGACGATGGAGGATATCTTAGAGGAGCTTGTGGGTAATATTTTAGATGAACATGACGTAGAGGAGAAGATGATCACGCTTCTTGCCACAGGAAATTTCCTGGTGAACGGGTTTGCAGACCTTGAGGATCTTGAGGATTATCTGGGTATCCGGTTTGAAAAGGAAAATTACGGGACGTTAAACGGATTCCTGATCGATATGCTTGAGCGGATTCCGGCCCAGGACGAGCATTGTGTAGTGGAGTATGAAGGCTACCGTTTCACCGTGCTCCTCGTGGATAATAACACAATCCGCAGAGTTAAGATTGAAAAACTGCCGGAGGCGTGATAGAATGATGGATAAAACGATAAAGTGAGGGATAAAGTATGTCAGGACATTCAAAATTTGCCAACATTAAGCATAAAAAGGAAAAGAACGATGCGGCAAAAGGAAAGATATTTACAAAGATCGGTAAGGAGTTAGCGGTAGCCGTGAAAGAGGGCGGGAGCGCTGACCCGGCGAACAACAGCCGACTTCGGGATGTAATCGCGAAAGCGAAGGCGAATAATATGCCCAACGAGACGATCGACCGTAATATCAAGAAGGCATCGGGGGACGCCAATGCGGCCAATTACGAGCATATTACATACGAGGGGTACGGACCTAACGGGACAGCGATCATCGTTGAGACACTGACGGATAACCGCAATCGTACCGCTACTAATGTTAAGAATGCATTTACAAAAGGAAACGGTAATGTAGGTACGCCGGGATGCGTATCGTTTATGTTTGATAAGAAGGGACAGATTGTCATCGATAAGGAAGAGTATGAGGGAGATTCGGACGAGCTGATGATGCAGGCGTTAGATGCCGGGGCAGATGATTTCTCCGAGGAGGAGGACAGTTTCGAGATCCTTACTTCGCCGGATGATTTCAGTGCAGTCAGGCAGACCCTTGAGGATGCGGGGATTCCTATGGCTGCCGCAGAGGTGACCATGATCCCGCAGACTTATGTGGCACTTACCGATGCGAAGGATATTGCGTCTATCCAGAAGACCCTTGACATGCTGGATGACGATGATGATGTACAGGATGTATACCATAACTGGGAAGAGTAGAGAGGATTAGGATGGACAGAATAGATACGGTCAGTAAAGAGCTGACCACGCTTTTTGATGAGATGCTTGTGCACGGGAAAGAATTCAGAAGAAAATCTTATGCCGGAGTTATGGAGGACGCGAGGAAAAGATATGCCCATACCGTAGACGCGGTGATCGCGTGTTTTGCTGATGTGCCTGAAGACGAGCGGGGAGCGCTGACGGAGAGACTTGCGCAGGTGATCCCGGAGTATGCATACGAGAAGATGCAGGCGGTGAAGAAGCGGAACCGGGACCGGATGTACGTGGATTATAATATGAACATGGCAGTGTATGTGGTGCCGCTTCTCAACGAGTCGAAGGAAAAGAACTGTGTTGCGCTCACGGAGCGGATGGTGGAGCTCTGGAACGAAAAAGGAGTCACGAACATGCGCCTGATGCACAGCACTTATGATGAGATCGCCGGAGGGTTTGACCGGAAGCTCTGCTATATCACAACAGCAGTCTGTGAGAGCATGGGAAAGCCGGACGACTGTTACGAGCTTATGTCTTTCCGGGACTTCCGGGACAGTTATTTGATGGAAACCCCTGACGGGCGGGCGCTTGTGGAGGAATACTACGAGATCGCACCGGGGATTGTCATGCTGATCGATATGCAAAAAGATGCGCCGGAGATTTATGGCAGTATCTATAAGAAATATCTTGCGCCTTGTCTTAAGTTTATCGAAGAGGGAAGGTATGAAGCGTGCAGGGAGCATTATGTGTCCATGGTGTGTGACTTTAAGGAAAAATATTTATATGCATAGGAGGAAAAGCAATTGAGCAATTATAAGATTGAGACAAAATGTATCCAGTCGGGTTATGAGCCGGGAAACGGGGAACCGAGAGTTCTCCCGATCTATCAGAGCACGACGTTCAAATATTCCAGCAGTGAACAGATGGGGCGGCTTTTTGATCTGGAGGAATCCGGATATTTTTACACTCGCCTGCAAAATCCGACCAACGATGCAGTAGCGGCGAAAATCTGCGATTTAGAGGGCGGAGTAGCGGCGATGCTTACTTCCTCCGGGCAGGCGGCGAGTTTTTATGCGATCATGAACATCGCCCAGGCGGGGGATCATATCGTGTGTGCTTCCGCACTGTACGGCGGCACTTACAATCTCTATGCCCACACCATCCGTAAGATGGGAGTGGAGGCGACTTTTGTGGATCCGGACTGTACGGCTGAAGAGCTCAATGCGGCATTCAGGGATAATACAAAGGCTGTGTTCGGAGAGACGGTGGCGAATCCGGCACTGGTTGTCCTTGATTTCGAAAAATTTGCCCAGGCGGCTCATGCCCATGGTGTACCGTTTATCGTGGACAATACCTTTGCAACTCCGATCAACTGCCGGCCTTTTGAATGGGGGGCGGATATTGTGACCCATTCTACTACAAAATATATGGACGGCCATGCATCCTGCGTGGGCGGAGCCATCGTTGACAGCGGTAATTTTGACTGGGAGGCCCATGCGGAGAAATTCCCGGGGCTGACGCAGCCGGATGAGACGTATCACGGTATTGTATATACGCAGAAGTTCGGCAAAGGCGCATACATTACAAAGGCGACGGCACAGCTTATGCGCGATCTCGGCTCTATCCAGTCGCCCCAGAATGCATTTCTGTTGAATATCGGCTTGGAGACGCTGCATCTTCGGATGCCGAGACACTGTGAGAATGCACTTAAGGCGGCGAAATACCTGCAGGGTCATGAGAAGGTTGCATGGGTGAACCATCCGTCCCTGGAAGGAGATAAATATTACGATCTGGCACAAAAATATATGCCGGGCGGTACCTGCGGCGTCCTCACTTTCGGATTAAAGGGCGGGAGAGATGCGGCAGTGCGCATGATGGACAGCCTTAAGATGATCGCCATCGTAACTCACGTGGCGGACGCGAGAAGCTGTGTCCTTCACCCGGCGAGCCATACGCACCGCCAGATGAACGATGCAGAGCTTATGGAAGCAGGCGTACAGCCGGATCTGATCCGTTTCAGCGTAGGCATCGAAAATATCGAAGATATCATTGCAGACCTTGAGCAGGCGCTTTTGCACGTATAAAATCAGAAATCACCTCCATACTAATTAGAAAGTATGGAGGTGTAATTTTATGGGAAATGAAAATCAGGAAGAAAAGCAGGAGAGAAAAAATGACCAGATCCGGGAGATGGGATCGCTGAACTTAAATGAAGGAAAAGACAAACATAAGATCAAGCTGTTGACGATCATCGGTGAGATCGAAGGGCACGAGGCTGTGTCAGGCAATGCGAAATCAACCAAATACGAGCATCTCCTCCCTATGCTGGCGGAGGTAGAAGACAGTGAAGAGATCGAAGGACTCCTTATCCTTCTTAACACACTTGGCGGCGATGTGGAGGCGGGGCTTTCCATCGCAGAGATGATCGCTTCCTTAAGTAAGCCTACCGTGTCTTTGGTCTTAGGCGGCAGCCACTCCATCGGAGGACCTTTGGCAGTGTCGGCAAAGTATTCTTTCATCGTGCCAAGCGGAACGATGATCGTCCACCCGGTGCGCTCTAACGGGATGTTTATCGGTGTGACGCAGAGTCTCAGGAATATGATCAGGACACAGGATCGGATCACTAAATTTTTGGCAGGCCACTCTCATATGACCCAGCAGAGGATTGAAGAGCTTATGTTAAATCCTACGGAGCTGGTGAAGGATGTAGGAACTCTCTTAGAAGGCCGGGAGGCAGTGCGGGAAGGGCTTATCGATGAAGTGGGCGGGATGAGCGACGCATTAGGAAAACTGCATGAAATGATTGATGAGGAGCGGGCAAAAAAGAGTAAAAATTAGTGATGACAGCCTTTATTAAAAATGCTATAATGTGGTACTGGGGTTTCAAAGCCTTATCACGGGAGAAACATGACGTCGCAGGGAGGAAAATGCATGGCTGCAAAGTCGAGAAGAAAAAAGAATACACGGCAGGTTAGAGCAAAAAAGAAGCCGGAGCCGAGTTTTATAAAAGACGAGATTGTGATCTGGATGACACTTGCGGCCAGTATTCTGATGTTACTTAGTATTTTTGGTGCAGGAGGCATAGCCGGGAAAGCAGTTTCTGGATTCCTTACAGGTGTTTTCGGAACTGTGACGTATATCGTACCATTTATGTTATTTGGAATTGTGGCTTTTCTTGTATCCAACAAGGATAACTTCAAGGCTTATTTCAGAGCTTTGGCTGCCGGATTGCTTCTGGTGCTGTTATGTGTGTTTTTTCAGCTTATTAACAGAAGCGGAGGGATTATAGGAAAGGTTATAGTGAGGTTCTTAACTCCGGCGATCGGAATCGCCGGTACATATGTGGTAGTTGTGATTCTTATGATTATCTGTCTGGTGATTATTACCGGAAAATCAGCACTTAAAAGTGTAAAGAGCCAGGGAAATAAAGCATACGGCAAAGCCAGAGACGACGCGGCAAGGCGCAGGAAGGCCGCCCAGGAACGCCGCAGGGAACAAGAAGATAAAGGACTGCGCAATCATGAAAAAACAGGGGGAAGAAAACGCCGTGACCACCATGTAGAAGGCGTTTCTTTTGACACAGCTCTGGAAAAGAAAAAGAAGGACATCAGAGAGTTAAGTGTAGATGTGATGGAAGAGGAGAAGCCATCATCTGTACCGGAGTTCCATATTCAGAGAAATGATCCGGAAGCGGCAGACAGAGAAGCTCCTTTTGAGAGTGCAGGTGCGCCCCCGGAAGCAGAAAACCAGGATAAAAAAACACCGGAACAAAAATCAGTGCCGGCCGAAGAGACGGAAAGCGTCATGAACATCCAGCCGGACAATACAAAGACACAGAAGGATTATAAGCTTCCGCCGATCACTTTGCTGAAGAAGGGAAAAAAGACCGGCGGAGAATCCGATGCGAATCTCAGAGAGACTGCTATAAAGCTGCAGCAGACTTTACAGAATTTTGGAGTCAATGTAACCGTTACAAATGTAAGCTGCGGTCCGGCAGTCACACGTTATGAGCTGCAGCCGGAGATGGGTGTGAAGGTAAGTAAGATTGTAGGGCTGGCGGATGATATCAAGCTGAATCTTGCAGCGGCAGATATCCGTATCGAGGCGCCCATCCCAGGGAAAGCAGCGGTGGGTATTGAAGTTCCCAACAAGGAAAACTCGGCAGTTATGCTGAGAGACTTATTGGAGACGGCAGAGTTTAAGAAGAGTGCTTCAAAGCTGTCTTTTGCCGCCGGAAAAGATATTGCGGGAAAGGCTGTTGTGACAGACATTGCCAAGATGCCCCATGTACTGATCGCCGGAGCTACGGGCTCGGGGAAATCAGTCTGTATCAATACGCTGATCATGAGTATTTTATATAAAGCAACGCCTGAGGAAGTAAAGCTTATTATGATTGATCCCAAGGTCGTAGAGTTAAGTGTATACAACGGGATCCCCCACCTGATGATTCCGGTAGTCACAGACCCGAAAAAGGCTGCCGGGGCGCTCAACTGGGCAGTGGCGGAGATGGACAGACGTTACCGTGCGTTTGCCGAGTACAATGTCCGTGATATGAAGGGGTATAATGAAAAGATCAAGTCTGAGCCGGGCATCGATGGGGAGAGGCCGGCTGTGATGTGTCAGCTTGTAATTATTGTAGACGAGCTTGCAGATCTGATGATGGTGGCGTCGGGAGATGTGGAAGGAGCCATCTGCCGGCTGGCGCAGCTTGCCAGAGCAGCGGGAATCCATCTGGTTGTAGCGACGCAGAGGCCGTCCGTCAATGTCATCACGGGTCTGATCAAAGCCAATATGCCGTCCAGAATAGCCTTTGCGGTATCGTCAGGCGTGGATTCAAGGACGATCATCGATATGAACGGGGCAGAGAAGCTGCTTGGCAAAGGAGACATGCTCTTTTATCCGGCAGGATACCCGAAACCTGCCAGAGTCCAGGGCTCTTTTGTGACTGACGAGGAAGTGCAGAGTGTAGTAGAATTCTTACGTACCAACAATGCGACTGAGGAATATGACGAGGAGGTTGTCAATCAGGTTGCAACGAGTGAGCCGGGGATGACTTTAGCTGCCGGTGAGGATAATGAACGCGACACGTATTTTGCAGAAGCGGGCCGCCTCATAATTGATAAGGAAAAAGCATCCATCGGGATGCTGCAGCGTACATTTAAGATTGGATTCAACCGTGCCGCCCGCATTATGGATCAGCTTTGCGAAGCGGGTGTTGTAGGCGGCGAGGAGGGAACGAAGCCCAGGAAGGTGCTGATGTCCAAGGAGGAATTCGAACAGTACGTGGAACAGAAGTAACCGATGGTCATTGAGAAAGGAAGGATTGGGAACCGATGAAAACAGATATTCATTATGTAAAAGAGGGTGCAGCGGTGATCACACCTTTACCGGGCGGAGTAGGACCTATGACAATAACTATGCTGATGTACAATTGCGTAAAGGCTGCCAGAAGGTAGGAGGTTGGGCACAAGATGAGATGCAGATACTGCGGTGCCGATATACCGGACGGTATATTGTACTGTGAGGAATGTGGTGGAGAAGTTCAGATTGTACCTGATTACAATCCTCTGGAAGATATGCTGGCTGCACATGTGAAAGATGCACTGAAAAGTTCTGGCCGGTCATCAAAAGGAGGAGTCCGCAGCCGGGCGAATGCGGAATATGGTAACTCCGGCCGTACAGCGGCACTCCGTACTGACTCAAGGCGTATGGCCGGCGGGCGTACATCCGCTATGCGAAGCAGCGGCGGCCGTACAGGGTATATCAAAGACGGAAGAACATCTGCGATGCGGGGAAACAGCCGCACGGGTTACATTACCGATGGAAGGACGTCCGCGATGCGGAGAAACAGCCGCACGGGTTACATTACCGACGGAAGGACGTCCGCGATGCGGGGAAACGGTCGCACAGGTTACATTACCGACGGGAGAGGCAGGAGAAATACAGGAATGCTTCAAGCAGAATGGGAAGCACAGAGGAAGCAGGCGGAACGGCGGAAGGCATTGAAAAAAAAGAAGCGGCGCAAAGTGCTTTTCATCTTATTTTTTCTATTAGCGGCGATAATCGGCATGTTGGTTTTGTTATATTTGAATTCCTATGCCGGTAGGGTATATTTGGGAAACCGTGCGTTAAGAAGCGGAGAGTACACGAAAGCGGAGGAGTATTTCCGAAGAGCAATCGGGAAGGATAAGAAGAAGGCGGAAGGCTATGCAGGGCTTTCTAAAGTCTATATCGGGCAAAATGATGTAAGCTCTGCGGAAAAGCTGTTTTTAGATGTGATAGCCGAACAGCCGGAGAATGTGGATGTTTATGAGGCTGCTTTTGAATTCTACCTGGATACAAAACAGCCGATGGGAATTCCGGCATTGCTTAAAGACGCGAAGAGCATAGTGTCAGAGAAACTTCCGGATTATGTTGTAAATGAACCAGAGTTCAGTCTGGATGATAATGAGACATATGATGATGTGCAACAGTTAACACTTACTTCCGGGGAAGGAGAGGTTCACTATACAAGTGACGGCTCCATGCCTGATACCCAGAGCACAGTATTTACAGAACCGATCCAATTAGGAGAGGGAAGTAATGTGATCAAGGCTATTGTCGTGAATAAGGAAGGAGTGCCGAGCCAGACGTCTGAAAAAGAGTTTGTCATAGAACTTCCTATTGAGGATGCACCCGCAGTCTCACCTTCAACGGGACAATACGATTCTGCACGTTCTATTGAGATAAAGGTTCCGGAAGGATACACCGCTTACTATACAATAGACGGTACAGATCCCACTACAGCATCCACACCGTATAAAAGCGCGTTGAAGATGCCGAAGGGAGAGACGCTTTTTAAAGCAATCCTTGTGACGAAGAGCGGAAGGGTAAGCGGCATTACTACAAGAAATTATGTGAGGGAATAAAGAAAGCGACAGAAAAAGGCATTCCGGCGGGATGTCTTTTTCTGTTTTCGGCAGTCTGCCATATTGTTTCTAAAAAAGAACAATTTTTTCCGTGCAATGTGTTGCGTTAATTATTTAACGGATGTATACTTTTGATAAATAATTAACAAAAATAAGAAAAGGAGAACAACACTATGGCAAGATTTACTTTACCAAGAGACATCTATCACGGAAAAGGCTGTTTGGAGGAACTTAAGAACTTAAAGGGAAAGAAGGCAATTCTTGTAGTGGGCGGCGGCTCTATGAAACGCCAGGGTTTTCTTGACAAAGCGGTAAGCTATTTGAAAGAGGCCGGAATGAAAGTTGAGCTTTTCGAGGGTGTTGAGCCGGATCCGTCCGTGGAGACGGTGATGAAGGGCGCTGAGGCGATGCGGAAGTTTGAGCCTGACTGGATTGTTTCCATGGGCGGCGGTTCACCGATTGATGCGGCGAAAGCTATGTGGGCGTTCTACGAGTATCCGGAGACGACTTTTGAGGATCTGTGCATCCCGTTCAATTTCCCTGAGCTGCGCCAGAAGGCTAAGTTCTGCGCGATTCCGTCCACATCCGGAACGGCTACGGAAGTTACGGCATTTTCTGTAATCACCAACTACCAGACAGGCGTGAAGTATCCTCTGGCTGACTTTAATATCACTCCTGACGTTGCCATCGTTGACCCTGACCTTGTTGCGGGCCTTCCGGTAAAACAGGTTGCATACACAGGCATGGATGCGCTGACCCACGCCATTGAGGCTTATGTATCTACATTAAACTGTGCGTTTACCGACCCGTTAGCGCTGCAGGCGATTGAGATGGTGCTTGATTATCTGCCGGCATCCTACAACTGCGACATGGTGGCAAGAGAGCAGATGCATTACGCACAGTGCCTGGCAGGAATGGCATTTTCCAATGCGCTCCTCGGCATCGTGCACTCTATGGCGCACAAGACAGGCGCGGCGTTCTCCACGGGGCATATCCCGCACGGATGCGCGAATGCTATCTATCTGCCTTATGTCATCAAGTACAATGCAAAAGACCCGGTAGCGGCAAAGCGTTACGCTGAGATTGCCCGCAGGATGGGCCTTGAGGGAACTTCCGAGAAAGCACTCATCAACAGCCTGTGCGCGAAGATTGACGACTTTAATGTAAGGCTTAACATTCCGAAGACTTTGAAAGAATTCGGCATCAATGAGGATGAATTTAAAGAGAAGATTGCCGGAATCGCAGAGCGCGCGGTGGGCGATGCCTGCACAGGCTCCAACCCGAGGGAGATTGACCCGGCGGCTATGGAAAAGCTGTTTAACTGTACATATTACGGAACGGAAGTGGATTTCTAAGAGATCTGCGGAAGTAAGGGAGCCGGGAAACTGTCTGAAAAGGGCGGTTTTCCGGCTGTTTGTTTGAAAGTCCTTCGGAAAATGTGAGGGAAGACGAAAAAAGTCCTTTGGAAAATGTGAGGGAAAGCAGAAAAAGTCCTTTGGAAAATGTGTAGAAAAGCAGAAAAAGTCCTTTGGAAAATGTGGAAACCCTTGAAAATACGCATGAAATCAGATATAATGGGAATAACTATCATTAAGAAGTTAATTTTGATAGAAAAGGGATGAGCGCATATGTATAGAGAGACGATAGGACAGCTTAAAAAGTGGAAGGACAGCCCGGGCAGGAAACCGCTGATACTTAAGGGCGCCAGGCAGGTGGGGAAGACGTGGCTGATGAAGGAGTTCGGCAGGATACATTACAAATCCTGCGCTTATATCAGCATGGATGAAAATGAACGGATGGAAGACGTGTTCCGGGAGGCTTTTGACATTCCGAGGATTATTACGGCTTTGGAGATTGAGGCGGGATTTAAGATTGAGCCGTCCGATACGCTGATTATTTTTGACGAGGTGCAGGAGATTCCAAGGGCGCTTAAGTCTTTGAAAT
Organism: uncultured Dorea sp.; assembly: GCA_910586965.1. Taxonomy (GTDB): domain Bacteria; phylum Bacillota; class Clostridia; order Lachnospirales; family Lachnospiraceae; genus MD308. The sequence continues at coordinate 1,105 of CAJUMF010000034.1, read as the reverse complement.
ATTTTTACGAAAATGCGCCGGAGTATCAGATTATCGCGGCGGACTCCCTGCTTGGGGTCGCCCTCCATGAGGGAACCTCTTTTCCGGTGGGGAAGGTTGATTTTTTAGACCTGTATCCTATGACTTACCGGGAGTTTCTGCGGGCGTGCGGCGAGGAGCAGTTGGCGGAAGTGCTTGAAAAGAGCGACTTTGATATGATGAGGGTTTTTAAGAATAAGTTCACGGATTACCTGAAACAGTATTATTTTGTGGGCGGGATGCCGGAGGCGGTGCTTGCCTTTGTGACGGAGAAGGATTTTAAACGGGTGCGCGAGGTGCAGAATAAGCTCCTTGCCGCCTATGAAAACGACCTGTCTAAACACGCGCCGAAGGAGATTGTCACAAGGATACGGATGCTCTGGAATTCTATCCCTGCCCAGCTTGCGAAGGAAAATAAGAAATTCATCTACGGCTTAATCCGGGAGGGCGCGCGGGCGAGGGAGTATGAGCTGGCGCTTACCTGGCTTGAGGATACGGGGCTGGTGCATAAGGTAAACCGGGTGTCGAAACCGGATTTCCCGCTGAGGGCTTATCAGGATTTTGGGGCATTTAAGCTGTTTGTCCTGGATGTGGGGCTTTTGGGGGCGATGGCGCGGCTGAATGTGAAGGTCATCCTGGAGGGAAACCGGATGTTTGAGGAGTTTAAGGGGGCGCTGACGGAGCAGTATGTGCTGCAGCAATTGCTTGTCCACCCGGAATATGACATTTTCTACTGGTCGGCGGAAAATGCCACGGCAGAGCTTGATTTCCTTCTGCAGACGGATGAGAGGATTATCCCCCTTGAGGTGAAGGCGGAGGAGAACCTCCAGGCAAAGAGCCTGAAGGTGTTTGTGCAAAAATACGGTGTGCCTATGGCCGCCCGCACCTCTATGTCCGACTACCGAAAGCAGGACTGGGTGACGAATGTCCCGCTCTGCGGGATTGAAGGACTGGAGCCTGCTCTTGAATCATGATATTTTATTAACGTCGCCCAATTACTTGATATTTTTTGACAAATACATTAGAATATACTCTCATCTTTGACAGTTGATTAGAGATACAGGTGCCACAATCCATGAAAATACAA
>CAJUMF010000033.1 GCA_910586965.1 uncultured Dorea sp. | reverse complement strand
GATTGACGCAATCAAGGCAGCAGGAAAGACCGTTGGTCCGGACGGCGACATCCTTGTTATCTCTTTCGATACTGTTAAAGCAGGTATCGAGGCTACCTTATCCGGCGAGATTATCTGTAACGTAGAGTGTAACCCGCTCCACGGTCCGCGTGTAGCAGAGCTTATCCAGAAACTTGAGGCCGGCGAAGAGCTTGAGAAGATTGCATATGTAGATGAAGGAATCTACGCACACGGCGCAGACGTTGCAAAGGTAACAGTTGACGGAACAGATTACGAAGTAACAGAGGTAACTCAGGAAGTTATCGACGGACGTAAATACTAAAATATAATAGGGAATTGCGATTTCCTGTTTGAGTAGAAGGGCGCAGCAGGATAGGGGAGAAAAGACCCGGTATTCTGCCGCGCTCTCTTTATGCCCGAAAATGGGCGGAAAGCAGGTGAGACTGATATGGAACAGAAAGTTGTATTGACCATGCGTGATATCTCCAAGACATTCCCAGGCGTGAAAGCTTTGCAGCATGTGGACTTTACCCTTAGGGAAGGAGAAATCCATGCGCTCATGGGAGAAAACGGGGCAGGAAAATCCACGCTTATCAAAGTCCTCACCGGCGTACATGATTTTGAGGCCGGGGAGATCAAGATGGCGGGAAATGATACGCCGATTGTCAACAAATCGCCTCAGGATGCACAGAACAACGGAATCAGTACGGTGTATCAGGAGGTTAACTTATGTCCGAACCTTACGGTGGCGGAGAATCTTTTCATCGGGCGCGAGCCGAGAAAAGCAGGATTTATCGACTGGAAGACAATGAATAAAAAATCTTCGGAACTTCTGAAGAGTCTTGATATAGATGCCAATGCCACGGATAAGCTGGAAGAATGTTCTCTGGCAAAGCAGCAGATGATTGCCATCGCCCGTGCGGTGGATATGAAGTGCCGGGTGCTCATCCTTGACGAGCCGACTTCATCTCTGGACGACGACGAGGTAGAAAAGCTGTTCGTCCTCATGAGAAAACTTCGGGGCGAGGGCGTAGGGATTATCTTCGTCACCCATTTTCTGGAGCAGGTCTACGCAGTGTGCGACCGCATCACGGTGCTGAGAAACGGCGAGCTTGTAGGCGAGTATGAGACGAAAGACCTTCCGAGAGTTATGCTTGTTGCGAAGATGATGGGCAAGGACTTTGACGACTTAGCGGACATCAAGAGCGCACACGGCGAGCTCAAGGAATTCATCCCGGTTATCGAGGCGGAAGGAATCGGCAGAAAGGGCAGCATAAGACCGTTCGACTTTACGGTGAATAAGGGCGAAGTTGTAGGGCTTACCGGGCTCCTCGGCTCCGGACGCTCGGAGCTGGTGCGCGCTATCTACGGCGCGGATAAGCCGGACAGCGGGCATCTTAAGGTAAACGGAAAAGAGGCAAAGATTAATACGCCTCTTGACGCTATGAAACTTGGCATGGCATACCTTCCGGAAGACCGGAAGAAAGACGGAATCATCGACGACCTTTCCGTGAGAGAGAATATCATCATTGCCCTCCAGGCAAAGCGGGGCATGTTCAAGCTCATGAGCCGCAAAGAGATGGAAGAGGCGGCGGATAAATACATCGAGATGCTACAGGTGAAGACAGCCAGCCGGGAGACCCCGATTAAGAGCCTTTCCGGAGGAAACCAGCAGAAGGTCATCATCGGAAGGTGGCTCCTTACGAATCCGGAGTACTTAATCTTAGATGAGCCGACCCGCGGTATCGATATCGGAACAAAGACGGAGATTCAAAAGTTAGTGCTTGACCTTGCCGACCAGGGGATGGCGGTGACATTTATCTCCTCAGAGGTAGAAGAGATGCTCCGTACATGCTCAAGGATGGGCGTTCTAAGAGACGGAAAGAAAGTCGGGGAGCTTACAGGCGACGAGCTTACCCAGGAAGGAATCATGAAAGCAATCGCAGGAGGTGAGGGAGATGAATAAAAACGGATTTGACATGAAAAAGCTTACATCTATGCGCCTGTTCCTGCCAATCGTATGTCTGCTGGCCATGCTTGTCGTGGCGGCAATCACGATTCCGGGATTCTTTAAAATCTCCATCACAAACGGAGTGCTCTACGGGTATCCCATCGACGTGATAAACCGTGCGTCAGAGCTTGCCATCCTGGCAGTGGGCATGACCCTTGTGACAGCGGCATCCGGCGGACAGGATATCAGCGTGGGCGCGGTGATGGCTGTTGCAGGTGCGGTGTGTTGCCAGATTCTCTCCGGCGGAGAGGTATCTGTGACAAAGCTTGCGGCACCGCTCCTTCTGGCGATGCTGGCAGGAATCCTTGTGGCAGGTATCTGCGGACTGTTTAACGGCGTGCTGGTATCTTACCTTGACATCCAGCCTATGGTGGCGACACTGATTCTCTTTACCGCAGGACGCGGTATCGCGCAGCTTGTGACCAAGGGGCAGATTACCTATGTCCGTGTGGATTCCTACATGGTAGCGGGCGGTTATGTAGGACCGATTCCGACTCCCATCATCATCGCGGCGGTAGTGGTAGTCATCGCGTACCTGGTATTAAAGAAAACGGCCATGGGGCTTTACATCGAAAGCGTCGGCATCAACGGCAATGCCTCCCGTCTGGTCGGACTTAATTCCAGAAGAATCAAGCTCTTAACGTATATACTCTGCGGAGTGCTGGCCGGCGTTGCAGGAATCGTGGCATCCAGCCGTATCTACTCGGCGGACGCTAACAACTTGGGGCTCAACCTTGAGATGGACGCCATCCTGGCAGTTGCCCTGGGCGGCAATATCCTAAGCGGCGGTAAGTTCAGCCTGATGGGTTCCGTCATCGGGGCGGCGACCATCCAGACACTATCCACCTCGCTTTACGCTATGGGTGTGTCCGGCGACCAGCTCCCGGTATATAAGGCAATCGTAGTTATCATCATCGTCGTGCTCCAAAGCCCGGTATTCAAGAAATACACGGCTGGGCTCAAGGCAAAGAAAGCTGCTCCAAAGGCAGCAGCGGAAGGAGGGAATCAGTAATGGGAAAGAGCAAAAGAAAAATAAGCGGCACCGGTTTCCTGCTGCTGATTACCGTAGTCCTCTTTGCCGTAATGTATGCGGCGGGCATGGTCGTATTTTCCGATAAAGGATTTGCAAAGCCCCAGATGTTCTTTAACCTGTTTATCACCAACGCAGGACTTCTGGTCATCAGTATGGGTCTGACTATCGTCATGATTTCCGGCGGTATCGATATCTCCGTCGGCTCGGTGACAGCCCTTGTCTGCATGGCGGCGGCGTATTCCATGGAAAATATGGGGCAGAGCGCTTATGTGGCAGTGGCAATCGCGCTTGGAATCGGCCTTGCTTACGGTATCGTACAGGGAATCCTTGTGGCGTACTTGGAGATACAGCCCTTCATCGTCACGCTTGCCGGCCTGTTCTTTGGGCGGGGCATGACGGCAGTCATCAGTAAAGAGATGATTTCCATAAAAAATGAAACATTTCTTGCATGGGCGAATTACAAAATCTATCTTCCCGTCGGCTCCTACAGCAAGAGAGGGAAATTTTTGCCGGCATACATCTACCCGACCGTTGTCATCGCGCTGCTCATCGTGCTGGTCATCATCCTCGTGATGAAGTTCACGAAGTTCGGGCGCAGCGTGTACGCGGTGGGCGGAAATGCACAGAGTGCTATGATGATGGGACTTGACGTGAAGAAGACAAAGCTCAAAGCCTATATCCTGGACGGTCTTTTGGCAGGCTGCGGCGGATTCCTGTTCTGCCTAAATAGCTGCGCGGGATTCGTGGAACAGGCGAAGGGTCTTGAGATGGACGCCATATCCTCGGCGGTCATCGGCGGTACGCTGCTTAGCGGCGGCGTGGGTACTCCCTTTGGCACCATCTTCGGCGTGCTGATTAAGGGAACCATTTCCAGCCTGATTACGACACAGGGAACACTTTCAAGCTGGTGGGTACGGATTGTGCTGTCGGCGCTGTTATGTTTCTTTATTGTATTGCAGTCGGTGCTTGGGAATTTGAAGAAGAAGAGATAAGGTATTGCGAAAATATAAAAAAGGAACTGTTGCAAAAGCAGATAGGTAATCTGCCAGAGCAACAGCTCTTTTTTTGTAGTTTTCTTTTATGACAGCAAATATTTTCGTGCTTTTCTTTCGCCTTCGATTTTTAAGATGTCTTCCCTGACCATTTCTTTTAATATCCGCTTAGTTGTTGAATCTGCTAATCCTAATAATTCACGGGCCGCTTTATTAGTTATGGAACCGTTTTCTTGTATATACATTTTAATTATTTCTTTTCGTTCTTCATTTATCGGCTTTTTATCGGCTTTTACTAATATATCTTCTTCTGTCCGATAAAAACAAACTACAAATCCTGTTCTTTTTTTCTGAAATTTGTATGGAACACCGGCCTCCTTGCAAGCATCTGCAATACGTTTCAGGCCTGTACCAAAACTCTCAATATCTTTTGAATAGTACAGGATTCTGGCAATCTTGGGGTTTCTGCGAACCGCCTTTCTGCTTTGTCAATAAAATCCTGGGGTTCCAATCCTTCCGGAAACGTTCCTGGATTATATATCTCAACACGATCTTTAAAAATTGCTACCTCATTGCTTTCACCTGAAGAATAATCCTTATGACAAAATGAATTTAACAAAGCCTCTCTTATCGCATCCACAGGAATCTCCGGTATCTCTGTTCTCTGTCTTGCGCCTGTAAACTCCACTTTCCAATGAATATTACTTTTAATATAGCTTTCTGCAATATCTACAAGCTTTAATACAGGTCCATGATGCCGCTGGATATCATTAAAATTCAAGCGCTCATTGGTGGCAAATATAGCCATCTGCACATCTTGGATTAAGTCGTCACTGAATAGTGCCTTCCCGGCATTTAATAACATATTTCCGTCTGTAAGTTCCAGTTGATTTAAAATCGTTTTTTTTGTCTGTATAGGAAATCGCAATCCGTCCAACGTCATGTGCCTGAGTTGTATACTTATTCAGCAATTCTTCATCCACATCATCCACTGTTTTGTTGGACACAAGGTTTTCCCAGCGATTTCCTTCCCGCCCATTCTTTAAGATTAAACTTGTAATTTCTTCCGGAGACATTGTCAAATCTTCATCTGCAACTCTGATTTTTGCAACACCATATGCAAAATACGGTACTTGTTCGCCGGAAAATTTCACATAAATACAATCACGTCCATCCAAAACAACTTTACTGATTTCCGGATATATTTTCGGTTCGATGTTGTTCTTAATCTTTTGGCTGACTTCTCTCAATGATTCTTCCGTTACAATTTGTCCTATAGGGGTTCCATCTGGTTTCACGCCCAAATATCATGGTTCAGGGCGTGTGTTCTTTTGTACACTGAGGGTATGTTTATTTAATATAGCGCAGATTGAATACATCGCCTCTTTCAGTTCCCCTGTTGATTTTTTGAATTCTAATGTTTCATGTTCTATTCCTAAATTCAAATCCACACCTGCTTTCATTTTTGCAACTAAACAATGCTTCCTATGATTAAGTTTATCCGATTATTCACGATAATACAAGCAAACATGATATAAAAAGATTTAATCAATGTTTTGCCGGCAGAATATGAATGATGTCTTAATTGAAAGTCCTATAATATACCTAATTTATTAAAAATTTCATCAATTCTTTTCCAGGAAGAAATATATTCGTTTAAGCGTTCTTTCCCTTCCTCCGAAATCTTATAATATTTTCGCTTTGGACCATGTGATTTGTCACTATAATACATATCGGTCAAACCTTCCTGGTTAAGCCTTCTTAAAATAGCATATAAGGTACTTTCGTCGGTTTCAGGAAAAAATTCCTGCATAATCTTTATAAGGTCATATCCATACTGCTCCTCTTTTAGCAGTTGTAAGATACATATATTTAAAATTCCGCGTTTTAATTGAGAGTTCATTTTGTTTTTGCTTTCTTAAAAATTACAAGACATAATAGGACGGTTTCTATATATATTGTCAGGCTGCCGTAAACTGCATTTGAGCATTGCAGCATGTGTAATTGGTTGATAGTATAAAATAAAATTGTCAGGATACCCAGCATGTGCAGTGTTATCGAAATACACATCTGCTTATCTTGGAACAGATTCCTGACGATGCAGATATTTGTCAAAAAAATAATTGCTATCATTATATGCAGCAAATAACAGCATACGATTCCAGCATATATAAAATGAATTTGAGTAAAAATAAATGCCTGTGCCAGGATAATTGCGGCAGTAAATCCAAATAGAATCAAATGAATTTTGTAAAAAATATGTTTATATCCATGTTCCAGGCAGGAACGAGACTTCCTGCTAACGAAACTTCCCACCGCAAAATATACTAACAGCATCACCCATCCCGAATATAAATAACTTGTTGATGTTCTGTCAAAGGATTTCAGGAGCAGGATGCTGAGAAAACAATGTGTGCACATTAATAAAAGACACTGGATAATGGTGTTCTGCAGCAGCAAGCGCATCCGCCCCGGATGTTTGCCGGATTCTGTTAACAAATTGGAAACCACTTTTTGGGGCGAACCAAGCGACAGGCAAATTTCCTCTTCCGACTTTCCTTGTAAAGTCTCGTTGAAAAACCACTCTTCATAATCTCCCAGAATGCTGCGGCTTTCTTCATCGCTGAAATGAAACGACATGAAAAACATCAGTTTTTCGAGATACGTTTCCTTAGACAAGTTTTTCATTGTTAATCTCCTTTCCTAACTACTGATTGTTGCTCAGTAGTTATATTATAAGATTTCTGAGGAAATATGTCAACACCCTTTGTGTAACTCCGGACAATTAGGAGATTCTCTCGGTAGTCAGCCCCGGCTCTTGCTTTTTTGCTTTAAAGACTTGTATAGAGTGTATACAAATAGCCGGCTGAAACCAGTATTGCTGGTGTGTGCAGCGGCGAACATTTGTTTATTGACAAAAGTGGATTTTTCAAGTATTATAATTATAGAAAAAACGCCGCCAGATAATGCGAGGGTGTAATCACCAGCAGGCTTGACCTGTGGCAGTCGCACTGGGGGTTTTTTCTATTGCTTTATCTTTTGCAGAATGAATTATCTATAAAATATTGTTTTCCAGGAGCCATCGTATCATCATAATACTTTATTCCGTATTTTATAAGTTTTTCTCCTTTGTATCTGTATAAGTGTTTATACAATCTGTAAGCAAAACAAGGTGTTGTATGCCCCAGTGCATTTATTTGGTGCATATAGAACATTGAAGTGGCGCATACATCTGCCAGTTGCAACATATCCCATAAAGCTGCTGATTTTGCAGTCACCTTTTCAAAATGCTTGTTGATTTTATTGTTTTCGTAAGGTATGAGTTTCTTTTTGATGTAGGAAATTAAGTCGGCATCTCTGGAGGTTCCGCGGCTTGAAAGGACAATATCGGCAGTGCGGTTGGAATCTCTGAGAATCCAGGATACACGTTCTAACAGATATCTGCATACATGATTATAAGAAAGTATGCTGGGATTTTCTGTATAGTGTTCATATAGTGTTGCAATATTCAGCTTATTTGTATCGACAATAATAGTGACATATTCAAAGTTGCACTTGGAAAGTTCGGCAACAGCATAAGCTTTTTTGTCAAAACTCTGCATTTTTCTAAGATGGATTTCATTAATATTGATTTTTGATTTTATGGCTTTTATGACTTCTCGAATGTGAGGCTCATCAGATTTATTAATTAAGACACCCGCTAAAACAAACCAGTCAGAGCCTCTTTGAATACCCAAATCTCCAGCCTCGTCAATATATAATGTACAGTTTGCCATAGATTCCTCTCTTTTCTTTGGTTAGTTTGATATTTCATTACAGCGTGACCCAAGTATATCACATATAAAACAGAACAAGGATAATTTTTTCAAAAATTTATAAAAAGTTTGTAATGAAACATGATTACGTTACTCTTAATAATATAAGCAGATTTAATCAATGCTTTGCCGGCAGAATTTTATGTAAAACATGTAGGAATTTAAAATAAGGAGGACATTACAATGATGGCATATTTAAGAGACAGGAATTTCAGAAGATGGATTTTAGGAGATACAATTTTAAACGTGGTGTTGGCAGCGTGCCTGTTCAAGTACGGAATGGATGGGATGATAGCGGAAGGCGGAGACTTCGGCATTTACGCGGTAGTGAATATCGTAAGCATGTTCCTTTGGGCGTTGGTTGCCTCGGACATAATATATTGGGTGCAGTATTTGAGGAAAGGGAATGCGGGGATTTCCGTTATCATAGATACGATATGCAAATGGTCAATCGGGCTGAAATCGGTATTGCTGGTGTGTGCGGCGGCAGCGGCTATGGCAGTCGGGTTCCATATCGTATTTAACGGAGGGCATATTTAGGAAGAAATCCTTTGTTTTGTTAAACCGTTCCTGCTGGTGCAGGGGCGGTTTTTAAAATTTGTGGTTAATGCCGCTTTGTTTCATGATGGCATTGGCAGTATGCCTTGATTTTATCTTGGTATCAACCGTCACATGTTCAGCCATTATAAGACCATCCTTTCCTGACGTTTTGATACAAACATCAGAGATAGAGGCTGTGCACCAGATGCATTCAGCTCAAGCAGCTCGGGCACTGCAAAACGTGTCCGCTCTAATAATGCGTCAAAAGAGCCGGATTCCAACACAAGACCGGGAATGTCTTCAATGGTAGCAATCCAGACATTGGCATCCTTGTCCCGGGTAAAATTTATAATATATTCCATAAATCAAATACTCCTTTATTAGTGTTTTTAATTGTATGTAGCTTTACAACTTTTAAGCAAAAGATACCTAATAGTATTATTATAACGAATTATAATATGTGCCAATGCAAAAACGGATATTATTGCAGTAATTACAGAAGAAAAAAATAAGTACGACATAATTTTGATCATGTAATGCCGCAGTTACAGACGATGGGTTAAATCCGCAAAAAGGATATACGGGTCATGCGTATGCTGTGACTATGAACGGAAAAATATTAAAGTTTAAAATAGGGGGCACAGAATCAGGAACGATTACGGGTTTAATAGAAAATCGGCGTGAATAATGAAATCCTGCCGGAAGTTGACAGCATGGAGACCGTGCAGGCTCCGGCGGTTTCAGGAGCAATATATATCCAGGAAGGGGTATAAAGTCAATATCGTTTCGTCAACTACAGTCAGGGAAGGAATGCCTTCAGAAAAAAATGCTGTGTTTGTGGCAAATGGAATCAGGTACAAGATTCAGGGATGTGTGTCAACGGAGGTTTTAAAGCGAATTGTAAATTCAATGGATTGACAGCAGATTTATGGGCTAAAATTCAGGTGTAAAATCCAAGATAATCCAATGGATTTTACACCTTGCCTTTTTGATTTATTTTGTCGTAGTAGAAGTTACACCTAAAGTTTCAATTAAAGCATTTTGCAGCACCTGGGAAAAGTTAACATTGCGCTCTAATGCGGCGGCATTCAGCCATGCCGGAAGAGTTACAGTGCGATTTACGGAGCGGTTGACTTGCGCCATTCTTACAGATGGCATATATACGTCAATCAGAACAGCATGTTCATTGTCCTGGGTTTTAATATCAGACAGGGGCGTTGGCGCAGGGATTTCCTCATCGTCTTCTTCCAGTCCGTTTAATACACATCCGAGAAGTTCCCTTGCAGAAAGAAGGGCATCATCATCATTTGTTCCGCTGGTTGCTACGTCCAGGTCAGGAAATATAACGGAAATTGCCTGACCTTTCTCATAAGAGAAAATTGCCGGATAAAAATAGCGATCATTTTTTTTCATGAACTTGCCTCCTGACGATATTATTATAACAAATATAATAACACGTTTCAATGCAAAAACGAATATTATTATATTTGTTTACAAAGGAACTCTCACAGTCTCATCAAGCCTCAAACGCTTGCCGGAGTTCCCCTTTTCATCGGAGACATACGCTATGATCTCGAATTCTAAAAAGTCCATGGAGTCAATCTTGGAGTAGAGGGTGTTTATATGGTCTGGGGTAAAGACAAGGATATTTCCCTCAAGCTCCCGCTCCCGGAGGGTCTGGATGATTCCGCTCTTGTCGTAACACTCTAAGTAGATTGGGCGTTTTTTCTCCGGGGATATGACATCTTCGCTGTATTCCGCCTCTATATAGAGACCACGGATATTGTGTACGAACTTTTTAAAATGCACCGTCCGCCCGTCCGGCAGAGTCGCTTTCTGGTCAAGCCTTACGCTCGTTGTGTCCGGAACGAGATTTTTTTCTGTGAGAGTAAATTCGAACACGGTTTCCGGGGTTTGGTCTTCCGGGCTTTTCCAGATTTCCAAAGTAGCGTGAGCCGGAAGGCTTATCGTTTTGGTGTCGAAATAATAGGAGGCAGTGTCCTGAAGTACGCCGTTGGCGCTTGCGTACAGGTCGCTTTCTGTCTCGCACAGAATCTCTTTTCCGTCAATATACAGCCGTTGGATATAAGGTTTCTCTTTGGATTCGGTGTATGTCGGATTGAAAGAGCCGGATTCGCGGCTTTGCGGTTCGGGTTTGAACAGGAAAGCGTCCGTCCGGTCAAATGCACTGCCGTAGTCTCTCCCCCAGCCTCCGTTTGTAAGCCGCGGGAGTTCCTGCATTTCTTCATAATAATAGGTGCTGGAAACGGAGAGGCAGATGCCGTCCAGCACGGCGGAATTCAAAGTGACAGAACCGCCTTTCAGCGGGTGGTTTTCATCGATGTGCAGCGTGTAATCCTCAAGGCCGCCGTTTACGCCCAGCATGGAGCTTAAGCTGTAGTAGTTGGTATGTCCGGAGGCGCGCAAGTCATCGTCTTTGGGCTGCAGGCAGACGAAGACTAAAGCAAGGGCGGCAAAGGCGGCAGCGCCTGCCGCGGCAAAGCGAAAGGCTTTCCGGGTCTTCTTTGCGGACGTGTTGCCGAGGGAGTCTCTTAAGTTCTCCCGGTAGTTCCAAAGCTCGTCTCTTGTAAGCTCTGTCTCGGGGTAGTTGCAAAAGTCGGTCGATACGTCATTTAATATGTCAAAAAGTTTATTTTCATCCTCGTTTTTTCTTTTTTCATACATATCAGTTCGCCTCCTTTTTTCTAAAACTAATGATTTTTTTCTTGCCCCGGGATAATTTCTGATAGATTGTCGCCTTTTTAAGACCTGTTTCCCGGCTTATTTCCTCCACGTCCTGCCCTTCGCAGTAAAGTTTTAGAAAGAGGGCGCGGTCTTCCGCTTTCAGGCAGACAAGCATCCGCTCGGTCTCCTCGGAAAGCTCCCTGTCGATGAGAGCAAGAAGAGATGCATCCTCCGCGCCGGCATCCCAGGCGTTTTCGGTATTGACGGCATCCAGTGAAAGCTCTTCCAGGCGGTTTTTATATTTTCTGAGATAAGAGATGGAGCGGTATCTGGCGATGCCCGCAATCCAGTTTTTAAATGTGCTGCGTGTCTCGTCAAACTGGGCGATGTGCGCCCAGATAGAAAAAAGAACGTCATTCAAGCACTCTTCCTGCATCTGGGGAAGACAAAAGAGGTGCCTTCGGATGACGGACATAAGGAGCCCGCCGTATTCTTCCAGCACAAACTCTAACGCCCGCTCATCATGAGCCTTCAGGCGCGTAAGAAAATTGTCTCTGTCAATCCGCAACTGTCCTCCCTCCTTCCTTAATGCTCCGATTCACAGGCAATTGCGAAACTCTGATTTGCCGATGCTGAATTGTGCGGGTTGTATAATCCATAAGCAGACCTTAGGTTACCGCCGGTTCTTAGCTGCCGTATTTTGGCAGCTTATGTACCGCTGCGGTAAACTCGGAGCGAAAGCGCGTCTGTGTTGGAATATACAAGCTGCACAATGACTCCGGTTAATCTTCGGGTTTCGCAATCGCTTGTTATCGGGCTCATCGCTCCTGTTTTGTTCCGGACAAAAGCTCAAGCGGTTCTTTCTTTAAGCTCCCCGCTGCCATGAGAAAGGCAGTCAGCAAAGCGGCGGTAAGATTAAGCGCGCCGGAAAAGCATGGAAGGACGACATCCATGTGCTGCTCCTTTAAAAAATCCTCCGGCAGCACGATTTCTCTTGCCGCCGCCTGATTGGCGCTGAAAGCGGAGGAGTAGATGTTTCTGCTGTCTGAAAGGGTCACGGCCTTTTTGGTGAACGCAGCGCCCATGCTACTTCCTATCATAACACCAATCAGCACAATTAGCAAAATCCCCCCGCACAGAGAGACAAGGCATTTTCCCTTCGGAACGCCCAGAGAACGCTCCAGGGCAGTCCGCACTTTCTGCTTTGTGATGAACATGTGGCAGAAAAATACAAGGATGAGGAGCGTGATTCCTGCCCCCGCCCCTAAGAGGATGACGGACATCTTCCGCGTGTTTTCAAAGCTGTGCATAAGCTCTGAGTACCCGTTATCCTCAAAAGCAAGCTCCAGCCCGTCTATGCCTTTTTCCTCCCAGATTGCCAGAAAATCATCGATGGTTCCGTTCTCAATCTGGAAAATAGTGTTGCTCGGTTTCATAGGTGAAAAGTTCAGGATATTGTCCTCGTCGCTGTTCTCTACGGAGGCCGCAGGGATAATGACGCCATTTTGCGGCGCCTCATACCCTGTATAATCTTGCATCCCCCCTGTAACCTGATAGATGCCGGCGATCTCGTATTCATTTTCCTCAAATACATCATAGAGCTGCCCGTCGGCATTAATCATCTTCTCGGTGACAGTCCGCTCCGCCCAGTAGGGGTAATAGTAACAGGCGGGAGCCGAGTAGTCCGCGTAATAGAGGGGGAGTCTAAGCTTATCCCCCGGCTTTAGCTGGTTGTTGGCGGCAAATTTGCTGTCTACAAGGCACACCTTTGCCCCGGAGGCGTATTCTTCCTCCGTGATATCCCGCCCTTCGGAAATCCCGGCGTTTCCGTTGTAGAAATACATGAGGAGCTTTGTGGCGTTAGTGGGAGTGACGGGGATACTGTAATTGGCGATAGTAAAGCCTTCTATAATATTGAGCCAGCGTTTCCCTTCGGCAGTTTCGTAAAACCCTTCCGTCACCTGTTCGAAAAAGCGGCCTTTATGTTTTTCGTCTTTAAGCATCGTGCCGTCCTTTTTGTACTGCGAGCCCCGGACATCCAGCCAGGGCGTCCAGACGGCAGAGACACCCTCGTATTTGTCCAGTATTCCGGAATATCCGAGGTGGGTGTCCATATAGAGCGCCATAATATAAGTCTGCCCTGCTTTGAGCGGTTTGGGATGCGGATTTTCATAATCCCAGAACCAGATCCAGGAGAGCATACGGTCTGTGATATTTCCATAGAGGGATTTTTTAAAATGCAGTTTTACCGGATGGTCCGGCATACAGTCCTCAAATGGCTCCATCTCGGCGATGACGCAATCGGCGCCGATGCCCCACCAGGATTCGTCCACTTCGCTGTGGGTGTTGCGGACTACATAGTCACCCGTATACGCCGCGTAAAACGGCTGGTGCTTTGGCTTGTGGATATAGGGCAGCCCCTCGATGTCCAGCGCCGAGTACGGGATTGCCGCGCCGTACTGGTCAACAGAGTAAGCCTCGTAGTCTCCCGTTTCCGGGTTCCAGTATTTTTCCCTGGCAGCGCCGGAGGGCTTTTGCCTTACGGTGCCGATGGTGGCAAATGCACCTTTTGCCGCCTCCTGAGTCTGCGCGCTGATATAGAAAAGGTTGCATCCCAGTGTCAGCAAAAGACTGGAGATGCCGATAAGAATCAGGAATGCCGCAGTCCGGAAGGGAGTCCGCATCATCTGTTTGATACTGTTTTTTAACATATGTTCACCAGCTTTCTGTCCTGTGAGTTGATTTTCAACATACGCTCACCAGCTTTCCGTCCTGCATCCTCAGGATAACGTCCGCCCGGGCCGCTACCTTTGGGTTGTGGGTGATAACGATGACCGCATAGCCCCGCTCGTCCGCCGACATGCGGAGAAGGTCTACGATGCGCTGTTCGTTTTCGGTGTCAAGGTTTCCGGTAGGCTCGTCCGCCAGAAGAATCTTCCCTCCGGAGGCAAATGCCCTGGCGATTGCCACCCGCTGCTGTTCTCCGCCGCTCATCATCTGCGGGAACTGGGAGAAGATTTTCTCGGAAAGCCCTACCTGTAGGAGCAGCTTTTTCGCCCGCTCTTTCGCGGCTTTCTTCTTCATGTTCCGCAGCTCCATGGGAAACATGACATTTTCCAGGGCGGTGAGCATGGGGAACAGATGGAATGCCTGGTAGATGACGGATGCCTGTTCGCGACGGTATTTATCCCGGTTCATCTGGGACAGGTCGTTTCCCCGGACGGTAACCTTCCCGGATTCGGGGAGGTCAAGGCCGGCAAGGAGGGAGAGAAGGGTGGTCTTGCCGCTGCCGGACTCTCCGGTGACGGCGTACATCTTCCCGGTGTCAAATTCACAGGAAACATCCTGGACAGCGTGAATGGTCTGGTATTTCGTGCGGTAAGAAAAAGATAGGTGTTCTGCTTTTAAGATAGTCATTTGGGGAATCCTCCTGTATGAAAATTTTTGGGTGTGAGGGGTGCTTGCTAGTGCAGGGGTATTTTGCGGAACAGGGTGGAGGTCAGGAGAGTGGCGGTGAAGTAGCAGAGGAGAGTGATTGCGCTGCATATGAGGGCGCGGCTTGTGTCTGCGTTTGTGAGCAGGGGAATCAGCGCGCATCCTGCGGCGGCTCCTGATAGTTCTGTGAGACCCTGTTCGGTCAGGTAAACGGTCATGCAGTCGGCGTGGGGCATTCCGAGCATCCGGCGGGTGACGTATTCCGGGCGCCGCCCGAGCCCTAAGAGGTAGGAGGTGATAAGCCCTGCCCCTAAAAGCGCGGCGCAGATTGCTGGGAAAAATGTTTTCAGTACCTTGCGGCTTTCCTGGATGCTGGCTGCCGCCCGGATGAAGGTTTCGTCCTTTACGGTCAGGGCGTATCCTTCAAGGGCGGGTTTTGACTGCGGGATGATTTCAAGAAAACCGACGGCATCCATCTCTTTTTTAAATGCATTCAGAGACAGCGGTTCCTTCACGCGGAAAGTTCCGGAGCTGGCGAAAAACGGAATGTCCTGATTCCGGTAGCTCTCTCTTGCTGTTTCTATGGGAATCATAATCTGAGCCGCTGAGTTTTCCCCTTCTGCAACTCCGGCAATCTGGTAGGAGACAGTTTCCAAAGGCAGGATGAAAGAGGAAAGGTGGCTCTCGGTATCGAGCTTGTAATATTTCAAGTCAAGGGAGAGGGTATCGCCCTCCTTTAATTTCTGCTCTTTTAGAAAATCCGGGGTCACCACGCATTTTTTTTCATTGGAACGAAAAAGGTCTTCGTACCCTTTCAGAGAAGTCTGGGCAAGCACAGTGTACTCATTTTTTCCCTTGATGCCCAAAAGCTCCAGGGTAAAATCAGGCTCGCTCACATAGGGCGACGCCATCACGCCGTCATAAAGCGGTTCTTTGATGAAAAGCCCGGACTCCCTGCCCCCGGCGAGATTGATGACCGTCGCCCTCACCGGAACCTTTTTCGACAGTTCCTTAAGGCGCGCGTCTGTGTCGTCAAGATTCCCCATGTAAACTCCGAGGAATAAGACCGACAGGATGCAGATGAAAAGGTGGAGAGCAGTCCGGACCCGGTAACGCCAGAACCCGGTCAGAGCCATCCGTATGTAAAACATAAAAAAGCCCCCTTCCGTGTAGTGTATATAATTTATTACGTTCCAAAAGAACGGAAATCTGACAAAATGAGGGAAAAATTTTGATGAGGACGCCGCTTTTGGTCTGCCCTTCCTCACACAAACCCGGGCAACGCAGCGGGGAACTAACTGCCGACTGCGGCTAAAGCGTTCGAGAGGACGCCGCTTTGAGTCTGCCCTTCCTCACACAAACCCGGGCAACGCAACGGGGAACTAACTGCTAACTACGGCTAAAGCGTTCGGGAATGCCCTCACGCTTAAGTCTCCGTAGGCAGTGGATTTCCCCGCTGCTAAGAACGCCCTCTGAACTGTTTGCTTAGAGGAAGGACAGACTCAAAGCGGCTGTGCATCGAAATGCGATGAGGCGAGTGAGTGCGTGAGGAAGGCTTGTGGTGAGATGCAGTAGAGTGGGTGAGGGCGGAAGTTTTGTGGTACATTTCGCCGTCCGTTCCGCCCCGCCCAAATCCAACCACCTCCCGCCCGCACCTCTCCGCCTTACGCCAGCCAGGAGACAGCGGGGATGCGGCGGCATAGGGGTGGTACAGGCAGTTAAGGAACGCTTTTAATGGAGGCAAAATCCACTGCCTACGAAGACTTAGAAACGAGGGCTCTCCCGAGTTTCTTAGCCGCAGTTGGCAGTTAGTTTGCCGGAATGTCGTTCTGCCTGTACCACCCCTATGCCGCCGCATCCTCGCGTCCTCCTAACGCAATTGTGCAAAATGCATAAAAAGAAAAAAGTTGTACATGTACAGCAACCCCAAACATGTATTGAAATAAAACATATGCATAAAAAGTTGTATGCAGATTTGTATACTATTGCGGGTTGAAAAATGCACAGGGGGGGGGTATAATAGAAATATAGCAAACAGACAGCAAAAGCTGTCAGGATAAAAAAAGGAGGATCATATATGAAAAAGAAGTTGTTAAGTGTACTGTTAGCAGGCGTGATGGTACTGTCACTTGCAGCATGCGGCGGCGGTGGCAGCAGCAGCTCATCCAGCGATGGCGGAGACGGCGGCGAGAAAGCTGAGAGCAATGGTAAGAAGGTAGGCGTTGCAATGCCGACGCAGAGCTCTGAGAGATGGATTAAAGATGGAGCTAACATGAAGAAACAGCTTGAGGCTCTTGGATATGAAGTAGACCTTCAGTACGGCGAGGATGATATCCCGCTGCAGACAAGCCAGATTGAGACAATGATCGCACAGGGCGTTAACTGTCTTGTAATCGCAGCGATTGACTCCGGCGCGCTTGTAAATGTTCTTGACCAGGCAAAACAGGCAAACATCCCGGTTATCGCTTATGACCGTCTTCTTATGGACACAGACGCAGTAAGCTACTATGCATCATTCGATAACGAAGGCGTCGGAAGAAAGATCGGCGAGTACATCGAGACAAAAGCTGACCTTGCAAATGCATCCGAGCCGCAGACGATTGAGTTCTTCATGGGCTCACCGGATGACAACAATGCAGTTCTTCTTCACAAGGGCGTTATGAGCGTTCTTGAGAAATACCTCAAGGACGGCAAGCTGGTTTGTAAGTCCGGAAGAACATCCTTTGAGGATACCTGTATTTTAAGATGGTCTCAGGAGACAGCTCAGCAGAACTGTGAGAACTACCTGACAGGTTTCTACGCTGACGAAGACCTTGACATCGCTTGCTCCGCATTCGACGGTTTCGCTTATGGTATCAAAGCTGCTTTAGAGGGCGCTGGATACAAAGAGGACAACTGGCCGCTGATCACAGGACAGGATGCAGAGGTTATGGCAGTTAAGAATATCATCGAGGGCAAACAGACACAGACAATCTTCAAGGACACAGGACTTCTTGCTGAGAAGTGCGTAACGATGGTACAGGCAGTAGTAGAGGGCGGCGAGCCGGAGATCAACGACACAGAGACATATGACAACCACAAATTAGTTGTTCCGTCATATCTTTGCGAGCCAGTATCTCTTGACAAAGACAACTACAAAGAGCTTGTAATCGACAGCGGATACTACACAGAAGAAGATATCGAGAAGGCAGAATAATCTTAAATGACAAAGATAATGGGGCGGTGGCAGATAGCCGCCGCTCTCATTATTTTGGCAATACAAAAATATAAAAAGGAGTTGAGAAAATGTCTGATTACATTCTGGAAATGAACCATATCACAAAAGAGTTCTCCGGCGTAAAGGCACTGGACGATGTCAATCTGAAAGTAAAACGCGGTGAGATACACGCTCTTTGCGGTGAGAATGGTGCTGGAAAATCCACGCTGATGAATGTACTGTCCGGAATCTATCCCTTTGGCACTTATACGGGCGACATCATGTACAACGGTGAGCTTGTAAAGAACCACAACATCAAGGACAGTGAGAAAAAGGGAATCGTTATCATTCATCAGGAGCTTGCCTTAAGCCCATACCTGTCAGTGGCGGAGAACGTGTTTATGGGAAATGAGCAGACTTCCATGAGGGGCGTGATCAACTGGACGGAAACGAAGAGCCGTGCGAAAGAGATGCTTGAGAAAGTGGGCCTTGGAAATGAAAATATCGAGGCACCGATTAATTCTCTCGGCGTAGGAAAGCAGCAGCTTATCGAGATTGCGAAGGCGCTTGCCAAGAAGGTGGATCTTCTGATCCTTGACGAGCCTACGGCAGCCCTCAACGATGAGGAGAGCGCGCAGCTCCTTGAGATCATGCTGAAACTGAAAGAGCAGGGAATCACCTGTATCATCATTTCGCATAAGCTCAATGAGATCAGCTATGTTGCAGACGCCATTACGGTTATCCGTGACGGACACACCATTGAGACGCTTATCAAGGGCGAGGACGAATTTACCGAAGACCGCATTATCAAAGGCATGGTTGGGCGTGAGCTGACGAACCGTTATCCGGAACGGACAGACTGCCCCATCGGGGATGTGGTGCTGGAAGTTAAGGATTGGAACGTATTTAACCCGGAGGATGCAAGCCGCCAGATGTTAAAGAACATCAACATCAAAGTGCGCGCAGGCGAGGTTGTAGGCCTTGCAGGGCTGATGGGAGCCGGAAGAACAGAGTTTGCCATGAGCCTTTTCGGCCATGAGTACGGCCAGAAGATTACCGGTGAAGTCCTTATGCACGGGAAACCAGTGAAAATTACCAATGTAAAAGAGGCCATTGAGAACAAGATTGCCTACACATCGGAGGACAGGAAGACATACGGGCTTGTGCTGATCAATGATATCAAGTGGAACATGACGCTGGCAGCGCTCCGCGGCTTCTTCTCCAAGAACGGTGTCGTAAACAGCAACGATGAAATCGTAGCTGCTGAAAAATACAAGAAACTTATCAATATCAAATCGAATTCCATTAACCAGACAGTAGGTTCTTTGTCCGGTGGTAATCAGCAGAAGGTCGTGCTGGCAAAATGGATGCTGACAGAGCCGGATGTCCTGATTCTTGACGAGCCTACCCGCGGTATCGACGTAGGCGCCAAGTATGAAATTTACTGCGCGATCAACGAGCTGGCAAAATCCGGAAAGGCGGTTATTGTTATCTCTTCGGAAATGCCGGAGATCATCGGTACATGCGACAGGACATACGTTTTGAACGAAGGCCAGATTGCCGGGGAACTGTCAAAAGAAGAATTATCACAGGAAAAGATTATGAAATGCATTATGCAGCATAATAATCAGAAAGGAGCTTAATGATGGAAAAGAAAAATACAGTTAATCTGAATTTAAAGCAGTATGGCATGGTGCTGGCGCTGCTGGCAATTTACATTATATTTTATATTTTAACAGGAGGATCCAACGCGACTCCTATGAACATGAACAACCTTCTGATGCAGAATGGTTATATCGTTATTCTTGCAACAGGTATGCTGCTTTGCGTACTTACCGGAAATATCGACCTTGGTGTCGGCTCTTACGTTGCTCTTTGCGGAGCGGTTGCGGCAAAGCTTGTATGTGAGGGGGGCATGAGCATCCCGGTAGGTTTTTTGGCGGCAATCGGCGTTGGACTGTTATTCGGCGTGTTCAATGGATTCTTTATCGCTTACATGAGCGTTCCGCCATTCGTAGCGACATTGGCATCCATGCTCATTGGTCGCGGACTTACCTATACATTCCTTGCGTCACAGACGGTAGGGCCGGTTCCGGACGCATTTAAGTTCGTGGGCGCAGGGTTCTTTGTTACCAATAAAGTTCCTTTCGGAGACGGGACGATTGATATCGTTACGATTATCGTAGCAGTTATCGCAACGGTGCTGATCATCTTATCCGAATTAAAATCCATTGCGGCAAAGAAAAAATACGGATTTGCACTTGTTCCGGCATGGCAGCTTATCATCAAGGACGCAATCATCCTTGGAATCGTATGGTTTTATGCATACAAGCTGGCGCGCTGCAACGGCCTTCCGATCGTGCTCCTGCTCATGGGTGTGATTGTTGCCATTTATCATTTTGTCACAAGCAAGACAGTTGCCGGCCGTCAGATTTACGCCCTCGGCGGTAACATGAAAGCGGCAAGGCTTTCCGGTATCAATACGAAACAGGTATTCTTCTGGGTATATACAAACATGGGATTTTTAGGTGCGGTTGCAGGTATCGTCCTTGCGGCCCGTGCAGGCTCAGCGACGCCGAAGGCCGGCGACGGTATCGAGCTTGACGCTATCGGCGCATGTTACATAGGCGGCGCGGCGGCAGCCGGCGGTGTAGGTACAATCCTCGGAGCGGTTGTCGGAGCGTTCGTTATGGGTATCCTGAATAACGGAATGGTTCTGTGCGGATTGTCCACAGACCTCCAGAAGGTTGTAAAGGGCCTTGTACTTCTTGGAGCGGTTACATTTGACGTTATCTCTTCCAAGAAGAAGAATTAATATTTGCTGTACCAGTCGGTATGCTGCCGGGAATCTGGCGGCGCCGGCTGTAAAAAGTATGAAAGTTGGGAGATGGCATGGCACAGCAGAAGGCGAAGTATGAAGAAATCGTTGATTGGATTACGGAAAAGATTGAGAATGGAGAACTGTCCGCAGGAGATAAGATCTATTCGGAGAATCGGCTTGTGTCCATTTTCAAGGTGAGCCGCCAGACTGTCCGCCATGCAATTTCTGTCCTCGGAGATAAAGGGCTTGTCGTCAGCATACGGGGCAGCGGAACATATGTAAAGGACAGTCGGCGTGGCATTAACAAAAAGCTCAGAACGATGCGGATTGCCATTATGATGACGTATGTTGACGAATATATTTTCACGGGAATCATCAATGAGATGGAGCGGATTCTCTCGAAGGCGGAGTATTCGCTGCAGATTGCATTCACCCATAATGCGGTGGAGCGTGAGCGCAATATCCTGAAAAATTTCCTTCGTGAGGATGTGATAGACGGCGTGATCGCCGAGACGACAAAAAGCGGGCTGCCCAATCCGAACCTGGAGCTGTACCGGGAACTTAAGCATAAGGGAATCCCGGTAGTATTCATAAACAGCAATTATCCGGAGCTTTCGGCTCTCCATGTCAGTATGGACGATTTCTGGGCGGGAAAGACTGCGACGGAACATCTGCTTGAGTGCGGGCATCGGAAAATCGGGGGAATCTTCAAGCTTGACGACGGCCAGGGCCATAAGAGGTATGCAGGGTATATGGCAGCCCTTATGGAGAGAGACATAAAAGTAAAGGGCGAATATATCAGTTGGATTGACACCATGGACCTGCGTGAGATGGAGCAGGAGGCGCAAGTCTACCTGCGCCGCCTTAAGGAATGTACGGCATGTGTCTGTTACAATGACGAGGTGGCGGTCAAGCTTGTGAATATGTGTAAGATTAGCGGGATTTCTGTTCCCGGGGAGCTGTCGGTCGTGGGGATTGACAATTCGGATCTGGCAGGATATTGTGACGTGCCGCTTACATCGGTGAATAATCCGGTGGATAAGCTTGCGGAACATGCCGCCAGAATCATGCTGGCGCTATTAAACAGCGAGAAAGTGTCTGACAGCGTGGAGTTAAGGTCTAAGCTGGTGGTGAGGAAATCTACAAGGATAATCGGAGAATGCATATGATGCGGGGCAAAGGTGCTTTGCCCCCGAGATATCCCGGTTAATATTTCCCTGTTTTCGGTCAATCATCTCCTGGATGATTTCTTCATATTCATTTACAATTTCGGCGGTTGCACATGCAGTTATATTTCCCCTGATTACTTCGTTGAGCACTTTTCTAGGGAAACCGCCGAAAAATACACCTGAAATCAAAACATTGGTGTCTATTACTATTTTCATTGCTTTTTACGTTTCCTTACAGATTTAATAATGTCATTTACATCGTTTTCTTCATATCCAACTGAACTTGCCCATTTTTGTGCTGCATCCAGCGACGTTTCGATTTCTTCTGCTGTCGGAAGTTTTAATGTTTTTAACATGATTACATCTCCTGAGGCGTAGGCAACTAATTTATCGCCTGTTTCGATTGACAGCAATTTGCGGATGCTGACAGGCAGGGAAATCTGGCCTTTGGAGGAGACTGTCAATACTTGTGTGTTCATAAGCCAAGCTCCTTTCAATGTAAGAAATTCTTACTTTTATTATGCCATAAGACGGATATTATATCAAGTATATGATGCTCCAGGGTCAAAAGGTCATGTGATTCATGCTTGCATGAATAAACATGACTTTGGGATCCCAACATCATTATTTTACAGCAGATGTTTGTTCTTTCGGTATTTTGACGGGGTAACCCCATATTTTTCCTGAAAAATCTTATAAAAGTACCCTTTGTTGCGGTAGCCTACGGCGGCGGCAATCTCCTCCACGCTTTTCCGGGAAGAGATAAGGAGCTGTTCTGCCTTCTCAAGCCGTATCTGCTGCAGGAAGGCAGAGTAAGTAAGCCCGGTCTTGGCCTTTATGAGACGGTTGAAATAATCCTCCTGAAAGTGGAAAGCATCGGTCAGGTCCTGAATCCTGATGTCGGCGTAGTTCTTCCGGATGTATGCGGAAATCTCTTCAAAAATCAGCCAGTTCATGGTCTTTCGCTGGTCTTTTGAGAGTGAGAAATCATATTTCGTGCTGATGATTGCAAAGATGCGGAGGAGCAGACCCTTGCAGATGTGGTGGGAACCGACGCCGCCCTCGTATAGTTCCTTCAGCAGCCAGAAAAGGCACTCCTCCAGCTCAGCCACGGCTTGGGGCTGGGGCTTGAAATGCAGGTATTGCTGGACATCCTTCTGCTTTAGGAGGGCGGACTGCAAAAATGATGTAATCTTCTGTGCAGTTACATTTTCCTCCATAATCTCGGAAAACATATCATTGGAGATTCCCAGAAAAAGGATGGAGGCGGGTTCGGAAAGAAGATAATCCTGATGGATGCAGTTCTTGTCTATCAGGCATAAGTCGCCTTTGGAAAAGGAGATATCGCTGCCAAGAATCCGCTGGCTGAAACGGCCGTCCATGATATAGGCCAGTTCGATATAGTCATGGGTGTGGAGCTGGGTTTTCTCGCCGTCCGAAAAATGGTGGCAGCAGCAGAAAGGCTGCGGCGCAGGACACATGGTAGCGTAAAGCTGGCGGGAGCTCTGGATGTTCCAGCACAGCGCAAAGACCCGTTCCTCCTGCATGAGCGGGTACGTCTTTACCTCCTGGGCAGACTTTGAGTATTCCGGGCATACGAGGCGTGTATTCAGCCTGTGCTCCGGGGGGAGGAGTAATCTGTGGTTTTCGGTGATTTGGTGGGATAGTTGTAAGAGTGTCATGGCAATATGCTAATCCCAGTTTATAGCATCATGGGAGATTGTGTCGTTTTCCTTTATGTCATTTTCAGCGTCTTCAAGTGCCTGGCGTTCTGCGGGCGTCATTTTTGTAAAATCCGGATCCCATGCGATTACAAGCTTTTTGATAAATTCAAGTGCAAAGTTTTGCTCGCTTTCTGGAAGTATTTCCATTAATCCAATTGCCTGTTTTACAGTATTGCTCATAATTAAATGCCCCTTTCCATTATTTGTAAATGTCTCCCCGTGTGTCGATGTTCATAATATATAATATATAATATTTCAATAATACCATCATGCAGGTAATTGTATATGATTCTGTACTTTCCGATTCTCAATCTTCAATATCCATATCAAAATTTCCTATAATGTTTTTATTGTACCAAGGCGAACGCTTTTTTTCAACGCGCAATTATAAAAAAAGAATATCATTTGTAACAGTTCAGCCTGCAACTGTGCACTTGTGTTTATGCTATAATCACAAGTCGGAATAGGTAACTTTTTTCCAATGCAGGCAGAGTTAGGGAATTGATAAAATCGAGGATTTTTCTATAATAATAATTATGAAACAAAAAAACGGATAAAGATACATTTATCAAAAAGGAGGACAATATATCATGATGGAGATGAAAAAGTATCAGTTTTGGTTTTGCACCGGTTCACAGGATTTGTACGGGGATGAATGCCTGGCGCATGTGGCGGAGCATTCGAAGATTATCGTAGAGGAATTAAATAAGTCCGGGAACCTTCCGTTTGAGGTGGTTTGGAAACCAACGCTGCTTACGAATGAGCTGATCAGGAAGACATTCAATGAGGCGAATACGGACGAGCTCTGCGCCGGGGTCATCACCTGGATGCATACATTTTCGCCGGCAAAATCATGGATTCTGGGGCTGCAGGAGCTCAGGAAACCGCTCCTTCATCTGCATACACAGTTCAACAGGGAGATTCCTTACGACACCATCGACATGGATTTCATGAATGAGAACCAGGCGGCTCACGGCGACCGCGAGTACGGCCACATTTTCAGCCGGCTCGGCATGGAGCGCAAGGTAGTTATGGGCTACTGGGCGGACGAGGACGTGCAGAAGAGGATTGGTTCCTGGATGCGTACCGCCATCGGCGTAATTGAGAGCAGCCATGTGCGCGTGATGCGGATTGCTGACAATATGAGAAATGTTGCCGTTACCGAGGGCGACAAGGTTGAGGCGCAGATTAAGTTCGGCTGGGAGGTTGACGCTTATCCGGTAAATGAGATTGCGGAGGCTGTCGGCGCGGTTTCTCAGGGAGATATTAATGCGCTTGTTGAGGAATATTATGACAAATACGAGATTCTTCTGGAAGGCAGGGACGAGAAAGAGTTCCGTGAGCATGTAGCAGTTCAGGCGGGAATCGAGATTGGATTCGAGCGTTTCCTTGAGGAAAAGAATTATCATGCAATCGTTACCCACTTCGGCGACCTCGGGGCGTTAAAGCAGCTCCCGGGGCTTGCAATCCAGAGGCTGATGGAAAAAGGCTATGGTTTCGGCGGCGAGGGCGACTGGAAGACGGCGGCTATGGTACGCGTGATGAAGATTATGACCCAGGGAATGAAGGATGCCAAAGGAACTTCCTTTATGGAGGACTACACCTACAATCTGGTTCCGGGCAAAGAGGGAATCCTGCAGGCGCACATGCTTGAGGTATGCCCGTCCGTTGCAGACGGCAAAATAAGCATCAAAGAGCAGCCGCTTTCCATGGGCGACAGGGAAGACCCGGCAAGACTCGTATTTACGTCAAAGACAGGCCCGGCAATCGCGACGTCTCTTATCGACCTCGGTGACAGGTTCCGCCTGATCATCAATGATGTAGAGTGTAAGAAGAATGAAAAGCCGATGCCAAAGCTCCCGGTTGCAACGGCATTCTGGACACCGCAGCCGAACCTTAAGACAGGGGCAGAGGCATGGATCCTGGCAGGCGGCGCGCACCATACGGCATTCTCCTATGACCTTACCGCAGAGCAGATGGGCGACTGGGCAAATGCTATGGGTATCGAGGCAGTTTACATCGATAAAGATACGACGATTCGGCAGTTTAAAAATGAATTGCTTTGGAATAGTGTTGCGTACCGCAAGTAAGTTAGCAGTATAAACAAACAGGGGGCGGGGATGTGGCTTTCGCAGGAAGGGCGTTCCGGTCTGGAGGATATTCCTACGGAACCGCGCTCTCGCTCTGAAAAAACGCAGCAGTACTAGGCTCGGAAAAACCTCGCCAAGTGCTGGCGTTTTTTACGGGATTCCTTTAGGAATATCCTCCAGACCGGAATTTTCTTCGGGCGGAAGTGTTTTGAGTTTGCTTGTATCTGGCGGGAAAGTGCGGCTTTCGGAGGAAGAGCGTAAACTGGTTATTTGTAGTAGAGTTGATTTGTAGGGCGGCGTGTATTGTGTGGGCGTGAGATGACGGC
This sequence comes from uncultured Dorea sp., assembly GCA_910586965.1. Classification (GTDB taxonomy): domain Bacteria; phylum Bacillota; class Clostridia; order Lachnospirales; family Lachnospiraceae; genus MD308. The sequence goes on along the minus strand of CAJUMF010000033.1, from coordinate 13,424 downwards.
ATGGGAGTATGGGGCATGTTTGAGCAGGCGGCGCAATTATGGTAAGGGTGCTGTGTGTACAAGTTGGCGGATATTATGTAAAGGAGGTAGGTTGTATATGGGGAATAAGGATGAGATTAAGAGGATGATTGAGAGCGGGAGTACGGCGCTTGGGCTGGAGTTTGGCTCTACGAGGATTAAAGCGGTGCTTGTGGATGGGACGCATCATCCGGTGGCGTCGGGCGACCACGAATGGGAGAACCGGCTGGAGAATGGGTTCTGGACGTATTCTCTGGAGGACGTATGGTCAGGGCTTAAGGACAGCTACAGGAAACTGGTCTGTGATGTCAGGGAGAAATATGGCGCAGAGCTTAAAAGCATCGGCGCCATCGGGTTCAGCGCGATGATGCACGGATATATGGCATTTGACAAGGACGGGAAACTTCTTGTGCCGTTCCGTACCTGGAGGAACTCTACGACGGGGCCGGCGGCGGAGGCTCTGACGGAGCTTTTCCAGTATAATATCCCGCAGAGGTGGAGCATCGCCCATCTGTATCAGGCGATTTTAAATGAGGAGGAGCATGTGAAGGATGTTGCGTACATCACGACGCTGGCGGGATATATCCACTGGCAGCTCACGGGGGAGAAGGTTCTCGGCGTGGGCGACGCGTCCGGCATGTTCCCCATTGACCCGGAGACGAAGACTTACGATGCGGCGATGGTGAAAAAGTTTGACGAGCTTGTGGCGGAGAAGAATTATCCTTGGAAACTGGAAGAGATACTGCCGAGGGTTTTAGTTGCCGGTGAAAATGCAGGAACGCTTACCGAAGAAGGCGCAAAGCTCCTTGACGAGGGCGGCGCGCTTGAGGCAGGAATCCCGCTCTGTCCGCCGGAGGGCGATGCCGGAACAGGCATGGCAGCGACAAACAGCGTGGCAAAGCGCACGGGCAATGTATCTGCCGGAACTTCGGTATTTGCTATGGTCGTGTTAGAGAAGGAGCTTAAGAAAGTTTACCCGGAGATTGACCTTGTGACGACGCCGGACGGCAGCCTTGTGGCAATGGTCCATGCCAACAACTGCACTTCCGACCTCAACGCATGGGTTGGGCTGTTTAAGGAATTTGCGGAGAATTTCGGCATTGACGTGGATATGAACAAGCTGTTCGGAACTCTCTATAATAAAGCGCTGGAAGGAGATGCGGACTGCGGCGGGCTGTTGTCCTATGGTTATCTTTCCGGGGAAAATATTACAAATGTGACCGAGGGAAGGCCGATGTTTGTAAGGTCTCCGAAGAGCAACTTCAACCTGGCAAACTTTATGAGGGTGCATCTGTTTACGGCGCTCGGCGCGCTGAAGGTGGGCATGGATATCCTTTTAAAGGAGGAGCATGTGGAGATTGATTCAATCCTCGGCCACGGCGGTCTTTTCAAGACGAAAGGCGTAGGCCAGAGTATCCTTGCGGCGGCTATTAACGCGCCGGTATCGGTGATGGAGACGGCAGGAGAGGGCGGCCCGTGGGGAATGGCGCTCCTTGCGTCCTACATGGTGCGTAAAGCGGAGGGCGAGAGCCTTAAGAGCTATCTGGCGGACAAAGTATTTGCCGGAAACGCGGGAACCAGCATGGAGCCGGATGCGAAGGATGTGGAAGGCTTTGAAGTCTTTATCGAGCGGTATAAAAAAGGCGTAGCCATCGAACAGGCAGCGGCGGAATATTTAGTATAAGGAATAATTAATATCCGTTCTGTCCGAACTGAGGAAAAGATAAGGAGATGTTTTAAAATGCTTGAACAACTGAAAAAAGAAGTATATGAGGCGAACATGCTGCTCCCAAAGCATGACCTTGTGACATTTACCTGGGGAAATGTAAGCGGGATTGACCGGGAGAAGGGGCTTTTTGTCATCAAGCCAAGCGGCGTTGAATACGACAAGCTGAAACCGGAGGATATGGTAGTGGTTGACCTTGAGGGCAATAAGGTGGAGGGAGATTACAATCCGTCTTCCGATACCGCCACCCATGTAGTGCTCTACAACCGTTTCCCTAATATCGGCGGCGTGGTACATACCCATTCTCCGTGGGCAACAAGCTGGGCGCAGGCGGGAAGGGGAATCCCATGCTACGGCACGACCCACGCGGACTATCTCTACGGCGAAGTGCCGTGCGTCCGCAACCTCACAAAAGAAGAGATTGACGAGGCTTATGAGAAAAACACAGGCGTACTGATTGCAGATGATTTCGCGGCAAATCACATTGACTACGAGGCGATGCCCGCGGTGCTCTGCAAAAACCACGGCCCGTTCACCTGGGGGAAGGATGCCGATGAGGCGGTGCATAATGCGGTAGTGCTTGAGGAAGTGGCAAAGATGGCGGCGAGATGTGAGATGATCAACCCGCAGAACAAGCCGGCGCCCCAGGAACTGCAGGATAAGCATTACTACCGGAAACACGGGGCAAACGCCTATTACGGGCAGCCGGGGAAATAAGAGAAAATACCCTCCATGTACAAAGGAGCACACGCCCTTTGTGCACGGAGGGTAGCTTTTAGCAATTTAAAAGGACTGCATATGGGAGGTGTGCAGTCCTGAGGAAAAAGTTATGAAAAAGAATTATTTGTGTTCGAATCATCTCTTCGAACAATTATAGTATACGCAAAAACTGTGATAAAAATGTGTTTAAAATAAGAAATAATTGTTAACAAAAACAGAAGATTGTGCTATACTAACGTCATGTCGGAATAATCTGTTGTTCCGATATCTTAATCTGGAATTTTGTCTTGGCGTTTCGCCGAAATATTCCGCAATGATACTATTTTGAACAGGTGTTTTATTCAAAAGGGAGTGATGCGTTTGGGTGCAAAAAATAATTAACAAATTTTCCGCGAAAAGTTTGTTGATATATACATAAAAACTGAACTTGTACAGAAAGGGTAAAACAGCTATAATAGTAAAACACATAAGGAGATGGTCATATGACAGAAGAAAGATTCCGCAAAGTATTAGAAGAAGTATTGGAAGAGAAGTTAGAGGAAAAATTAGAAAGCAAGCTGGAAGAAAAGCTGGACGCAAAACTGGATGCCAAACTGGAAGAAAAGCTGGATGCCAAGTTTGAGACATACATGAGGGAAACAGACCGACGGTTTGAAAGGCTGGAGACCAGGATGGATAGTTTGGAGGCGAAGGTAGAGAAAATAGACCGGCGTCTTGATAAACTGGAGAGCAAGATGGAAAATCTTGAGACCAGAATGGATAATCTGGAGGCGAGGATGGACAACCTGGAGAGCAAGATGGAAAATCTTGAGACCAGAATGGATAATCTGGAACAGAGTGTGGATAAGCTAGAGATTAGGATGGATAATTTGGAGACAAGGATGGACAAGACGGATCGGCGTATAGAGAGACTGGAAGGCAGGGTGCAGCGTACGGAAGATGATATTCATCGTCTCGGTGTAATTTTGGAGAATGATGTGGTTCACCCGTTGAGATTATTGTGTGAGAATCTTTATCCGACTTCAAAGGGATGGATTGAGAATGAGCATCGCCTGACTTCACTAGAAGAGGATGTTACAGTGATTAAAGCGGTTGTGAGCCAGCACAGTGAAAGCATACATATATTGCAGCACGCATAAAGGCAAAGCCGGGCTATGGGTAAAGATGTATCAAAGATGGAGGAGAGATGCTCTCCTCCGTTTTTTTGGCAATGTCAAAGATTATGGCTATAATTCAAAGGTTTCCAAATCGTCGGGAACATAGAGGTTCCCATGGAAATACTGCTTTCCCTCCTCCGTATAGAGGCGTTTGCGCTCCGCAAGATGCGTCTCTTCTGTGTGATAGAGAAGGAGGTTGGGGATTTTCAGGCTTTCGGCGAGCTGGCACGCCTCTTTTACAGTGCTGTGATGTTTCTCGTAAGGCTTGAACTTGTCGGCCTCGCCGAACAGGCAGAAAGCCTCGTGGAGGAGCCAGTCGCTGCCGGTCACATAATGATGGTTCACCGCATTGTAAGGCTCGTCCCCGACGCAGGTGAATTTCTTGCCGTTATCAAGCTGCATGGTGAATCCGAACTGTTTTGCCTTGGTGGAGGCGATATCGAAAAAGGTCGCCGGGCAGCCGAGGATTTGGCGGGAATCACCTGTTTTTATGATGTCAAAACGAATCCGGCCGCCCATATGCTTGCACACTTTCTGCTGGATGGTCATATTTGCGATAGCCTGGATTTTTTCGGAAAGCTCTTCGTGACAGTAGAGACGGAGTTCTCCGTCGTATTTCCCCTGATTCATGCGCTGGCCGATGATACGGATGAGCCAGATGATGCCCAGCACATGGTCTACATGTTCGTGGGTTACAAATATATCATGGATATCACAGATGTCGATTCCGGTATCTTTAAGCACTTTTAAAATCCGATTGCCGCCGCCGGCATCGATAAGGAAATGTGAGTTTCCGTCAGAAAGGGCAAAGCAGGTGTTGTAACATTCCGATACGGCGGCATTTCCGGTTCCGAGTATAGTCAGTTTCATACATTGTTCTCCTTTTTTTATACATTTATCCTGACGATTGCGAAACTCAGGTGTTAACCGGGGGTCATCGTGCAGCCTGTATATTCCATAAGCAGACCTTAGGTTACCGCCGGTACTTTGCTGCCGTATTTTGGCAGTTTATGTACCGTTGCGGTAAACTTGGAGCGGGAGTGTGTCTGCGTTGGAATATACAGGCTGCACGATTCGACGCTGGAAATTCGAGTTTCGCAATTGCCTATACAAATTTATCATGTGACTGGATTGATATCTTTAGTAGTATAACGTGTCATTTGTTCAGAATCAAGTACAAATCTGCCTTCCGTTTTCATTTTCAGACGAAAACGGAAGGCAGCAGTTTCTTCTATATTAATAGAAGAGCTTATAAGGGGAAACTAAACGGTGTCTGCGATTTCTTTTGTGGCTTTGAGGAACTTGTCGATATCATCCGTTCCGTGGCAGTGGAGCGGAGATACGCGGATTGCGCCTTTAAGTCCCAAAGATTCCACGATTCTCTTGGAGTATGGGCTTGTATTCAGCCGCTCGAATACTGTGATGCCGTGCTCTAAGTATTTCTGGGAGAGCTCGGCAAATTCGATGCCCTTGATTCCCATAGCTACAATCAGGTCTTTATAGGTAAGGTCTTCCATATCCACATAGACTTCTGCTTTGTCGATATGTCTGAGCCCCGGAACTTCGTCTGTCCCTTCCAGCAGGCGGTAGAGAAGTGCGCGCTCCTGCAGATGGATGCGGTGCATACCTTCTACATATAAAGTGCGCCGGTCAGTGCTGTCGGTAAAATGTGCGCCGATTTCGCATACATAGTCGATAACTGCCATCATAGCTGCGAAGTTTGCCGGGGTAGGAGTGCCAAGCGCCCACACATGGTCGTCCTTGTGAATCAGCTTGTGGTGGGGCAGCGCGCATACCCGGTCGGATACATAGCAGTAGCCGCAGCCGCGGATGCCGAAGAATTTATATGGCGCAAAGTTTGAAACATCCACACCCCAGTCTTCTACGTCGATGGCAGCGTGGGGCGCATGTTGCACCGCGTCGCTTACAATGTAGATTTCCGGATTGATTTCTTTTGCGCGGCGGGCGATTTCCTTGATGTCCATAATATTTCCGGAAATGTTGGATGCTGCCATGATGCTTAAGAGAACCGTATCTTTGTCCACATATTTCATCACTTCGTCTACGTCAAGCCCGCCGGTTGCCTTGTTGGCGGGAACGACACGGAATTCACGTCCGGTCTGGGTGCAGTAGAATTCAACCGCGTCGTGGGCGGAAGGGTGCTCAAGGGAGGAGGTGACTGCGTTAGTTCCCCATTTTACATTGGTCATGATGGTGCCTACAGCCTGGAACATGGTCTGGGATGCGGAAAGCTCCGTCAGCAGGCCGCCGCTCTTTGCGCCGAACACGGTCTCTAAGATGTCCTTTGTGCCGTCTGCCACATAGTGGGAAAGCTCGTAACCTCTGCCCCTTACCCGCTCCGGGCAGTCCGGGAACTCTTCAATCTGTGCTTTTACTTCCACTGCTCTGCGAAGTCTTAATGAGCCGCCGGAATTTTCAAAAAAAAGACGCTCCCCATGTTCCGGGTCCGAGTCGGCATAGCAGAACTGTGCCTTTAAGCTTTTCTGGTATTCATCTGAAAATAAGATTCCTTTTTCTTCGTTATTCATCTTGTTAAATCCTCCTTGTCCGTACAGAGTATGTGTTGCTATTTATGGCCGGAGAGCCGCTCATAGTAACTTTCTTTTCTTCTGTTATCATCATAGCATGGAAAGTAGAAATTGAAAAATGAATAATTGCGCTGTATAATATTAATATATTTTATATTTAGAATTGTGCTGAGAGGAGGAAATATTGTGAATCTTGCGGATATCGAGACTTTTTTAATGATTGTGAAGACGAAAAATATTACGAAGACTGCCGACAATCTTTTTCTGTCGCAGCCGACAGTGAGCCACCGGCTGAAACTTTTGGAGGAGGAACTTAAGGTTAAGCTGATTACGAGGAAGAAAGGCTATAAGCAGATTGAGCTGACCTCCCAGGGGGAGGAATTTATCCCTATCGCGGAGCGGTGGCTGTCTATCTGGCGGGAGATGCAGCTTTTGAAGGACAGCCACGAAAAGCTGTATCTGACCATTGGGTGTACGGATACGCTCAACAGCGCTATATTTTTTGACCTGTACAGCGAGATGCTGGGCGAAGAAGAGCATATCATGAACCTTCATATAAAGACCCATTATTCCTATGAGCTTTACGGGCTTTTGGAGAACCATGAGATTGACCTGGGGTTCGTGTACCATCATCTGCAGTTTAAAAACATCATCGCGCGTCCGGTGCTCAGGGAGAAAATGTTCATCGTGCAGTCGGCGGCAACGGAGCTTAAGAAACCGGTGATACATACGGATGAACTGAATAAGGAGTGGGAGATTTTCACCAGTTGGGAGGCGAACTACCAGATCTGGCATGACCAGTGGGTGAGCAAGGGTGAGCGTCCGCGGATAGAGGTGGATACTTTCGAGCTTTTGCTCCATATGATGTCCGATGAGCGAATGTGGGTGATTGCGCCCATATCCGTGGTGGACAGGTTAAAGACACTCCGGCAGGTGTATGTGAGCGAGATTGGCAACCCGGTGCAGCCGCCGGAGCGGATTACCTATGAGATTAAACATAAGTATCCCAATGAGGCGGCGCTTAAGGCGGTGCAGACCTTTGAGGAGAAGATGGTGCCTTATCTTTGCAGGAAGGACTGGGGGTATGTGGGGGGAGAAGATTTTTAAAAAATTTTACGGATAAGTGTCACAAATAGTAGTTTGGATTCGTTTATATAATAAGGATGTACGATATGTTTTTATATATGGCGGCGATTGATACGCCGGAGGAGAAATCAAAATTCGAAGAATTATACAGGAAATATAAAGAAATCATGTATTATGCAGCTCTTGGGATTCTAAAGGACAGGGATCAGTCGGAGGATGCGGTGTCTCAGGCATTGTTCAAGATAATTGACCATCTGGACGAGATTGGAGATATCGATTCACAGAAGACGAAAGGCTTTGTTATAACTGTCGCGGAGCATACGGCGATTGACTGTTACAGGAAGATGAGGCGTGAAAAGTTGACGGAGATGAATGAGTGGGAAGTGTATTCGCAGTATACGCAGGAGTTTGAAGAGGGAAATGAGGTGGAGGACTGTATCAACAGTCTCCCGGTGAATTATGCGGCGGTTCTTCGCCTGCGTTACAGTCTGGGATATTCGGATGAGGAGATTGCAAAATTCCTTGGTATTACAAAGGAGAACGTACGGGCGCGGGCGAAGAGAGGGAAAGAGAAATTGGGTCAGATATTGAAAGAAAGGGGGATACGATACTGATGAAAATACAAATTGCAGAAGATAAACTGGATGTACTGCTGTATGAACATATGCCCCGGGCAGAGGAGAAGTGGATTGCCGCGCTTGAAAAGAGGGCGGTCGAGGAAGAATACGTACCTTCTAAGCGATTCCGGGAAGAGATGAGAGGTTTGGCAGATAAGGCAAACCGGATGGAAAGAAGGAAGAGGATGATAAAATTGTTGAAACATGCTGCTGCGGTATTTCTTGTTTTTCTCTCTGTATCTTTTATCGCATGTATGAGCGTGGAGGCCACAAGAGAGGAGTTTATCCGATTTATCAAAAAGATACACGCGGACTGGACAGAATATAAGTATGACCTGGAAGAAGGGGCAGCAGCGGAGTTTGTGCTGATAGAGCCGGGTTATCTGCCGGAAGGGTATCGTGAGTACGACAGGGAAGACATGGGAGATGTTGTGCATATCTATTATCAAAATGAAAAGCAAGGAATAGATACGGAGATTATATACGAGGAAAGTACGGCAGACGGTCTGACTGTCGGCCTGGATACGGAAGGAGCAATTATCAAAACGAAAGATATTGGCGGGGAGAATGTTGAATATTTTGAAAATAAGGACATGGGTTATGTGTATTGGACGGATGCAGATACGTATTACAATATTATAGGGTATATTGATGTCAACGAGTTGTTGAAAATGGCAGATTCTATTATCAACAGCAAAAAATATAAAGAAAAATAAAAAAATTAAAGAAAAGTGTCACAAATAGCCCTTCGGATTCGTTTATATAGTAAAGACATAAAAAGGAGGGCTATTGTTATGTGGAAAAAAGTAATTGCAGTTGTACTGATGATAGGGATAATGGGAGGGGCCGATATAAAAGCCCTTGCTTTTGAAGAAAGCAGCGTGAAAGAATTGCAGACAAATGAACGAGATTCTGAAGTTTCAATTATGACACTTAACACTGCTAAACAGAATAATAAATTATCAATTAGCAGTTCACATGTTGCAACAATCTATTGTTATATTGCAGGCTCTCGAGATGTAACAAAAACATCTATCACAGCTACTTTGCAAAAAAAGGTTGGAAGTTCATGGACAAACGTCAAGACATGGACAGCGGCAACGAATACGAATAAGACTAGTCTTAAAAAAACAAAAAGTGTTGTCAGCGGATGTTCTTACAGGGTAAAAGCTACTTTCAAGGCATATAAAGGAAAGAGCTGCGAAACAAAGATAACGTATTCGACAGTGAAGAAAGGGTGAAGAGAAATGATTTGATCAGGTAGAGTGTAAAAGGCGTTTATAGGAGAAAATACTGTAGAAACGATTGAAAGGAGATTAATTATGAAAAATAATATGAAAAAAATAACAGCATTGTTGATGGCTATCTGTATGGCGTTCGTTCCGTCCGGTATAAGTCTTGCACAAACGGATGAAAATTATAGTTTGTCAAAAATAGCGTTAAAAGAAAAAGTACAAGAAGATGTTTCGGCGGACGAGCTGAATGAAATATATAAAGAGTATTCTATTCTAGCATCACATATGGGTTTGATTAGTGGTACACTTAGTAGCATAAGTAAAAAAGATGGATGGGTTTTTCATGTTACAATTGAAGGAATAGAGAATGAGATTTCATTAGAAGCCAAGACAGATAAAAAAGTTTCTATTTTGTGCAGACAAAATGATATAGAAAATTATTTGGATATCTATTCTAATGGAAAAATGATATTAGATGATAATCAAGTGGAAATAAAATACGAAAATAATGAATGGGATTTAAACGGGGGAATAATGCCGTTAGTATCAACGAGTTATTGGAAAAAAAACCCACCATATGGAAAAGCAGCAGATTATACAGTTAGTGCAGGGAGCACTAAAAATGCAAACGTTTCTCTGGGAAAAGCTATTAAATCCATAGCAGTTTCTGTTTTTTATACGATTTTAACTCCGGTTATAGGTGGGGTGTCATCTATAATTTATCAATCTTTGTACACGATTGTTAAATCTCAGGATCCGCAGACTAAGGGGCTGTCATATAAGGCAAAAAAATACTATCATAAAAAGCAAAGAAGTGCTGGTTATATTCCCGCTGCAAATTTATATGTAACGAAATATAATTATACTTGGTATTCCAGAAATAATTATAAGGGCAAAACTAGCAAACAAACAGCATATTATGTAAAGCAAATGGGATAATACGGAGGATGGAATATGGGTAAATATAGAAAATTAAGTGATGAAATAGTACTGGTTTTGTGTAGTTTTTTATTATTTTTCAGAACCGTGTATTTAGAATATGTGACAGCGTCAAAAGTGTTGCCGTTAATTTCTTTTTGCGGATTATATATTTTGGTGAGCAATGTAAGAATTTTATATAAAACAATTGCAGCATTTATTTCACATTGAGAGCCTCATTGCCGGTTAAAGGAGGAGGAAATCGGATGAAAAGCATTTGTCGATATATAATTGTGTTTTGTGTAAGTTTGCTTACCACTGGTTGTGTTTCCAAAGGCGAGATAGATAATGCGGAGATTGAATACGGGGAGAGCGAAACATTTACCCAGCATGAATTAGAAGCGGCGGTGGATACGATACTTAAAAAGTTCAAAGATTTTCCGGATTGTGAGCTTCATACCTTGCAATATTCCGAGGAATTGACGCAGCAATACCAGCAGAGTGATGAGGCAGATGATAAATATAAAGGTTATGAAATTGTGGCGTATGTAAGTCATTTTACAACAGGCCTGGAGTCTGACAGAGAAGGTTTTACACCGGATAGTGATAGTGATTTTCAATGGATTTTAGGGCGAAAAAACAATAAGGATGAGTGGGAGATCCTGAATTATGGCGAAGTGTAATGGCTGTGCCGGCATAACGAACAAGTGTCACTGTTTAAACGGAGATTATGTATTATTTAGAATGTTTTTTGTTCAGGCAATAGTTCTTGTTGGTGCATAATCTCCGTTTTAAAATCAGGGTGAAATAGTTTGGAGGAAATGTGATATGAAACCATTAGATTTCAGAGTGAAAAGAATCAGAAGAACATATTTTTGGACGGCATGGCTAATATGTAACATTATAACCTCAGGTGTTGTCTGGCTTATGGTAGGATATTATCCAAATTATGATCCTAATGTGATGAATATGTTAATTGGAGGTGTGATAGCCTTAACTTTTATTTATCTTTCTTTACTAACAGTAAAGCGTTTTCATGATGTGGGAAGAGGTACTGGATATTTTATTTTCTGTCTACTGCTTGTGCCGATAGGCGTTGGAGATGTGTTGATTTTATTGGAGGCTCTTAAAGACAGTGATGTTGATAATCAATGGGGTGTTAATGAAGAAAGATTATTATTTGAAAGAAATAGCGATTATTATCGTAGATAAAGAGTGGTCGGTTGTAATTACAAGGGCAAAACTAGCAAGCAAACAGCATATTATGTAAAGCAAATGTTCCGTATATTAGTGCAGAGGCATCCTCTTATGAAAATACCGGAGAAGAAATAATTGATGAAGTGGATTATGAAGGGAGGGGGGCTATGAATAGTGACAAGATTTTATTAAGGAGAGTTACTGTGTTGATTTTATTTTTAATACAGTTAATTATTATTGTTTTCTGGAAAAAGGGAGGGGAGATGGCTTCCGATACGTATTCGGCACTGACTATTGATTTGAGTGTTATGTTCAGCATGTTGGTCACGGACAGCAGTGATGAATGGTGTATAAAAAGAATTGTTTTGCCTGCATTATTGTTAGTGCAATTAGTAATTGTTGGTTTTTGGAAAAGAGGAGGTGAGATGATTTCCGGCATTTTTTTTGCATTGGTTGTTGTTTTAATCGCAATGTTTAGCTTGTTAATAATAGATGTTTATCGTGCGTGGAGTATAACAAGAAAGAAAAAAATGAATATAAAGATTATGAAATTGTAGTATATATAAGTCATTTTACAACAGGATTGGAATCTGACAGAGAAGGTTTTACACCGGATAGTGATTGTGATTTTCAATGGATCTTAGGGCGAAAAAATAGCAAGGATGAGTGGGAAATCTTGAACTACGGGGAAGCGTAAAGCCTGTTTAACGATATTCTGTATTTATATTATTCATCCGTCCTATATACCTTTAGCGGGTATATGGGACGGATATCTTCTTTTTATTTACTCTTTTTTACCCTTACGGTGCAGATGACTTTTTTCTTGCCTGCTTTTACCGTAATCTTTGTTTTCCCAGACTTCTTTCCTTTGATCACACCCTTGTTGCTTACAGATGCAATTTTTTTATTGGAAGAGGAATATTTTGCCTTATCAGAACTGGTAATTGGCTGAAGAGACGGCGACAGCTTATATGTCTCCCCTTTCTTGAGCGTGATTTTTTTTGGCACTTGCTTTATTGCACTTGTTTTTACCGCTCCTTTTTGTACCTTTACTTTGACCGCTTTGACTGCTCCGGCTTTTGTGCGGATCGTGATTTTGGCAGTTCCGGGTTTCTTGCCCGCTTTAATCGTACAACTTCCATCAGCAGTGCCGGATACCGTTGCAACTTTTCCGTTGCTTGTAGTCCATGCAGCCACGGAGTCACCTGCCGTAAGTGTTACACAGAATTTTTTTGTGGACTGTTTGGTCTTAAGAGGTATTGTTGATACGTTTGGAGTAATTGTTGCTGTTAACTTACTTCCAATACGCTCCTGTCTTTTCCCGCACATGGTACATTTCCTTGTCTGCTTTGCAGGGGTAAATACTGTTGCGGCGCTTACATCTTCCCACTCACCATAAACGGAATGTATCCGAAGCTGCGGTTCGCCTTCTACCAGAACGCTGCCGTCTCCGGAGGTTCTATAACATTCTACCCTGACAGTATTCACATATTCGCCGCCTTTGACATTATCCATTATATTTGGATCAACAGTCAGCATTGTTTTGTCCGGATTCAGAGTGAAACCATTGCTCTGAGCTGCGGAAAATCTAAAGTCTACCGGGAAAGTAATCTCATATAATCCTCCCGGCGTCTCCTGTTTGATGCCATACACCTGCGACACAAAATCACTGATTGGAATCGTATCACCGGGATGCGCATAAATATCCCGTACAACTAATTTGTAGTCTTCCTCGCCGAATGCCTGCCCCAGGATCTCTTCTTCGCCAGATGCCTGCCCCGGGACCTCTTCTTCGCCAGATGCCTGCTCCAGGATTTCTTCTTCCCCGGATTCCGCTGCTTGTTCGATTGCGTAGGCATTCGTCGCATCCGTCTCACTTTCTTCGGCATTTACCACAAAAGTACCATTACAAAACGTTAAAGCACATATGAACAGAGACGCCATTGAATTTTTCCATATCTTTTTCATATCTTTTAATCCTTTCCGCCTGCAAAGTGTCTGGCTTACCATTTTACAAAGATAATTTGCAGGCATGTTCTTTTCTTTATAGAAAGTATACTGCTTTTACACAGGCCTTGCAATATCTACGTTGGTTATTGGTTTGTTGGCAGCAAATGTTGTTACTGTTCACTCCGTTCACAGCAACCTTCGCAAATCCATTTAAAATTCGCTTCGCGAATGGGATTTGCTCACGCCTGAAT
>CAJUMF010000032.1 GCA_910586965.1 uncultured Dorea sp. | reverse complement strand
AACGGCTTGACAAGCCAGCAATATTTGGCTACTTATCAACGATACAGTACACTAGGGAGAATAAAAGAGGAGCATTGCCGTGAGGAGGAAATCTGATATATATTTCAAAAGTAAAAGGGTGGTTCATAATGAAACAATGCGATTGCTGTGAAAGGATAGGAGTGGAAGTTAATTCCATAAAGTTATTCGAGGAGCTGAAACATTTTTTTGAAGATCAGGTAGAACAAGGCATATTTTCAGAAACAAAAGTAAAGGAACCATTTTATGTATGGAAAAGAAATTGTTTTGATAAAATGAAATGGTATGCAGATAAATGGTATAAATGTAATGTGTGCGGAACTTTATGGGAATTTGATTATCCGGATTTTCCAACATGTGGTTTTGTCAGAAAGTTTCCGGATGGAAAATATACAGGAAAGGAAGTAGTGAAGGGCGGATACTAATCGGTCAGTGGAAAATCCGTCATTGCTGGACGGGTCGAATCGGGGGATGAGAATCATGGAGAAGGAAATAGATGAAAAGAGCTGTGGACAGAAGAGGCGCTGCGAGATGCTGAAGAGTGGAAAGAATGCAGAGAAAAAGGAAAGCTGCTCTTGTCGATGACGGAATGATTTATAGGGTTATTGCAAGGGGCGGCGTAAAGGTGACGGTGTATGAGGATGACATAGAAGTAAGATTGCTGTGAAGGAGTCGGCAATGCCAGCAGTGGGGGAAAAGAAAGATGAATCATATAAATCAATTGAAACGTATGAATGAAAATATGTTTATTCAGGAAATCGCTCTAAATGAATTGCGTATTTATTTTTACATAGATGATTCTACAATTGATCCAGAAATATATTATAAGATGCAGCAGGAAAGGAAACAATTTCACATTTTTAGGGTAGTAAGGGGAAAAGAGGAAGAAACCGCAACATTCCACGAGGAAAAACAGGCATATTTATTTTTAGGCATTTTAGCTCTTTTTGACGGAGAACTTGTTCCTGTACCAAATGAGCTTTTGGAAATAGATGAAAGTGATGAAAGCGATTTGCTCTATTTGAAAAAGGTTGTATTGAAATATATTGATTCCAAATATTTTTCTATTAACGCAATTAGCAGAAATGCAATATGTCTTCTAAAAGATAGTGCATACAGGATTTATTTTGTGGATTGCCATGGGGAAAAGCATCTTATATCAGAGGATGAAGATTTAGGCAGAGGGATAGGGATTATGGCGAACTATGCATGGATTCTGCAATATATTTCAAAACATATGAAGAGGTGGAGAGTCAGATGGAACGATGAAGTGTTATATGCCGTTAAAGAAATATTGGATGTTGTGTAAATGACAAACAATATGAAAATGGGAAGTATGGCAGAAGGAGCAATTAGGAAAGTTGAGGTACATATAAATTAAATAAACGTCATATAATAAAGTGTACACTATTGACACTATGTACACTTTTTGCTATGATGGAGGTATTAAAGGAGATGATGAATATGTTGATGGAACAAGCTACAACTGTAAGAAAAGAATGGAGCACAGTTTGCGATAGTGTTATTCATGAAAAGCCTAAATTTATAAAGCGTACAAGGGATAAGATGTGGTTTTCTAACTTGGAAACAATAACTATTTTTTTAGAAAAGTACCATTATACTGTTACAAAATATATTGAAAGTGATGATTCTGTCACCTTATCTCTTAATGAAATTGATCTTGTCGAAAATGGTAAAGATGAGCAGGATGCACGTCTAAATATGGGTAAGGCAATATTAGAATATGCTTTGGAATATTATAATGAATATGAAATGTATTCTCATAGTCCTAATAGAAAGAAACATATCCCATATATTTTTAAGGCATTGATTATAGATAATCCAGAAAAGATAGGAGATATGTTACAATGCCAAGATGGAAAGAACTAAAGAGGTTTTGCGATAGGGACGGATGGAAACTGTATAAAGATACAGACCATTATTTCTATCGGAAAATAGATGATGATGGAAATATCAAATTGACAAAAGTTTCAAAAGGTTCAGGAGAAATTCGTCCTCATATGTGGAGGGAAATATTGAAGAAACAGTTGCAAGTTACGCAAGAATATTTTAACAGTAAAATATGATGAAGAATTAAAAAGCATTTGGAAAATAATTATCCAGATGCTTTTTTGGTGAAAGTGATAAAATGGTCTTAATTTCAGTTTGGATTGTTTCATATGCAAAGAACTGTTATACTATTAATATAAGGCAGAGAGGAATGGAGAAAAATGGAAGTATTTGATGTTCAAGATGTATATGAGAATTATAATTACCCGAAAGAATTTTTGAAAATTGTGGATTTGAATTTAGTGGATTTTGATTTATGGTATTTGATGACTGAGGAACAAGTGAAAATTAGAATTAGGGGATTGCAGGACAGATATCCTGAAAGGCATTTAATACCTTTTGCCAGAAGAGATGATAATGATGATATAGCATGTTTTGAGGTGGAAAAGGGTGGCAAAGTGCAGATTATCCATGATTTTGCCAGTGCTGGATATGAACAGAGAAAAGAGTATGATTGTTTTTGGGATTGGTTTATGGATGCTGTTAAAGAAATGATAAAAGAAAATCAGGATAAAATGGAAAATTGACAGAGATAACTGGGAATTATAAAAAAGTATGTGAAACGCCATTAAGAATTCAAATATACGGAAAAAGTAAAACAACAGCTATATATTCTCATTTATATCAAGATGGGGAAGGGATGCTTGAGATATTATCTGAATTAAATGATTCAATACTTTCCAAAGAAGAACAGGAAAAAATTAAAGAAGAATTTAAAAGGATTATTGATTCAGTGAATATCATGGCGGAATAAAAGGTGCGAAATCTATAAAGAATGGAGATGA
Source organism: uncultured Dorea sp. (assembly GCA_910586965.1). Taxonomy (GTDB): domain Bacteria; phylum Bacillota; class Clostridia; order Lachnospirales; family Lachnospiraceae; genus MD308. The sequence continues at coordinate 37,802 of CAJUMF010000032.1, read as the reverse complement.
TAGATGTATGTCTGAGATAAATATCAAAGTAACAAAGGATAAAAACGAAGTTAAGTACGTTTCTATTATAAAAAGAGCTGCGAATAAAAGCATAGCTGAGATTAAAGAGAAACTTTGCGATAATACATATGTCTTGTCTTGTGATTCGACGGATATAGATGGGATGATAAAGATGAATGAAGTTATAGGCTTATTGCAAGGGGCAGGCGCAAAGGTGATTGTATATGAGAATGATATGGAAGTAGGCAAGAAGTTTTTAGAGAATTTAATAGAGTCTCATTTTGATACTGAAAAATTTTTAGATGAAATGGATGAACATTTATGGGCTTAGAGTTTTATAGGGCAGAAACGCAGGGTAAGATTGATTATAGTGAAAGTGTTGGACTGGAAGCAGAATTACAGGATTTTTTACATAAAAACAGGCATTTGTTTGATGTTGATGTTAAATCTATATATGAAATAGACCCATATGGTGATACGGAATTGGATGCGGAACAAATAGAGAAGATGATAAACATATGCGGCAGCCTTAAGAAGAATGATATATTAGATGCTTATGATGAAGGAGAAAATGCAAAAGATATATTCGGAGATTTAGAAGAGATATTGCTCAGGGCTTTGGAGTGCAAACAGAAAATATTTGCAATAGGAGATTAGTTTTAAGACAACAGTTATATCAATACAGAAATGGGAGGATGTTTATGGCAGTAGGTTTTAAAGTGAAATATTATTGGTATCAGATTGGGAGTGGGGAACTGTTACATTCTTTCTTTTCAACAATCTGCTTTCGCTTGGAAAATAGACAATGGGGGAGCGGATATCCGTATTTAATGAACGAATTGTATCAGGGTGAACTAAAAAGAAATCATATTGAAAACGCAGTTAAGGAACTAAAGAACATAAAAAAGGCATTGAAGAAATTTCGCCCATCGGAGGTTGTTTGGGATATAGATGATTTAAACGCAAAGCCGCCTTGGGGAGATAATATCAGTCCAGAAATCAAAAACCTTTCCATGTATTTTGTGACAAGTGAAGGGGAAGATTTGATTGACATGATGGAAAAGGCACTGATGAGGGCTAAAGATTTGGAGGAATCTTTATACATAGATACGCTGTAGAAAACACAGCAGGGTGATAAAAATATGAAATAGATTTAGAGAAATTGTTTGAGTGCGGATACCTGGACGGGAAAAGAGTTAAAGCTGATGTCATAAGAATTGATATGGAGTTTGTTTTATGAAGAAAAAAATTTATAGAATGGCAGTGTTCCTGGCTCTTGTTGTTTGTTTAGAAGGATGCATGAGCAGAGAAAGATATATGCTGAATTGGTTCAGGACGGAGCAAGAAAGTTCAGATAAGAGAATGGAAGAGATAATAGAAATCTTTGAGGAAAAAGACGCAGGAAAATTAAAGGAGATGTTTTCAAAAAAGGCAGTATTAGAAACTGAAGACTTAGATGAACAGATTGAGAGCCTGATAGAATGTTACAGCGGGGATTTAGTAGAATTTGATGGGGGATGTGACTCAGCAAGCCAAAACAGACATGGAAAGAAAAAGCTGAATATTTTTGGAAAGTATAAGGTTATAACAACGGAAGAAGAATATAGAATTTTCTTTAGCGAGTGGGTAAAAGAGTATGAGGAACCTGAAAAAATAGGGATATATAATATAGGCATTGTAAAAGAAGAGGTTTGGGAACAAGAGGATTTTATGTGGGACAATGAAAAAATGGGTGCGTTTGTATATGTGGAGTAGAAAAGGATGAGGTACGGCGTTGCCAGTGCCGCAACGGCGTAGGAGGCATAAAGATGGTACACATTTTTACATATATCTGGACGATGATTTCAACATCTATAATAGCTTTGTATGACGGCAGTGAGTGTTATGATGGCATGTATTTGCCCGGGTGGCTGAAGATTATTTTGGTTCTGCCTGTCAGAAAGGAAAAACGGATACCTAAATATATTGTAGTGGTTCATGGAATCATACAGATTTTTACGGTGTTATGGCTCGCTATATTAAAATTATTTATGAAAGGAGTTCGTCGGGGTATCCCTGCGGGTATGTTTTGGCAATTTTGTGGGATGGAGAGTATCTGTCCTATTGTCTGGCGGAGCGCAAAAACACAGAATATGGGAGGAGATACAGAATTGCCGATGCACTATAAGAGAGTTTTTTGAGTCAAATGCAATCGCCCGGAAATATTTTTCTTATGTGGGAGTGTCTTGCAATCCAAACATATATGAGCTTGAAATAGATGGAGAAAGGGTAGAGGTTTTAAGAGAAGAGAGGGTTGGAGGGTGGATATTTTATGTATTCAGCCATGAAACAAGAACGGAAGGAGCTAATCATTTACCATATGAGAAGAAAATCAAATCGAATGTATAAAAAAATCATGGATGTAGAAGTGGAACGGAAAAAAGGGTTTAAAAGCATGGATGACATCTATTCTTTTGAGAAAAAGTATAATATTTTGCTGCCTGAAGAATATGAAGAGTTCTTGCTGAACTATGGAAGTAGATATATAAAAGCCGATTACTGCTATACGGCTTTGGAGAATACGCCGCTGACGCCAGAGAGCGGGTATCAGTCGGTGGATTATTTTTACGGCAGCGATATAGTTGGCAATATGGATGTGTTTTTGGAAGAACTAAACGGACAATTATTGCCAATTGCGGATGCAGGGGGAGGAGATTTTATCTGCATCGGTGTAAAAGATGAATACAAATGGAAGGTGTATTACTGGATGCACGAAGGAAATAGCAGTGTCCTGGGGGATAATCTGTATTTGGTTGCCAATACTTTTGGTGAGTTCATCCAGAGGTTTGAGGAACGCAGTTTGGAAACGGAAATTGATCTGGATGATGTAGAACTGATTTTGGATGATGACCTTTTGGATTAATTTTTGCATGGGCAGGCAGGGATAATGTGGAAAGATTTTATAGACAAGATAAAAGAAGAAGTGGAAAAGTATGGAATATAAGGTGATTCTTGATAAGATGGAAGATATTTTTATAAATCTTGGATTTAGCCCTGTCACAATAAATGGGATTGAGTTTATGAGATACAAAGAATGTTATTGCAGACTGACATTTTTAAAAGAATGGTCAGCGTTTGTAATAGAGAGCGCTGATAATGTCCAAGATGCAGAAAAAGGAATTCTTGAAGACGGGGATTTATATTATACAGACATACCTGAGACTCAACTGTTAAGCCAGCTTAAATCGGATTTGGAAAAGTATTATTTGAGTGATTAAAAAAGATTTTAGTTTGTATAAAGGAATTAAGAGATGAACACCGATAGAAAGATAAAAGATATTTACGAATGCGAATACATTGACGCAGATGGAGAGATGTATCCATTGCAGGAATGGCATAACCGATTGATAGATAAAAGAATATGCGAACTGGAAATATCAGATATTTTAAGGATGATTCGGCAAAATGAATTCATAGATATTGCAATCTTAAAGGCGGTTGGTTATTTGAAGGAAAATCCTTTCGCGGGTGATATGTATGAGGGTGAATTGCTGGAGAAATTATCGGATGTAAATATCAACGCTTTAATTGGCTATATTGACGATATAAAAGATATTTTGTCAAATGCCCTGGTGAAGAATCGGGAGTATGAATGGCTGATTGATGAAGAAAGAGCTGAATTTGAGAGAGTGATAATGCAGTTTTCAGATAGTATTTCAAAGCAAATGAAGAAATTCGAGGTAAAAATAGTGTATGATTTTAGAAAGCATCGAAAAAAAGCAAAACATAAAACTTCCAGAGACGTTATTTCAGTCTGATTTTAAAGAAATTTATGCCGGAATAGAGATTCAGGCGGGCGAAGATGTGCTCTGCATAAATAAATTTTTGACGGATGCAGAAATTGAGGACGCATTGAAAGAGTATTATGATTTCTGGGGATATGACATAATTCCGATTGCAGTGACAGATTATGATGATTATATTTGTCTGTATTATAAGGATGAATCAGACAATCCGTCAATTATTTATTGGAATTATGAGCTGGCATTAGAGAATGAAAAAGAAGGGATTGTATTTTTGTATGGTAATATGAGCCAATTTGAAGCTGCATTAAAACATGCTCTTTTATAGAAAGTCTGTGGCAGGTTCTAATGAAAAATCTGGGATGGCTCAAAGGAGGCGGCGAATATGTTATTAGATATTACAGCTCCAATTGTGCCTTTTGTAGGGCTTGGGGGAATTAATTTATACAGTACAAGGGAAGAACTGAGCAGTTTGCTGTCACAGGAAAATGTCCAGATGATGGTAATGAATGGAAAATGGATTCGATATGATATTGAAAACAGTATTGAGCTGTTCTTTCATCTTAAGAATGACAGGCTGTTTCGAATAACGACATTGGACAATTATCAAGGGAAGTTATTTGAAGGGATAGGAGTTGGAACTACTGAGGATGAAATGTTGGAAATTGAGCCATCGTTTGTATATGATGATTTTGAGGAAACGTGGGAGTCTGATAAAGGTGTATTTGTAGAAATGGATGCAGAAACGAATAAGGTCAGGTGGATTTCTGTATATATACCGGAATTGGACTCAGAGAATTTTGATAGCGGCAAATGGTGAAAGGGATGTTCATAATATTTTTGATGCAGTAATGTAACTCGAGGTCAATTTTATACTGTTCGAGGTCAGGTGCTCATATAAAATGTTTATTATGTTATAATAATTTCAAATGGGATGCAAGAGTATTCAGTACAGCAAGAAATTCCTTCTGTCGGTCAGGAGGAAATTTTTCGACGGTGATTTTGATTCTTTCGGATATTGATGCGTCATCATCAGGGTACACGAAGATATCGCACAAAAGGGCCTGCGGAGTGACTTCCAGGACTTTGGCGATACTGCATACACAATCTAAAGAAACCTGAGATGAACCTTTTTCTATCCGGTTCATAAAACTGGGGGAGATATGGATTGAGTCAGCTAACTTTTTTTGTGTCATGTTTTTGGACTCACGGACATATCTGATTCTTTCTCCTACTTCCATACAGCGGTATCCTCCTTCGATACATATATTGTAACAATAGTTACAAAAAATGAAAAATTACTTATATGCAACAGATTTACAAATATGAAATTAGAATGTACTATAAAAAGAAAAGGCAGGTATAGTACAATGTTATATGATGAGGTGGAGGTAGCAGCGATTAAGCTGGCGCTGTATAATGTAGATGTTTTTGGTGAGGCGGAAAAAGGAATACTGATAAAAAGTATTACCTGGCTTAAGGATTTTTATGATCAAAGTGGAGATGACATATATCTGCAGAAAGCAATTTGGCATATATATGCATATCTTGAGTTAGGTTTCCCATTTGAGAGCGGGACAGAGGAATTCCAGGCTGTCTTAGAGCGGATGGGAAAAGAGGCAGAAGAGGTATTTCCGGAATCCAGATATTTTTATCGAAAATTAAAGTTGAATAAGACGAATGTCCGCAACCTTCTTGGGAAATGGAATTCACGACTTCAATCTATGAAAGTGGAAGAAGTAGTGTCGGATATTATAGAGAAGGTTCAGGAAAAGAAGGAAGGAGAATATGTATACCATTCTGGAAAAGTAATAAAGGAGACGAAAGAGAAGACGTTATGGGAACACACTTTTAAGCTATTTGTGAAGCAGGATGAAGCAGTATTTTATGATATTAATAAGAATAAGCATTATGTACTGACGGAGAGACGGACGGATGGTAAAGATAGCGATTGTTGATGATGATCCAGATATGCTGTTGATGATTCGGGAGACTATGGCGAAGATTGCTGCAAATATAGAATTGGAAACTGCAGTGTTCGAGACCGCGGAAGCATTCTTGGATGAAATGATGCTAGGAAATGAGTTTGATATTTTGCTGACAGATATAGGGTTGCCGGATATGAATGGGATAGAACTTGGAAGAATGGTGCGGGAGAAATGGCCGGGTATGTATCTTGTGTTTCTAACTTCTTATTCGGAATATGCGGTGGAGAGTTATTCTATAGATGCGGATCAATATATATTAAAGAATCAGATGAGCGACAGGCTTTGGAAGGTGATGAATCATCTTATCGTGAAGCGGAATGCAGAGAGAGGCAGTTATCGAGTTGCTACTACGGCGGAAGATGATATTTCGGAAAGGCGGATTATATACTGTGATGAGATTATACTTATCAGAAAATTGAAATCATCAAAATATGTGGAATATATCACGACAACCGGACGCTATAGGGAACGCATTACATTAGATGCTGTAAAGAATCAGCTCCCAGGGGAAGAATTTATCATGGTAGACCGGAGCTATATCGTAAATATAAAGCACATTATCAAAATGAACAACCACATCATATATCTAAGAAGTGACCAGCAAGTGTCGGTCAGCAGATCCTATTTTACTAAAGTGAAGCAGCAGATTCATGATTACGGCAGGAGGAGATGATGGGAGAAATACTTCTTTGGGGAGCTCAAGTGATCATTGCGTTATTTGAAGTGTGGCTGTGTTATCAATTTCTTTTTATTACAGTATTGGAAAATGATTGCTTGGATAGAAAAGAAAGAATGATAGAGTGTGGGAATATTGTAGTTGTAGGCATGATGCTGGCGGCTAATCGAAGTATATTATATTTTTCTTATGTGGCTTTTTTTATATGTATTGCGGTGACAAGTATTTGTCTCATTTGGATATTAAAACGAGAGATTGTGTTAAATATAGGGCTTGTGACATTATATTTTTCATTAGTCTCATTGTTGGATTTTTTGCTTGCTTTTATCAGTATGGTGTTTTTGCAGCAGCAGTTTGAACATAAGGTTTATCTCACTGCTTCATTTTGGCAGGTTTTCATACTTATTATTTCGCGCCTGATTATTTTTGTGACTTTTTCTGAAGCGGCCCGTCGGAAAGTTATAGAAATCAATATTCGGGATTATAAGAAGATTTTGAGTTCCGGGAGTATTGTGTTTTGTGTCATCTTAAGACGTTATCACCATTTTTTGAGTAAGATGGTAGAAGGTGAATTAGAGATGGCCGGTGGGAGTACAGGCTTTTCTTTAGCGGTATTGGTGGCGGCGATATTATTTACAGGGATGATATTACTAAAAAATAAGGAAATACAGAAAGAACATGCATTTCTGATCTCAAGAGATGAGATGGTGGAGCAAAAATACCAGGAAATGGCACAGCTAATAGAAAAGAACAGAGAATTGGTCCATGATATTAATAATCATCTGGTCATACTGAACGGATATGCGCAGGAAGGAGAATGCGAGAAGATTCGGCTATATATAAAGAAAATAAGTGATAATCTGTTCGGCGAAGATATAGAAGTATGGTCAGGAAATAAGACATTAGATATGCTGTTGAGCCAGAAAAACAGCGTATCAGAGAAGCTGGGAATAAAATTCGATGTTGAAATTGTTCAGTTTGCAAGATTGCCTTTTACAGACAATCAAATATGTGCATTGTTTGGCAATCTTTTAGATAATGCGCTGGAAGCTTGTGAGCGGATGAAGGGCAGTGAACGCTGGATACGGATAAAGTTGGAAAGGCATAATCGGATGCTTTTTATTGAAATCAGCAATAGTATTGAGGAGAAGCCGGTTAGAGACAGCGTCGGATGGGTTACTTCTAAACGGAATGACGGTACTCACGGATACGGCTTAAAAAGTGCAGAACGGGTAGTACAAGAATATGGAGGTATTATGTCACATCAAGTGTCAGAGCATATATTCAGCACGAACCTGACATTTTTTGATGTGGATAAAGCATAATATAATAATTAAGAATGGAGGACGGCAGATATGCAGAAAAAAGAAACTTTAGAATGTGCAGGTAACTTGTTTGAAGAAATGGAAGAAATGAAAAAATTAATTTCTGATGAAGACAGTACAATGCCCTATAGTACAAGCACTAGACTTTGCGGCGCATTTCTGACAATTTACTGCTGCTAATATCAACAGACCTGGAGGGGCGGAATGATTTACATTCTGCCCCTCGAATCATTTAAAGAAATAGCGGAGGATACAGCATGAGATACGATAGCAGTTATTTGTCAGAGAGGCAGTATATCTCGGATAGTGAGAGTGAATATGATTGGCAGAGAGTAGAGTATTGGGGACAGATGCTCGGAAAGAATACATTTCAAAATATGTTGAAAAGCTTTCCGGAGTTTGAAGAGTATCTGCGGCAGTCGCTTTATACTGTGAGGACAGATGAGAAAAAATGCGGCGATACGAAAAAGCTATCCGGTATGCTTATGGGGTATATCGAATCGGCAGTTAAAAAGGGTGATAAGATATCTTATACAGAATTTGCGATACTTTTATTAAAAAGGCGTTTGCAGAGGCAGAGGTTACAAGGATTATTTTCCGAGGAGATATATCGTGATTTTGCCAGTCATCTGAATGCACAGTTGCAGAGTATTTACATGAGAAGCTTTATTGTGAATCTGCGTGAGTGCAGGCAAAAAGGAATGCTTAAAGGGGCAGATACAAAAGAAGAATATGAGTATTTTTGTACTCATATAGCAGGCGATGCTAATAATATAAAACAATTATTTGAGCACTACCCGGTTTTGTGCCGATGTATAGAAGAAAAGATTGGGCATATGGTTGATTATTATGAGGAGATATTAGAGTGTTTCCGGCAGGATCGAAAGGATATATCAGCAGAGCTTTTAGGCGGCAGAGCAGAATGTAAGATTATAAAAATCAGCGGTAATTTTTCAGATGTACATAATCAAGGGAAGCAGGTGTTAAAAATTGGCCTGGACAATGGAGCAGAGATTCTCTACAAACCTCATTCTATGGAAAATGAAAAGAAATATCATAAGATATTAAGGAAACTTGCTGATATCACAGGGATTGGACAGTATGAATATCCATTTATATCCTATGAAACCCATAGTTGGAGTACGGTTGTCAGATATGGGACTTGTGAATCGGAAGAGGAGCTTGGAAGATATTATCAAAGGCTGGGCGTTCAGATATTCCTGGTATATCTTTTGGGGACAAAGGATCTGCACAGTGAGAATGTGATTGCGCATGGAGAATATCCGGTCCTGATAGATCTTGAAACGTTGGTCAATATTACTTTTAATAAAAAACGTGTAACGGCGAACGAAGAGATATGTTATGAGTTGGCACAATCGGTTCTTTACTCCGGGCTTTTGCCGTTTTTTTCGTGGAATTATGATGGAGGAGGCGTCAATAGCAGTGGAATCAGCGGGATGGAAGGACAGATCTATCCATTCAAGGTTCCGCGGATCATCAATGAGGGTACTTCTGAAATGTATATAGATTACTGTTACCCGGAGTCGGAAAAGAGTGAGAATCTGGCAACGGTTAATGGTGAGTTTCAAAGTCCATCGAGATACAGCGACAAGCTTTTGGATGAATTTCGCAGAGCATATCAGGAAGTACTCCGCAGAAAAGACGAGTTCCATGTTCTTCTTGAGGAATTGAGGGAGACAAAAAGCCGTTTCCTATTGGCGGATACTCAGAGATATGCAATGCTTTTATCTGGTTCTTATCATCCGTCTTTGCTTATGGACGGCGCTGACAGAGAGATTTTCTTGTGGGGGATGTGGAATGGAAGACAGGAAAGGGAAAGGGACATTATAAAAAGTGAAGTGAGAGATTTGCTGGAAGGGGATGTGCCTTATTATTTCTATCGGCTGAATGGAACGGCGCTCTATAGTTCCAGAGGCGATAAGTTCGGATGGTATTTTGAAAGAACGGCCATGGATATCCTGCATGACAGGCTTTCTTTTTTGAACGAAGAGGATATGGATAAGCAGTGTGGATATATCAGATTGTCGCTGGCACTTATGCCGGAAAATGTGGAGAGCTGCATAAACCGGGTCTACCCTGCGAAAGATATCGACGAAAAGCAGGGGAGTGCGAATAGGAAGCTTGTATGTACGATGTTAACAGAACGTTTGCTTAAATACGCAGTTTGGAATCAAGACAGAACACAGGTAAGCTGGTTTAAGGTTCAGATGTCTGCTTATGGAAAACAGACATGGAACATTTCCCCTATGGACATGTATCTCTATGATGGACTGGCAGGGATGCTCCTGATATTTTCCAGTTTAAAGAAGGCAGAAAAAGGAGAAGAAGTTCAACGTATCACGGATACACTGGAAAGCATGTTGTTTAGTTATACCGATGTATGCAGTGAATCTTTGAGCAATCTCGATACTTCAAATACAGGTGCGTATGAGGGTGAGAGCTCTATCGTGTATACATATCTGTTGCTTTATCAAAAAACCGGAGATAATAAATATCTGGAATATGGGAAACGACATGCAAAAATTGTGGAAAAGTTATTAAAAAAGGATGACAAATATGATTTGCTCTCTGGAAATGCCGGGGCGGCGATGGTGCTTTTAAAGTTGTATGAAGTCACATCAGAGGACATTTATCTGCAAATGGCGGAAGAGGCAGTAGATGTGTTGATGGATAATGCCATAAAGCAAAAAACAGGTATTGGATGGAAGGTAGAAAAGGGAATACCGCCTATGGCAGGGATGGCACATGGAAACAGTGGTGTGTTGATGGCTGCGATTGCACTGTGGAATAAGACTGGGAAGGAAAAGTACCAGGAGTTTGCAAAAGAGGTATGGGCTTATGAGAATACACTGTACGATCCAAGGACTAATAACTGGCGTGATGTCCGCGGGGAAGATGAAAAGGATACGGTGGGGGCAGTTGCGTGGTGTCATGGCGCAGCGGGAGTTTTACTGTCAAGAATGTACTGTTATCAGAATGTGTGTACAAATGAATGGCAGGAACGTATGAAGAACGATATGGAATGTGCCTATGAAAAAGTAAGAGGATATTGGATTCGGGACAGCTATAGCTTGTGTCACGGAACATGCGGGAATCTCTGGATATTGAATCAGGCGGCTAAGATTATGGGGGATACGCCAATACAATATAATGTGGCGGATCATGTAAAGCTTCTTCCTCAGGAAGAGATAAATCCCGGACTTATGAATGGGTATGGGGGTGTGCTGTATTATCTTAGGAATCTTGAATAAGGGAGACTTGTAAGGTTATTTTTATGCTACAAATAATACAAGAATTGTGCTATACTGGGAGAAGAATTTTTGCTACAAATACATATAACGTAGAAAAATAAGGAGGGCGTAGTCAGGTGAAGGTACAATCAAATAATTATCCTATAAATGTGCAGTATCCTGCGGGCGGCGGAGACAGCCGGAAGAAAACGGTGAATGCAGGTGATTTTCAATGCAATGTAAAAGTCAAGGTGCAGGATACTGAGAACAGATATCTTGTTTCAGAGAAAAAGAATGAGATATTAAATAAGTTTCCGGCATTGACAGAAGAAAAGCTGGATCAGATAGCAAGGGATTATGATATTGAGAATATGAATGAAGAAGAGCTTTTCGAGCTGGCAGGGAAACTGGCCGAAGACGGTGTGATACCGCCCAGACCGGAAGATAATGGATTGAATCAAATCGTAGTGTTCCCAAAGGAGCTTTATGATGCAATATTAAGCGGAGAGATGCCGCAGCCGGCAGGCGTAGTGCGGGAGGCATCGGGATTTTTGTATTCGGTAAATGCATCTTCCGGCGAGATGGGATTTAGTTATCCTAAATTTGGCGTCCGGAGCCTGCAATATAACCTGGAGATGTGCCAGAATGCTTTTAAGCGTTTTGAAGAGTATTATACAGGTGAAGAGCTTGAACGTCAGATTCAGCTTACGAACAGTAAGGCGCGTTTTTTAGAATTTGCACAGATGCTCGTTGATTATAGAGAAGGAACAGCATGAAAAAGAGGAAGATGAAAAATAAAGAAATAATCAAAGTATCAGTAATCATCCCTGTTTACAATGCAGGAGAATATATTGGTCAGATGTTGGAATCTGTCTTGACGCAAAGTATGCGGGAGATAGAAGTTATATGTGTAAATGATGGTTCTACTGACAATTCGTGTGAAGTGATCGGTGAATTTATGAGTAAAGATTCAAGGATCACACTTTTGGAACAGCAGAATATAAATGCAGGTTCTGCAAGAAACCGCGGGCTTTCCAGGGTAAGGGGAAAATATGTGGTCTTCTGGGATGCGGATGATAAGTTTGACCGGAGGGCTTTGGAGCTTATGTGCCGGAAGATGCAGAAGACTCAGGCCGACATATGTGTATGCGGTGTCTGTGAATTTACACAGGACGGGAAGGTGTATGAGACGAATGGATACTTAAAGACGGTGCTTTTGCCGGATAAAGACCCATTTAATAAGTTTGATCTGTGTGATGCGATTTTTAGTTTTGGGTCAAACGTAGTCTGGAATAAGATGTTCAGAAGAAAGTTCCTTGCAGATCATCATCTGCGCTTCCAGGAGATTCGTCAGGCAAATGATACGGCATTTGTCATGAGGGCATTGTATTTGGCAGACAGGATTACCTTCGTTGACAGATTTCTTGCATTTTACCGGACGGACAATGCGGACAGTCTTACCGGGAAATCATCCGAGACTGTTTTTTGCCCCTACGAGTCTTATCTGTATACGTTGCAGGAGCTTGAGAAGGAACCGGAATTTGAACTTGTGAAAAAAGGTTTTCGCAATAAAGCGGCTAAGGGGATGTTCCGGGCCTTGAATATCCAGACGTCTTTTAATTCTTATGAAGTGTTGTATGATTTCCTGCAGAGAGAGGGGTTTGAGCATCTTGGATTAACGGAGTGCAGGAAAGAAGATATGGAAGAGGAGTGGATATGTACTGATTTGGAACGGATACGGATGATGTCTGCCGAAGAGTTCCTGCTCTGTAAGGCCAATGAGAGGCGGTCAGACCGCGACCAGCTCAAATATACGCTGCGGAGAGTCCGCAGAAGGCTTGCAATTTTACTTGCAGTAAACGAGAGATTGAAGAATATAAAAGGTTTAAGGTCTTACAGGGAGAAGGTAAGATGAAGATAGCGATTGCGGGGGCAGGATATGTGGGGATGTCCTTGGCAGTATTATTGTCCCGGAATCATGAAGTGGCGGTGGTGGATACGGATCTTTCGAAGGTAAGACAGATCAATAATGGGATATCGCCCATAAAAGATTCCGATATCGAGCGTTCCTTTGCGGAGGGCGGACTTGATCTGACAGCAGTACCGGAGGGCAGGGCGGGAGAGGAGGCTTACAGAGAGGCACATTTTGCTGTCATAGCTACACCGACAGATTATGATGCCCAAAAGAACTATTTTGATACGTCTTTGGTAGAGAAGGCGGCAGAGGAGGTGATGCGAGTCTCGAAAGATGCGGTAATCGTCATCAAGTCTACGGTTCCGGTAGGGTATACGGAAAGTCTCAGCCGGAGATTGGGAACAGAGAGGGTACTGTTCAGTCCGGAGTTTTTGAGGGAGGGACATGCGCTTAGGGACAATCATTACCCTTCAAGGATTATTGTGGGAGTGCCCCGGAAAAATGGGGAGACAATGAAAAATGCTGCTGTATTTGCCGGGCTTTTGCAGGAGGGAGCCTTAAAGGAGGATGTGCCTGTGATAATTACAGGGGCGTCCGAGGCGGAGGCTGTTAAGCTTTTTGCCAATACTTATCTGGCGCTTCGCATTAGTTTTTTTAATGAGCTGGATACTTATGCGGAGATGAGAGGGCTGGATACGAAGCAGATGATCGAGGGAGTATGCCTTGACCCGCGTATAGGGGATTATTACAATAATCCTTCCTTTGGGTACGGAGGATACTGTCTTCCCAAGGATACCAAACAATTGCTGGCCAATTACAAGGATGTCCCGGAAAATATCATCGGGGCGATTGTGGAGTCGAACAGGACAAGAAAAGATTTTGTGGCGGAGCAGGTATTAAAAAGAGTAAGTGGTAAATCAAAAGGGCAGGCCACGGTGGGAATCTATCGACTGACGATGAAGATTCACTCGGACAATTTCAGACAGTCGTCGGTTCTTGGCATCATAAAGCGTCTGAAGCAAAAAGAGATGAAGATCATAATCTATGAGCCGGGACTGGATGAGGAGTTGTTTATGGGATGTGAAAGTATAGTGTCCCTTGAAGAATTTAAAGAACGCTGCGATGTGATAATTGCGAACCGGCAATCGGAAGAACTTGCGGATTGCAGGGAGAAAGTGTATACCAGGGATATTTATGGGAAGGATGAATAAGTAGGATTAAGTATTTCCCTATAATTTTATTGAATGAAAGGAAGATGAATATGGCTGTATTACATTTGACAAAGGAGAATTTTAAAGAAGAAGTATTGGAGGCATCTGTTCCGGTGCTGGTAGACTTTTGGGCGACATGGTGCGGACCGTGTCAGATGATCGGGCCGGTGATCGAAGAGATTGCGGGCGAAGTTACAGATGCGAAGATCTGCAAGGTAGATGTGGATGAGCAGTCAGAATTGGCGAGACAGTATAAAGTATTGTCTATCCCTACGCTGATGGTGTTTAAGAACGGAGAGCTGGTGAAGCGTGAGAGTGGAGCGAAGCCGAAGGAAGAGATTCTTGAGATGTTGAAATAGAACATTCCCATTTTTTCATTGATTTTTCTGTCGGGTGCACTTATAATAGATATAGTATAAGCTAATGCTTACAGGGACAGACATCATGGAGGTGGTAAATTTGATCGGTGGTATTTACACACAGAGCCTTTATTTTAACAATAATCCGTATCGATATGCAGTGCGGGGAACAGAAGGGACGGCCGGGGCTTTGGCGGCGGGAAAAGCGGAACAGGCGGAGCAAGCCCAGGCGGCAGGTAAGGCCGGAAAAGTAGTGGCAGTGAGCCGTGCGGCGAATCCGGGCGTACCGGTGGAGCCGGTAGATCCGGTTCCGGTTGTCTCTAACGAGACTTCCAGCGGAATCGGGCGGATGCTTCCTTTTATGCGAAAGGGGGCTGACCCGGTGGAGATGGCGGTGCGTATGCGTATCCAGCAGTATGACCCGTCACAGGAGAGTGCGCAGGCAGCTAAGCAGACAGTGCCGGACGGAGCAGAGGATGCGGCAGCTAAGCAGGCGGTGCCGGAAGGAGAGGAGAACGGGATCGAGGGTATCATGAAGACTGTCGAGGAGGGAGAATGCCAGACTTGCAAGGAGCGTAAGTATCAGGACGGCTCGGACGACCCGGGAGTATCCTTTAAGACAGCATCCCACATCGCACCGGAGCAGGCAGCTTCAACAGTGAAGGGTCATGAGATGGAGCATGTAGTCAGAGAGCAGGCGAAGGCAGTGCGTGAGGACCGCAGGGTAGTGAGCCAGAATGTAACGATTCATACGGATATCTGCCCGGAGTGCGGTGATGTGTATGTATCCGGCGGTACGACCAGGACGGTGACAGCGGCGAATCCGCAGCCGGAACAGTCCGGACAGACGGCGAATGACATGTATAAGCCGTTCTTTGCGGTTGCTTAAAGTCAGTACACGAATTGACATTGGTTTTATAGCGGTATCGGCGAGGAAAAGCTGATGCCGTTATTTTGCGCTCGGAGACAAAAAAGGAGGAGCATAAGCTTTGCGCAGATATTATCTTGCCCCGTTGGAGGGAATTACGACATATATTTTCCGCAATGCGTACCACAGGCATTTTGCCCCGATGGACAAGTATTTCACACCATTTTTTGTTCCCCACAGTAAGAGAGGGTTCAGTGCGAAAGAGAAGCGGGAGATATTGCCGGAGAATAACGAGGGGCTGTATCTGGTCCCCCAGATTATGAGCAATCATGCCGAGGATTGTTTAAATACGATCAGAAAGCTAAAAGAGTATGGGTACAAGGAGATCAATCTGAATATGGGATGTCCGTCAAAGACGGTGGTGTCAAAGGGGAGGGGATCTGGATTCCTGGCATTTCCGGAGGAGCTTGACCGCTTTCTTGATGCGGTGTTTGAAGGAGCCGGGAATATGGGTGTGAGAATCTCTATAAAAACCCGTCTTGGTAAAGACGAGCCGGAGGAGTTCTATCGCATCCTTGAGATATATAACCGGTATCCTGTTGAAGAGCTGATCGTCCATCCCAGGGTGCAGAAGGATTTTTATAAAAACGAACCCAACTTCGAGATGTTCGCTTACGTGCAGGAGAACAGCAACCCTCCGGTCTGCTATAACGGGGATATCTTTACCCCGGAAAAGTGCAAGAAGATCCAACAGGATTTTCCGAAGGTCAATGCTTTCATGATGGGGCGAGGCATCCTTAGGAATCCGCTGCTTTTGGAGCAGATAAAGGGAGAAGCGGAGGAGAAAAAAGCGCAGGCAGCGAAGCTTGGCGGATTTCACTCTCAACTCTATGAAGATTACCGGGCGCTTGGTATGGGGGATAAGAACGTACTGTTCAAGATGAAGGAGCTTTGGTGTTATCTGGGGCAGGCTTTCCCGGGATATGAGAAGACACTTAAAAAAATCCGCAAGGCGGAGCGGTTAGACAGATATGAGGCGGCAGTGGAAGAAATGCTGTAAATTCCTTTACATTTAACCCGTCATGAAATATAATGAAAAAAGTTGGTTTGGAAGGAGATATACGCGATGGAAGATGTGAGAAAAAAAGTATATGAAGCGCTGGATAAGATGAAGATTAAATATGAAGTCGTGGAGCACGAGCCGGTCTACACCATGGAGGATATGGACAGGCTGGGGCTTACGAAGAAGGGTACGCTGTGTAAGAACTTGTTTTTGCGGGACTCTAAGGGAAAGCGGCATTTTCTTGTGACGGCGGATGAGAACACGAAGGTTGACCTGAAAGCGCTCAGCAAGAAGCTCGGTGCCGGGAATTTAAGTTTTGCTTCCGAGGAGAGACTGGAAAAGTATCTGGGGCTTAAGCAGGGGAGTGTCACTCCTTTTGGTCTTATGAATGACACGGATCACGCGGTAGAATTTTTTATCGACAAGAGTTTGAGCAGGTGCAAGAGCCTAGGTATCCATCCTCTTGAGAATACGGCGACCGTGTTCATCTCATACAAGGATCTGGATAAATTCTTATGGAGTCTGGATGTAGACGTGATACCGGTGAGATTTTAAACTTATGTGAGGATTGTTATGGAGCAGCAACAATATCATTATACAGAAAACTCTGGCTCTGTGAAGAAGCCGGAGAACAGATTTCTTCGTATCTGGGGGCCTGTACTTATAAAGTGGGGGGTCGGTATGGGGGTGTCCATGCTTGCGATGATGATCTATATGCCGGATGCGTCAAGGTCAGCGGGGCTTGCGGCGGAAGCGGCTGAGGAGCTGATGAGGTATGCGACGCCGATTGAAGGGATCGCAGCCTTTTTGACGATTCCAATTCTTTTGGTCATGTTTCATCAGGACACGATCAAGGAAAAGCTTTTAGGTCTTGCCGCTAATAAGAAAGCATCTCTCTGGAAATATGCGGCTATTCTGGTGATGACGGCGGCTATGACGCTGGGGCTTAATAACCTGATCGAGCTTGGCGGGCTGATGAAGGTGAGTGAAGAGTATGAGGATACGATGAATTCCTTGTATGCAGCGCCTTTCCCCATGCAGATTTTGTGCTTGGGGATATTGATCCCTATCTGTGAGGAGCTGGTGTTTCGGGGATTGATGTTTCGCAGGTTACGTCAGGGCGGTACTTTTATGGCAGCAGCGCTTTACTCGTCTTTTGTATTCGGATTTCTTCATGTGAATATGGTGCAGATGCTCTATGGATTTATTCTTGGGTTTACATTCTGCTATCTGTATGAGAAATACGGTTCAGTGAAAGCGCCTGTATTCGCCCATATCGTGTCTAATATCCTGTCGGTTGTGCTCACAGAGTTTCATGCTATGGAGTGGATGTCGGCGAAACCCATTCGGATAGGAACAATTACGGTCGCCTGCGCCAGTGCGGCATCAGCTATGTATGTATTGATTCAGAGGATTGAAGAACAACCGCGAAAAATGGACATTACAGTGTAGACTTAAAATCTGGCAGCGGTGAAAGCTGCCAGATTTTTAGATATTTACAAACGAGGAAAAAAGTAGTATAGTAGTTTTAAAATTGAAGGAAAGGATTATTGATATGAGACAACAGAAGTTAGAGCACCGTTTCGGGCTGTATCGTCCGGAGTTCGAGCATGATAACTGCGGAATCGGTGCGATTGTGAATGTAAAAGGCAAAAAGACCCACGGCACAGTGGCAGATGCCTTGAAGATTGTTGAAAACTTAGAACATAGAGCTGGCAAAGATGCCGAAGGTGAGACAGGAGACGGTGTTGGAATCTTGTTACAGATTTCTCACAAGTTTTTCTCTAAGGTCTGTAAACCTCTCGGCATCTTTTTAGGTTCAGAGAGAGATTATGGCGTAGGCATGTTTTTCTTTCCTCAGGATGAACTGAAACGAAATCAGGCGAAAAAGATCTTTGAAGTTATTGTAAAAAAGGAAGGAATGAGATTCCTTGGGTGGCGTGAGGTGCCGGTGAAAGCGCAAGTGCTTGGAAGCCGTGCAGTGGAGTGTATGCCTTGCATTATGCAGGGTTTTATCGAGAGACCGAAGAGGGCTGCGAGAGGGATTGATTTTGACCGGAGGCTTTATGTGGTGCGCCGTGTATTCGAACAGAGCAGTGATGACACGTATGTTGCATCATTGTCGAGCCGCACGATTGCTTATAAGGGAATGTTTTTAGTGGGGCAGCTCCGCTCCTTTTTTGAAGATCTGCAGAGCCCGGATTATGATTCTGCGATTGCGCTGGTTCACTCCAGATTCAGCACGAATACGAACCCTAGTTGGGAGCGTGCACATCCGAATCGATTTATTGTGCATAATGGTGAGATTAACACCATCCGGGGTAATGCAGACAAGATGCAGGCGAGAGAGGAGAATATGGAATCCAAATACCTCAAAGGTGAGCTCCACAAAGTTCTTCCGGCAATCAACATCTCAGGTTCCGATTCGGCGATGCTTGACAATGCTATAGAATTTATGGTTATGAGTGGTATGGAGCTTCCTTTGGCGGTTATGATCGCCATTCCGGAGCCGTGGTCGAATACAAAGAATCTGTCCCAGAAGAAAAAGGACTTTTATCAGTATTATGCGACGATGATGGAGCCGTGGGACGGCCCTGCATCTATTTTGTTCAGCGACGGGGACTGTATGGGCGCGGTACTTGACAGAAATGGGCTGCGGCCATCCAGATATTACATTACGGATGATGATACTTTGATTCTCTCCTCAGAGGTGGGAGTGCTGGATATCGATCCGGCGAAGATAATAGTGAAAGAGCGGCTTCATCCGGGGAAAATGCTGCTTGTGGATACGGTAAAGGGAAAAGTGATCGATGATGAGGAGTTAAAAGAACTCTATGCCGATCGTCAGCCTTATGGAGAATGGCTTGACAGTAATCTGTTGGAGCTTAAAGATCTAAAGATTCCGAATAAAAGTGTGCCATCGTACTCAGCAGAAGAGTGCAGGAGGCTGCAGAAAGCTTTTGGGTATTCTTATGAGGAAGTGAAGTCTTCAATATTAAATATGGCTCTGAACGGAAGCGAGGGAACGGCGGCTATGGGAATCGATGCGCCTTTGGCAGTTCTTTCCGGTGAGCGCCAGAATCTATTCGGGTATTTTAAGCAGTTGTTTGCGCAGGTGACGAACCCTCCGATCGATGCGATCCGTGAGGAGATAGTTACCTCTACGACGGTCTATATCGGGGAAGATGGGAATCTTTTGGAGGAAAAGGCGGAAAACTGCAAGATGCTGAAAGTTGACAATCCGATCCTTACGAATACGGACTTGCTGAAGATTAAAAATATGAAGGCAGAAGGGTTTAAAGTAGCGGAAATCCCTATCGTATACTATAAAAATTCAGGTCTTGAGAAAGCGATAGATTATCTGTTTGTTGAAGTGGACCGTGCAATACGGGGCGGGGCCAATATATTGATCCTGTCTGACAGAGGTGTGGACGAATATCACGTGGCAATGCCTTCCCTGCTTGCATTATCCGGACTGCAGCAGCATTTGGTGCGCACAAAGAAGAGAACATCCGTAGCAATCATTCTGGAGACAGGAGAGCCCAGGGAGGTACATCATTTTGCGACTCTGTTAGGCTATGGGGCTTGCGCAGTCAATCCGTATCTTGCTCATGAGACTATCCGTCAGTTGATTGATACAAATGTGTTACAGAAAGATTTCTATGCGGCTGTTGATGATTATAACCATGCGGTTCTTGGCGGTATCGTGAAGATTGCTTCTAAGATGGGGATCTCTACGATCCAATCCTATCAGGGAGCTAAAATTTTCGAGGCGATTGGTCTTAAGGAGACATTTATACAGAAATATTTTACAGACACAGTAAGCTGTGTGGGAGGTATTGGAATTGAAGAAATTGCAGAAGACTATGTGGCGAAACATTCTGAAGCGTTTGATCCGCTGGGTCTTGAAGTTGATCTCTCCCTTAACAGTGTAGGACAGCATAAGTCTAAGAGCGGCGGTGAGAAACATCTTTATAACCCACAGACGATCCATATGCTCCAGCAGGCGACAAGACGGGGGGACTACGGATTATTCAAGCAGTACACGGATATGGTGAATGCGGAAGGAGCGCATATTAATCTCAGAGGACAGCTTGCGTTTAATTATCCTTCAAAAGGAGTTCCGATTGACGAAGTTGAGAGTGTGGATGCTATTGTTACTAGGTTTAAGACCGGTGCTATGTCTTATGGATCGATTTCGAAGGAAGCTCATGAGACTTTGGCAATTGCTATGAACCAGCTCCACGGAAAGTCTAACAGTGGAGAGGGCGGAGAGGAGATAGACCGTCTTGGCACCAATCGCTGCTCTGCCATCAAGCAGGTGGCGTCCGGGCGTTTCGGTGTTACATCAAGATATCTTGTGAGTGCCAGGGAGATTCAGATCAAGATGGCACAGGGAGCTAAGCCTGGTGAGGGCGGCCATCTCCCGGGGGGAAAGGTGTATCCCTGGATTGCAAAGACCAGGCATTCTACACCTGGAGTGAGTCTTATATCACCGCCGCCCCATCATGATATCTACTCGATTGAAGATTTGGCGCAGCTTATCTATGATTGCAAGAATGCCAATAAAGATGCCCGTATTTCCGTAAAGCTAGTCTCTGAGGCCGGTGTGGGTACAGTGGCTGCCGGTGTGGCAAAGGCAGGAGCAGGATTGATATTGATCTCTGGCTATGATGGTGGGACAGGCGCAGCGCCGAAAAGCTCTATACATAATGCCGGGCTTCCGTGGGAACTTGGCCTTGCAGAGACTCATCAGACGTTGATTCAAAATGGACTGAGGGAGCGGGTGAGAATTGAGACGGATGGTAAGCTGATGAACGGGCGTGATGTGGCCATCGCTGCCATTCTCGGTGCGGAAGAATTCGGCTTTGCTACGGCTCCTCTGGTTACGATGGGATGTGTGATGATGCGGGTCTGCAACCTTGATACATGTCCGGTAGGCGTAGCCACTCAGAATCCGAAGCTTCGTAAGAGATTTACAGGAAAGCCGGAATATGTGGTGAATTTTATGAGATTTATTGCGGAAGATCTGAGAGAGCATATGGCGCGGCTTGGCGTCCGCACGATTGACGAGTTGGTAGGAAGGACGGATCTTTTGAAGGTGAAAGAGAAGCCACTTTCAAACCGGGCGGCAGCGTTGGATCTGTCCCAGATCCTTTACAATCCATATGAGGGAACAAAAGTGCCGATGACGTTCAATCCGAAAAAAGTGTTTGATTTTGAGCTTGAAAAGACTTTGGATGAGAAAGTTCTTGTGAGAAAGCTTCTCCCGGCATTGGAAAAAAAGCAGAAGAAGAGTATTGAGGTGGATGTAAGCAATACGAATCGGACTTTCGGGACAATCTTTGGATCGGAGATTACAAGGCGGTATCCGGAGGGGCTTGATGAGGACAGTTATACGGTGAAGTGTAAAGGTGCAGGAGGGCAGTCTTTCGGCGCATTTATACCCAAAGGACTTACATTGGAGCTTGTAGGAGACAGCAATGATTATTTTGGAAAAGGGCTGTCCGGCGGCAAACTGATCGTCTATCCTCCGAAGGGTGTGAAGTATAAGCATGATGAGAACATTATTATCGGAAATGTAGCACTTTATGGAGCTACAAGCGGCAAAGCGTTTGTCAACGGTGTTGCAGGTGAACGTTTTGCGGTCCGGAATTCCGGTGCAACGGCTGTAGTGGAAGGTGTGGGTGATCATGGGTGCGAGTACATGACAGGAGGATGTGTAGCAATATTAGGAAAGACCGGGAAAAACTTTGCGGCAGGAATGAGCGGAGGAGTTGCTTACGTGCTGGATGAGGACAGCAGTCTATATCAGAATGTGAATAAGCAGATGGTGCTTTTACAGAAGGTGACGTCTAAGTATGATGTGAATGAACTGAAAAGTATGATCGAGGAGCATACAGCGTGTACGGACTCCGAAGTCGGAAAACAGATTTTAAACCATTTTACAGAATATCTGCCGAAGTTTAAAAAGATCATACCGATGGATTATGAAAAGATGATGACGAGGATCCTTCAGATGGAGGAGCAGGGAATGAGCAGCGAGCAGGCAAAAATAGAAGCATTTTATGAGATAAAGGAAGAAAAATTATAGGAGGTGAGTGAGATGGGAAAAGCAACAGGATTTATGGATTACGTAAGGCAGGATAAAAAGGCGGAGATGCCCAAATCAAGAATTAAGCATTTTCAGGAATTTCACACACCTCTTTTGAAAGAAGAGCAGCAGCGCCAGGGTGCGCGGTGTATGTCCTGCGGTGTACCGTTCTGCCAATCCGGTCAGACGATCATGGGAATGACAAGCGGCTGTCCGCTGCACAATCTGGTGCCGGAGTGGAATGACCTGATTTATCATGGCAATTGGGAAGAGGCATATTTCAGGCTGAAAAAGACAAATAATTTTCCGGAATTTACTTCCAGAGTGTGTCCGGCGCTCTGTGAGGCGGCATGTACCTGCAGTCTTAATGGAGATGCGGTATCTACAAAAGCCAATGAATACGGAATTATTGAAAATGCTTATGAAAAAGGCTACGCTGCTGCAAAGCCTGTAAAGGTGCGGACAGGGAAGAAGGTGGCTGTCATTGGCTCGGGTCCTTCCGGGTTAGCGGCAGCAGACCTGTTAAACCGGAGGGGGCATAGTGTGACTGTCTTTGAACGAGAAGATAAGGTTGGAGGGCTTTTGCGCTATGGAATCCCGAATATGAAGTTGGAAAAACAGATTATCGACCGCAAGGTTCGGATAATGGAAGAAGAAGGAATTACTTTTGTGACAAACTGCAATGTGGGAAAAGAGAAAAAGGTTTCTTCTATTATAAAAGAGTTTGACAGGGTGATTCTTTGCTGCGGGGCATCGAAACCTAGGGATATTAAAGCAGCAGGAAGAGATGCCGGAGGAATCTGCTTTGCAGTGGACTTTTTGAAATCTACGACAAAAGCTCTTTGGGCGAATGATATGAAGCTAAAGGACGGCACTTATATATCCGCGAAAGGGAAAAAAGTAATGGTCATCGGAGGCGGAGATACAGGGAATGACTGTGTGGGTACCTCTATGCGGCATGGGGCAAAATCGGTGCTCCAGCTTGAGATGATGCCGAAAGCGCCGGATGAAAGGACGGAATTGAATCCGTGGCCGGAATGGCCGAGAGTCTGTAAGACAGATTATGGTCAGGAGGAGGCAGCGGCAGTGTTCGGCCACGATCCGAGGGTATACCAGACGACGGTAAAAGAATTTCATAAGGATAAGAACAATAATGTCTGTAAGGCGACACTAGTGAAACTGGAGCCGAAAAAGGATGAAAAAAGCGGCCGCATGGTGATGGCAGAGATTGCCGGAAGCGAATATACAGTGGAAGTTGATCTGGTCCTGATCGCGGCAGGCTTCCTTGGAAGCGAAAAGTATGTAACAGACGCTTTCGGCGTCGCTGTAAATGAAAGAACAAATGTAGCGACGCAGGAAGGGAAATATTGTACAAATGTGAAAAATGTATTTGCAGCAGGAGATATGCACCGAGGACAGTCATTGGTGGTATGGGCAATCCGGGAAGGGCGCGAAGTGGCGAGGGAAGTGGATATCAGCCTGATGGGATATACAAATCTGGATATACAGTAGACATTGTGTATCAGGACTGTTACAAAAAAACACAATAAAATATGTGATAAAGATATTGCAAAAATAAATTGAAAGAGTTATAATCATACCAGATATGGGTGTTTTGCGTCCATAGAATACATATTTTGAGGATGATTTTATAATGAAAAGATTTGGGACAAGGGTATTGACCGCTGTAATAGCAGGTTCATTGATTGTTATGCCTGTTTCGGCTGCACCTACAACAGTGGATGAACTAAAGAAGAGTAAAGAATCTGCACAGGGAGAAGTGAGTTCCTTGAAAGCTCAGCTCACTAAGATTATCGGTAAGATAGACAAGCTTGAGAGAGACTTGATCAAGACAAGCAAAGAGATTGATACGGTAACTGTTGAGCTCGGTGATGCGAAGGAGCAGGAAAAGCAGCAGTATGAAGATATGAAGCTTCGTATCAGATATATGTACGAGCAGGGAGATGCAAGTGCTCTTGAGGCACTGATGAGTGCAAAGGATTTTTCTGACCTTATGAATAAGGCGGAATACGTACAGAAAGTTCATGCATATGACAGGCAGAAGTTGAATGAGTATATTGAAACCAAGGAAAAGGTTACAACTCTTAAGACGAAGCTTGAAAAAGAAAAAAAAGATATGGAAGGTATGCAGACAGAATATGAGACAAAAGAAGATGAGCTGAACGATATGATTGTCTCAAAGCGTGCAGAAGTTGCAGATTTGGATCTGCAGTTGCAGGAAGCAGTGGCAGAGGCGGCGCGAAAGGCGGAGGAAGAAGAAAGAGCCCGTCGCGAGGAAGAGGAGCGCAAGGCCAAAGAAAAAGAGATGCAGGCAGGCGGCGGTGCTGTGTCTGACAACAATGGGAACAGCGGTACAGTTAGCGGCGACGAAAGCAGTGGAAATGAGACATCCGGAAGCAGGAGTGATGATACAGATACCCCGAGAGAAGACAACAGCGGCAATAATGATACTTCATCAGGAGGCGGAGCTGCTGCAGCGAGTGCAATCGTCAGTGCGGCTTACGGACAGCTTAATGTGCCGTATGTTTATGGAGGAGCGAGTCCGTCCGGATTTGACTGTTCAGGTCTTGTGATGTATTGTCATCGTGCGGCAGGAATCAGCCTTGGACATTCATCAGGTTCACAGGGAAGCGGCGGAAAGAGTGTTTCCAGTCCCCAGCCGGGAGATGTAGTATGTTATGCGGGACATGTCGGCATCTACATAGGAGGCGGCAAGATGATACATGCGCCGCGTACGGGAGATGTTGTTAAGATTGCCAGTGTTTCCAGTGTTCGCGGTGGAGCGGCATGGTATAGAAGGTATTGGTAGACTTTGGGCGGTAGTGATACCGTCCATTTTTTATTAAAAAACTATTGCCTGATTTTGAATTTTTTGGAAATTCGGGTAAAAACATTGAAAAAGAATAAAAAATGTAGTATCCTGTCTTTGAGTATGCGGGGGCGTATAACAAGATAACAGTATAATTAATAGGATGGGTGAAGATATGAAAAGACGTTTCTTACAGACACTCATTACGACGTTCGTGATGAGTTCTTTAATTGTGACGCCTGTTCTGGCTACACCTCAGGACGATGTAAAGTCGCTCGAACAAAAGAAAAGTCAGGCAGAGGCACAGGCGAACAATGTCAACAATGAACTGGTAGGCCTTCTTGTAGATTACGATGCATTACAAAAGGATATGCAGACACAGGAAAAGAGAATTGGCGATGCAGAGACCGACCTTAAGGATGCAGAGGCAAAAGAAAAGCAGCAGTATGAAGATATGAAGCTTCGTATTAAGTATATGTACGAAGAAGGGAACGCAGGGTTTCTTTCCGCGCTTATTCGTGCAGAGTCTTATGCAGACTTGGTTAGTAAAGCAGAGTATGTACAGAAGGTACACGACTATGATCGTAAGATGCTGGATGAGTATGTTGAGACAAAGAATGAAGTCGCAGAGTTAAAAGATAATCTGGAAGAGGGCCAGGCGGAAATGCAGGCATTGTCAGACGAGATGGTAGTGCAGAAGGAGAATCTTGAGACTACATTGACTCAGATGAGAAGCCAGATTGAAGATTTTGACAGTCAGCTTGTGCAGGCGAAAGAAGCAGCGGCGGAAGAACTGAGACGAATCGAAGCAGAACAGAGAGCTGCGGAGGAAGCCGAAGCGGCAGCGCGACAGCAGCAGGAAGCCGAAGAAGCAGCGGCGGCTGCGGCAGAACAACAGGCACAGGAAGACTCACAGCAGAAAGAAGACGATGCGTCTAAGGATGATCAAGCAAGTTCAAAACCGTCGGATACATCAGACGATAAGAAAGATGAGGGTCAAAAAGAAGAATCTAAGCCGAAGCCATCCAAACCGTCAGAGAATGATACTGATCAAGAAGGCGGCAAGGATGATGCCAAGGACGATCAAGACGACGACGGTGATAAGCAGGACGATAAGACGGATAACGTCCCTGCGGCAAAGCCGGGCAATGCAGCTTTAGGCCAACAGATTGCGGATATGGGCTGCAACTATATTGGTAATAAATATGTGTACGGAGGCACAAGCCTGACAAACGGAATCGATTGTTCGGGATTTGTTCAGCAGATACATAAAAAATTTGGTATCTCAACACCGAGAACATCAGGCGCAATTCGAAGCGGCGGGAAATCTGTAAGCTACGCAGACAGGATGCCGGGAGATGTGATCTGTTACAGCGGACATGTGGGCATCTATATCGGGAATAATAAAATTGTCCATGCATCTAACAGTGCACCTTATCCCAGAGGAGGGATTAAAATTACTTCCCCGGCGAACTATCGAACTGTTCTGGCTGTAAGAAGATACTGGTAAGTGAATATAGATTTAAAGGGCAGGTCAGAGATGGCCTGTCTTTTTGGCAGCAATTTTCTTGAAAGGTGTTGAAATTAGTGGACGACTGTGCTATCATAGTTCTGTTACAATAAACACGTATAGTTTGCCCGAGAGTGGTGCTGGTTTATGATTCAACTAGTTTCGAAGGCTTATATCTATGCGGAAGTAAAACCAAGTGGAGGGAAATAATATGAGCGTTATTTCAATGAAACAACTTTTAGAAGCAGGTGTTCATTTCGGACATCAGACAAGAAGATGGAATCCTAAGATGGCTCCGTACATTTATACAGAGAGGAATGGCATCTACATCATTGACTTACAGAAATCTGTAGGAAAGGTAGATGAGGCATATCAGGCAGTAGCTGATGTGGCAGCAGAAGGCGGCACCATTTTGTTTGTAGGTACAAAAAAGCAGGCACAGGATGCAATCAAGACTGAGGCTGAGCGCTGCGGTATGTATTATGTGAATGAGAGATGGTTGGGCGGTATGCTGACAAACTTTAAGACGATCAAGAGCAGAATCGCCCGTCTTAAGGATATTGAGAGAATGTCAGAGGACGGAACCTTCGACGTTCTTCCGAAAAAAGAAGTTATCCAGCTTAGGAAAGAGTGGGAAAAGCTTGAGAAGAACCTTGGCGGAATCAAAGATATGAAGAAGATTCCGGACGCTATCTTTGTAGTTGATCCTAAGAAGGAGAGAATCTGTGTACAGGAGGCACATTCTCTTGGAATTACTCTTATCGGTATCGCTGATACCAACTGTGACCCGGAGGAGCTTGACTATGTAATCCCGGGCAACGATGACGCAATCCGTGCAGTTAAACTTATCGTTTCCAAGATGGCTGATGCAGTCGTAGAGGCTAATCAGGGAATGACAGGCGACGACGAGGCGTATTATGAGGAGGCAGCAGAGGAAGTAGAGGCTGCAGAAGAGTAAGAAGCGATTTTAGGAGGAAAGAAAGATGGCAATTACAGCTAGTATGGTAAAAGAGTTAAGAGAGATGACAGGCGCAGGCATGATGGACTGCAAGAAGGCTCTTAACGAGACAAACGGCAATATGGACGAGGCCGTAGAGTTCTTAAGAAAGAACGGTGAGGCGAAGGCAGTTAAGAAAGCCGGAAGAATCGCAGCAGAAGGTATCGTTATGGCTGATGTTGTTGATGACAAGAAGGCGGCAATCGTAGAAGTTAACTCAGAGACAGATTTCGTGGCGAAGAACGATGAGTTCAAAGAGTTTGTTGCAAATGTTGTAAAACAGGCTCTTGAGACATCTTCCGCAGACATGGATGCATTCCTTGCAGAGAGCTGGGTTGCAGATTCATCCCAGACAGTGAAGGATGCCCTTGTTGCTAAGATTGCAAGGATTGGCGAGAACTTAAACATCAGAAGATTCGAGAAGTTAGAGTCTGACGGATGTATCGTATCCTATATCCATGGCGGCGGACGTATCGGCGTGCTTGTAGATGCTGATACAGATGTAGTGAATGATGAGGTGAAGAAGTGCCTCAGAAACGTAGCGATGCAGATTGCGGCTATGACGCCGAAGTATGTATCCCGCGACGAGGTATCCCAGGATTACCTTGACAAAGAGAAAGAGATTCTTCTTGCACAGGCAAAGCAGGAGAACCCGAACAAGCCGGACAACATCATTGAGAAGATGATCATCGGACGTCTGAACAAAGAGCTTAAAGAAGTGTGCCTGTTAGACCAGGTATACGTTCAGGACGGCGACCTTACCGTAGGAAAGTATGTGGAGAAGGTTGCGAAGGAGAACGACGCAAATCTTAGTATTAAGAGATTCATCCGCTTTGAGACAGGTGAAGGTATTGAGAAGAAGAAAGAAGACTTTGCAGCGGAAGTTGCAGCGCAGATGGCTGGGAACTAGAGACTGATATTATGATGAAAACCCTTGTAAATGGTATGTTCGTACTGTTTACAGGGGTTTTGTATAGAGGAGGCAGCATTATTTATGAAGATAGAAATTGATACTCATTCGCATACTCTTGTCAGTGGCCATGCATACAATACAATTCGGGAGATGGCACATATGGCGGCTGAAAAGGGTTTTAGAGGGCTGGCAATTACAGAACATGCACCGAAGATGCCGGGAAGTGTTGGATTATACTATTTCCAGAATCTAAGAGTTGTCCCGAGAGAAATGTATGGGATTCAGCTACTTTTTGGGGCAGAACTTAATATTATGGACAGAGAAGGCACGATCGATTTGCCGGAGTCTTTGGTTGAAGAATTGGATATTTCTATTGCGAGTATACATCCGCCGTGTTTTGATGGAGAGCGGACAAGAGAAGTCATTACAGAAACATACTTGAATGTTATGAAAAAGGATTGTGTGGATATCATCGGACATCCGGATGACGGGAGATTTCCGGTAGATTATGAACGATTTGTAAAGACGGCGAAGGACACGGGAACTTTGCTGGAGGTGAATAACGGCTCTTTAAACCCTGAGGGTTTTCGGAAGAATACGAAAGAGAACTCAAAAAGGATGCTTGAATACTGTAAAGAATATGAGGCAATGGTGGTACTTGGGACAGATGCACATGTGGACGTATCGATTGGAGATTACCGGTATGTTACGGAGGTTCTTGAGGAGACGCATTTCCCGGAAGAATTGATTGCGAATACTTCTCTTGAGAAGCTTGTCTCCTGTCTAAAACACAGCAGAAAACATAATCGGTAAAAAGCTATAGACTTCATAAATTCACTGTGTTAAAATGTAACCGTAATCATTTGTTACAAAAGGAGATTTCTGATATGAGTAAAAAGATTAGGACTGAGGCAGTAGATTATCTCTTTCGTGCAATACTGAGCCTGGAGGATAAAGAAGAATGTTATACATTTTTCGAAGATATCTGTACAATTAATGAGTTGCTTTCTTTATCGCAAAGATTTGAAGTGGCAAAGATGTTAAGAGAGCGTAAGACGTATCTTGAGATAGCAGAAAAAACCGGTGCTTCTACAGCGACGATCAGTCGTGTGAACCGTTCGCTGAATTATGGGAATGACGGTTATGATATGGTATTTGAAAGAATTGATAAGTGATCAAATCCAATTTTATATAGTGATATAAAAAAGAAATAAGAATTACTTCCTATTTCTTTTTTCTGTCTTTGCGGCTGTCGTCTGTATCAAATTCATCAATGAGCTTCTGCATCAGAAGCTTTTTTACATAGATATCAAAACTCAGGCTGCAGATAAAAGCGAAAATCTGCAGATAATCCTGTTCTTCTTCAGGAACATCTGAAAAACACTCTGCAGCATTTTTGAATGACTTTGCGATATCCTTTGTGACAACATTAATACGAGATTTTTCCAGTTCCATCACTTCATTGTAGATGAAAGTTATATCTATGCCGCTGTCGTGTTTGAAGTATTTATCCGTAATTGGCGTCAGAAGGGTCTCGATATCCTTGATTGACAATATATTTTTAAAATAGTAGATAAAGATCATTACAAGAACATGTTCCTTGGAGTACTTCTTTTTTACCGGGGGCGGAAGCAAATTGTTCTTTGCATAATTATTGATCATCGTCTTGGTCAGGACTTTGTCATCTTCATAGCGCTTGCTGGAACGGAGATGTTCATCCATAAATGTAGTAACCTGATCCATATATAGATCAATATTGGGGATATCACCCGGTTCTACGTAATTAATCTGTGAAATGCTTGTAAGTATGCTTTTCAGCATATCCTTGGTATCTATGATCATATTATTATCACCTCAATGCAAACATTATATAGTATTCAAAACTAGATGACAACAGTTAAAATAAATAAAATATTAAATATCTTTAAATGTGGTTGACATTATTAAGATTCGTGAGTAAAATATAGTTCGAAAATGAACAGTTTGATGATGAATGATTCTGTATTGAACATATTTTTAGAGAAAGAGGTATGGAGATGAAGCATACAATAAAAGCAATTGGGCCAGAGATACATATGTTAAATCATATGATTACAAAAGTGTTGACATATCATGTCAGAGCGTCAGGGATTGATGAGATTACATTGATGCATGGCTGGATCTTGCGATATCTTTATGAGAACAGGGAACAGGCTATCTTTCAGAAAGATATTGAAAAGACATTTTCCATCGGGAGATCAACAGTCACGAACATTATCCAGATTCTTGAAAAAAAGGGTTATGTAAAGAGGGAATTTGTAGAGCATGATGCGAGACTTAAAAAAGTTATGCTGACAGAGAAAGGGAAGAAAAGCCACGAAAGTATAGAGGTTTTGGTTTCGAGGTTGGATGCAATGCTGGAAGATGGGATCAGTGAGGAAGAGCTTTTACTCTTTTTCAAGGTGACGGATATGATCAAAGAGAATTTAAGGAAACAGAAAGCGGAATATATGAAAGGAGGGGCAGAATGCTTAGAACACTGTTAAAAGAGGTAAAGGAATATAAAAGAGCATCGATTGCAACACCCGTTTATATGATCTTGGAAGTAGCGATGGAGATGGTAATCCCATTTCTCATGGCATCTATTATAGACGACGGTGTGAATGCAGGGGATATGGCTCATATTTATAAAGTAGGAGCGGTTATGATAGCGGCGGCGCTTCTGGGGCTTTTTGCCGGACTTTTAGGAGGGCGTTACGGAGCAAAAGCATCCGCCGGATTTGCAAAGAATTTAAGAGAGGCTATGTTTAATAATATCCAGACATTTTCTTTTGCTAATATTGACAAATTCAGTACGGCGGGGCTTGTAACAAGACTTACTACGGATGTAACGAATATACAGATGGCATATCAGATGACGCTTCGGATGTTCATGCGGGCTCCGGCCAGCTTATTATGTGCGATGGTGATTGCTTTTACCATCAATGCAAGACTCGCCAGTATTTATCTGATCGCGGTCTTGATTTTAGGTGTCTTGTTGTTTTTTATTATCCGCCATGCGACGCAGTATTTTATGATGGCATTTCCGAAGTATGATGCACTTAATGCATCTGTGCAGGAGAATGTGTCTGCAATCCGCGTGGTAAAAGCATATGTGCGTGAGGACTATGAGACAGGCAAATTTAAAAAGGCAAGCCAGAATATTTATGATATCTTCGTGAAGGCAGAGAAGAATGTCATCGTAAATGCACCTCTGATGCAGACAACGGTATATACATGTATTTTGCTGATTAGTTGGCTGGGGGCTAAGATGATCGTATCGTCGCAGCTTACAACGGGGCAGATGATGAGCCTTCTTGCTTACTGTATGAATATTTTGATGAGCCTGATGATGCTGTCTATGGTATTTGTGATGATTTCTATGAGTACAGCCAGTGTCAGGCGTATTGCAGAGGTACTTGATGAGGCGAGCACGCTTAAAAATCCGGAGGACCCGGTAATGGAAGTTGCAGATGGCAGTGTGGAATTTTCACATGTGGATTTTGCTTATCACAAAGACAGCGCCGAACCGGTTTTAAAAGATATCAATCTGAAAATAAATTCCGGAGAGACAATCGGAATCATTGGAGGAACAGGAAGTGCCAAGACAAGTCTTATCAATCTGATCAGCCGCCTGTATGATGTGACAGGCGGAGCAGTGAAAGTCGGAGGACGGAATGTAAAGGATTATGATACGGAGGTACTTAGGAACCAGGTATCTGTGGTGCTGCAGAACAATGTGCTTTTTTCAGGTAGTATTATGGAAAACCTTCAGTGGGGAGACAAAGAAGCTACGGATGAGGAGTGTGTGGAAGCCTGTCGGCTTGCCTGTGCGGATGAGTTCATTAAAAAATTCCCGGAAGGATACCATACGCATATAGAGCAAGGGGGAAGCAATGTGTCCGGCGGGCAGAAGCAGCGGCTCTGTATCGCCAGGGCGCTTCTTAAGAAGCCTAAAGTGCTTATATTGGATGACAGTACCAGTGCCGTGGACACTGCGACAGATGCAAAGATCCGAAAAGCATTCAGAGAAGAGATCCCCGGTACGACAAAGTTTATCATTGCCCAGAGAATTTCCAGTGTACAGGACGCGGACCGGATCATAGTCATGGAAGAAGGGCGCGTGAATGGGTTTGGAACGCATGAGGAACTTCTTGAAAATAATGAAATCTACCGCGAGGTCTATGAATCGCAGACACAAGGCGGCGGTGATTTTGATGAAAAGGCAGGTGAATAGATGATGGCAGAGAGAAAAGAAAATCAGATGCCTTCCGGCAGGATGCACAGAGGCAGGATGAGGGGAATGAAGCCGGCGGTAAAAAATCCGGGCAAGATCATCAAGCGTTTGATTGGATATATATTTCAAAGATATGGGTTATGGTATCTGGTTGTTATCATTTTGATTTTCGTGGGAGTTTTGGCTAATGTACAGGGTACGTTGTTCATGAAGAACTTGATTGACGAATACATTACGCCGTTTCTTCTGACGGAAAATCCGGATTTCACGCCTTTGGCAAAGGCAATCGGGCGGGTGGCACTGTTTTATGCGGTTGGTGTTGTGTCTGTCTATGCATATAACCGTATTATGGTAAATATCACGCAGGGGACACAGAGAGAATTGAGAAATGAATTGTTTGAGCATATGCAGACACTTCCTGTAAAGTATTTTGATACACATGCCCACGGGGATATTATGTCTATTTATACCAATGATATCGACACTCTGCGTCAGATGATCAGCCAAAGTATTCCGCAGATCATCAACAGCGGAGTTACGATTATCAGTGTGTTTGTCAGCATGATTATTCTGAATATCCCTCTGACTGTGGTAACTTTGGTCATGGTGGGTGTCATGCTGTTTTGTACAAAGCAGGCGACAGGCCAGAGCGGTAAATATTTTATAGAGCAGCAGACGAATATCGGAGCACTGAATGGACATATCGAGGAAATGATGAACGGTCAGAAGGTTGTGAAGGTTTTCTGCCATGAGGAAGAGAGTAAGAAGGAGTTCAAGGAGCTGAATGACCGCCTGTTTGCCAGTGCAGATAAGGCGAATACATTTGCAAATTTTCTGGGACCGATCAATGCACAGCTTGGGAATGTAAGCTATGTTGTATGTGCAATCGTAGGCGGAGTGCTGGCGCTTAACGGTATCGGAGGGTTTACACTGGGAGGGCTTGCCAGCTTTCTTACATTTAATAAGAGTTTCAGTATGCCCATTAACCAGATCAGCCAGCAGCTTAATGCTGTAATCATGGCAATGGCGGGCGCAGACCGTATCTTTAAGCTTCTGGATGAAGAAAAAGAAGTGGACAATGGGTATGTCACACTGGTAAATGTGAAGGAGGAGAACGGAAAGCTTATCGAGAGTGACGATCGAACTGGCCGATGGGCATGGAAACATATCCATCAGGCAGATAAGAGCGTAGATTATGTTGAGGTAAGAGGAGATGTAGTATTTGACGGTGTAGATTTTGGATACAACGATGATAAGATTGTCCTTCATGATGTGAAGCTTTTTGCCGAGCCGGGACAGAAGATTGCTTTTGTAGGATCTACCGGAGCAGGAAAGACAACCATTACGAATCTGATCAACCGATTTTATGATATCCAGGACGGGAAGATCCGGTATGACGGGATAAATGTGAATAAGATAAAAAAAGCGGATCTGAGACGTTCTCTTGGAATCGTTCTTCAAGATACGCATCTTTTTACGGGAACAGTGAGAGACAATATACGATTTGGAAAGCTTGACGCAACGGATGATGAGATTATAGCAGCGGCAAAGCTTGCCAATGCTGACGGATTCATCAAGAGACTTCCTGATGGATATGATACGATGCTGACCGGAGACGGGGCGAATTTAAGTCAGGGGCAGCGGCAGCTCCTTGCCATTGCCAGAGCAGCGGTGGCAGATCCGCCGGTATTGATTCTTGATGAAGCTACAAGTTCTATTGATACGAGAACTGAGCGGATCGTGCAGGACGGTATGGATAAGCTCATGAACGGCAGGACTACATTTGTCATTGCTCACAGGCTGTCCACGGTGCGCAACTCAGACTGTATCATGGTATTAGAGCAGGGAAGGATTATCGAGCGCGGTACTCATGATCAGCTAATTGATGAAAAAGGAAAGTATTATCAATTATATACAGGAAATTCTATCAGTGCGTAGGAAAAAAATATATCGGCAGGGCAAACCCCTGCCGACTTTTAATTTACAACTGAAACCGGACATGATAAAATAGAGGTATTAAAAATTGATGAAAGGATAAAAAGCTTTGGGGATTTACGATACATTAAACGATAAACAGCAGGAAGCAGTATATTACACCGATGGCCCACTTCTCATTCTTGCGGGGGCAGGCTCTGGGAAGACAAGAGTTTTAACTCATAGAATTGCTTATTTGATTGAAGAGAAGGGAATCAATCCGTGGAATATCCTTGCCATTACTTTTACGAATAAGGCAGCGGGAGAAATGAGAGAGAGGGTGGATAAGCTTGTTGGCTTTGGCTCAGAGAGTGTGTGGGTCAGCACGTTCCATTCTATGTGTGTGCGTATTTTAAGGAGGCATATCGGATTACTTGGATATGATACGAATTTTACAATCTATGATACAGATGACCAGAAGACATTGATCAAGGATGTGTGCAAACTCCTGCAGATTGATACAAAGCAATTCCGTGAAAGGACGCTTCTTGGAGCGATATCCCATGCGAAGAATGAACTTGTATCCGCTGAGGAGTTCCGGCTTCAGGCAGAAGGGGACTATTTGCAGAAGAAGATTGCAGATGTATATGAAGAATATGAAAAGCAGCTCCGCGCCAATAATGCACTTGATTTTGACGATTTGCTTGTAAAAACTGTGCAGCTTTTTCAGACGCAGGCGGATGTGCTTTCTTCTTACCAAAACCGTTTTCGCTATATCATGGTAGATGAGTACCAGGATACGAACACAGTACAGTTTGAACTGGTGAGACTTCTGGCATCGCAGTACCGCAATCTTTGTGTTGTGGGAGATGACGATCAGTCTATTTATAAGTTCCGGGGAGCCAATATTAAAAATATTCTGAACTTTGAAGAATTCTTCCCGGATGCCAAAGTGATAAAGTTGGAGCAGAATTACCGTTCTACAGGGAATATTTTAAATGCTGCCAACGAAGTTATCCGTAATAATAATGGGAGAAAAGAAAAATCTCTCTGGACAGAAAACGGAGAAGGAGAAAAGTTAAAGCTGCGTCAGTTCGATACAGCTTATGATGAGGCAGAATATATCATTTCAGATATTAAAGGACAAGTAAATAAGGGAGATTGTACATATAATAGTAATGCGGTGCTGTACCGAACCAATGCGCAGTCACGTATTTTTGAGGAGAAGCTTGTGACGACCAATATACCGTATAAGATCGTGGGCGGCATTAATTTTTATGCAAGACGGGAAATTAAGGATCTGCTCGCTTATCTGAAGACAGTAGATAATGGAAAGGATGATCTGGCAGTTCGGAGAATTGTAAATGTACCGAAACGGGGAATTGGACTGACAAGCATTAATCGTGTGCAGGAGTATGCGGCTTCCCGTGAGATTGGGTTTTACGAGGCATTAAGAGGTGTGGATCTGATACCTGATATCGGCCGTGGGGCGGCAAAGCTTGAGTCTTTTACAGCGCTGATCGAGCATTTCAAGGCAGATGTTAAGGATCTGTCGCTTTCTGAATTGATGAAAGAGATCATCGAAGAGACTGGATATGAAAAGAGTCTTGAGGCTGAAGGTTCGGAGGAAGCGGAGGCAAGACTTGAGAATATTGACGAGCTTTTGAGTAAGATAGCTGCTTATGAGGAGATGTGCGGCGAGCAGGGAGAGCCGGCGACTTTAAGCGGCTTTTTGGAGGAGGTTGCGCTTGTAGCGGATATCGATAGTTTGGATGAGAATACGGATTATGTTGTCCTTATGACGCTTCACAGTGCCAAGGGATTAGAATTTCCGCATGTGTATCTGGCAGGGATGGAGGAAGGACTTTTTCCAAGTTACATGTCGGCAACGTCTGATGATCCCGATGAACTAGAGGAAGAGAGACGTCTTTGCTATGTGGGAATAACAAGAGCAGAAAAAAAGCTTACGCTTACTTGTTCAAAAAAAAGAATGGTACGGGGCGAAACGCAGTATAACCGGATGTCCCGCTTCTTAAAAGAGATTCCGGCGGACCTTGTGTCAACCGGGGAGACATCTGGCAGGAAAGAGACCAAAGGTCAGGAGACAGCCAGTTTTGAATCGGCAAAGCAGGCGGCATACCGACAGGCCAAACAGGCTTTTAAGACGCAGGCATTTACTGTCTACCAGTCACCTAAAAAGTTTGGAAAGCCGGCAGAAGGCGGTTTGGGATACGGAGTCGGGGATAGAGTAAACCATGTAAAATTTGGAGCGGGAACAGTTACATCTCTGATAGAAGGTGGACGTGATTATGAAGTTACTGTAAATTTTGATAAAGCAGGGACAAAAAAGATGTTTGCCGGATTTGCAAGACTAGAAAAAATACATGAATAGATATGGAGTGGAGGGGTGACAGGATGAGAGAAAATAATGATCATAATATGCACCTGGAGATTGCGATGGGTTTGAGCCAGGATTATGTGATTGTTTATCTGGTGGATTATTACAGCGGTAGTTTTGTGAATTTCCGTATGAGTGACGAACGGAAAGCCATATTTGAAGAGTATTTGAGAGGCGATGATTTTGAGAAGGCACTTCGCGCTTATGTGGATGCAGTTGTCTATGAACCAGATAAAGAGACTGTGCTCCATATGACGAATTATTCATGTGTCAGGAAAAAGCTTCAAAGACAGTCGTTTTATTCGGTGAATTATAGAATCTTTCGAGAGGGCAAACTGCAATATTTCCAGATCCGTATTGCCAGAATCGGCGAATCCGGGGAGGCAGACCGAGTGGTTGTCGGTTTTCGCAGAGTGGATGAAGACACGGGGAATGATCTGGCACGCAAGAACG
>CAJUMF010000031.1 GCA_910586965.1 uncultured Dorea sp. | reverse complement strand
CTGCCAAACCAGCAGGACCTGCACCAAGAACAATAACATCATAAATTTTGCTCATGTCTGTTACTCTCCTTATAGTTGTAACGTATTAGTCAAAAATAGTCTGTCCATCCACCTCGGTTGTGAGCGCATCTAATGCTTTCTCTACAATCTTACGGCGGAGTTCTTTTTCCTCTGCTTTATCCAGTGCCGGATTTCCAAGAGGATGTGGAATTGCGATAGCAGGTACGATTCTGTTCGCGCCTACTGTCATGGAAATAGGAGTTACTGTACAGATATGTACAACAGGGATTCCTGCTCTCTCTACTTCTTTCACCATCGTTGCACCGCAACGAGTACAGGTGCCTCATGTGGAGGTGAGGATTACTGCGTCAACACCGTCTGCCTTAAGCTTTGCAGAGAATTCCGCCGCAAATGCCTTGGAAGATGCAACTGCCGTACCATTTCCTGTCGTTGTGTAGAACAGGTGATGGAGCTCCCCAATCTTTCCTTCCTTTTCCATATCGCGAAG
Source organism: uncultured Dorea sp. (assembly GCA_910586965.1). Classification (GTDB taxonomy): domain Bacteria; phylum Bacillota; class Clostridia; order Lachnospirales; family Lachnospiraceae; genus MD308. Next base: position 40,486 of record CAJUMF010000031.1, on the reverse strand, counting down.
AACATCGACCGGCAACACGCGGTCTGAGTCCTCATTTGCATATACCGGGTCATATCCGCCGTGAGCGGTCTCGTAAGTCTCCTCGGTCAGGTCCATAACACCTGCGATGTCATACTCACCGTAATGAGATGCACTGGAGCTTTCGATGTGGTCCGGATTTCCCTTCGGCACGATACCGCCGGATGTAACAAGCGCAATCTTCGCGTGCGCTAAATCCTTTACTGCCGGATTCGGCTCTACCCTGTCAAAATCAGGCATCGGGAACTCTGTCTCAAACGGCTTATCCGCCAGTTTCTTAAGGAGCATCTTAACCGCTCTCTTAGAGCCTCTCTCCTTCTCGAAGAAGTTCACACGAACACCGTTCGGGATGTAGCCTTCCTGTGAGGATGCGCCGATCGCCTCGCCTCTTCCCACCTTAACCGCTAACGGAGCAAGCTTATTCACTGCATCTCTCATACCTGCCGCGCTGTTCTTTGTGGAAACAATGTAAACCTGGGTCTTGAACATGTCAGCGCCCGGATTCTCTACATACATACCGGTTACAGCCGGGATTCCAAGCTCTTCCTGAACTGCTGCTGCGATCGTTCCGCATGCAACGCCGTAACGTCCTGCATTGAACGCCGGGCCTGCAACGAATACGTCCGGAGCCTGCTCTTTAACCATCGCAAGGATGTCCGCTTTTGCTTTTTCTAAGTTCTCGTTAAAATATGAATCGCCACATACGATAGTAGCAATAATCTCAGCGTCATCGCCGAATTTCTGTGTCAATGCCATACCCGGTCCAACAACCTCGCCAACACGGATCTCTGCCGGATAATCTGCCTTTTCTTCTCCACCAATCTGTGCAAAGAACTGATTGATGTAATGAACTACTTTTAATTTAGCCATTGTATTATCCTCCCTTCCTATCTTGCACTCAGCTTGTTGAAACCAGTCTCATTGGTTGCGCCGGTAAGCACCTGAAGCTCTACTTCAAGAGAACCGTCCTCGCGGAGAGTCTCCTCGCTTGCGCCTGCAATCTTTGTCACATAATCCAGAGTTCCAATTACTTTATCAAGTTTCGGCAGGATAATAACCTGATTTGCATTACCGCCGGTTACTACTGCATCTGCAGCCGGATCTGCATCTGCCAGTGACTGTGACTTTCCGTCACGTCCTGCATACTCATCTGTGATGATAACGGTCTTAACACCCTCAGCCTCAATCTTCTTGCAGTTCATGATAAGGTCCGTATCCGGGTTACCGAATCCTTCCTGAGAAACGATTGCGCCGTCAAGGTCTAACATCTTGCAGAGCTTAGCCGTCCAGTCGGAGGAACGCTGCTTGTCCGCCAGATATACGTTCTCATTGGTGATGATATGAGCGACAAAATTAATCGTCTTGCCGTGCTGCTCGAACATATCCTCGACAACCGGGTTGTTAAGATGTACATAGGTAGGATTCTTATCGCATGCGGATACACAGTTGCCGGATACGATAGCCCCGTCCATAACCTCTGTCGGGCTCATGATCGTCGGAACAATTTTCTTAGCGTCTACGCCGTATACATATGTATCGTGGAGAAGTCCCTGGCTCTGGAGCATCTGCACATAAGCAACTCTCGGAAGGTCCGGATATTTCTCCATACCTTCTTTGATGGTGCATGTCTCGTAAACCTTTGTCTCGTCCGGAGTCAGGTCGCGCGCCAATTCCCCAATATATGTCGCTACCCTGAATCCTGCGAATCTTACTGCCGCTTCATAGTCATGCGGCTTGATGCCGTCAACCGGCTCGCATACCATAACCAGGTTCAGTGTCTGTGAAAACGGAGTGTAATCAGCTCCCGGACCTGTCATATCGATGATGCCTTCCTGGAAACCAACGATCTTACCAGCCGTAACAACAGCCATTCCCTTGAGGGCATAAGTCTTGCCGTCTCCTACCGTATCAACTTTTGCGATAACTCCCGGGAAGATTCCTCCTCTTCCTTCCACCTTCACACGCGGCTCGATAACATCCTTGACCGGAGTGATTCTTACAGACTCTCCCGGTTTCGCGATGTCAAATGATACGCTCTTGATCTTCTCATCCTCAAGAGCAACTGCCCTTGCAGCCTCCTCGGATACATAAAGGATACCGTCTTCAATCTTAGACTCTGCTGCGAACTGGATATCCTTGATGTAAATGTGTCCCAATTCTAATCTCACTTTTAGTTTCCCTCCTTTAAAATATTTGATATTATTGTTTAAAACTGCAATGTTTTATAACCTCTCTAAATGACTTCCCTTCCGCGCAGGCCCGCCGGTGTGCGTACCTTAAGCCTAACGCAGCGCATCTGCCGATGCCATCCCGCTTTCTATCAGGGTACAGTCAATAAGCTTAAAATCCTCATACACTTCCGGCTGATAGCGGTCCGACTTGAACTCAAACTTTCCGCAGGCGTGTATGGCATTCTCGATCATCGCGACCGAACCCTCGTCTATCCCCCTCCTTTCCGCCGATATCATAATTGATTTATACGGTGTTTCATTTGGCTTAACACTTCCCGATAAAGGATGCGTTAACATCGAGTGTCCTTCGTGAATCCTGTCTCTTACCTCTCTCAATACATCTTCATAGGAGACGTCCTTGTAGACTACATTGTGCGTCTCCCCATGCTTTTCCAGCACCAGCGGATTGTTCGTCACGATAATATAATTTCCCCTGTTCATATTATGCGTTCCTCCTTTCCCGGCACTGGATTTTCAAATGTAAAAAAGGACGCTTTAAAACACCTTCCGTGCCCTAAACCGCCCTTCCTGTCTTTTGCCCTGATAATTGGTCTGTCGAACGCTTACCATACAGCACAAGATTCAGAATGTGGTACGTTTTCCGGTCCTTTTGCCTGAAAGTTTCACTTCCTGATGTGCCACCAACACATAAAAGCTTGCCTCTTCGGCGCCCGATACACCGGGTCTCTCTCGGAAAACATCATCCCACTATTTGGTTATACTCATAGACAACTCTGATTAGTTCCATTGCCTGTTTCTATAATAACCCATTGTAAATTGTTTTTCAACAACTTATTTTATTATCTCGTCATTTGGTCATCCTGCACAAAAACGCATATATTATTTTGTATATATTCACCTAGCACATTCTTATTTCTTGCGCGTCTGATAATACTCGTCATGCACTTTCTTGATTGTCCCGCTAAGGGCAAACAAGGCGATGATATTCGGGATAACCATCATAGAGTTAAAGCAGTCCGCCATATTCCATACAAGGTCAACCTGTGCCAGCGAGCCGAGCAGTACACATGCCGCAACAAGCACAGAGTAAATCTTAACTGCCTTCGCGCCGAACAGGTACTTCACATTCGCCTGGCCGAAGAAATACCAGCCAAGAATCGTACTGAAAGCGAAGAAGAACATACAGATTGCGATAAAGATATCTCCTCCCTTGCCGTACAGCGTGGAAAACGCATACTGGCTCAACTCCGCGCCGGTCTTTCCGCTGGGGATGGACTGGGTCGTAATGATAACAAGAGCCGTCAGGTTCAGGATAACAAATGTGTCAATAAATACGCCGATCATGGCAACAAAGCCCTGCTCCACCGGATGGTCAACCTTTGCAACCGCATGTGCGTGAGGGGTAGAACCCATGCCGGCCTCATTCGAGAACAGACCTCTCGCAACACCCTTTGTCAGGGCAAGCTTAATCGTCGCGCCCACAGCGCCGCCGGTGATTGCAGAAGGAGCAAACGCACCCACAACGATAGAGTAAAACGCATACGGAATCTGCTTGAAGTTATAGAAGATAACAATAAGCGCGCCCACGATGTACAAAGCAGCCATAACCGGAACAATCGTCTCTGTAACTTTCGCGATACGCTGCATACCGCCCATAAATACAAACAGAGCTAAAACTGCAAGAATCGCGCCCATCACGATCTGCGGAACGCCGAACGCCGTGTTAAACGCTGCCGCGATAGAGTTGGCCTGTACTGCATTTCCCATAAATCCTAACGCAAAGATCAGAAGAACTGCAAAGAGCCCCGCAAGGACCTTTCCAAAGGTTCCGGTAAACGCCGCGCGTATGTAGTATACCGGACCTCCGGTAATCTCCCCGTCCGCGCCGACCTGTTTGTACTTCTGCGCCATGACTGCCTCTCCGAAAATTGTCGCCATGCCTAAAAATGCCGCAATCCACATCCAGAAGATTGCCCCCGGGCCTCCGATTGCGATTGCCGTCGCCGCTCCGGCAATATTTCCGGTGCCGACCTGCGCCGCGATAGCGGTAGCCAGCGCCTGGAAAGATGACATCCCGTCGGCTCCCGCCTCTCCCTTTTTGGAGAACAGCCCGCCGAAGGTCCTTCTCATACCTTCACCAAAACCTCTGATCTGGATAAATCCAAGCTTGACGGAAAACCAGATGCCGCCTCCAAGGAGCGCAACGATCAGGATATAATCTGCCAGATAATGCTGGATAGTCAAAACGATATTATTTAATGTTTCCATACTGTAATTCCCCCTTTTCCCTATAGATATTGTAAATAAATTAATCGTTTTATAGATAATATCTTAACATCAGGGTGAATATTTTTCAACTTTTTTACATTTTGACGAATAATTTTCGTCATTTTTCCCAAGGGATTCATTTGTCAATACTTTTTAAAATATAAAAGAAACAGCCGAAAACAAAGCTTTTTCCGACTGTTTCCCCGTTTTTGCACCTAATTACCTTAATTACAGATTTTTCCAATTTCGGCATTTTGCCAAAAATTTATCAAACTCTCCCTTATACATTAATCTCCGCTTTCACGCCCAGCACATCCTTGTTCCTGTCAAGGAGCGGACGGATAACTTTGGAAAGATAAGTATCTACCTGGACAGCCGCCCGCCCTACATACTTTGACGGCTCCATCGTCTTCTTAAGCTCATCAAGGGTAAGGCCGAATGCCGGGTCTGCCGCAATCAGCTCCAGAAGGTTGTTGTCAAGACCTCTCTCCTTCACATTGCGCCCCGCCTCCATGGAAAGGGTGCGGATTCTCTCATGCAGCTCCTGCCTGTCTCCTCCGGCTTTCACCGCATCCATCATAATATTCTCCGTCGCCATAAAAGGAAGTTCGCTCATCAGCCGTTTCTCGATTACCTTCGGGTAAACCACCAGCCCGTCCACCACATTCAGGCACAGGTCAAGGATGCCGTCGATGGCAAGGAACCCTTCCGGCACGGAAAGCCTCTTATTGGCGGAATCGTCAAGCGTCCGCTCAAACCACTGGGTTGCCGACGTAATCGCCGGGTTCAGCGCGTCGACCATCACATACCGCGACAGCGACGCAATCCTCTCGCTCCTCATAGGGTTTCTCTTGTAAGCCATAGCCGAAGACCCAATCTGGGATTTCTCAAAAGGCTCCTCCACCTCTTTCAGGTGCTGCAGAAGGCGGATGTCATTGGACATCTTGTGCGCGCTTGCCGCAATCCCTGCAAGCACATTCAAAACCCTCGTGTCCACCTTGCGGGAATAGGTCTGCCCGGACACCGGATAACACGCCTCGAATCCCATCTTCTCCGCAATCATCGGGTCAATCTTATCGATAATCTCCTGGTTGCCGTCAAAAAGCTCCTGGAAACTCGCCTGCGTTCCCGTTGTTCCCTTGGAGCCAAGAAGTTTTAAGCTCTTCTTCACATACTCAAGGTCAGAAAGGTCCATCTCGAATTCCTGCAGCCAAAGCGTCGCCCTCTTCCCCACGGTAGTAGGCTGCGCCGGCTGAAAATGCGTAAAGGCAAGCGTCGGAAGGCTCTTATGCTCATCGGCGAACTCCGCCAGCTCGGCAATGACATTCACAAGTTTTTTCCGCACAAGCTCAAGCGCCTCCGACATCAGTATCACATCCGTATTGTCGCCCACATAGCAGGAAGTCGCCCCCAGATGGATGATTCCCTTTGCCTTCGGACACTGCTGCCCATATGCGTACACATGCGACATCACATCATGGCGCACCTGCTTTTCTCTCTCTTTCGCCACCTCGTAATTGATATCGTCTGCGTGGGCCTTAAGCTCTTCAATCTGTTCCTCCGTAATATTGAGCCCCAATTCTTTCTCTGTCTCTGCAAGGGCTATCCACAGCCTCCTCCATGTCCGGAATTTTTTATCCGGCGAAAAAATATACTGCATCTCCCTGCTCGCATAACGCTCTGAGAGCGGGCTCTGATATCTGTCATTTGTCATAATAGTTCTCCTCCTTTTCAAATCTACTTTACTCAAAAGCTAAAGATACATCTCTTCCCGGCACTTTCATAGGGTAATTTCCGGTAAAGCAGGCATCGCAATAGCCCAGATCTCCCACCATCTCTTTGAGCTTTCCTATCTCCATATATCCCAAAGAGTCTGCACCGATCATCTGACGGATTTCCTCGGTAGTATGGGAATGTGCAATGAGTTGTTCATTGGACGGAACATCTGTCCCAAAATAACAAGGGTACAAAAACGGCGGAGAGCTAATCCTTACATGGACCTCTTTCGCTCCTGCCTTTTTCAGCATCTTAATGATGTTCGCAGAAGTTGTTCCTCTGACAATCGAATCATCGACCATGACAATCCGCTTTCCCTCCACCACTTCTTCTATCACATTGAGCTTGATCTTGACACTGCTCTCCCTTTGACTTTGCTTCGGTTTGATGAAAGTTCTCCCTACATAACTGTTCTTATGAAAAGCCATTCCATAAGGAATCTCTGATTGCTCTGAATAACCCTTCGCAGCCACAAGCCCCGAATCTGGAACTCCCACCACAAGATCCGCATCTACCGGATAAGACTGTGCCAGCGCTCTTCCTGCAACAATTCTTGCATGATATACATTTATATTGTCAATTTTGCTGTCTGTTCTTGCAAAATAAATATATTCAAAGATACATCTTGCATGTTTTTCCGATGCAATCGCCATAGACACATCTGATTTTTCCCCATGCTTTGTAAAGCTCACAATCTCGCCAGGCTTCACATCCCGCACAAATTCTGCTCCCACCGCCGCAATCGCACAACTTTCCGACGCAAGGAAATACGTATTGTCCCGTCGCCCGATACATAAAGGCTTCAATCCAAACGGGTCTCTCACCCCGATCATCTTCCTTGGAGAACTAATTACAAGAGCATATCCTCCCTCAATCTTCTTCATGGCTCTTTTTACCGCCTCTTCAACCTTCTTAGTATTCAAACGCTCCCTTGCAATATGGTAGGCAATCACTTCTGAATCTATCGTTGTCTGAAAAATAGCACCTGTGTACTCCAATTCATGCCTTAACTCAACAGCATTTGTTATATTGCCGTTATGGGCAATCGCCAACGTCCCTTTGACATAATTCAGGACAAGGGGCATGGCATTCTCCGCTCTTGTTCCTCCCGCGGTTGAATATCGGACATGTCCCACCCCAAGATTTCCTTTCAGTAATTTCAATGATTCCTCATCGAACACTTCATTTACAAGGCCGAGTCCTTTCTTCGAATGAACTTTCCTCTCCCCGTAAGTATCCGTAACAGCAATCCCGCAGCTTTCCTGCCCTCTGTGCTGCAATGCAAAAAGCCCGTAGTATATAGATGAGGCAACATCGCCTCCGTCCATATCATAGGCTCCAAATACTCCACATTCCTCTCCCATACCCGTGATTATTTTTTTATAATCCATTGGCCGTTCTCCTCATTCCCTTGCGGCTGTCAAGCCGCCTGTAATCATTCTTCCACTGCTGGAGCTTCTCCTCCGGCACATCAGAGTCGAGTTCCTCCTGCACCTCCTTCATCTCTTCTTTTAACTTTGATGCCATGCTGAGAAACAAAGGGTTCCCCGACAACATCTTCGTATAATCCTTTCTTGAATATGTCTGATAGCAGCAATAAAGGTAAGCTTTCAACATATCCGGGTCTTCACAGAGATAATATGCCTCTTTATATGCAGCAAGTGCCTCTTCATACAGAAATAAACGTCCATACGCAGCACCCATACAGCCGTATACCTGTCCATAAAATCTCTTGCCTGCGGAATCATCCCACTCAGCATTTACAATAGACTGATAGACTAATACAGCCGCCGAATACTCCCCGCTTTTAAGCAATGTATCCCCTTTAAACTTGATCTTCTCCACTTCTTTCTGATGCCTTAAGTTCTCAAGAAGTCCCTGTATCTTGTTAATCTCTGACTGAGCATAGATATAAGATCCGCGCAACAGCGAAATCACAAATTGCTCTTCTGAACAATTCTTTGAAAGCTCTTCCCTAAGTTTCTCCGCAAGTTTATCCAATTGCAGCTCCGTGGAAATCCACGTGCATAACTGGCGGTTCATAATCGTATGATCGATCAGATAGAGATTATTACACACATAATAGCACAGCTCCTCGATTGTATGAATACGAAGATGGATGCGTCCAATCTCATAAGGCTGCTTAGCCCTTACACTATGACATAGAATTAAACTGCCCATTGATTCCTCCTAAATGTATATCCTTGGTAACGCAAAAACCGGAAGAGGGGAAGAAATCCCCGAAGCCTATATCCCGTAACGTCAGCCTGCACAGCCGTTCCTCCAAAAACATAATCTCTATCTTCAGCCGAAGGGAATAATCGGTTCTCTCCGGCAGCCCTTCCAGCGAAATATGCTCTACCTGCAGTTCTTCTCCGGCAAGAGATTCTATATGAACCTCCAGATCCGAATCATCCTCAAGAAGTACTTCCCACTCCCCATCTGCCTCATACCAGCGAGTTCCCCACTTCACGATCGGATACCATCCTTCTCTTCCGTTCACCCGCATCCTTAAAGAAATCTGCTGCGTCATCTTCGTCTCATCCAGATATACGGGACCATCGTTGTCATCCCTGCATATGCGCACAGAAGTATAGCACGCTCCCTTGCTGTGGAGGTTATTCCCCACAAACGCTCTCCGCCCATTACATAAGACTTTCAGGGAATTGGGATACCAGTTATTCTCAAACCCTTCGCCCGTCAAATACACTGATGAAATGACCTTTTTCTCAAATACACTTTGAATAAAAGCCTTAAAAGTCTCATCCGCACTTCTTGCCTTTTCTTCATCGTCAAGCAAAAGATGTATTGCCTCCAACTCTTTAATGTGTGCTTTTGCCACTTCATCTACCGTCACAAACAACTCTTTCTCACGATTGTTTACCACATTAAGTCTTTTCAGCATATAAGCCTTGATTTTCTGTGCATCACAAAACATCAGGGCTGATTCATACTGCCATAACTCCTTAGGCTGATAGAACATATACTGGCAAAAGCTTTCCTTATAATCCTGCACATATACTTTTTCCTTGGGAATCCCAAGATGCTTCCCAATACTTTTCAGCATTTTCGACATGTCCACACTTGTAAAAGGTGTCGTGAACGTAAGATACTCTACCTCCTCAAACCGCTCAAGCGTAAGGCGAATAAACTTTGCCAAAAGCCATACTGCATCATAAGTCTTTTTCCCAACGGCCACTTTTCGATGATAAAAAGCTTTCATAAACAGGTTCTCCACAAAAAGGCTCTCATCCACCGCCTTTAAACATTCCGCCTCCAGCCCATAGACCCACTGCCCATCCATTTTGCCAAGCGAAAGAGGAATCTGGTAATTGTCAGAGGAAACTTCCAGAGTCTCAGGTTCTTCCTTGGTTTCGTTATAATAACTGATCTGGCAGTATTTTTCATTCAAGTCATATCCAAGGATACTCCCTCTCTCCATCTTGCTTCCTCCTCAAAACACTCTTAGTATATTTTAAACATCCTCTCCGCCATCTTTTCATCCTCATTGAAAACTGCCATCATTTTCTTACGGCTCGCAGGGGACATACGTATCAGTGCATTGATCCTTCCGTATTTTCCGGCTGTCGTCTTCTTGCGGCCTTCAAGCACTGCTTTTTCTGACGTTATCACGTTCTTCCCCTTTGTCTCCTGGAAATAATAACTAACGTGCTCATCATCATACAACACATACTGCTTCACATACAGATTCTCAAACAACGGAAGTAGCGTCTCTTTATGATAACCCAATTCTTCCCGTCCTCCACGTTTCATCTTATAATAAAGTTCCACGCTGCTCCCCGGCTCTCCTTGGTAAAAAACAATTGATTTGTCATAAAGCTGCAATTCCCTCAGCCATTCTTCCTCATAATTCAGATAGAACGGGAACACGATCTGCCGCTCACACATCTCCCGCAGGACCTGGTGCAATACCGGTTCATAATCAGCAGTATAACTTCTGTTTGAAAAATATTTCAAAAGTGCAGCTTTACAAATATCCGGCAGCTCTTCTCCCTGCTCACATTCGTTGGCTATAATGTCAAATACACACTTCTTGATCTCGCGCCCAAATACAAGGTATTCTCTGGAAACATACGCGAGATATGCCTGTTTCAGCCGGAAATATGCATTATCTGACAAATAATAATCTTCAAATATCTTTTCCTCATCAAAAAGATTCTCCGAAAACACCATCTGCGTAATGATACGTTCTCCTACTTTGTATGCAGGAATCTCATAACTTTTCAGCACTGCCCAAAGTTTTTTCATGTCATTTGTCGCACCGCAATACCAATTGGCAAGATACATAAGCGTTGCTTTGTCATACTGTCCAAGCCGGAACAATTCAAAGCACAGATGCGTGAGATACTCTTCCTCCTTGTAATTCGTGTCCCTGACAAGATGACTGCAAAACCGAAATACCTCCTGCTCGTCAAATGCACCGATTCCCTTCTCTTTGACATTCTCAAGCGTCAGCTCTTCCTGTTTCTGCGCCTCCTGACCTTTCCACTCCGACTCCTCGTATTTTTTGCACATTTCGAGAAAACGCGGCTCATAAAACAACCGCTTCGTCTCATAAGGAATAGAATCTGTATAATAGCGTCCTGAAACTGACTCCCAGACAATACGTGACTCCTTATTGTACAGACAGATAATTGTAGTCCCGTCATGCTCATAAGGAACCTTTTGCTTTGCCTCCCCATTCTTTTCAATCACAAGCACATAGTTCATATCTGAAACTTTAGTAGTCACACTGTACGAATAACAAATGTCGCGCATCGCTTCCATACGCTCATCCGTCATCTCTTCCTTCACACAAAACCGCTTATACAATACCCGCAAATGCTCCGTAATATGCCGCTTCATAAGCTGCTCCCACGTAAACGAAACCATCTGTTCCCTGTAGTTCAAAAACAGATCTTCTCCTCCAACTTCATAAGTCAAAAGATTCGCGTACAAAAAAGCAGTCTTTTTATAATCAAGAGAATTTCCATGCATAAAATATAAAAAAATCGACTTCGGAAGCGCTCCTCTCACAGAGGATGTATCAAGCGTAACCATATAATATTCGTATAGCTGTGCAATCTTAAGTCCCGCCTCCACAGAACGCTGATACCAGATAAAATACTTCCTTTGCATCTTATTGCCTTTGATCAGGAGCGTACAGATGGTATTCAATATCATCTTCTCCCGGTACATATCGTAGATACGCACCAGAATACGGAACAGTGATTCACTGTAAGACTTCTGCTGACTGGCAAAATTCGCCACATAAAGAGCCAGCTCCTTGGACATCAAACGATATTTTGAAGCAAACTCCAATACCTGTACCTCAAACTTTCCAAGCTTTTTCAAAAGAATCGGCTTCTCCTGATAACACAGATATGCCTCAAGATAAAACATCACCTGATGACAGTCAAAATCAAATTGCTGCTCCAGCACCTCTAACTTCTTGTAAGGGTTCCGATATCTGCGGTCCAGATGGATCAACATCTGCAGAAGCATCCAGCTATCCTGATAGCGCATATATGTCTTCCCTATCTCATCTAATACCCGCTCCGTATGACTTCCCTTCCCGCGGATCAGTGCAGTCAGATACAGATAGTAGCAGTTGATGATCGGATCTTTTCCAATCGCAAAACGATTATAGTTAAAGTTCTCTAAAATCCACTTTGCTTCTTCCATCTTGCGCCCTTTGATATAAATATGCGCCTGAAGAAGCTGATAAAGCTCACTGTTCGAATCCAGTTTTCTAAGGGATGCGATCTTTTCCTCCGCACTGTCCACCCAGCTTTTCAGCTCTTTTCTCCCTCCGACATAACTGATATACTCTTTCAAAACCTGTGCGCATAAAAGCTCTGGAACATGATGGTTCTCATTATACTCCATACTCTGCAGCACTTCTATCTCATATGTGAGTTCTTCATACGGTGTTATAAACTGGATCGCACCATAATTACGTCCTCCGTGCAGATACTCAGGGCGCACAAGATATTCTACCTCCAATGTATTTCCTACAAAATCTTCTGTCGTGATCTCAGGACGCATGATCTTTAAAAATCGTCCTTCCGCCTTGATCTTTATAGGCATAAATCCCCACGTATTTTTCATCACAGAGATAATTCCCTTTGTTGATTCATTAATATCTTCAAAGAGCATCCCTTCTCCCGCAAGAGTCAGAAAAATACATTCCTTCTGTTTGATGCCTACTAAAAATTCTTCCATCGCCTGCTCGCCCAATGACCAGCGGCGCATATTGTCATACAGATAGAAAATACGCTCATTCTCATATTTCAGTATCTCATAAAAAGACTTTGAACGGAACAATCGTCCTGCCTCTGAATAATCCTTGACCGCAAGCTTACGAAAATCGTCCGTGCTCTGCACTTTGCCATAAGCTGTCATAATATAAGGTTTCTCTATAATTGCTGTAAACGGAAGCTCATACTCTCCCCCGGAGCATACTACTGTAAACTTCCCTTTCTCAACGTGCCCGGGCTTAAGTCCTCTGCCATCGTAAGTAAATTCGACTCTTGCAGGATTTCCTTCAAATCCTTGATCCTTAAATGAAACACGAAAAGAAGAGGGGTAGATAAGTCCCCTGATTTTACTATCATTCTTGCTCCTGATCTGGAAGCCTGCCTTATACACTTCACCTTCGCCGATAATCAGTACCAGATTTGTATCTTCAAATTCTACTTCCGGCCTGATAAGTCGAAAATCTCCTTTGGAAAATTTCTGAATCTTATTTTTCAAGCCTGACACCTGCTTCTTTCGTTGCTTTTTTTTCAAAACACACTATAATAAATTATAGCATTATTTTATAGCTTATGGCAATGCCGAAACACAAAATCTTAAAAATATATGTCGAACTATGTATGAAACTACCAATCACAGTATATAGAAGGAGAGATAAAATGTCAAAAAAAGTTGAATTTCACGGAAGCGATCTTGAAAAAATAGGAGAATATTACCAGATTCCAAAAGAAGACATCGTACAATTTGGTGCCAATGTCAATCCCCTTGGGCTGTCCGCCGCTGTAAAACAGGCGCTCGCTGACCATCTGGACATCATCAGCAGCTATCCTGACCGCAATTACACTTCTTTAAAACAGGTAATCAGCCGGTACTGCGGATGCATCCCCGAAAATGTTGTTGTCGGAAATGGCTCAACAGAGCTTATTTCTCTGCTGATCAGTCAACGTTCCGCAAAAAGAGCCCTCGTTCTGGGTCCTACTTATTCGGAATATGAGCGGGAACTTAATCTGACAGGAGGTCTTCTCTCCTATTATAATTTGAAAGAAACCGATGATTTTATACTGGATACCGAAGATTTTATAAATTCCATCCCTTCAGGTACGGACCTTGTCATCATTTGCAACCCTAACAACCCCACATCTTCGGCGCTCACTCAGAGCGATATGAAAAAAATTGTCGGATTTTGCCGCGCCCAGGATATCTTTGTTATGATAGATGAAACATATGTAGAATTTGCTCCGGATATAGCGCAGATCACCTCTATCCCTTTGACAAAACACTATGATAATCTCATGGTCATCCGAGGTGTATCCAAATTTTTTGCCGCCCCGGGACTTCGCTTTGGGTATGGTATTACAAGCAATCATGAATTCTTGTCCATGCTCTTAACCCATCAGAACCCATGGAGCCTAAACAGCATCGGCGCTTTTGCCGGAGAGCTTTTACTTCAGGACAGAGAATATATAGACAAAACACGCCGATTGATTCTCTCCGAACGCAGCAGGCTTTGCAGACAGCTTGAAACACTCGATACTTTCAAAGTATACATGCCATATGCCAATTTTATCTTACTTCGTATTCTAAAAGAAAGTGTAACCTCCTTTCAAGTATTCGAAGCCGCAATCCATGAAAAGTTGATGATAAGAGACTGCTCATCCTTCCAAAGTCTGAATGGGGACTTCGTGCGGTTTTGCATTATGAAACCGGAGGATAACGAAAGACTTATGAAAGTATTCAAAAATATATAAAATCATAAAAATTGGCGGGGATAAATTCCCCGCCAGAACTTATACACTTCAAACATTTATTGTTATTTTTTCAGAATTAACGCCACAAATGTAATATCCTCATCTCCTGTGTTCTTAATCCCATGTCCGTCACCTTCCTTGCAAAAGAAAGAATCTCCGGGTTCAAGAGGCATCTCTGTGCCGTTGTCATTATAAATCCCCGTTCCTGTCAGGATATAATACCCTTCCTCATCCCCCTGATGCACATGATAACCGATCTCACATCCCGAAGGTACTGTAACCTTTGCATACATCTTACAATGCTCCCCGCGGGCCTCATCGGATATCAGCATTTCCTTCGTAATATACCCTGCACCGCCGTATGCATGTTCCGCCTTAATAATCTCTCTCTGTCCAATTTTTGTCATGATCAACGCCCTCCTTTAACAAAATATCTCTGTTCTTGATTATAACTTAAGCTCCCAGACCAATCAACACCTTCTTCTATATCTTCGCAATATCGATCAATGCCAGTTTCCGGACATTCGTATTCTCCAGACTGGTAATGAGTGCTTCTGCCGTATCAATGGCTGTCAGCACATTTACTCCCGTCTCGATGGCATTTCTGCGGATCACAAATCCATCTCCCGCGCGCTCCGCTCCCTGCGGCGGTGTGTCAATGACCAGATCTATCTTGTGCCCTAAGATCAAGTCCATAAGGTTCGGCGATTCCTGTTCGATCTTATTCACCGCATTTGCCTTGACCCCTGCTGCCTTCATCGCTTCTGCTGTCCCTCTTGTAGCAAAGATCCGATACCCAAACCTTTCAAATCTCTGCCCAATCTCTACCGCTTTTTCCTTGTCCTCGTCGCGCACAGTAATGATCATATTCTTATGCTTCGGCAGTTTAATGCCTGCTCCCAGGAAAGCCTTATAAAGCGCTTCATCAAATGTCTTTGCAATGCCGAGGCACTCACCCGTTGACTTCATCTCCGGCCCCAGACTGATATCAGCGCCGCGGATCTTCTCAAAGGAAAATACCGGCATCTTGACCGCAAAGTAATCTGCCTCCGGTGCAAGCCCCGGCGTGTAGCCAAACTCTTTTATCTTCCCGCCGATGATCACTTTCGTCGCCAGCGGCACGATGGGGATTCCTGTCACTTTGCTGATATAAGGCACGGTACGGCTGGACCGCGGATTGACCTCGATCACATACACCTCTTCCCCGCATACGATAAACTGAATATTGATGAGTCCGATCACATGAAGCGACCTTGCCAGCTTTTTTGTATAATCTTCAATGATTCTCTTCGTCTTTTCTGAAATACTTTGGGCCGGATACACGGAGATACTATCCCCAGAATGGATACCCGCCCGCTCGATATGCTCCATAATACCCGGAATCAGAATATCTTCCCCGTCGCATACCGCGTCAACTTCAATCTCCTTGCCCTGGAGATACTTATCCACCAAAATCGGGTGATTCTGGGCAATCTGATTGATGATCCCGATAAATTCTTCGATATCATGATCATTGATGGCAATCCGCATCCCCTGGCCGCCAAGAACGTAAGACGGGCGCACAAGTACCGGATATCCTAATTCATTTGCCACCTTCTTTGCCTCCTCGGCAGTATACACCGTACCGCCTGTAGGCCTTGGGATACCGCATTTTTCCAGGATTGCATCGAACAGCTCCCGGTCCTCTGCAGCATCTACGTTCTCCGCGGAAGTGCCGAGGATCGGAACACCCATCTTCATCAGCGATTCTGTTAATTTGATCGCCGTCTGCCCGCCAAACTGCACCACCGCCCCGTCCGGCTTCTCTAAATCCACAATACTCCTCACATCCTCCGGTGTCAGCGGCTCAAAATACAGCTTATCCGCGATGTCAAAATCCGTACTCACTGTCTCTGGGTTATTATTGACGATGATCGTCTCATATCCTTCTTTTGAAAATGCCCAGGTGCAATGCACAGAACAAAAATCAAACTCAATCCCCTGCCCGATACGGATGGGGCCGGAGCCAAGCACAAGCACTTTCTTTCTGCCTACCGTCTTTTCCACCTCATTCTCACTGCCGTATACCGAATAATAATAAGGCGTCTCCGCTGCAAATTCTGCCGCGCAGGTATCCACCATCTTATAAGCTGCCGTGATGTTATTGGCATAGCGCATCCCGCAGACTTCCTCCGCTGTCTTCCCCGCAAGAGAAGCGATCACATGGTCGGGAAATTCGATCCGCTTGGCTTCCTTAAGAAGCTCTGGGGTGAGCGGCTCATTCTTAAGGCGCTCTTCCATCTCCACGAGGATAGCTAACTTATCGATAAACCACTTGTCAATCCGGGTGATCTCATGAATGTCATCGTAGCTGACCCCTCTTCGCAGTGCTTCTGCGATCTTAAAGATCCTGCGGTCATCCACCACATAAAGCTCCTCGAAAAGTTCCTCTTCTGACAGATGTGAGTAGTCATAAGACATGAGGCTGTCCACATGCTGCTCTAAGGAACGGATTGCCTTCATCAGTGCCCCTTCAAAATTATCACAGATGCTCATCACCTCTCCGGTAGCTTTCATCTGTGTGGTCAGTGTACGTTTCGCACTGATGAATTTATCAAAGGGAAGCCGGGGGATCTTCACTACACAATAGTCAAGCATAGGTTCAAAACTTGCATAGGTTTTTTTCGTCACTGCATTTTTGATCTCATCCAGCGTATAGCCCAGAGCAATCTTTGCCGCAACCTTCGCGATGGGGTAGCCCGTGGCCTTAGAGGCCAGCGCCGAAGATCGGCTGACTCTTGGATTAACCTCGATCACACAATACTCAAAAGTCTCCGGGTGCAGGGCATACTGTACATTACACCCTCCGGTAATATTAAGCTCGCTGATAATATTAAGTGCAGACGTACGAAGCATCTGATATTCTTTATCTCCCAGCGTCTGGGAAGGTGCCACTACAATACTATCTCCGGTATGAACGCCTACCGGGTCGATATTTTCCATATTACATACGGTGATGCAGTTGCCGCTTTTGTCCCGCATCACTTCATACTCTATCTCTTTCCAGCCTGCGATACAGCGCTCCACAAGCACCTGTCCCACACGGGATAATCTAAGGCCGTTCTCTAAGATCTCCACAAGCTGCCCTCTGTTCTTCGCAATCCCGCCGCCGCTTCCTCCAAGGGTATAGGCAGGACGTAAGACTACAGGATAGCCGATCTTTTCGGCAAACTTAATCCCCTCCTCCACACTCTCCACGACAAGAGAGGCAGCGCACGGCTCACCGATCTTCTCCATTGTTGTCTTAAATTCCAGCCGGTCTTCCGCCTTCTTGATCGTCTCAGAGGTCGTTCCGATAAGGCGCACATTATTCCTTTTCAGAAACCCGTTCTCCTCAAGCTCCATCGCAAGATTAAGCGCCGCCTGTCCCCCAAGGGTAGGAAGGACACTGTCTGGATGCTCCTTCAGGATAAGCTGCTCTACTACTTCTACCGTCAGGGGTTCGATATAGACCCGGTCCGCGATATCCTTATCGGTCATGATCGTCGCCGGGTTAGAATTAAGGAGCACAACCTCAATCCCCTCTTCCTTAAGGGAGCGACATGCCTGAGTTCCTGCATAGTCAAATTCCGCCGCCTGCCCGATGACAATGGGGCCCGAACCAATCACTAATACTTTTTTAATCTCTTTATTTCTAGGCATTATCTTGCTCCTTTCATCATATCCATAAACCGGTCAAACAAATAGCCGGAATCTTTAGGTCCCGGGCAGGCCTCCGGATGAAATTGCACGGTAAAGATGTTCTTCCCCACATAAGAGAACCCCTCATTGGTCCCGTCATTGACATTGACAAACGCTTCTTTCGCTATGGAAGCGTCAAGCGTGGAAGCGTCCACCGCATATCCATGATTCTGGGAGGAAATGTATACTCTCCCGTTGCTTAGATCCTTCACCGGATGATTGCCGCCCCGGTGACCGTATTTAAGTTTGTACGTTTTTGCACCATTCGCCAGCGCCATAAGCTGGTGCCCTAGGCAGATAGCAAAAATCGGAATCTCCGTCTCATAAAGCTTTCTGATCTCTTCGATGATCGCCGTGCAGTCTTTTGGATCTCCCGGCCCGTTAGACAGCATGATACCATCCGGCGCGGAAGCGATGACCTCCTCTGCCGGAGTGGCCGCCGGATACACGGTAACCTCACACCCCCGCTGATTTAAAGATTTTGCAATATTATCCTTTGCCCCGAAATCCATGAGTGCCACCTTCGGTCCGCCGCCCTTTATCGTATAGGACTCCTTGCAGGTCGTCTCTGCCACCACGTCCCCTACTACATACGCTTTAAGCTTTGGAAGGATTTCTTTCAGATCAAAATCCTCATCGACCGTGATCATGCCGTTCATGGTCCCCTTCTCCCTGAGTATCTTTGTCAGCGCCCGGGTATCAATCCCGGCAATCCCCGGAATATCCTGCTTTTCTAAAAAGTCCTGGATCGTCCCTTCGCACCGGAAATTGCTCGGTATCCTTGACAGCTCCCGCACGATGTAGCCCTTAGGCCACGCCCGCCTCGACTCCATATCCGGTGTAATCCCGTAATTTCCGATAAGCGGATAAGTCATCACCACAGCCTGTCCCGCATAAGAAGGGTCTGTAAGTACCTCGAGATACCCTGTCATCGAGGTGTTAAAGACAATCTCACTGATCATCTCTTTCTTAGAACCGATACTGGTCCCGGTAAATACTGTTCCATCTTCCAAAATTAGAAATGCTTTCATCATCCACCTGTTTCCTTCCATAAAAAAGGCAGTATGTGCATGCACAACCGCCCTGTTGTAAACTCCCTTGTCCCAGACAGATATGTCCTTTCAAATCGTAAAGATTATACTACATCTCCCTCTGATTTTCAACTGTCAATTTACTCATATTGCCAGTAGATAACGATTTTATTTAACTCGGGATCATCCATATATGTATACTTCACCTGTCCCAGATCGTACTGTTTCGCAAGATTCTGAGCCGCCTTGTCTATGAGCTTCCCGAAGATCTCACTATGCGCCTTCGTATAACTCTCTGCATCTGCAAATTTAAACACAGAAGGATTCTGCTTTGCAGAAATTGTATGATTCATTTCCTTCAGTACTCTTTCTCTATCATATTCTTCATAATACAGACCATTAATAACATAATAATTGTAATCCATATTCGTACATTCCGGAAGCTTAAGATCAGCATCAGGCATATGTGTTTTCAAAAGCTCACTGTCATCACAACACATATAATCATAACTTACATAACCATTGGCTATCGCTTCCTGAGAACTTAAGAATACCGGATCTCCCCATGTCGTATCCACATAATAGTAATCTCCTTCACAAATAACCAAATTCCATGCATGACTTTCACCGCTTCTGACCGTTCCTGTCACATAAGTACAAAAAACTCCCAGCTTTTCCAAAAGATACTGCGTTGCCTTGGAGTAACCTGCACACACCGAACGCTTATGGGCAAACACACTGTATATATTCTGATTATCCTCTGCCAAAGCATCATACTCCACCATATTTACAATATATTCAAACACGTAAAGAATCTTGTCATAATCAGAAGTCTCTTCATCTATTCCGGACAGGCACACTTCCGCTTCTTCCTCAATCTCCGCTTGCCTAATTTCCTTTTCCTCTGCTGTACAGCTATAAACCGGTTCTAAAACTGTATACTTTTCTTTTCCATCATAGAGCGTTGTTTTAGCCGTCCCGTCACACCAGAAAATATCCGGATTGTCTCTCAACACACACTCATAGATCTCATTCGTCCGCCTTGCATCCGAAGAATGTATATAAATCTCCGGGGACAACTCCTTAATTCCCTGCACAACCTCTTTATATACAGTTTTTTCCTCTTTTGCAAGCTGTTCGTAATAATACTTCTCCTTAACATCCTCTTCCTTTACGTTCATTTCTTGATAAGGCACTTTCGGGGTGAGATGCTTGACCACCTCTTCTTGAAGCCTTTTTCTGTATACCACTGCCCCCGCTGCCGCTTCTGCCAAAATAACAAGAAACAATATCCAAAATATTGTCCAAAGACATCCGTGCTTCTTTTTCTTTTTTTTCTTTACCTGCCCCATAACCGCTTCCTTTCGACAAAATATTCCTTTTTATTATAAAGATATACCACATAAATATCAATCAAAAAAATGTTATCTATTTCTTTATGCACACCTTTTACTTCTCCGAATACTTTACTATTGATATAGTCTTTTTCGAGGTTTGCATTATGCCTACACCGAATTCTTCCAATACAGACACTCCGGATAAGGGACAGCTTCAGATCAATCTTACTTCCGAAATCACTTCTGTCCCAATTGCTGACGCAACAATCAGCATCTCATATACAGGCGTACCAGACAGTCCTTTAGAACAACTTTCCACCGATTCCTCCGGTCAGACTGAGACCATCGATCTCGATGCCCCGCCTCTGGAATACAGCCTGGACCCGGAAAACGAAATTCAACCCTACTCCGAATATACCATCGATGTAACTGCTCCCGGATACGAATCTGTCAGTATCGCCGGTGCTGAAATATTGCCTACAATCAAAGCTCTCCAGAATATCCGGCTGCGTCCTCTGGAAGCCGAGGAACCTTCAGAAGAAGTATTTGTCATCCCTGCACATACATTATACGGGACATATCCCCCAAAAATACCGGAAGACGAGATAAAACCTGTCACGGAAACCGGAGAAATCGTCTTAAGCCGTGTGGTAATCCCTGAATATATTGTTGTCCATGACGGTAGTCCCAGGGATTCTACCGCAAAAAATTATTATGTAAAATATAAAGACTACATTAAAAATGTAGCCTCCAGTGAAATCTATGCCACCTGGCCCGCCAATACCATACGGGCAAACGTGTTAGCGATTATGTCATTTACATTAAACAGAGTCTATACGGAGTGGTACCGCAACAAAGGCTATGATTTCACCATCACGTCATCCACGGCTTTTGACCACAAATGGATACCGGAGCGCAACATCTATGACACGATTTCCGTAATCGTAGATGAGCTTTTCCCTAATTACCTGTCCCGGCCAAACGTGCGCCAGCCAATCCTGACCCAATATTGTGATGGGAGGCAGGTGCAGTGTCCGAACTGGATGACACAATGGGGCTCCAAATCCTTAGGCGACCAAGGCTACTCCCCTATCCAGATCCTGCGCTACTACTACGGCGACAATATGTATATCAACACCGCCGAGGCCATCTCCGGCATCCCTTCCTCCTGGCCCGGATACAACCTGACCCAGGGTTCCACCGGCAACAAGGTAAGGCAGATGCAGGAGCAACTCGCTGTTATTTCCGGGGCTTACCCCGCCATCCCCAAAATTGCCGCCGACGGCATCTTCGGCCCTGCCACTGCGGCAGCAGTGAAAAAGTTCCAGTCCGTATTCGGGCTGCCCGCAACCGGAATCGTTGACTATCCTACATGGTACAAAATTTCGGAAATCTATGTGGGGGTATCAAGAATCGCGGAACTGACCTGATGCGGCCTTCCACACAAGACAAAACCCCTGACACTAACCTCTTTTACCAGGCTGTTCAGGGGTTTTCCTCGTGTAAGGCTTACCGAACTCCTGCTTAAAACACCAACTCCTGCTGTTCAATTACTTCTATCTGTGACAGTACCATCGTATCCGGCTCATCGCCCCGCATATGATCTGCCCGCAGATACTGCATACCGCCCCTTAAGCTTGCCGCGATCAGATTCAGCACATAGATATTATCGAACCGATTATAAATGGATTCACCGCCAAGTCCGGTCAGACATATCATCTGCGTATTGGTCTTTTCCGCCACATCCATCAGAGGCTTAAGAAGATGGGATGCATTCGTCTGGGCAAATGGATTGTCCATGATCAGCACCTTTCCTTCGTTCTTATCCGCAAATATGTCTGTATCATCCTTCCGCATATAATAAAGCAGACTTGACAATATGACAAAGGCTGACAGAAATCCCTCGCCGCCGGAATTTCTCGCCACCTCCGCCCAGGTAATGGGATACTCCCGCTGCTCTTCAATCTTATATAGCCGTATCTGTACATTTCCAATACCGATAACCGTATCGTACAAATTCTTCGTCGTAATTTGGATGCCAAAATACTCCTGAGCATTCTCATTCTTCTCAAACAGCTCCAAACCCTTCTGAGTCACCTTGTCTATCATATCCTGAAGCCGGATACGGTAAAGATTTTCATTCTCTTCCCACTCCGGGAGCAGGATCTTTAACATCTTTACCGGACGATTTCGGATGGTGATCGTGGAATTGCAGTCAATCTTCCCCAAATTCCCGTGGACCTCCTTCACATAATCCTCCAGAAGACCCACAATATTATTCTTCTCCTGCTCCACTAGTGATACATCCACCTTGAGCTTCTCCATCAGGCTGTCATAAGACTGTATGGTCGTAGAAAGCTGCAAAAGTACCTGCGAAGAATCATCGGTAAGTTCTAACATAGCCTCCAGCGGCTTTTTATAAAAGTCCTCCTGAAAGTCCTCGAGGCGCACGATACGGTTTAACACATGGGTAAGATGCTCTTTCTCTTCCTGCCGCCTTCTCATACTTTGGTTGTAATCCCGGATAAGCATACCCTTAAACTCTCTCAGCTTCCTTCCGTCCATAGCCGCAAAATCCTGCTCCCACTCTACCTCCGTGACAATCATAAAGTCATTGTACTCCGACAGTGCAGTTAAATTCTCATCATAGTTTTTCAGACGCCCCTTAAGGCTCTCTCCCTGACGGTGAAGCTCTGCCTTTTCATAATCCAGCTTATTTTTCCTGGCCGCAAAGTCCATGTTCTGTATCTTATCCTCAGAAAGAGGTATATCCTGCCCGCATTCCTTTCGCATCTCTTCTTTACGGTCATCCCTTCTCTGAAGAATCAGGGCAATCTTTTTGTCCTCTTCATTCCAGAGCCGCTGTTTTTGTACGATTTTTTCCTGGCGGTTTTTCAGCATACTCTCTTGATGCTGCTCCTCTTTACGGCTGTAGACAATATCTTTCCATTCGCCTGCCTTAAGGCCATATTTTTCCCGAAGACGCGCAAGCTCTTCATTCGCATTCTGGTGCCGTTTTGCAGACCTTCGCTCCTGGTCCTCCAACTCCTGAAGCTCCTGGGACATGCTCGTCGTAATGGCAGCATACCGCGCCTCGAACTCCCGGACATCCGAATCATCAAGAGCCGAAACATCCGCACCCGCATCATGGATATCCAGCCTAATCGCATCCTTCTCCTCAGGCAAGCTCTGGTATCGCTCATATTTGCGTATATTTTCCCAGAGCTTTTCCTGTTCCCTGATGAGACTGTCCTTCCTGGCCTCTTTCGTCATCTGCTCATCCAGAAGCTTTTGCTCTTTGCTTTTGGCAAGCTTTTGCCGCTCCTCAAGCTTTTCCTTTTCCCGGCGGCATTTCTCAAGTTCTCTCCTGCTCGTCTCATAGGATTCATAATCCCGATAAAGCTTCCTGAAATCTTCAAGACGCCGCCTTTGACGCTCAATCTCTTGTTCTGCCCGGCGAATCTCCTGTTCCCGTTTCTCAATCTCCCCCTTAAGCTTTGACAGATTGCCGGATGTGTTTCTAAGGCTATCCTCCAGCGCTTCAATCTCCAATTTAAGTTTCTTTATCAATTTCTCATTCTGGTCCCAGTTAAATCTATTCACCCTCTGGTTTCGAAGCTGCTCCTGACGTTCAAAATATTCTTTATATTCCGTCCGGCGGACCATAAGCACTTCCTGCTTCTTCTGGATCTGACGTTCTTTCTCCTGAACAAGGAGCCTTAGTTTCTCCTCGTTCAAAAGATTTTCATTAAACAATACATAGAAGCTTACACCCGGGAACACCTGAACTCCTCCGCCGCCAGGCTCACGGCTTTCCTCAAGCATCTCCCTCAAGACGATGGGAATCGGAGTAGAAGTATAGAGTTCCTTTCCGCTCCCAGAAAGCTTACTAAGCTCCTGCTCAGATAAGATAAGTGCATAGGGAAGAAATGGATTGCTTCTTACAAGCTCCTGGTTTTTCTTTTCCGGATACCCATTTTTCTTAAGCCACTCCATACCGTACACCACATGGATGCCAAGATTTTCAAAACCATTCTTAAGCTCCTCAGAAAGCTCCAGCACTTTCCCCTGAGTAAGACGCTGGTATTCCTTCTGGAGGATGTCTTCTTCCTTCTCGAGATTCCTTCGGATACTGTCGATCTCTGTGAGCTTCCTCTCCGATGCGCGAAGAATCTCATCCTGCTCAAAAAGCAAGGAATCATCAAGATTCAGATATCGAAGGATTGTCCTCCGATCCTCAAGTTCCTTTTCATAATCTTCCCGGATACTCTGCTGTCCGGAAAGCGAAGCGCCTTTTCTTATCTTTTCTGAACGCATGTCCTCAAGGCTTCGCTCCATGCTCTTTCTTTTCTCCCGGTCCTGCTCCTGCTGCTTTCTCATGCCAAGACGTTTTCTCGTCTCTTCACTAAGTGCCTTTTCATAATCCGCCATCTTAATATCCAGCATCCCGGGCTCATATTCCCCGAGAATATTACGCGCCAGCTCTTCCTCATAGCGCTGATTAAAATCCTCCTCCCGATCATCGTAAAATTCCGTCCTGCTCTTTAGCGCACCCTCTTTCGACGCATTCTCATAAAGCTCCTGGGACAGATCTGTCAGTTTCACCCTCTCCCGGACAAGATCCTCTAAGATCCTGCGGCAGTCTTTCTCATTCTGTCCGCACTCTTCCTTGTTTCTTTCCAGTAAAGCCTCATACCAACGCCGCAGTGTATACCCCAGATAATTCCTTTCCGGCTCTAAGTCTTCCTCCTCTTTTCTTATCACCTTGAGTCTCTGGCGAATTAACTCTAGCTCGCTCTTTTCTTCCTCAAGCACCTTCTCCTGCTTCGCACACAGAAGGAGATTTAACGTTTTTCTAATCCGTTGTGCCTCATGCTCTAAGCCTTCCTTTTCGCTGTCGAGCATGTCCCGGCTGCTGATATGGAAACGGCACTCTTTATCAAGCCTGTGGATCTCGCTCGACAACCTTTCGTACTCCACCCGCTCCATCTTTCTTAAGACTTCTTCTTCCTGTTCCTTTGTCTGGTCAAGCTCCTCTTTTGCTTTGTTGTGAAGATGGTTTAGCTGCGCGATAAAACAAGCCACAAGATTCTCCTGCCCTTGTCTTTCTTCTTCCGTCTTCTGGTACTCTTTGGCCCTCTCCTGTATCTGAGCTGCCTCTTCCTTGAACTTCTGAATGGTATCGTACCGCTTGATGCTGGATTTATTGTCCTTATATTGACCCACATATTTTTCCAGTGTATCCTGGAATTCCTTCATACGGTTCTTCTCTTTGTTAAGCTTGCTCTCCACCGCGTCAAGGAACCATTTCTCTACAAGCCCCTTTTCATCCCGGCAGTCAGAAAAAAGCTCGGACAGGCCGGACTCCTTAAGATTCACCTTCTTGATGATCGTCTCCCATTCCTTGTAGTGGATCTGGTACTCCATCAATTTATCAAAATACTGCCTGGACTGAGCCGCATTGGTCATGTCGTAGCAGAAAAACTTCTTCGTGCGGTCTTTTTTATACCCCTCAAAAAGCTGCCTGCAATCGGCAAAGTTTTTCAGGGTCATCTCTTTTTTATCTTTTTTTACAACTGGCAGGTGATGGATGTCCTGTTCGCAGGGACCACTGTATTCACAGATCAGGTTCACCATTTCCAGATTCTCATTATTCCCCTCCGTAGTATCCTGGCTCCTTCTCACCATCATCCCGGTGAGCACATATCCCGCCTGTCCGTCAAGAGCCCATTCTACCAGGATAAACGACGGTTTATTGGTGGTAAAATAACTCTCAAAGGGCCGGTCCTTCGTATCCCGGTATCTTTTGTGCACGAAAGGCGCCGTCATCATCTGCACCAATACAGACTTTCCCCCGCCATTCCTTAAAGACAGCAGCGTACTCTCCCCATTCATATGAAAACATTCATCGCTGATGCGGATCGCATTATTGTTATAGCCGATATTAATAAGACGCACTGTCTGTATCTTACTCATTTTCCGTCACCCCCAATACCCGCAGCACTCTCTGGTAATTGTTCTGGTTCAGCAGATTCCAGTCCATAAAGCTGTCAAGCTTCTTCGTCGTCTTGATCATCTCATCCTGTTCCACATACTCAATAAGCCCCTGCTTTTGCAGGAACAAAAGAATGTGATGCAGGAATCCTTCCTTCGTCGTCTTGGCGCGGGAGCCCTTCTCGTCCGACTTAAGCGCCTCATACGCTTCATACATGTTGGAAAATGCAATCCCAGCCTGCTCCTCTTCCTCTTCGCCCAAATTCTGTGCACCCTCCTTTAGATGGCCGGACACAAGATTCTGCAGCTCTCCTACCCGGATATATTCTCTCGCCTTACTGCTGCTTCCCTGTCCGTCAAAAAACTCCACCAAAAGCGTCAGGATCACAAACTGGGAGAGATAATAATCCTTGTCCGTAGCTCCTGACCTGCAAAGAACAGATTTTAGCTGCGCTTTTGAAAATCCAAGAAAATTATTCTCCTCCTTAGGGATCAGGTAGATGACATTGCCATACCGCTCGATCGTACTTCCCGCAATCTCTCCCTGTGATTTCACCAAATTCTGAACCTCTTCCTCCTCCGTGTACGCCTTATAAAGGAGCATCTCTTCCTCCTCCCGAAGCTCGTGGTTTTCCAGGAGATAATAAAAGATCTCCTGGCTTGCCTTTATATCATCCAATTCGTAAGCCATAAGCCCTATTCCTTTCGTTCTACCCGCACCGATATATTCGAACAGCGGATGCTCTTTCTCACTCCGTCCTCAGTTAATATACCGTCAAATGATACGGTGCTCCCATCCTCGATACGGTTAACCTCTATCCTTTTAATGTCACTGTTCTCGGGATACTCCTCCACCAGATAGAGCAGCATCTCATTGAGCTGAAATTCCCCCGGCCTGTCCTGAATATATTCACTCCGTTCTTTTTTGAGAGCGTCGATATCAATCTCCCGGTTTTTTAAAAGTTCCACCATGATCTCCTTAAATATCTCTACATTAGGGATAAGCTGCTCCTTTTCTTCCTCCGTCCGTTCGAGCCGCGCACCAATCTCCTTGAGAGTAAGCTCTCCCCTCCCCTTGGTCTCCCTTAATAGAAAGCCGAGGCTGGTCTCATATCGCTTAAGCTTCTTTTTCTGGCGTCTCTCCTGCTCAATCTGCCATCCTTCTTCATCAAAATCAAGAGCCTCCTGGGTATCCTCCTCACGCTTCTTCCTCACAGGACGCTGAAGCTGGAATGCTTTATTCAAATTGTAAGTCTTATCCACCTCCCGCCCAAAAAGCGGTCTGAGGAAATAATCCAGATTCTCAAGGGCCTTTGGATTTTCCAAAACCTTGTCATAAAGCTCCGCCCGCAAAGAAAACCGCTTGATAAAAGACATCTGGATCAGCTCCTCAAGCTCCTTCGTATATAAAGCTTTCAAGTCAAAATGACTCCCCAGTATCTTCTGATGCTCATCAATGGTGCGGTTTAAATAGCCTTCAATCTCCCGCAGATAATTAAGCTTTTCCTCGTCCTTCGCACTCAGCCTCTTTACGTCGATATTCTCCTGCTCAAGCTCTTTTACACGGCTCTTTACCCGGTCTCTGTAATTCTGGAATTTTTCTTTCGTCTCCTCGATCGTCAAGAGATTTTCTTTCAGGATATCCCCATAGTCCTTTACCGAATAATTCAGGGCATTGCGCCGGATCTTTCCCATAGCCTCCTGAATCTTCTGAAGCTGGATGCGCAGCAGATTGAACACATTTTTAATCTCATCCACTGCTTTGTCATAGCTTTGCTTCTCCAGATGCATCTGGAAGATCATCTCGTGGATGGTCAGCTTCATATTATTCTCAATCTCAAGAGTTGCCAACATCAAGTTATACCCGTCGTCGGTCAGATAATAGGACGTCCGCTTAAGCTCCCTGTCTATGTATACGATCCGATTGGCAACATAACTGATATGCATACTCTGGTATCCGTTCTTTCCAAAATCAAACCCGTCAAAATGCATGACTTTGCCTTCATTTGACAGCACCACATTTACAATAAAATCTCCCAGCTTTCTGCAGTCGTCATAGGTCATATCCTTCCGGAAATACTGCATATTGATGGTATCAATATAAGCTCCGATATCATCCATCACACAGTTTTCCTCCTTCAAGGACTGCTCCATAATATAGAGCATCACCGCAAAGATCACATTGAGCTGCTCATCAAGCCTCTGAAAGCCGTACTGCTTCCAAATCGTCTTCTGGGCACTGTTTTGTATGATCAGTGCATAAAGACCTACATTTTTCATCCTTCTGGGAAAATGTTTCAAAAATTCATACTGCATCTTTTTTCTTTTTCCTCAACAAATCACCGGTAAAAATCCGATATATTCAATATCTCCTGCGGAATATACTTTCCACTCTCTATCACTGCCTTCATCTCGTCTGCAGACTCTTCAGAAAAATACCGGAAGAATTCACCGCTTATCTTCCGATTCTGCTGCTCCTTTGTCTCCGGCAGACTGTCTAAGCCCGCATCATGCCCTTTCTTTAACATCCTCTCATACGCACGGACAAAAGGGATGATCTCCCACTTCTCCCGGAACAAAGCAGCCAGACGCTCATAGATTCCGATCCCCTCATAATCCAGATCTCCAAAATAGTATATCTCATTCTCCTCATCAGTCATATAAGGCTCCATGCAGACATCAAGATCTTGAAATCTTTTCAGAATCCCCTTCCCTGCACCGTAGATCAGGGTGCCTGTCTTCATTCCAAACAGCTCATCCTTTCCTCCAAGCAAGTGTCTCCTCATACTGTAAAACGTATCCTTGTTCTCCAGGATCACCATATTCTGGGGTGTTTTTCTTGTGCGTGAGTAGTAAGCTAAGGGCTCACTGGTTCCGTAGACTTTAAGGGAATCTTCCGTAAGCCCGCAGTGCTTTAGCACCGCCTTTCCCTGTTCTCTCGAAAGAAACTTCTCCCGTCCCCAGATCTCAAAGCTCCGTTCATTTACAGACACCTGATAATCAAGCTTTTCTTTGTGATTCTTGAGGTAATCGCTGAGCCTTAACACCCACGCTCTTTCCCGCTCATAGCTTTCCGGATGAGCCAGATAATAGTCTACAGTGATGCCCGGATGCAGACGGTATTTTAACTCTTCTTCAAGAGCACGGTAATCCTTCTTCGGCTCCAAAAGCCAGTACTCCCGGAAAAGTGCCGGCTTTTTTCCATTGGTTCCTGATGCCTTTAAAGGCTTGATCTTTCCTTTTTCCATCAACTTTGTGATATAAACATACTGCTGTCCGTACGAAAGTTCTTCTTTAGCAGAAACCAACTGCTCCAAAGATATCCGCTTCATAAAAGTCCCATTTCCTTTCAAAAATCTCCCTCTGTCAGCATACTCATTGTAACACTTTCTGACATTTTTCTCTATAGTGAAATGTTAATCCGACCAAACTCGCCCCTAAAATACCCAAAAAATGCATACATTTTTTTCATTCAGTCAAAAATATCCTTAATTGGCTGAACGCAAATCATAAAAAGCGAGGTATCAACATGAAACAAAAAGACAAGAAAAAACAGCAAGAAAAAACCAATCAGGAAATCATTGATTCTTATGATTACCTGTCCAACGCAGCCTCCATGCAGGACTGCACCGGATTGATCCCGTCAAAGCCTGAGTCTGCGGCAGAACTTGAATCCTATGAAGACTTATATCATTTTCTCCCTCCAAACGGAAAAGTATCAAATATTGATTCTGACGAATAGGCTGGCAGATAAAACAACAAAAATCAAAACCCCCGGGAAATCCGAGTTTTTGTACTCAGATGATTCCCGGGGAAATTCTCAGTTTTTCCTAAACTGCTCCAGCCTCTATCCTCTCTCTTTCCTTGCAATCACCAGCGGCACTGCCATTTGCTGTGCCTTCCGGATATATTCCTTTGACACCTCATCATCCGTAATAATCTTATGCACCGCATTCATAGGGCAGATCACCGACACATATCCTCCGCCGAACTTGCTGCTGTCCGCCAGCACATAGACCTCATTTGCCGCCTTAAGAATCGCTTTCTTTACCTGCATCTGGGGTGTGGCGATAGAGGTAAGCCCCACATCAAAATTAATGCTGTGAATACCTATAAATCCCTTATCTACATGGAACTGCTCCATATTGGAGAGTGCCGCATCCCCCATAGTCGCCGCCAAATGTCCCCCCACATGACCGCCTACCATATAAAGCTCCACATGGGCAACACCTGCCAGCTCATTCCCCACCAAAAGGGAATTGGTCACCACTGCCAGCCGTTTCTCGGGATGTTCCTTGATATGCAGCGCCAGATAAAAGCTGCTGGAGGCATCGTCGATGATGATGGTGTCCCGGTCTTCGATAAACTCATAGGCACAAGCGGCAATCCGTTTTTTTCGTTCCGTATTGCGGTAGATACTCTCCGCCGAATATTTCCGCTCCGGCTCTTTGTCAAGCTTCACCGCCCCGCCGTGCGTCCGCATCAGCAGCCCTTCCATATCCATAGTTTTGATGTCGTTGCGGATCGTCACTTCCGAGCAGCCAAAACGTCTGCTGAGCTCCGCCACCCGCACTCTTCCTTTTTCCTCTACTTCACGTAAAATTTCCCTTCTGCGTTCTTCCATAACCTTCTTTTTCGCGCTGGATCATTCCTCCGCCGGAGCGCTGTTGGCCGCCAGATGACGTACTACCATCTGATAGACCGGCAGAAATTCCTCTCCGAAATCCTGTTTTGGGAAAATCAGCGCCTGCTCCTTACCATAATATATTCCGATTGTCTTTGGCGCCACAACAGCTCTCGTGACCTGCTCCCATTCAATATGGCGCCCGCCGCCCTCCCACGATGCTGTTATACCGT
This sequence comes from uncultured Dorea sp., assembly GCA_910586965.1. Lineage (GTDB taxonomy): Bacteria > Bacillota > Clostridia > Lachnospirales > Lachnospiraceae > MD308. Next base: position 9,287 of record CAJUMF010000031.1, on the reverse strand, counting down.
CCTCATCTGAAAAAATGTACTCTACTGCACTTTTATACTCCGGATTGATCTCCACCTGCTTTTTCGCCCTTACTTTAAGCTGCATGGGCGTATATCCGATGAAAGCAAACGCCGCAATCAGGTAAAACGCGGCGCCCGCCGCCCCCGTCCTACCCGTAGCAAAACTGAACACGCCTAAAAATATCACCGCAAAACCTAAGATATTGATCAAAAACCCGCTGAATTTTGAGTATGCATGATACAGCAGGAAATCATAAAGGGCTTCTTTTGTCATATGGACTGTTATCTTACTCATAGAACCTCCTTATAGAAAAAGCCCTTTTATATTCTATCATATAAAAGAGCTCTTTTCATTACCTAATTTGCACCGGAAACCTTTGCATAAGCCCATCCGTCCGGACCATAGATACCTTTTTGTTTCTTCTGCATATATTTGTCAAATGCAGCCGTGATGAATGGACACAGGAACAAGGTGATGATGGATGCCGTCGCACACTGTGCAGTTGCCATCGGGACAAACTGTTCCATCGTCGGATCCGCCTCTGCAACTGCCGCCGGGGTCATGGCAGAATTGAGGGCTGTCGTACCGATCGCTGCTCCCATAGCATTTCTCTCCTTCTTCGGGAGAAGAAGATTGATGATAAAGAAGAACAGCACCGCTGTTGCAGCAGAAATAAGTCCAAGCACAATACCGGAAGCCCCTGCCGTAAGGATCGTCTTCACATCTGTCTTTGCACCAATGGATATGGTCATGAAAAATGTCACGATCGGCTGTGCGTTTTTACATGCATCGCGGAATCCCTTATCAAGATTGCCCCAGATAAACCCGATGAGCAGAGGTACTAACACTGCAACAAGGGACATGATCGGAATATTGGCAAGCCCGGTTGCTCCCAGGGCGATCAAAGTAAAGAACGGTCCGTCGTTCAAGGACAGTATGGAGATAGCCCCGGTGTCTGTCGCATTGCCGAACTGCGAGGACAGTGAGATGTAAAGGGAACCGTTGGAATTTGTAATCGCTGCGATAAGTACAAAGGGCGCGATCCCAAGGAAACCTGCCGGTCCGCATATCTTTCCCACGATCAGGCCGAGAAGCACGCCAAGAAGGAATTTGGAACCGGTCATGATCACACCTTTGTAAAGAGGCATACCCACCTGTTTAATATCGATCATGGAACCGCATACGATCAGGAAGAATCCCATCATACAGGAGTTTCCTTCATAGAACAATGCTGTTACATAGCCGCCGATCTGAAACACCTGGGGGACGAAGGTCGCCAGCACTACCGCAATGACCAGAGGTACGATGACCAGTCCGCCGGGCAGTCCTTTAAGTTTGTTAAGAAGATCCAGGTCTTTTCGTTCTTCATTGTTTTTTACTTGTTTTTCACTCATTTTATTTCTCCTCTCTTTTCCTTTTTATTGAGTTTTATTCCCTTAACGGCTCTGCTGCCTTGCAGCTTCACCGAACAGTCTCGTCACGATATCGCAGGCCGTATGTTCATTTCCGGTCAAGCCGCCTTTTCCGACGACCGGAAGCCCGTCATAGCTTCCCACCAGCCTTCCTACATCCGTCTGGGGAATGACATAATCAATGACTTCCAGACACTCGACACCAAGTTGGTAGCAGACATTCACCATCGTATCCCCGCCTGTCGTATAAAGTCCTGCAATTCTCTCTCTTCCCACTGTCTCAAGGACCTTTGAGATGATAGAGCCAAGCCCTGCATTGATGCGGTTGGCGCTCATTCCCCCTGCGTAATGCCGCTTGTTATCTTCTTCGCCAAGATTAAGCAGCTCACCGTGGAGCGCAGTCTCAAAGAGAATAGCCCTGGGCTGCGCATCCGACTGTAAAAGAGCAACTGCCTGCTTTACCGCTTTTTCCGCCTCCCTGACTGCCTGCTCACCGCCCTCGATCAGCGGTATAGGTTCCACAGGAATCCGCACATGCCGCTGATCCTCACAGAGCACTTCCATCTGCCGCTTTGTCACCGGAGTTGCGCTTCCGGCAGCGATAAGTACTGTCTTTCCGGTCTCGTCGGTCTCCGGCGGGAGATTCGGCTCCTCCGCTTTGATAAGATCCCGGCAAAAAGCGAGCTTCGCGGTAAACGGCCCCGGATCCACAGCGACAACATTCCATTTGAGTGTAATACACGCTTTTGCGATCTTCTCCACGTCCTCAAGAGTAATCCCGTCGCATACAATGACTTCGCACCCTTCTGCCCTTGCTTCCTCTAATGCCTTTTTTATGACATCCTCTCCTGCAAGGACTTTGTCAAGAGGCACAAGCCCGACTTTCCTTCTTGTCTGTCCGGAAAGAAGCCTTGGTATGTAATTTTCTTTCACCGGTGTACGTACATCCTGGGCTACGGGTGTGTTGATAAGCGCTGCCCCGTCGATAATAGAATATCCGCCCACAAGGATCCTTCTGGACTGGGGCATAGCCGGAACAACAACTGCCACTGCTCCATCTCCTACTTCATCCAGCATTGCATCTACTTCCACGCCCACGCCGCCTCTAAAAGTCGTATCGATCCTTTTGGAAAAGTACTTCACTCCCATATTTTTAAGAGCTGCCGTTGCCGACTTCACTTTGTCGTAAGCTTCATTTGCCGGGAGAGGCCTTGAATTGCTGCTGATCAAGATTGCATCAAGTACATCCATACCTTCTGCCCGCTGTGCTGCCTCTTCATTAAAATACACGGCTGTCCTCGCCTTTGACCTTGCCAGTAAAACACCTGTCGTCGTGGCTCCGGTCAGGTCATCTGCTACTGCTCCGATTAATGGCATCTTTATTCCCTCTCTTTCCTGCGTGATAACACTCTCTTATATCTCTTTCTCATGCTGCTTTGCAGCATACTCAGCAACTACCTTCGTAGATTCAATAAGACTGACACAGCCGGCGATTCCTTTTCCCGCAATATCAAATGCCGTCCCATGATCCACAGAACTTCGGATAAACGGAAGACCGAAAGTCAGTGTTACGGATTTTTCGAAATCAAGTGTCTTGCAGGCGATGTGTCCCTGGTCATGGTAGAGAGAAAGAATCGCATCAAATTTTCCTGATTTCCCGATATTGAATACGGAGTCTGCCGGACATGGGCCCACTGCATTGATACCTCTTTCTTTTGCCGCCTCTACTGCCGGGCCGATATCGGTAAGTTCTTCTGTTCCGAACAAGCCGTTATCGCCATTGTGGGGATTTAATCCTGCCACTGCGATCAACGGATTATCGATACCGATCTTTCTAAGCTCCTTGTCGATGTTGATGACATTCTCAAGAACTACTTCTTTTGATGCATACCGGCACGCATCCACGAGGGACATGTGACGGCTGACGAAGAATACTCTCAGTTTATGGCAGGAGAACATCGTCAGCGCGTAGGGAGAATCCGTTTGATGCTGGTATATCTCCGTGTGTCCCGGCTCCTTGATGCCGACTAACTTGATCGCTCCTTTGTGGATGGGAGATGTGGACACAGCATCAATCTTCTTTGCCATGCCAAGTTCAATTGACTTCATGATCCAGTCGATAGACATCTGTCCTGCAAGCGCCTGCTCCTTGCCCCACTCAATAGAGTCCGTATCATAATCGCCGGTCTCGAGGATATCTACTGTTCCGAATTCATATCTTGCCTCCGACGGTTCCGTGATCAGATTGTACTTCAATTCCTTCCCAAGTACCTTTGCTGCCTTCTCCATGATCGCCTTGCTCCCGATGACAAACGGTCTGCAGCACTCATGAATCTCTTCTGCCAGCATGGTTCCTACTACAATCTCCGGTCCGATTCCTGCCGGGTCTCCCATGGTGATAGCTGTTACTGGTTTGAATTTGTTGTTCATTTTCCTTGTCCTTTCTTTTTATATCGTTTTTGTTTTCGTTTTATTTTCTTTATGTTTATATTCTACTACCGTTTTTTTCGTTTTTCAATACCAATTTTCATTTTCAGTACATTCACACAGCTTTTAATATTTGTTTTTGTGCGATATATACTAAATTTTCATTTATTTCTTTCGTTTTCTTTCGTTTTTTTCGTTTTGTTAATTATTTGTCAGATATGTATTGCGCTTTCGGAAAATATAGAGTATACTGATAACAGTTCAAACCGGCAGTTTACCGGAACTGTTACTATATCAGACAATGAAAATTCAAGGAGGAAATCATGAAGAAAAAACTATACTTTGGAAGCAACTTTAAGATGTACAAAAACATCCGGGCCACGGAAGAATATCTGCAGGCCATCACTGCCGCAACCGCGGACATCAACCGCGAAGAGATACAATTCTTTTTCATCCCGTCCTACACTTCTCTGGAAAGCGCAAGCCGATGCAGCGTAAGAAATTCCTTTATGCTGGGCGCCCAAAATATGTGTTGGGAAGACGAAGGACAGTTTACCGGCGAGATCTCGCCGTTGATGCTAAAGGAGCTTGGACTTGACCTGGTGATGGTGGGGCATTCCGAGAGAAGACATGGTTTCGGTGAATCTGACTATACAGAGAATAAAAAAGTTAAAAAAGCACTGGACTTTGGCTTTACCACCCTGCTATGCGTAGGTGAGACAGCACAGGAGAAAGAATTCGGCATCAGTGCGGAAGTGCTGCGCACCCAGCTTAAGATCGGGCTTCACAATGTAACCAGAGAACAGATTGACCGCGTATGGATCGCCTATGAACCAGTATGGTCCATCGGTGTTAACGGCACACCCGCCCCGGTAGATTACGCAGAAGCCATGCACAAAGTCATCAAAGACTGCCTGGAGGAGATGTTTGGAAAAGAAGGAAGAGATATCCCTGCACTGTATGGCGGAAGCGTCAATCCTGATAATTCCGATGCACTTATCATACAGCCGGATATAGACGGATTATTCACTACAAGAACGGCATTTCAGGTAGACACGTTCACGAAGCTTATAAAAGATGCTGTCACTGCCTGTAAAGAAAGCGGGAAATTTTAGCACACAGTTCTCCTGAGACAGGCAAAAGTAATATATACCCATATAAAGAAACAGGGAAGTTTTCTTTCCGGCTCCCCTGTTTCTCTTTATATTCCATTCCGCCACTCCAATATTTTCTCAAGACGTTCTTTCACTTGCTTCTCCTGCCCCTGCTCTCCCGGCCGATAATAGCGTCTTCCCGCAAGTGCATCCGGAAGGCATTTCATCCGTGTCAGCTTCTCTTTCGTATCATGAGCATAGATATAACCCTTTCCGTAATCCATCTCTTTCATCAGATCTGTCGGCGCATTGCATATCTGAAGCGGCACCGGCTCTGCCGGAAGCTCTTTGATATCCGCCTTGCACTCCTCACAGGCCATATAAAGAGCATTGGACTTCGGTGCCATAGACAGATAGACTACCGCATGGGTCAGATGCACGTCACACTCCGGCATTCCCAGGAAATGGCAAGCCTGATATGCCGCCACTGCCACCTGCAGCCCGTGAGAATCCGCCATTCCCACATCCTCACTGGCAAAACGCACCAGCCGTCTGGCGATATACAAAGGATCCTCCCCGCCATCCAGCATCCGGCACATCCAATATACTGCCGCATCCGGGTCGCTGTTCCGCATGGACTTGTGAAGCGCTGAGATCAGATTATAATGCTCCTCTCCATTCTTGTCATAGAGCAGCGTACGGCGGTTCATACACTGGGCAAGAATATCCCCGTCCACACACAGAACCGCCTCCTCATTCATCCTTCCGTTAAGCACCGCCATCTCCAGCGTATTTAGCGCTGTCCTTGCGTCCCCATTGGCAAAGCGCGCAATCGCTTCCAAATGATACTCTTTGATCTCAATCTTCATGTCGCCAAATCCCTTGGGACTTTTCAGGGCATGAACAAGCAATTCTTTTAAATCCGTCTCACCAAGCGCTTTTAAGATAAATACCTTGCATCGGGACAAAAGCGCAGAATTAATCTCAAAAGACGGATTCTCCGTGGTAGCTCCTACCAGGATAATACTCCCCGCTTCCACAAACGGAAGAAATGCATCCTGCTGAGCTTTGTTAAAGCGGTGGATCTCGTCAGCAAACAGCAAAGTGCGAATCCCCATCTTCCGGTTCTGCTCGGCCCGGGCCATCACTTCCTTGATCTCCTTAATGCCGCTGTTCACAGCACTGAATTCAACGAACTCTGCCCGTGTCTTCTCTGCAATGATTCTGGCCAGCGTAGTCTTTCCCACTCCCGGCGGCCCCCAGAAGATCATTGACGAGATCTGGTCCTCCTCAATCAAGCGCCGCAAGATCTTGCCCTGACCCATCAGGTGCTTCTGCCCCACATACTCCTCCAAAGTATCCGGTCTCAGCCTGCTGGCAAGGGGTGCCGTCCTCTTCCTGTCGTCAAATAAACTCAACTGCTCCATAATCCACTCCTTACTTATGTAATTGCATCTCCCCGGCCTGATGATCAATCCTCCACTTTCTTTATATCCATATCCGCCGGCAACAACAGATTCAGTACTATAGCGATCACGAAAACCACCGCCACTACATTTTCCGCAAATACAGTACGGATGAGGTCCGGGAAAATATTCCAAATCCCACTCTCACTGGCACTGGTAAATCCAATCCCGATAGCAAGGGACAGTGACGCAATCGTAATATTTCTCTGGGAAAAGCCGCATCTTGCGATCATCTGGATTCCCGATGTCAGAATCGTCCCAAACATCATGATCGTACACCCTCCCAACACCGACTCCGGCAGTGAGGCAAAGAAATTGCCGATGGGCGGCAATAACCCCGCCAGCATCATACATACTGCCCCAGTCATAATCGTAAAGCGGTTCACCACCTTCGTCATAGCGATCAACCCTACATTCTGGGAAAACGACGTGACCGGCGGGCACCCGAACAATCCCGACAAGGACGACGCATATCCGTCACAGACAAGCGAGCCTGAGATCTCTCTGCTCTCAATCTCCCGGTTCAGCCCACCTGACACCAGCGCTGATGTATCACCGATGGTCTCCGCAGCAGATACGAGGAAAATAATACAAGTAGATATCACTGCCCCCGCATGGAACTCCGGTACAAAAGGCAATATCCTTGGCAGTGCAATAACACCGCCGGACATGATCAGGCTTAAATCCACCTTTCCAAGGAACATGGACAGTACATACCCAAAGACAAGCCCAACCAGCACGGAAAGCTGCTTTAAATATCCCTTGGCCAGGATATTCCAAAGAAGGCAGACCACAAGGGTCGCTGTACCAACAGCCAGATTGGCCGCCGAGCCAAAGTCATCCGCATAGCCCCCTCCGAAAGAACGCGTACCCACTGTAAAAAGAGAATACCCGATAGCCGTCACCACGGAAGCCGACACGATGGGCGGAATCAACCTGCTCCAATTCTTCACCAAAAGTCCCAGCGTCCCTTCTACCAGACCACCGACAAACACAGCTCCGATCACTGCCGGATAACCATAGCTTCCTGAGACAGCACTTAGCACCGCCACAAAGGTAAAACTTACCCCCATAACCACCGGAAGCCTCGAACCGATACGCCAGACCGGATATAGCTGGATCAACGTAGCAATCCCCGCCACGAACATCGCGTTCTGCAGAAGGACCGCAATCTGCGCCTGACTCAAAGCCGGCTGTGACGCTTCGGCAATAATCGTAATCGGCGCCAGATTAGACACGAACATTGCCAGAATGTGCTGCAAGCCGAAAGGAACTGCCTTCCCCAGCGGCACTCTCCCATCAAGCTTATAGATGTTTCCGATACTACAGTTTTGATTCTTTTCCATTCTTTTGTACTCTCCCTTTATTTTCTAGCGCTTTTATCACTTATGATTCCTGCCAAAAACTGCCTAAAATCCGGCTCTGCCTCCGAAAGCTCCTTGTCATTGTTATAACAGTAATCATAATCATAGTTCTCTACATTATCATCTGAAGCATTCCCCCACTGCTGCCTGACACCGCTTCTCTGCACCAGGAGCGTCACGCAGGGCAGCTCTACCCGCGCCTTAAACTTATCGATCTCTTCTCCCTCCCGGATATGTACAAACAGAATCTCCGCTTCACTTTCCGAAAATCTTTTATATTCCTCCATAAGATACTTAAGGGGCAAGTCGTTATAAGCCGCAAAAAGGCGCTTCAGATCCGCAAGGAATTTCCGTGATCTCTCATCCTTTTCTCCCTGCCAGCCGCCATATCTGCGGGCAATCTCCTTGATAGGTTCAGCGGATGATACATTCACTGTCCGGTATACCCTGCCGGCAAAATCGCACAGCGAGTCTTTCCCGGCTCCGCCATGTCCGTTGATGATAATTACAACTTTTTCTCCTTTATCCATCCCTCTCATTTGTCCTCCAATCAAAAACACTTACAGTAAGTATAGCGAATTGCCGGGAAGAATACAATTGATTTCTTCGGTCAATTTATTTTATGCTTGTTGTTCTTATTCCCGAGTGCTATAATACTTCCGTAATTGTATTGTATCCCGCTTAAGCGGGAATGATAACAAGGAGGAATTGAACAATGAAAACACAAAAACATGACACTCGTTGGTTAGTCAGTGTTGCACTTATGGCGGCTATCGTCATCGTGCTGGCAAACACGCCGCTCGGTATGATCCAGCTCCCGATTATTAAGGCGACAACTGTACACATCCCTGTCATCATCGGAGCAATCCTGCTCGGACCATCAGCCGGAGCGATTCTCGGCGCAGTATTCGGAATCTGCTCACTGATCAGCAATACGATGGCACCGACTCTTTTATCCTTTGCATTCTCACCATTTATGAGTACCTCCGGAATTCCCGGAGCCGTAAAAGCTGTATGGATATCTGTTGGCTGCCGGATCCTGATCGGCATTGCCGCAGGATGGCTATGGATTGCACTGGATAAACTAAAGATCAATCAAGTCATCGCCCTGCCGCTTGTCGGCTTTATAGGCTCAATGGTCAATACAGTCACCGTTATGGGCAGCATCTATTTTCTGTTTGCACAGCAGTATGCCGAGGCAAGAGAAGTCGCCGTCACTGCTGTATGGGGGCTTATTATGGGAACTGTCACTGCTTCCGGCATACCTGAAGCAATTGCCGCCGCTGTCCTTGTCCTTGCAGTTGGAAAGGTATTGATTCAAGTCTTTAAAAGAATGAATGTCGGCGCAGTAAGTACACAGCCTGCAAGATAGAAAATAATTATATAAAAAATTGAATATTTAACACATATACCACTTGACATTCTCTGTGAAAATATGATATAAATAACAGGTGCGATAAGTACATACAGGGGATTGGTCAAGTGGTATGATAGGGGTCTCCAAAACCTTTGGCGGGGGTTCG
>CAJUMF010000030.1 GCA_910586965.1 uncultured Dorea sp. | reverse complement strand
TATAATTTGACGTTTTTGTGCGGGAGATAGGAACTTTAATTTGCTGGGCTACATCCACAGGCTAATCCATGCGACAAAGCAGGACACAATATCACAGTATATTTCCGAATACAAAGACACCATAGATTTACGCAAACTGAATGAGTTGAGAAACTTAGCTGGAAACACAGAAATAAGTTCTTTGGATAATACTATTGCAATCTAATTATTGATGGAGCGCCGTGTGATGGGAAACTGTCATGCACGGTGCGAACCGGGGGAAAGCGGCGAGAACTGTAAAGCCAGTTCAGACCGTTACCTATCGGTATTGATTATCGAATATGCAGAAGTCCCAAATTCGAGTCTTAGTTCAAAGCTTGTAATTATGGCAAACGTGTTGAAGGGCGTAGAAAGTAATGTAACTAAAGATGTTAATCTATATGGAGCATATCCATACATCTCTAATATTGTTATAGACAATAATTCTTTAGATAGCGGAGGCGGCCAAGTAGTTGCAAAGGCGGACGGATACGATTTCGACCAGAAGAACGGAAGTGTGGAAGCGAAATTGTACGTAAATGATAAAGCGGCAGATATTCCTGTATCATTCGACCCGTCGGAAGGAACGCTTACCTTTACATTGCCGGCCAATACTGCTAAGGAAGCCGTAGTATATACATTGAAGACAAGATCAGCGGGGAGTAATGGTAATATTCTGAATGGAGCAACAGCAACGATCACTGTTGCGACCGGAGACGGCAGCGCAACCGGGCCTGTGGATCCGGGAGAGGGAGAGCCGGAAAATCCAGGCAAGCCAACAGCCCAGATCACAGGTGTCAAAGTGGAACCTTCTAAGATGGATGGAAACGGTGGAACAGTAACGGCTACTTTGCAGGGAGTTAACCTGGACAGTCTTTCTTCCGTAACAGCAAACGTACTTATTGATAATAATATGACGGCATCTGACATTAAGGTAAACTGGTCGAAAGAGAATCCGGAAAAGCTGACCTTTGATGTTCCGGCAAACGATACCGGAAAGCCGATCACATACAAATTATGCAATATTATTTATAACGGGAATCTTGTCTCTTACGCAATGGGAGAGGTTGTAGTATCCGCGTTAGGTGCAGATCCGGATGCGGTGATCGTGAGTACGATGACCATCAAAGGCGGTGAAGGTTCAGCGGCTGAGAATAATACAAAATTAGTTTATGATATCCACCCGGACTATAATACATTGCAGTCCAAAAATTTCATTTTCATCAATGGACAGAATCTTGATGCAAGTAAGATTGTAATTCGTGCAATTGATGAAAATGATATGATCTGGCCGATCATGAACATCCCGAACTGTTTCGGGACAATCCGTTTTGCGATTCCGAAGGGAGTACAGGGCGGCGGAGATCAGGCGTGGATTGAGCTTATGGCTCCGTTGGAACTGGGAATGTCCAAAAACTTTACCATTGAATTATCTGTAGACGGCGGAAAGACGTGGCTTGAAGAGCCTACCGTCGGGATTGAGATTCACAATGAGGGTGGAAAAGTTGCGGCGGATTTTGGAGAATTTGGTCTGAAAAAAGATCATTTTATCAATATTGAGACTGTAAAAGTAAAATATGTAGATGAATCCGGCAAGGAGATCGCGGAAGCGGCAGAATATAAAGGTTACGGCGGATTCATGGTGAAAGGGTTTGGGATTGAACCAAAAAAATTGATGGCTACACACTGGTACAAAGTCCGAAAGTGAATTTAAACAACGAGAACATCTTTGTAAAGGATCTTCCGGATTATGGATGTGCCAATAACACATTAACATATGTATATAAAAAGGGAGCGGCGGGCTCCGGAGATGGTACAGGCTCTGGAAATGGTACGGATAACCGAACGGATTCCGAGAATAAATCTGGGGATGTTAAAGTATCAAAGATCACACTGTCAGGCATCTCCAAAAAGATTGCCGCAGGCAGGAAGATTACATTGAAAGCAGCAGTATCTCCAGCTAATGCTGCAAACAAAGCTGTCACTTGGAAAAGCAGCAATACAAAGTATGCAACGGTTAATACATCCGGGAAAGTAACACTGAAGAAAGCCGGGGCGGGAAAAACGGTTACGGTTACGGCAACGGCGAAGGATGGGAGCGGCAAGAAAGCGTCTTATAAGATTAAGATTATGAAGAACGCAGTTAAGAGTGTGAAGCTGAAAGCGGCGAAGACAGTCAAAGCCGGGAAGAAACTCAAGGTAAAGGCAACGGTCAAAACGACAGGGAAAAAAGTAAATAAGACCTTGAAGTGGACAAGCTCTGATACAAAATACGCAACGGTAACTTCCAAGGGAGTCGTAAAAACAAAGAAAGCAGGCAAAGGCAAAACAGTTAAGATTACCGCCGTGTCTACGGATGGAACAAATAGAAAGAAAACAGTGAAAATCAAGATTAAATAAATCATAAAGAGGGGTTTCCCATCAATCTGGGAAACCCCTCTACCCTATTTAGATTACATCATACCGTTTCACATAGTGCGGGTCTCCGTCAGGAGCCACAATCTCTTTTACTTTCGTAAGCTTTGCGTTGCGGTCGATGACAAGATTTTCCGCGTGGATTCCTGCACCGATGGTCACGTCAGAGAGGATTACGCAGTTTTTGACTACGGCGCCCTCTTTAATGTTACAGCCTCGTCCGATGACACAGTTGTCAACAGTGCCTTCAATCAGGCATCCGTTGGATATAACGGAATTCTTCGCGCTGCCATCCTCTGAATAGTGGGTCGGGCTTGAATCGTTGGTCCTTGTATAAATCGGCCAGTTCGGGTCGAACAGGGAGTTGGCGGCATTGTAATCCGTCAGCTCAATGTTGGCATTGTAATATCCCTTAAAGTCCGTAATCGCCGCGAAGTAGCCGCGGTGGGAAACGCCGCGCACGTCCAAAGCGCCGTTCTCGCCGCACTCGCTGCTGATGATATCGGAAAGGGTGTAAAGAGAGGAAGTCTTTTTCGCCTTTTTGATGAGGTCGATGAAAAGCTCTTTCCTCATTACATATGTATCCATGAAAATGTTGCGGTTCTTTGCATTGCCGCGGTTCTTTTCAATCGTGAGAACCCCTTTCTGCTTATTGAGGTTCAGGATGTCGCAGTTTACATACGCATCTTTTGCATTGTCAACAGAATGGTACAGCAGAGTAACGTCTGCCCCGGACTCAATGTGCGCGTTGAGCAGAGCGTTGAAATCCTGGGTATATACCATGTAGCTTGGAGCCACGATGACATATGGCTCTTTAGCATGTGCAATGCTCTCTAAATTCTCCATGTATGCGGCGATGTCGTTGTTGTACATGTCATGGTCAATCATGCTGTCGGCAAACAGCATATGCAGCTTACCGCGTTTGGAGTTGATGTTGTAATGGCGGCCGGAGCCGAGGTGCTCGATCAGGGAGCGGGGTTTTGCGTTTAAGTATACCTGAATGTGATCCATTCCGCTGTTGCTCATATTGGAGATTGGGAAGTCTACGACGCGGTACCTTCCAAGGAATGAAAATGCTGCAACCGGGCGGTAATTATGAAGTCCCTCTACCCAGATATGATTTCCGGCAAAATTTACAATTCCTAATGCATCACACATATTACTCTACCCCCTTTACACGTTTTGCCACAAGCTCGATGTGTTCGCTGCCGGCGCTTCCGACTTTGGCGCCCTTGCCGATCTTAACGTCATTCGCTACGAGAGCCCGCGTTACAACGGCGCCCTCTTCTACTTCAACGCCCGGCATCAGTACGCTGTCAATGATTTTCGCGTCTTTTCCGACTTTTGCTCCGGTAAACAGGACAGAATTTTTCACTTCGCCGTCAACAACGCAGCCCTGTGTGATGAACGCACGCCGGATGTCGGCATTTGGCCCAAGATACTGCGGCAGTGTGGTGGAGTCTTCTGTATAAATCTTCCAGGTCGGGTCGCTCAAGTCAAGGTCGTTGTTGGAATCCAGCAGGTCCATATTGGCCTCCCAGAGGGAATCAATGGTTCCCACATCTTTCCAGTAGCCTTTGAACTTGTAAGCCACAAGCTTACGGTTGTCAGCGAGAAGGGAGGGGATGATGTCCTTGCCGAAATCATGGCTTGACTCGGCATTTTTCATATCCGCAATCAGCATCTTGCGGAGAACCTTCCAGCTGAATATGTAGATACCCATGGAGGCAAGATTGCTCTTCGGGTGCTCCGGCTTTTCCTCAAATTCTATGATGTTTCCGTTCTCGTCCGTATTCATGATGCCGAAACGGCTTGCCTCTTTTTTCGGCACTTCAATAACGGCGATGGTAGCGTCTGCGCCGCATTCATTGTGATGGGCGAGCATTTTCGCATAATTCATCTTGTAAATGTGGTCTCCCGAAAGAACAAGAAGATAATCCGGTGAGTAAGAATCAATGAAGTCAATGTTCTGGGAAATAGCATCTGCAGTGCCGCGGTAAACATCCAGGTTGGCATCGGCTTTTTCGCGGGGAGGCAGTACGAACACGCCGCTGTCTCTTGCATCAAGCCCCCAGCGCCCGCCGGCTGCGACATAACTGTTAAGTAAAACAGATTCATATTGTGTAAGAACGCCTACAACATCAATACCGCTGTTGGCGCAGTTGCTGAGCGGAAAATCCACGATGCGGTATTTTCCGCCATATGAAACAGCCGGTTTTGCAACTTTATTAGTCAAATCATGCAGACGGCTGCCGCGGCCACCGGCCAATATCATGGCTAACATATTGTTTTGTTTCATAGTGAGTCCTCTCTTTCATAGTGTTGATTTATATTATACAATTATTTCCTAACAATTTCCACGTTTTTAGACAAAAAAACCATATTTTGTGTAAAAAAATCATTGAAAGACTACAAAACTGATAAAGATATAGATTAAATTTGAACAATATTGATATATTTTAATGAGATAAATGTACTTGTACAACATTTGTATTCACGGGGTGCAGGAAAAATGACTTGCAATTGTGTAAGAATTAATTTACTTTTCTATGTTTTTTTGTAGTATAATGTAAATATGCTACACTACAGTTTACCAGGAGCCGGTGTTACGAACCGGATCTGTACAGAGGAGGGATTGGAATGACAGCTCACAAGATCATAACAATTGGAAGACAGTTTGGAAGCGGAGGACATGAGGTGGGGAATCTTCTCGCAACCCGCCTGGATATTCCGCTCTATGACAACAATCTGGTGCGGATGGTGGCGAAAAAGCTGGATATCCGCGAAGAGACGGCCCGTGCGGTGGATGAGACGACGCTCAACAGCTTTCTATCGGGATATGTGCTTGCCCCTATGGAGTACGCGAAGAATGCGGGAAACATAGATACAATCCAGCCACTCAATGAGCAGGTATATGAGCTTCAGACGGAAATCATCAGGAAGCTGGCCTACCGGGGACCATGTGTGATCGTGGGACGGTGTGCAGATTTTGTGCTGAAAGGTTATGCGGAGTGCATAGACGTGTTTGTCTGTGCAGACAGAGAAGATCGAATCCGGCGGATCGCGAAACGGTACGATCTGTCAGAGCGCAAGGCGGCTGACAAGATAGCTAAAGTTGACAGAGAGCGCAAGTATTATTTCGAATCCCATACCGGGCAGGAATGGGGAAGTATGGATACGCATCAGATCGTATTGAATGCCAGCAGGCTCGGCATTGAAAAAATGGTGGATGTACTCGAGATGGTCTATAAAGCGTAATGGAGTTTGGAAGGTTAATTGTATATGGAACTTTTATCGGATATTATTCTTGACACTGTACTGGATTGCTTGAAGATGCTGCCTTTTCTGTTTGCTGCATTTCTTCTCATTGAAGCGCTGGAAAATTATTCCGGGAATCTTTTGGGGAGAATATTTAAAAGGATAGGAAAGGCCGGGCCGGTTGTGGGGGCGTTAGCAGGATGTATTCCCCAGTGTGGCTTTTCTGTTATGGCCGCCAATCTATACGGGGGAGGGATTATCTCGCTTGGTACATTATTGGCAGTATTTCTTGCGACATCGGATGAGGCGATATTGATCATCTTGAGCAATCCGGATAGAATCGGGGAGGTGGGAGCGCTTGTTGCGGCGAAGGTTATGATTGCTGTTTTGGCAGGTTTTTTCGCTGATCTGTTCCTTAAAGGGAAGATAGAGACTGAAAAAGTGTATCATGGTATGAGTGTGCCTTGCGGCTGTCATGAGAAAGATACGGGAATCTTTCTTCCGGCGTGGCGGCATACGGGTACGCTATTTTTGTATTTGCTTGTATTTACAGGAGTTTTGAATCTGTGTATCGAGATTTTGGGAATGGATCGGTTGTCGGCACTTCTTCTTGGTGACACAGTTTTTCAACCCCTTATCGCTGCTGTTATCGGTTTTGTGCCTAATTGTGCGGCATCGGTGATCTTGATCCAGCTTTATTTAAGCGGCGCCATATCCTTTGCATCTGTAATTGCAGGACTTTGTACCGGGACAGGAGTTGGCCTAGCGGTGCTCTGCAAGGTAAATTCGCACAAAAAAGAAAATGCTAAAATAGCCGGATTATTGTTTATTTTTGCAGTAACGGCGGGAATTGTACTTGAGTCTATGGAAATATTCATAGGAATTTAGGCGGAATTATACGGTTTTTAGGGCAAAACAATGGGATTTTGCCAGAGAATTGCATTTTTTTTAGGATGTGTTATAATGTCCACGAAGGCAATAAGGGTTTATGGGACTAGGAGGAAATATTATGGCCACAAAGAAAGCAACCAAAGCATCTGCTGAGACAGTCAAAGCGGCAGCAGCAAAGACGATACCAGAGAAAACAACGACAGTCAAGGCAGCACCTGTAAAGAGTTCTGCAGATCATAAAGCAGCAGAGAGCAAGGTTACAGAAGATAAGAAGGCAGTAACCAAAGTTGCTGAAGATAAGAAAGCAGAGACCAAACCAGCAGAGGTGAAGGCGACAGCCAAAAAAGCAACGAAGCCAGCAGCCGCTAAGAAACCAGCCGCGAAGAAAGAGATCAAGGTTAAAACGGTTGTGGAGTATTACGGAAAACAAGTAGATGAGAAAGATATCCTTGCCGATGTCAAGAAAGCATGGACAAAATCCGGTAAGAAGGTTGGGGATATTAAGAGTGTTGAGCTTTACATAAAGCCAGAGGAAGCGGCAGTTTATTATGTTATCAATAAGACAGAGACTGGTGCGGTAGCATTCTAAATATACGGAAGAAGTACGTAGACAAAGATGACGGTGCAGCAAATGTTGACTGTGCCGTTATTTTTTTGACAAAAGAATCAGAAAAAAATAAAAAATACAAAAAATATATTGACAAATACAAAAACTAGTGATAAAATCAAGACATAAAGAAAAGCAAACCAATGGATAGAGAAATCAAAAGATTTATCCTATCTGATGTTTGAAAATTTAAGAAAAGGAGGTACGGACCACCAAAAGATTAAGTTGTAAGAATTAGGAAAATATTAAGAAAGAGGTACAATCCAATGGATATTGCAGTTCACTAAAGGTGGGTGTCATTTATGGAATATATTTGATGCCCATCTTTTTGCTTGCCTTTATATAAATTGTGAGATAAGATAGTATCAAGGGGAAAAGATTTTAAGAAACAAAGGAGAAGGAAGTATGGATAATTTACAGAATGTGAAAGAACTTATCGGAGCAATCGGAAGTTCTGATGGACCAACTGCAGTATTTGTTGCGGGAAAGCTCGGAAAGCTGGGGACAGGCGTAACGGTCGCTTCCATCATCATGGGTATACTGTTTTGTTTTTTGGGATTTAAGTTGATCAAAGTTATCTCCGCATTGATGGGGGCGGGCATAGGCGTAGCAGCGGGAGCTGTTATTAGCAGTATTGTAGGAGCTTCCGGAATTACAAGAATTATCATTATTTTTGCCGGTGCGGTTGTATTGGCGGCGTTGCTTTTTTTCTTGCACAGGGTAGGGATTTTCCTTATGGTATTTATCGCTGTGGTCTCGACCATGTTTGTATTTACAGGAGCCGGGGAGAAGACATACGTTATTGCAGCTCTTGGGGCGGCTGTTGTCTTAGGTGTTTTAGCGATGATATTCGCAGATCCCGGGGCGATTGTCATCACCGCCATAACAGGAGGATTTTCCGCAGGAACAGGGATCGCATCGTTAGCTGGCCTTACAGATAACAGCTTTATCAGCCTTGGGATCGCGGGCGGATTGGCGTTGTTTGGAATGGCAGTACAGTTTTTGTTATGTTTTAAAAAATCAGGGAAAAAAGAAAAAGAGTTTGGAAGAAAAATAAAGAAAAAGGATTCTATGGAATCAGAAGTAGAAAAAGCGAGAATGCTTTTAGATGAAGACGAAGATGAGCTGTGAAGGAGGAGTGCTTATGAAGCTTGATATGCACTGTCATGTAAAAGAAGGCTCAATCGACAGTAAGGTTAGCCTTGATGATTATATTACAAAGTTGAAAGAAAATGGTTTTGATGGGATGCTGATCACGGACCACGATACCTATAAAGGATATAGATATTGGAAAAATAATATGAAAGGCAAAGTACATGAAGATTTTGTCGTGCTTAAAGGTATGGAGTATGATACATGTGATGCAGGACATATCCTTTGTATCATGCCGGAGGGTGTGAAGATGCGTCTTCTGGAGCTCCGGGGGATGTCAGTTGCCGTATTGATTGATTTTGTGCACCGTCATGGCGGAATCTTGGGACCGGCACATCCATGCGGAGAGAAGTATATGAGTTTTGCCCATACGAAGAAATATTACCGCGCGCCGGAGATTATCAAAAGATTTGATTTTATCGAGTCATTCAATGCATGTGAGCCTGTAGAGTCTAATGCAGGCGCTCTTAAACTGGCGCAAAAGTATAAAAAGCCGGGGATAGGCGGAAGTGATGCTCACAAGCCGGATTGCGTGGGGATGGCTTATACGATTCTGCCGGAGCCGGTTACGTGTGAGACGGAGTTGATATCTTTGATTCGCAGAAAGGTGCCCATTGAGTCAGGCGGTACACTCTATACAAAGACGACGAAGGAGCGGATTGGGAAGATGAGCAAGATCCTCCCGTATTCTTTCTGGTTTTATAATAAAAGCGGAGAACTCTTGAAGCGGAGGAAGCGGAAGATCAAGAGCGAGGTTGAGAATCCGATAGACCCCATCGATCCTATTGAGTTCGAATATTTGAATGGAAAGACGCAGCAGAGATAAGAAATAAAGATGTGCAGGAATCGGACACCTGCACATCTTTATTTGCATTATAAGAGCAAGGCAATGTGATATATGAGAAAGCTCATAGACCACGCGATCGCCAATTGGTACAAGATGATCAGCAGAGTACTCTTTACACTCCCCAGTTCTCGGTGCATGGTTGCAATAGAGGCAGTACAGGGGACGTACAGCAGGCAGAATACCATCAGCGAGAGACCGTTGGCGGCGGTAAATCCTATGGAACCTAGTGCGGATACCATGGAATCCATTCCGGAAGAGGAGGTAATGTTCTGGATGCCAAATAAGACACTGCAGCTTGATACTACTACTTCTTTTGCTGCAATACCGGCAATCAGTGCGACAACAATCTGCCAATAGCCAAGTCCTACTGGTTTGAAAAGGGGAGCAATTATTTTCCCGACTAAAGAACCAAAGCTTTGGCGGATATCTGTTACATAACCTGTCGGACCGAAATTTAAGATCACCCACATAATAACAGACGCAACGAAGATAACTGTTCCGGCTTTGCTTAGATAGTCCTTTACTTTCTCCCAGACGTATATAGCGATGGTGTGCGCATTGGGTGATTTATATTCCGGTAATTCGATCAACAATGCATGTTCTGATTTGCTGCCGTCTATTTTCGACAGTATGTATGCAGTAGTAATTGCCACAGCAATTCCAAGAACATAGAGAAAATAGCATATAAACATAGCATTTTTCCCAAAAAACATAGAAGAGAACAAGACATAAATGGGGAGCCTTGCACTGCAGGACATAAAAGGTGTGACCATGATGGTTTTAAAGCGGTCTCTTGGGTGCTCTAACGCCCGAGAGGCCATCAGGGCAGGTACCGTACACCCGAAGCCTAAAAGGAGAGGGAGGAATGCACGTCCGGACAATCCGAGACAGCTCATAATATCATCCATGACAAACGCAACTCTTGACATATATCCGCTGTCTTCCAGAATTGCCAGGGCCAGGAAAAGGATGAAAATATTGGGTAAAAACGTAAGAATTCCGCCTACTCCTGCTATGATTCCGTCGAGGATCAAGGAGGAAAGCATGGGATTTGTATGTATTGCATCAAGTCCTCCGGATACAAAGGCAGAAAAATTCTCTAATCCGATTTCGAAGTATCCCTTCAGCCAGTCTCCGATAGTAAAGGTTAAGAAAAATACAAGTGCCATAATTGCAAGAAAAACAGGCAGTCCAAGAAAACGGCTTGTAAGGTATTGATCAATTTTGTCAGTCGCAGCTTCCTTCGCTGATTTGTTTACCAGGATTTCAGAGATGATCTCTTCGATAAAATTATATTTTTGATTAATGATATCCTTTTCATAGCTCCTGTCGATAATCTCATTAAACTCTAAAGGATACTGATTGGTAATGTCTGTGTCCTTCTCAAGGAGTTTGATAGCGTGCCAGCGCTTGTTCAGGAGTTGGGGATATTTTATGTTCAGTTGGTTAATAATAGTATCTATCTTGTCTTCAATATCATCTTCATATACCATGGCATATTCTTTGTGATGGTCGTGCACATGGGAGGACTGCAAGCCCGGATGATGGTGGATGAAAGGACCCTGGTATCGATTCGTTTTGTGGTGTGCAACGGCGTGCATCAAGATAGATAATCCTGATTTTTTGCGCGCAGAAACGGGAATCGCGGGTATGCCTAACATTTCGGGAAGACGATGGAGGTCTATTTCCATGCCTCGTTCTTCAACGATATCCATCATGTTGAGAGCAAGTACTACAGGTTTTCCAAGTTCGATCAGTTGTAAGGTGAGGTAAAGATTGCGCTCAAGGCAGGAGGCATCTACCACATTTACAATGACGTCCACTTCATCACTCATTATACATTGCCTGGATACAGTTTCTTCCATGGTGTAGGAGCTTAAGCTATAGATACCCGGGAGATCGATAAGCTTGAAAGTCTCTCCTTCATACTCAGTTTGCCCTTCTTTTTTCTCAACCGTAACACCGGGCCAGTTAGCAACTTTTAAGTTGGCACCGGTATATGCATTAAACAGAGTGGTCTTCCCGCAGTTTGGATTGCCGATAAATCCTACATTAATTGTATTCTTCATGAATGTGGAACCTCCTTTACCTCTATGTGATCCGCAATCCTTTTGCCAAGGGCAAATCGTGTTCCCCGGAATTTCGCAGTAAGCGATCCTTTTTTGTCGTTATTAAGAATTGTAATGTGGGTTCCCTGTGTTAGACCAAGCGCTTCCAATCTGCGTTCAAGCTTTTGCTCTGTCTTGATGGAAAGTACTTGATAGGTCTGGTTATTCTTTCCTTGTTTCAGTGTCATCTATAATCCCTCTTTTGTCCAGGTTTTGATAATCATTATCTATTAATTTATAATATCATTATTTTTACAAAAATGCTATTGACAAATACAAGAAATGTATTTATGATAATATCACTCGTCTAAAGAAATTCTATTTTCTAAAAGATTATTTTAATCATTTCAAAATGAGATAGTTCTCATGTGGGAGTATTCATCCCAAATTTCCAAAGCGAGAAATCTATGCAGAAGGGAGGCATTATTACGTTACTAATTGCTATTTTGCAGTAAATCAGAAAAATATCAGACAGAAAGAAAAGGAGATTGTATATGAACAGAAAAAAATTAATAAAGAAAGTAACTGCGATAGTTGTAGTATTGGCTATAGCTTTTAATTTTGCACCCTTTTTTGGGATATATGAGATCAAGGCAGCATCTCATAAAATTACAGAGAGCTATGTCGGCCACTATGATCAGTATCATAACGGAGTGCATCAGATGAAATATCAGGCAAAGATGCACAAGGTGGATGGGCAGATGGCTTATTGTGTCCATATGGAAAAATCATCAGATGCGGGAGAGGCCAAAGAGGTCAGCATCAAAAAGTTCCTTCCGGGGGACGAACTAGTAATGGCATGTCTGGCGCAGGAGCATATTTTTGATATAGATAAATATTCAAAAGCAGAAAAATATATGTTGACGCAGTGTATGATATGGTATATACAAAGAGATCATATCGGGGATGGAGGCTGGCGCCAATATGTCAGCGATATTGATATGTCGGTGGATGAGCAAAAGGCTTTCTATTCAGAGTTGGAAAAAACAGTAAAAAAGGAAGCGCCTGATTATACAGGGCATGGCACAGCGTGGGAGAATATAGAAGTTCCGGATATGCAGGAGGTGGCTGTTCTTCTGGCGCCAACTCTCAAAACCGGCGAATTCAAGCTGAAAAAAGTCCCTTCTGATACAGAAGTAATAAAGAATAATAAATGCTATAGCCTTGCCGGTGCCCAGTATGGGGTATATTCGGATGCCTCATGCACAAAGCTTGTGCATACGATGACCACGGACGAGAGCGGGGACACAGAATTTATTACAGTGGAATCCGGAAAATATTATGTCAAAGAGATAAAAGCATCGAAAGGATATGAGCTGGATAAAGAAATATATCCGGTGACAGTGGGATTTGGTGAGAAAGAGACTCTTACAGTAAAGGAGATTCCGGGATATGCACCTCTGGCACTCAATATAAAAAAGCTTGATACAGAGACCGGGAAATCCCTGGCACAAGGCGGGGCCTCATTAAAAGATGCAGAATTTACAATCTGTTATTATGACGGGTACTATACGAAAGAGAATCTGCCGGCTTATGATTCCTATCAATCACAGGCAAAAAGAAAGTGGAGCATAAAGACAGTAGAGACAAAAGAAAATGGTGTTACCGTGTATTGTGCAGATATGGGGAATAATAATTGCAAGGCAGGAGGAGATGATTATTACAAGATCAGCGGGAAAGCAGTTCTTCCGTTAGGGACGGTTTCTATTGAGGAGACGAAAGCGCCAAAAGGATATCTGAAAGAAGGAGCGGTTCTTAAAAATGTCAAGACAGGTGAGAAGGTCGAGAAGGGAGCATATGTGGCCCAGGTTACTCAGAATGGAGAGGGGGCAGGAGTACTCGCAGGAGGAAATAAATACGAAGTGTCTGATGAGGTTATCCGAGGCGATTTGTCGCTGAGAAAGATCCGTGAAGACAGTAAAGAAGCGATGGTGGGAGTAGAGTTTAAACTCACTTCAAAAACAACGGGAGAATCCCATGTTTTTGTTACTGATGAAAATGGAGAGTATGATACATCCTCCTCATTTATCAAACATTCCCAGAACACAAATGCCGGAAAAGAAGGAAGCGGGATTTGGTTTGGCTTATTAAAGGATGGTACAGCAGCACCAGTGAATGATTCTGACGGAGCCCTTCCTTTTGATACTTATGAGTTGGAGGAGATAAAAGGAAAAAACAACTCTGGCATGACAATGTATAAGGACACGGTGATCATCAACAGAAACAAAGCGGTCATAAACTTGAATAATATAGAGAATGACGGTATAGGAATCCACACAACAGCAAGAGATAAGGATTCGGGGACACATTACTGCGTGCCGGGAACTACTTCGACAATTATTGACAGGGTATCTTATAATAATCTGAAAAAGAGCCAGAAATATATGCTGGTGGGCAGTATTGTAGATAAAAGTACAGGGAAGCCTCTGTCCGGTTCCGACGGTGTCTTAATTGTTTCACAAAAAACGTTCACGGCAGGGGTAAAGGATGGAAGTACAGAGATGGAATTTACCTTTGATTCTTCTGACTTAAAGGACAAGGATATTGTTGTATTTGAAGAACTCTATGAGATAGAGAATGAAGAGGAACCGGGAATTCTTGTGGCAGAGCACAAGGACATTGAGTCAGCGGACCAGACGATCTCCTTCAGGGAGCCAGAAAAGCCGGAAGAGCCGGAGACTCCGGAAGTACCCGAAGAACCGGAAGTGGTAAAAGGTGTAAAAAGAGAGCCTAAAAATCCGATACCTGTAATCAAGAGAAATCCGGTTTCTGTAAAAACAGGAGATAGTAATTCCTTGATGCTTCTTGTGATATTGTTGATTCTTTCTTGCGTCTCGATATTTACTTGTGTTAGAATAGCACGTAAAGACTAAGAATCATAAGGAGGTTGTCGTAATGGGAATGACAATGACGCAGAAAATTCTGGCGGCACATGCAGGACTTGAAAGCGTAGTGGCAGGTCAGTTGATAGAGGCAAAGTTAGATGTAGTTATGGCGAATGATATTACCGGGCCTATGGCATTGCCGATTGTAAAGCAGATGTCAGATAAAGTATTTGATAAGGATAAGGTTGTATTCGTTCCGGATCATTTTACTCCGAACAAAGATATTAAATCTGCGGAGAACTCCAAGGCAATCCGTGAATATGCGAAGGAGCAAGGGTTAACCTGGTATTTTGAGCAGGGGAAATCCGGAGTGGAACATGCAATTTTACCGGAAGCCGGAGTAGTGGCTGCCGGAGAGTGTATTATCGGTGCGGATTCGCACACTTGTACATATGGAGCACTTGGTGCATTTTCAACAGGAGTAGGAACTACTGATATTGCTACGGGAATGGCCATGGGAGAACTCTGGTTTAAGGTTCCGAGTGCAATCAAGTTTGTACTTACTGGGAAACTGGGGCCGTATGTGACCGGCAAAGATATTATCATCCATATCATCGGAAAGATCGGTGTGGACGGTGCGCTCTATAAATCTATGGAATTCGTGGGAGACGGGATTGAGAACCTTACGATGGACGATCGTTTCACAATGGCGAATATGGCTATTGAGGCCGGTGCTAAGAACGGTATTTTTCCCGTAGATGGATTGACAGAGGAGTATCTAAAGGAGCATACGAAAAAGGAATATAAAGTGTACTGCGCCGATGAAGATGCACAGTACGATGAAGTTGTTGAGATTGAACTCAGCGAAGTGCGTCCGACAGTCGCATTTCCGCATCTTCCGGGCAATGCCAAGACCATCGATGAGATTGAGGCAATGGAGCCTATAAAGATTGACCAGGTGGTGATCGGGTCTTGTACAAACGGAAGGATTACGGATATGAGGAAAGCAGCCGCAATTCTGAAAGGACATACGGTACATCCAGATGTGCGCGTCATGGTTGTTCCTGCGACACAGAAGATTTACAAGCAGTGTATTGCAGAAGGACTTGTTGATATTTTTATAGATGCAGGCTGTGCGGTGAATACACCGAGCTGCGGACCGTGCATGGGAGGCCATATGGGTGTTATGGCAGCAGGTGAGAAATGTGTGTCCACAACGAACCGCAATTTTGTGGGAAGGATGGGACACGTAGAATCTTTGATTTATCTTGCTTCGCCGGAGGTGGCGGCAGCAAGTGCAATTGCTGGGTGTATTGCAAATCCTGAGAAAGTAGGTGACAGATAATGAAAGCATTGGGACATGTGTTCAAGTATGGAGATAATGTAGATACAGATGTAATTATTCCTGCAAGATATTTGAATTCTTTTGATGCGCAGGAGCTTGCCAGTCATGCGATGGTGGATATCGATCCGGATTTTGTAAAAAAAGTACAGCCGGGAGATCTGATCGTGGCAAATAAGAATTTTGGATGCGGTTCATCAAGGGAACATGCGCCGCTCTGCCTAAAGACGGCTGGGGTAAGCTGTGTGATCGCTGAGACGTTTGCAAGGATATTCTACAGAAATGCAATCAATATCGGACTTCCGATCATTGAGTGTCCGGAGGCAGCTAAGGGCATTGACGCCGGTGATGAGGTAGAAGTAGACTTTGACAGCGGGAAGATATATAACAGGACAAAAGGAACTGAATTTCAGGGTCAGCCGTTCCCGGAGTTTATGCAGAAGCTGATAGCTGCAGGCGGTCTGGTGAAATATACGAACAGTAAAAAGTAAAGAAGGGTGAGATGATGGATCTATACTATAAAAGTACAAGAAATTCAGATTTGAAGGTTACTGCCTCCGAGGCAATCCTTACCGGACTTGCACCGAATGGGGGATTATTTGTGCCGGAACAGGTCCCCAAACTTGATGTAACGCTTAATGAACTTAAGGGTATGAGTTATCAGGAGACAGCTTACTGTGTCATGAAACAGTTTTTGACAGACTTTACCGAGGAGGAGCTTAAAGGGTGTATCCAAAAGGCGTATGACAGTAAGTTTGATACGGAAGAGATTGTTTCTCTCGTAAAAGTGGATAATACTTATTACCTGGAGCTGTTTCATGGTGCCACGATTGCGTTTAAAGATATGGCTCTCTCTATATTGCCACATCTGCTCACTACATCTGCCAGAAAGAATAAAGTTTCCAACGAAATCATTATACTTACAGCGACTTCGGGAGATACAGGAAAAGCGGCCTTGGCCGGGTTTGCAGATGTGAAGGGTACAAGAATTATTGTGTTCTATCCAAAGAACGGGGTTAGCAGGGTTCAGGAACTTCAGATGGTAACCCAGAAAGGGAATAATGTGGACGTAGTTGCTATCCATGGGAATTTTGATAATGCCCAGAGCGGTGTGAAAGCTATGTTTGAGGATAAAGAGCTTGGAAGAGAGCTGGCTGATAAAGGTTATCAATTTTCCTCTGCCAACTCTATTAATATCGGCCGTCTTGTCCCGCAGGTAGTCTATTATGTGTATGCATATGCAAAGCTTTTGGAACACGGTGAGATTGAAGAGAATGAGCTGATAGATATCGTTGTGCCTACCGGAAATTTTGGAAATATTCTTGCGGCATATTATGCAAAGCTTATGGGAATCCCGATTGGGAAGTTAATCTGTGCTTCCAATGAGAATAAAGTGTTGTTTGATTTTTTCCAGACAGGAGTCTATGATAAAAACAGAGATTTTGTACTCACCACATCTCCTTCTATGGATATTCTTATATCAAGCAATCTGGAGAGACTGATTTATCTGATTGCAGGTGAAGATTCTAATAGGACAAGGCTGCTTATGGAGGAATTGAAAAATGGCGGCAGATATGAGATATCTGAGGATATGAAAGCTAAACTTAAGGATTTTTCCGGCGGATATGCATCGGAAGCTGAGACGGCGGAAGAAATAAGTAAAGTGTATGGAAAAACAGGTTATGTGTTGGATACTCATACAGCAGTGGCTTCTCATGTATGCCGAAAGACATGTGAGGATGGCAGAAAATGTGTGATCGCATCTACGGCAAGTCCGTATAAATTTGTAAAGAGTGTAATGACAGCGATTGATAAGTCTAATGAGAACAAGGATGAGTTTGCACTTTTTGAGACAATGAGTGAAGTGTCAAAAACGCAGATGCCACAGGCAATCAAAGATATTCTGGGGGCGGATATTATCCACAAGAAAGAATGTGATGCAGACAAGATGAAAGAAACCGTAAAAAGTATACTTGGATGATAGATGAGGTGGTAAGATATGTCGGGTCTGGACGGAATATTTGGACTGATTGGTGTTGGATGCGGGCTTTACTGCCTGTACGGGTATTATATGTTAAGATTTAAAGGAGAGATCATACAGTCATTATTTCTCCCTAAAAATACGAATATGAAAAAGTGCAGGGATCTTAAAGGGTATAGCAGTGAGGCACAGATGCCGGCTCTTGTTCTGGGGATTATTGTTCTGGTATATGGAGCGGTTGATCTGTATAATACGTATGTTCATGGAGTGGCAGCAGGGTTATTGGCTGTTATGATAATTCTTGTATTTGCCGCAGTGATTTTCTTCTCCTTGAAGATTAAAAAAATCAACAAAAAATATTTTGATATATAAAGAATCCGGTCATCCGTGAATGGCAACAAAAAAGACGGTGCAGAAATGATCTGCACCGTCTAAAATATTCGATTATAATTGCGGACCGGCAGAAACTAATGCCTTGCCTGCTTCATTGCCTTCGTATTTCGCAAAATTCTTAACGAATCTCTGAGCGAGGTCTTTTGCCTTGGTCTCCCACTCGGCAGCATCCGCGTAAGTATCGCGCGGATCAAGGATGCCTGAATCAACGCCCGGAAGCTCTGTCGGAACTTCAAAGTTGAAGTACGGAATCTTCTTCGTCGGAGCATTCAGGATATCGCCGTTTAAGATTGCGTCGATGATGCCGCGGGTATCCTTGATGGTGATGCGCTTGCCTGTGCCGTTCCATCCGGTGTTTACAAGGTAAGCTTTCGCGCCGTTTGCCTCCATTCTCTTAACAAGCTCCTCGCCGTATTTGGTCGGGTGCAGCTCTAAGAATGCCTGTCCGAAACAAGCGGAGAAAGTCGGTGTCGGCTCTGTGATGCCGCGCTCCGTACCTGCAAGCTTTGCTGTGAAGCCTGACAGGAAGTAGTACTGTGTCTGCTCCGGAGTCAAAATGGATACCGGAGGAAGTACGCCGAAAGCGTCTGCAGATAAGAAGATAACTTCCTTAGCTGCCGGAGCTGCGGATACCGGGCGTACAATCTTCTCGATATGGTCGATCGGATAAGATACACGGGTGTTTTCTGTCACGCTCTTGTCGTTGAAATCAATCTTGCCGTCTGCATCCAGCGTTACGTTCTCAAGAAGAGCGTTGCGCTTGATGGCATTGTAAATATCCGGTTCGGATTCTTTGTCAAGGTTTATAACCTTAGCATAGCAGCCGCCCTCGAAGTTGAAGACGCCGTTGTCATCCCAGCCGTGCTCGTCGTCACCGATCAGGAGACGTTTCGGGTCTGTGGAGAGGGTTGTCTTTCCTGTTCCGGAAAGTCCGAAGAAGATTGCCGTATTCTCGCCGTTCATATCGGTGTTTGCAGAGCAGTGCATGGAAGCGATGCCCTTGAGCGGCAGATAGTAGTTCATCATGGAGAACATACCTTTCTTCATCTCTCCGCCGTACCATGTATTCAGGATAACCTGCTCGCGGCTTGAGATATTGAATACTGCTGCAGTTTCGGAATTCAGTCCAAGTTCTTTATAATTCTCAACTTTAGCTTTGGAAGCATTGTATACGACAAAGTCAGGCTCGAAGTTAGCAAGCTCTTCCTCTGTCGGCTGGATGAACATGTTCTTAACAAAGTGAGCCTGCCATGCAACTTCCATGATAAAACGGATAGCCATGCGGGTGTCTGCATTTGTGCCGCAGAATGCGTCTACTACAAAAAGTCTCTTGCCGGAAAGCTCTTTTAATGCAAGATCCTTAACAACAGCCCAGGATTCCTCGGAAAGCGGATGGTTGTCGTTCTTGTACTCGTCAGAAGTCCACCATACGGTATCCTTTGAATTCTCGTCCATTACGATGAACTTATCTTTCGGTGAACGACCTGTGTAGATACCAGTCATTACATTGACTGCGCCAAGTTCACTTACCTGTCCTTTTTCGAAACCTTCCAGACCAGGTTTTGTTTCTTCTTCAAATAACATCTCAAAAGAAGGATTGTGAACGATCTCCGTAGTTCCGGTAATGCCATACTTGCTTAAATTGATTTCTGCCATTTTCTTATATCCTTTCTTCCCTCAATATTTGCCTTCAAATGCAGGATTCTCAGTAACTCTCTGCAAATCAGACGTAATATGTTTCCATTTCATATTATACATAATCATACGATAAAATCAATAAAATTTCTTTAAAATTTTGAAATACTGTTAGAAACTTCACAAAGTGGATATTTTAAGAATCATATTTTTGTGGTTGTAAAAATTACGGAAATGGGTTATAATAATCTCAGCAATTACCTGAGATGTTCGATAACTTCTGTAATTTTGAACCTACAAAACTTTAAACGGGACTCTTATATCTCCGTAATATGTCAGGCCTCCATTTATGCAGGGGAAGACAAAAAAGCGGATGCGGACACCCACCTAGCTGTGGCTAGGAGTCAAAATACAGAAACCGGCATTTTGGGGAACGTACAAAAGAGAAAAGGCAGCCATGTACGGCTGTCTTTTTAAATACCTAATATAGATGTAAATTTATTGCAGGGCTCTATTGCCAAAAAGGGGTGTAAATCGTTGGGGAGAAGCAACAGAAGTATAAAGATTAGAAAACGACGAAAAAAAATAAAGGAAAAACAGATTTATTATGGGATGGCAATTTTGATTGCAGTCTTTATTGTAGTCGGTCTTACAACCGCTGTGAAAGGCGGAGCTAAAAAGAATATTGAAGTAAGTAAAGTAGAAAAGGTAAAGCCTTCGGACGAAAAAAAAACGGAGGAAGACGGGGAGAAGGACAAAGAAGGTCAAGATGTTGAGTTAGATGATCCGAATATCCGGGTATTGATCATGACGAACGGATTCCGCGCCGTCACTCATTCGCAGGTTAATCTTACGGCAGATTCCGGGATGGTAGTTACATATGGAAAAGAGGAAAAAGAATATAGTAAAAGAAAGACATTGAAGTTTGAGCCAGATCATAAGTGGTTCAAAAACGGGACAGTGAGAGTGCGGGCAAAGAAAGGAAGAATCAAGGTGAAAAGCATAAAGCGCAGTTACGGGGTGCCTGCCTATGACGGTGTGATCGAGCTCAGAAGTACAGCAGAAGGGATAGTAATCATAAATGAGCTTCCTGTGGAAGATTATCTATGTGCGGTCGTTCCCAGCGAGATGCCGGCTTCTTACGAGCCGGAAGCATTAAAAGCACAGGCGGTATGTGCCAGAAGTTATGCTTACATCCATATGAAAAAATACTCTTATCCGGAATATGAAGCCCATATCAACGACAGTACAAGATATCAGGTGTATAACAATTCCAAACGGGCAGAGTCCTCATCAAAAGCGGTAAAAGAGACCGCGGGACAGGTGGTCCGGTATAAAGGAAATGTTGTATCTACTTATTTTTATTCTTCCTCTTGCGGGAAGACAACGACGATGGAAGCGTGGGGAACGAAGCCGAATAAAAAGAATGGGTATCTATATTCGGCTGAAGTAAAAGGCGAAGCCGGGGATTATGAGAAAAATCTGCCGTGGTATCGGTGGTCTGTGACAGCTTCAGCAAAAACTATGTCTAATCTTATCGGCCTGAATACAGGAAAAGATATAGGGACACTTGAGAATATAGAGGTAACAGAGCGTGGGCCCGGGGATGTTGCGATTGCTATGAAAGCAACAGGAGATAAAGGGAGTGTTACAGTAAAGACAGAAAATAAGATTCGAAAGGCACTTGGGGGGAGCGAATATAAGATTAAAAGGCAGGATGGAAGTGAGACCGGTGGGAGAGATCTCCTTCCCAGTGCATTTTTTTCTGTTGAAAAAAAAGGAGACAAATTTGTAATTAAAGGGGGAGGATTCGGTCATGGCATCGGGATGAGCCAGACCGGCGCTAATGAGATGGCAAAGCAGGGAAAAGATTATAAGGATATTCTAACACTCTTTTATAAGGATATTACTGTGGGATAATACTGCTTTATGTAATTTTTATAATCTTCATGGAATTGTTAGCACTCTGCTAAAAAGAGTGCTAATTTTCTCTTGACTTTTGGTTATGACGGTATTATTATATCACATAGACAAAAGTGATAAAAATAAATGAAATAAAGTAGGAGTGATAATTATGGCTAAGAAAGGTAATTTATCGATCAGCAGTGAAAACATATTTCCGATTATTAAGAAATGGGTATATTCGGACCATGATATCTTTGTAAGAGAGATGGTATCCAATGGCTGTGACGCTATTACAAAGCTGAAAAAGCTGGATGTGATAGGTGAGTACCAGCTTCCGGATGATTACAAAGCAAAGATTCAGATTGTTGTCAATCCGGAAGAGAAGACTTTGAAGTTCATTGATACCGGACTTGGTATGACGGCGGAGGAAGTAGAGGAATATATTACACAGATTGCATTTTCCGGCGCCACAGAATTTTTGGAGAAATATAAGGACAAAACAACGGAAGATGATATGATCGGCCACTTCGGACTTGGATTTTATTCTGCATTTATGGTAGCGGATGAAGTTCATATTGACACTCTTTCCTACAAAGAGGGTGCGGCTCCGGTACATTGGGTAAGTGACGGGGGTACAGAGTATGAGATGGAGGATGGAACGAAAGACACTGTCGGTTCTGAGATCACACTGTATCTGAATGAAGAAAGTCTTGAGTTTGCCAACGAGTACCGTATGAGAGAAGTCATTGAGAAGTACTGTTCCTTTATGCCGGTAGAGATCTTTCTCTCCAAAGAAAACGCAGAGAAGGAATATGAGACTATTGATGAGGCAGACTTAAAAGAAACAGATGTTGTCGTCGAGCATATTCATGAAGAAGCTAAGATGGAGGAGAAGGAGAACGAAGACGGAACGAAGGAGATGGTAGAGGTATCTCCGGCCAAGGAAAAGGTTAAGATTGAGAAACGTCCGGTTTCCTTAAGTGATATTCATCCGCTTTGGACAAAGCATCCGAATGAGTGTTCCGATGAAGATTATAAGGAGTTCTACCGCAAGGTATTCCTTGACTATAAGGAACCGTTGTTCTGGATCCATCTGAACATGGATTATCCGTTCAACTTGAAGGGGATACTTTATTTCCCGAGAATCAATACAGAATATGATTCCATTGAGGGAACGATCAAGCTGTATAACAACCAGGTATTTATTGCGGACAACATTAAAGAAGTGATTCCGGAATTCCTGATGGTGCTTAAAGGAGTGATCGACTGCCCGGATCTGCCGCTTAATGTGTCGAGGAGTGCGCTGCAGAACGATGGATTTGTCAATAAGATTGCTGAATACATCTCTAAAAAGGTTGCAGATAAGCTTTCAGGAATGTGCAAGACAAAGAGAGAGGATTATGAGAAATATTGGGATGATATCAGCCCCTTTGTTAAGTTTGGCTGTCTGAAAGATGAGAAGTTCTGTGATAAGATGAAGGATGTTGTATTGTTCAAGAATATTGAAGGCAAATATCTGACACTTAAAGACTGCATTGAGGAAAATGGCGGAGAGGCGTTGAAAACGGAAGAAGTGACAGAGAATGCAGACGAGGCAGCAAAGGATAACGCATCTGACGATAATTCAGAAAGCAAAGAAGAAAAGAAGACGACCATCTACTATGTAACGGATGAGATCCAGCAGAGTCAGTATATCAACATGTTTAAAAAACAGGGGCAGGATGCAGTAATCTTAAGCCATAATATAGATTCTCCTTTCATCACCCAGCTTGAACAGCGCAATGAAAATGTCAAATTCCAGCGGATTGATGCGGATGTGACAGAGACGATCAAGGAAGAAGTTACCGAGGAGGATAAGGAAGCTTTCCAGCAGACGGCAGATAGTCTGACAGAACTTTTCCGAAAAGAGCTCGGTAAGGAAAAGCTGGAAGTTAAGGTTGAAAAGCTTAAGGATGATAAAGTTGCATCAATGATCACATTGTCAGAGCAGAGCCGCCGTATGCAGGAAATGATGAAGATGTACGGTATGGGAGCAATGGGCATGGGAATGGATATGGGAAGCGAAGGGACATTGGTACTCAATGCAAATCATCCGCTTGTACAGTATGTATCAGGCCACAAGGAGGATGAGAATGTATCCGTAATCTGCAAACAGCTTTATGACCTTGCAATGATCGCCCACAAGCCGCTGAATCCGGATGAGATGACAGCGTTTGTGCAGAGGAGCAATGAAATTATGATGATGCTTACGAAATAAAAATACAAGAAACAAGAAAACCGGAATACAGAAAGTGAGCGTATTCCGGTTTTTCTGCTATATGGAAATGTATGGAAGAACGTTTTTTGATGGACAAAATAAGGGAAATCGGGTAGAATATAGGTCATACAGGGGTGGATTATGGAAAGGTTAAAGCATATTTTTACGCGGGTTTCTCAAATACCGCAAGAGGCTTCAAAAGTGCATATGGGTGCTTATGCTGCGCAAGCCGCTTATTTTTTGATGCTCTGTATGATACCGATCATTTTACTTCTTCTTACATTGGTGCAGTATACACCGGTTACTAAGGCGGATGTTATGACGGCGGTCATACAGGTATTTCCATCGTCCGTAGATTCGATGATCACATCGATCGTCAATCAGGTATATAATCAGTCTACGGGAATTATCCCGGTTACGGTTATTATAGCTATGTGGTCGGCAGGAAAGGGTGTTCTGTCTATTACGACAGGGCTGAATTGCATTTATGGATGCCCGGAGACACGGAATTATTTTTTCCTGAGAATAAGGGCGACTTTATATACGATCATGTTTATTGTTGTTATCTTGGTATTGCTGGTGCTGTCTGTGTTTGGTAATTCATTGAATCTGTTTATTCTGGAGCATCTTCCGTTTTTGTCGGGAACTGCAGACTGGTTGATAGAGGCGAGGACAGTAATCTCGCCGGCAGTGCTTGTGGTATTTTGTCTCTTGATCTATAAGTTCTTGCCAAACCGCAGAGACCGGCTTGTTAAGCAGCTTCCCGGGGCGGCATTTGCAGCACTTGGGGGCTTGGTTATCTCATGGATATTTTCTGTATATCTGGATATTTTTGAAGGATTCTCCAGTATGTATGGAAGTCTGACGACAATTGTGCTTATCATGCTCTGGATGTATTTTTGTATGTACAGTATTCTTCTGGGCGGGGAGATTAACGTAATGCTGTATGATGAGCTGTTTGAAACGAAAAATAAGTAATATTAAGAAAGTGATGAGGGAAGAAAAGTGTTAAAGATAGAAATACCAAATTACAAAACTTTAGAACTCGAGCATCTTGTTCTGGATTATAATGGAACGATTGCTTTGGACGGTGAGATACGGGATTCTGTGAGAGAACGATTGATCACGCTGTCTAAAATGCTTGATATATATGTATTGACTGCGGATACGCATGGAACAGCAAAAAAGATGTGCGAAGGACTGCCTCTTAAGATCCAGACATTTCCGACGGACGGTGCGCTGGATGAAAAGCTGGCGGTTGTGGAAGGTCTGGGAGAAGATAAATGCATCGCAATCGGGAATGGCCGCAATGATAAGCTGATGTGCAGAGCAAGTGCCCTTGCCATTGCCGTGATGGAGCAGGAGGGGATGTGCGGCAGGCTTCTTGGAGAGGCGGACGTGTGTACGAGGAACATCGAGGATGCACTGGATCTCTTACTCCGTCCGAAACGGCTCATTGCGACACTTAGAGGATAGGCTATCACCCGTAGGATGCCATCCGAATTTTGCTCTTGACAATGTGCGCTTGTATGTTACAATGTTGAAGTATAGATAGGAAAAAGCGATGACCGTGTAAAGTAGAGAGCCATTTTCCATCAGAGAGGGGGAATCTCCGGCTGAAAGTTCCCTCAGGTTCAGATGGCAATCGAATTTCCCACGCAAGCTGCATTTTTGAAACACATTCATATGATGGAGTAGGAAATGCCGTGCCTGCACGTTACGCAGCAATGAGTGCCTGTATGTTTTAGGATGTATGGGAATCAGGGTGGTATCGCGGGTAGTTCCTCGTCCCTATGCAGATAGGGATGGGGATTTTTTTATGATACGCGAGAATGTGCCAAGGCATATTCTTTATTTCAAAATGACAGAGAAAGGAAACGATAGTGATGAAAGAAAGATTACAGAGCATCAGGGAAGAGGCGTTAAAGGCTATTGAGAGTGCCGACATGCCGGAAAAGCTTAACGATGTGAGGGTAAGATTCCTGGGGAAGAAGGGAGAGCTTACCGCAGTGTTAAAAGGGATGAAGGATGTAGCTGCCGAGGACCGGCCGAAGGTGGGCCAGATGGTGAATGACACCAGGGCGGCGATTGAATCCCTTCTTGAGGAGAGTAAAAAGAAGATGGAGCGCGCCATCCGCGCGGAGAAGTTAAAGCAGGAGGTCATCGACGTTACGCTGCCGTCGAAGAAGAACATGGTGGGGCACCGCCATCCGAATACCATTGCCCTTGAGGAGGTGGAGAGGATCTTCGTAGGCATGGGTTATGAAGTGGTGGAAGGGCCGGAGGTAGAGTACGACCTTTACAACTTCGAGAAGTTAAATATCCCGGCTGACCATCCGGCTAAGGATGAGCAGGATACTTTCTATATCAATAAGGAGATTGTGCTGCGTACCCAGACGTCTCCGGTGCAGGCCCGGGTGATGGAAGAAGGAAAGCTCCCCATCCGTATGATTGCGCCGGGAAGGGTGTTCCGCTCTGACGAGGTGGACGCAACCCACTCCCCGTCCTTCCATCAGATTGAAGGGCTGGTCATTGATAAAAATATTTCCTTTGCAGACCTTAAGGGAACGCTTGAAGTGTTTGCAAAAGAGCTGTTCGGGCCGGACACAAAGACCAAGTTCCGCCCTCATCATTTCCCTTTCACAGAGCCAAGCGCGGAGGTGGACGTATCCTGCTTTAAGTGCGGAGGAAAAGGCTGCCGGTTCTGCAAAGGCTCCGGCTGGATAGAAATCCTGGGCTGCGGCATGGTACATCCCCATGTGCTGGAGATGTGCGGCATCGACCCCAAAGAGTACACCGGATTTGCTTTCGGCGTAGGATTGGAGCGAATCGCGCTGCTGAAATATGAGATTGATGATATGCGGTTGCTGTACGAAAATGATATAAGATTTTTAAAACAGTTCTAAGAAAATATTTTTGTAGAAGGAGTAAAAAAGATGAATACATCATTATCATGGATAAAAGCATATGTCCCGGACCTTAATGTCACAGCGCAGGAGTACACCGACGCCATGACGCTGTCCGGCACAAAGGTAGAGGGATATGAGAAGTTAGACGCCGACCTTGACAAGATTGTCATCGGCCAGATTGATAAAATCGAGAAACACCCGGATGCGGATAAGCTGATTATCTGCCAGGTAAATGTGGGCGCAGAGACCGTGCAGATTGTTACAGGCGCGCCCAATGTAAAAGAGGGAGACAAAGTTCCGGTGGTATTAGACGGCGGCCGCGTGGCGGGAGGCCATGAGCCGGGGAGCCGCGTGGAAGGCGGCGTGAAGATTAAAAAAGGGAAACTTCGCGGCGTGGAGAGCTGCGGCATGATGTGCTCCATTGAGGAGCTTGGCTCTAACCGGGATATGTACCCGGAGTCTCCGGAGTCCGGCATCTACATTTTCCCGGAGGATGCGAAAGTAGGGGAAAGCGCCGTGAAAGCCTTAGGGCTTGATGATGTGGTATTTGAGTACGAGGTTACTTCAAACCGGGTGGACTGTTTCAGCGTAATCGGCATCGCCAGGGAGGCAGCTGCGACTTTCCGCAAAAGCTTTACTCCTCCGGTTGTGGCAGAGACAGGAAACGGCGAAGATGTGAATGACTATATCAAGGTTTCGGTGAAAGATACGGACCTTTGCCCCAGATATTGCGCCAGAGTGGTAAAGAATATTAAAATCGGCCCGTCTCCCAAGTGGATGCAGAGAAGGCTGGCATCCGTGGGAATCCGCCCGATCAACAACCTGGTCGATATTACCAACTATGTGATGGAAGAGTACGGGCAGCCTATGCACGCTTACGACCTTGACACCATCGCAGGGCATGAGATCATTGTACGGAGAGCCGGAAAGGATGAAAAATTCGTGACTCTGGACGGTCAGGAGCGGCAGATGGATGATTCCGTGCTGATGATATGCGACGGGGAGAAATCCGTCGGCATCGCGGGAATCATGGGCGGTGAAAATTCCATGATCACGGACGACGTGCAGACCATGCTTTTTGAGGCGGCGTGCTTTGACGGCACGAACATCCGCAAGTCCAGCAAAAAAGTGGGCTTAAGGACGGACGCGTCAGGAAAGTTTGAGAAAGGCCTTGACCCGAATAACGCGGAGGCGGCAATCAACCGCGCCTGCCAGCTGGTTGAGGAGCTTGGGGCAGGAGAGGTTGTCGGCGGCATTGTGGATGTGTACGGAAAGAAGAAAGAACCGGTGCGCGTTCCCTTTGACGCAGAGAAGATCAATGCACTTCTCGGCACGGATATTTCCAGGGAGGAGATGCTTTCTTACTTTAAAATGATTGACCTTGAATATGATGAGGAGACCAATGAGGTGATTGCGCCTACGTTCCGTCACGATCTGTTCCGCGTTGCGGACCTGGCAGAGGAAGTTGCGAGATTTTACGGCTACGACAATATCCCGACGACGCTGCCTGCCGGGGAGGCCACAGCGGGCAAGCTTTCCTTTAAGCTGAGGATTGAGGAGATTGCCAGGGATATTGCGGAATTTTGCGGGTTCAGCCAGGGGATGAGCTATTCCTTTGAGAGTCCGAAGGTGTTTGATAAGCTCCTGATTCCGGCAGATTCCCCCTTAAGAAACACGGTGGAGATCATGAATCCTCTCGGGGAGGACTACAGCATCATGCGTACCACGTCCTTAAACGGGATGCTTACGTCGCTGGCGACCAACTATAACCGCAGGAACAAAAATGTAAGGCTGTATGAGCTTGGGAACATTTATCTTCCAAAGGCGCTGCCCCTTACGGAGCTGCCGGAGGAGAGGATGCAGTTTACCCTTGGCATGTACGGGGAAGGGGACTTCTTCAGCATGAAGGGCGTAGTGGAGGAGTTCTTTGACAAAGCGGGGCTGCGGGGAAAAGAAACCTATGACCCCGACGCCGGAAAGCCGTATCTCCATCCGGGCCGCCAGGCGAACATCATTTACAAAGGAAAGACAGTGGGATATCTCGGCGAGGTGCATCCGGAGGTGGCAGACAGTTACGGAATCGGAACGAGGGCCTATGTGGCGGTCATCGACATGCCGTACATTGTAGAGATGGCTACTTTTGACAGGAAGTATGCCGGAATTGCGAGATTCCCGGCGGTAAACCGCGACATCAGCATGGTAGTGCCAAAAGGTATCCTGGCAGGACAGATTGAGGAGGTCATTGAGAAGAAAGGCGGGGCATACTTAGAGAGCTATGCACTGTTCGATCTCTACGAAGGCTCCCAGATTAAGGAAGGATTTAAGTCTGTCGCTTATTCCATTGTGTTCAGGGCAAAGGATAAGACGCTGTCGGATACAGAGGTGACAGAGGCTATGGACAGAATCCTGAAAGCACTTGAAGGTATGGGAATCGAGCTTCGCAAATAGAAAAGAGGTTTTTACGGATGAATAAAAAGCAAACGATAGGTCTTGTAGTAGCGGCAGGATTATTTATCATTATTGGTATAAGCAGTGTGCTTACCAATACATTTTCTCAGAAAGCATTGGATAAGAGCATGAAAGACGCATTGTCTCTGACTGGAGGGATAGAATTTAATGCGCCGAAGAAGGATTATATTGCAATTGTCAATGTTGTAGGAACGATCGAGCAGCAGGCAGAGCTTGGGATTTTTGATACAGAGCAGAGTTACCAGCATGTTACGACGCTGGAGTATATTGACAGGCTGATAAATGACAAGAATAATAAGGGGATGCTGCTTTATGTAGATTCTCCCGGCGGGACCGTATATGAATCCGAAGAGCTCTATCAAAAACTGCAGGAATATAAAGAAAAGACGGGACGTCCTATCTGGGATTATATGGCTCATTATGCGGCATCCGGCGGGTATATGGTATCTATGCCCGCGGATAAGATCTACGCAAATCCGAATACAACTACCGGCTCGATCGGTGTGATCATGTCAGGATTCGATATGACAGGACTTTATGAAAAGCTGGGGATGCGTTATATAAGCATCACAAGTGGGAAAAATAAAGACAGCAGCAAGATGACGGAGGAGCAGATTGCAATCTATCAATCCCAGGTCAATGAATGTTATGAAGATTTTGTAGGGAAAGTATCCGAAGGACGGAATATGTCTGCGGAAGAGGTGAAAGTTCTGGCAGATGGGCGGACTTACACTGCAAAGCAGGCGAAGGAAAATGGATTGATCGATGAGATCAGCCTGCTTGCAGATATGAAAGCAGATATGAGCCAGAAACTGGGTGTCTATGAGTTCTATCAACCGAAGACGAAGGACAGGATCCTGTCTGAGCTGTTCTCAAAAGCTTCAGAACTTGTTCCAAAATCGGAAGCGCAGATACTGAAAGAAACCGCAGAAGAAAAGGAAAGCGGGGTGCTGATGTACTATGCAGAACAGTTACAGTAATGATACGGCAGGATATGAATATGCAGGATTCTGGGTACGTTTTGCAGCCTATCTTCTTGACAGCGTCATCGTGTTTTTTGCACTTTTTGCCGTTCGGCTTTCGGTCTCGGGGATTATGGCTGCGGTGCAGGGGACCGTGCTTGGAGGGAACCTTCTGTTTCAATACAATCTGAAGGATATCGTTTTGTATCTGTCGGAGGCGTTGTATTTTGTCCTCTGCACGTATTACACAGGGACTACCCTTGGGAAAAAGGCGATGAACCTTCGTGTCATCAGTGCCGGAGAAGAGGAAAAGCCGAGCTTTCTTACGATTGTGTACCGTGAGACTGTGGGAAGATTTTTGAGCGGCGTTATTATGGGAGTAGGCTATCTTATGATTGGCATCGATAAGGAAAAACGGGGGATCCATGATATTCTCTGTGACACGCGGGTCATCTATGGGAAGAAGATCAAGGTCTTTAAGATGGAGACAGTGTTCACTCCGTTTACAGAGCCTATGGGAAGAGTTCCGGAGCAGGAAACATCTCCGGGAATGCCCTGGGATGCACCGTATATCAGGCCGCAAGATACTCATGAGCCAGATGTGCAGACATCTCTGGAAAATGATACAGATACAACAATAGAAAGGGATTCATAATTGATGAAACGAACGGATTTTTATTATGAATTGCCGGAAGAATTGATTGCACAGGATCCGTTAGCGGATCGTTCCAGCTCCAGGCTTCTTGTCCTTGACAAGGAGTCCGGGGCTGTTTCTCACCATGTATTCAGGGAGATTACAGACTATCTAAAGGCAGGAGATTGTCTGGTAATTAACGATACAAAGGTGATTCCGGCGAGGCTTATCGGTTCAAAGATTGGGACCGATGCAAAGATTGAAGTATTATTGTTAAAAAGAAAAGAGAATAATATATGGGAGACTCTGGTAAAGCCGGGAAAAAAAGCAAAGCCCGGCGCGAAGATAAGCTTTGGTGACGGATTGCTTGTAGGAGAGGTGGAAGACATCGTGGAAGAGGGTAACCGTCTGGTCCGGTTTTCCTATGAGGGGATTTTTGAGGAAATCTTAGATCAGCTCGGGCAGATGCCTCTGCCGCCCTATATTACTCATCAGCTTGAGGATAAGAATCGGTATCAGACAGTATACGCGAAGCACACCGGCTCGGCGGCAGCGCCTACGGCAGGGCTTCATTTTACGCCGGAGCTTTTAGAAGATATCCAGAAGAGAGGGATTGAGATTGCCAGAGTTACCCTTCATGTAGGACTTGGGACATTCCGCCCGGTGAAGGCGGACGAGATTACAGATCACCATATGCACTCGGAGTTTTATCGGATAGATGGGGAGGCGGCGGAAAAGATCAACCGGGCGAAGAAAAACGGGAACAGAGTTATATGTGTGGGAACTACAAGCTGCCGCACGATAGAGTCCGCGGCGGATGAGGCAGGGCGTCTGGAAGAGAAAAGCGGATGGACAGATATCTTTATCTATCCGGGGTATGAGTTTAAAGTGCTTGACGGATTGATCACTAATTTTCATCTGCCAGAGTCAACGCTCATCATGTTGGTGAGTGCGCTGGCTGGGAGAGAGAACGTACTGGCGGCGTATGAGGAAGCGGTGAAAGAGAGGTATCGGTTCTTCTCCTTTGGGGATGCGATGTTTATCTATTAACACCGTTTTTGCACGTTTGAAAAATACTGCTTGATGTGAGGCATATTCGCACTAGGAGGTATTTTATGAGCAGAGATACGTTGCGTGGTCTGGTAGAGATAATAGATGAAAAAGATTTTCTATAAAGATGCGGTCGCTGATGAGGAGATTGTAAAAGAGGTGTGCAGGGAGATTGCCCTGGCTCACGGATGGAAGCTGCGTTATCTTTCTGCCAAGGAAGAAGGAACCAAAGCAGTCTGCCGTTTTAGATAACTGTAATAATGTAAGTAACCTCATAGGAACTTTGTGTAACGGGTTCTCTTGAGGTTATTTTTTTGTCATTTAAAAGCGAAATATGTCAAATTGAAGCCAAATATTTACCATTTAAAGTCAAAAAAATCAGAGAGAAAAGATAGATGGTATAATTTTTAACAATTCCCTTAGCAGTTAGGGGCGGCAAAAGAGGAGTGAAGAGATGAAGAAAGCGAAGAAATTATTAAAAACAGGCATATTGGCAGCAGTAATCTTGCTGGCAGCAGGAGGCGGATATTTTTTTGGCAGTCATAGTCTGGCACAGCCTCAAAGTGAAGTGGCACAGAC
The DNA here is from genome assembly GCA_910586965.1 of uncultured Dorea sp. Lineage (GTDB taxonomy): Bacteria > Bacillota > Clostridia > Lachnospirales > Lachnospiraceae > MD308. Next base: position 9,447 of record CAJUMF010000030.1, on the reverse strand, counting down.
AAGAAAATATGAAGACAGTGAAAAAGGGATTGCGGTAGTAGATATGGATGAAGGCATAGAACAGAATGGAGAAACGATACAGTATGCATCAAAAATTCTTCCTTATTCCGGCGTGGAATATACAGTTACCGGTCTTCAGGATGCAAGAAACGGAGTCAAGACCGGACTGTATCACGCTTACGTGGTGATACCTTCTGATTTTTCAAAATCGGTGTACAGTGTTAATGAACAACCCGTAGAGAGCAGCATCGCATATACGATAGACGACAAGTTAGATGATGCGGGCAGAGAAAAGACTGCAAGACAGATTGCAGTTATGGCTCAGAATATGAATGACAGCCTTACAAAAGTGTATCTTTCTTCCGTTATGAAAGAATTTCATAGTGCGCAGGACGCGACAGAGACAATTATCAAAAATGATGAAAAAGATGCGGAACTTTTAAATGCTGTGGATGCCGGGAATTTGATTGAGCTGGTGGAGCTTCCGGAAACAGCGGAGGTGGAAAATAATATAACTTCTCTTGACCTGAAAAAGCAGTATGAAAAAAATGCGGATCTTGTATCCGGACTGGGAGCGACATATCAGGAATTTATTAAAAACGGACAGAGCGATATAGATAAAACAAAGGAACGGTCCAAAGAGACATTAGCAAAGATAAATGAGGCATATGAGGCACTCACAGATGGTAATACAAAGCTTTCAGAATTCTCAGTTGAAAAGCCGGACCTGGCGGAGCAGTACAAGCAGGCCAAAGAGAAGCTGGAAGAGGCGATAAAGACTTATGACGAATATATAAAGCAATATAATGAGGCAAATGCGGGAGATAACAAGACAGCGCTTTTAGAGATACTGAAAGAATATGAAGACACAGAAACAAAATACCAGGATATGTTAAAACCATACCGTGCAGATGACGAATATGAATTCGAAGATGTAGAAAAGTACGTGAAAGAGCTGTCGGAGATGCTCAGTAAGGAGCTTGGGGAAGATGTATTGGCAGATAAAGACGAAGGCAGTTGGAAAGCTTACCTTAACCAGCTGACAGAAAAAATAGGCAGAAAACAATATGTTCAAAAACATTCACTAATTGATAATTGTACAAAAGGTGAAGATATATCCGGCGAAGGACCGGGAACAGGGACTCCGGAAGTCAAGACACTGAATGAAGCAATCGGTGATTCGGAAAAAAGCACTGCTGAGATTATCCGTGCTCAAGGCGAAGTACTGGTAGAGACGTCAGAGGGCGGTCAGGAAAGTATCATGCAGCAGTTTACGGAAAAAAAGAAGACTCTGAATGATGCTTTTGAAGTGATAAAGGATAAATATCAGGCGGCTGGAAAAGCAGATAAAGAATTAAATGATGAGCTGAACGCTTATAATCTTACTGCGTACATTGAAAATGAGAAAGTAGACCAGATCACGGATTCCTTCCAGTCGAATAACCAGGAGATAGAGCAGAAGGTAGCAGAACATACCGAAGAGTCCGAGGAGTATGTAAGCAATGTTTATGAAGAAACGGCAAAAAATATAACGAATGTACAGGAAAATGTGGAAAAAGCACAGGAACAGTCAGAAAAGCTTTTGCAGGATGGGCTGAAAGAAGCCAAAGCATCTCGTTATAAAAATAAGGAGACCAATGAGACGCTTTTAAGAGAGATGACGGAAAAGCTCACTTATACAAGAATCGGCGATGTGGAAAATAAAGAGGTATATGATTTTATCGCAGCACCTCTTGCTATAAAGGAGACTGTTGCCGAGGAGAGTGATGATAAGATGGCGGAAGAAACCGCTGTATGGAAGACGGAAGAGGCCCAAAAACAGGAGCAGTCCAATAGAAGAGCAATGTGGCTGGCTGTACTGCTGCTTGTCGGAGGTATCGGAGCTGCTGTTCTCCTTCAAGGGGTACTGTCTGTATGGCGCCACAGACGTAAAGAGGAGTTCTAACTGACAGATAACTTTCATAAAGGGTGCCTTTATGTAGTTATAAAGAAGAAAAACAAAGGAGGAAGAATGCATGTTAAGAGTGGATTATGAAGCACTTGGAGAAGCAGCAAAGACATTGGATGATCAGGCGGAGACGTTCGGAGATTGTATCGAAGCTATGTCAAAGGTTATCAAAAGCCTTCCGGATGTGTGGGAGGCGGAGACTTGTGACCGTTACGTAGATCAGTATGAAGAAGCGGAACCAAAGCTCAAAGATGTGAAGCAGATGATCATGGATATGGCGGCACAGATGCGTCAGATTTCTGATAACTTTGCAAAAGCAGACCAGGAAATGAAAAGCCAGATGTAGAGGTCTGTACTATGTGGGCCGGCAGCTTTTGCCGGTCCATCTGAAAGAAAAGATAAGGAATCCGAGGTGGGATGATGGCGGAAGAAAACAGGATAAAGAGCAGTGCGGCAAAAAGTTCTGATATTGAGATTGATATGGACGTTTTGCAGCAACAGGAAAAAACAACCACTTCTCTATGTGATAGATATGGCGTACATGTATTCAATGAAGATGCTGTCCTGCTGGAAGAGAAGGCATTACAGCAGAAGGAGGAACAGAGAGAAAAGATTTTGGCGGATGTAATAAACCGGGAAAAGAATTCTGACCGGGAAGAGGTTCTTAAAAGAATTATGGAGGCTGAGACTTCACAGGTAATAAAAAAAGAGTATGGTTTGGAAACACAGAAGAATCAGGATCTTTCTGTGTATGTATTCGGATTGATAGGAATGCTTTTGGCAGGAATAATTCTTTTTCATATAGAAAAATGGCGGAAGGGAAAAAGGAAGAGAACATGAAACTGACAATAACGGTTATGGATACAGAGAATAACTCCTATGACGTACAAGTGGATCAAAGACAGAGAATAGGGACTACACTCCGTGTCATGAGGGAAAATCTTCCGGATTTTGCATATGGGGATGATGCCTATATACAATCCGGCAGGACCAGGAGAAGATTAAAAGAAGAACAAACTTATGAAGAAGCAAATATATATACAGGAGATAGATTATGGATCATGCAGAAAAGATAAAAAAATCAAGCTTATGCGCAAAAGACTGTTTTGATTATGAAAGAATAAAAGCGGCAGGTGTACATTTCCTTTCCTGCGAATATGCGGAAGAAGGAGAAGATATTAGCTTTGTATATGATACAGAAGGAAAAAAACATCTAAAGGAGATACTGGACGAACCAAAGGAGATGCAGTACCGCTTGTTAATTAATTTCGCGATGCTGGAGGAGGCATATGTAAAGTATGACTGTCCTTTTACCATGGACAACCTGTACTATGATGAAAACTATCTTGTATACATAAAAGAGAGAGACTTATATGAGGCGGGAAAGACGGGAGAAAGTGCTGAGTTCCTGGAGGTATACAAGTCCTTTGCGGGAGGTATCTTAAGCCGCAGGTATACGGTAGAGCAGATACTTTCAAGCGGACTCTCCGTGCTGAAGGGTGAAAGGAGGTTCCAGGGAATCTATCAGTGTGAGAGTGTAAAGGAGACAGCGGAAGAGATCAGGCGGCGCAAGGCAGAGCTTATGGCACGGAATAATGCTACGAAACGCTTGGTATCAAAGAGCGGATTTTTTATGTGGAAATTTGTGGCAGTATTGGCGCTTATAGCGGCGGCAGGTTTTGGAGTATATACATTCTACAACGCGGGAGTTGTCATCCCGGAGCAAAAGGCGGTCATCAGTGGAAATGAGGAATATATCGCCAATGATTATGTGGGCTGCATAGATGCTCTGGAAGGGCTTGAGACAGAGGACATGAGCCGGAACACAAAGTATATTCTGGCGGTGTCCTATGCAAAAAGTGAGAGTTTAAAGCAGGAGGAGATTGCATCTATCGTAGAAAAACTGTCAACGGAAAGCAATGAAAGGGAATTGGATTACTGGATCAATCTGGGACGAAGAGAGTTAAAGACAGCAGAGAGCATTGCCATGGCGCTATCCGATGATAAGCTCCTTGTCTATGCGTATATGAAAGAGGCAGACATCTTAGAGAGCGACACTTCCATGGACGGCACAAAAAAACAGGAACGGATCAGTGCGCTTGAGCAGGAGATAGAGAAACTTGGCGCGAAGTATGAGACCGAGGAAACAGAGGAGGCAAGGTAATGGGAACGCTGTGCTATGAGAGAAAGGATGAGGTATGGATCGGAGACGGACAGACAGGGAATTTTGACCTTTGTATACAAGGTATCACGGCGCGCCTCCTGGTATTTCCAGACAAATATATCTTGAAGATTCCGGAAGACGAAGGAAGCAGCAAGGTATATTTGAACGGAAAAGTACTCTCTGTCGGAACGGGAGATTTAATGACAGGGGATGAGCTGCTCTTTGACACGGAAGATACGGAAGGGGCAGTTACGGTAAGGCTGTTTGAGGGCTTTCTGGAAGTGGAGGCAGAAGAAGGGGCGTATGAAACGTGCCTTCTTAAGGCGCGGGGAAGAGAAAACTATTTCCCGGGGTTTCCTCACTATGCCCGCTCGCCCAGGGTGAACTACCATCTGGAGGAGAAAAAGATTACCATTGACGCGCCGCCTGCGAAGAGGGAGATGGAAAAGGGAGGCCTTATGCAGGTCATCATCCCGCCCGTCTGCATGATGGCGCTCACTATTGCCATGGGCGTTTTGATGCACCGGGGGCCGTATGTCTTTATGAGCGCCGGCATGACATTGGTGACGGTAATCTTTTCCATACAGAAGTTCTTCTCTGACCGCAGGGAGCGGAAGGAGGAGAATGAGAAGAGAGAAAAGATATACGGGGAGTACCTTCTGCGCGTGAGGCGGAGGATTCGCGAGGAGCGGGCGAAAGAGCGGGAGGCCTACGCGTATCAGCAGCCGCCTCTTGGCGCTGTCATGGATATGGTCGGGCAGTACAGCAGCAGGATCTATGAGCGCACAGCCCTTGACGATGATTTCCTCACCGTGAACCTGGGGTACTATGAGGGGCGTTCAAAGATTGACGTATCCTTTGGGGGAAAGGAGCTGGAGCTTAAGGAGGATGAGCTTGTCAATGAGGCGAAGGAGATTGAAGGGGAGTATCGGCGGGTAAAGGGGCTCCCGGTTGTCGCCGACCTTAAGAGGGCGCATCTGGGCATCGTCGGCAGCAAGGCAAATGTCCATGAGCAGCTGAAATACCTGATGGCGCAGATTACATTTTTCCAGAGCTACCATGAGCTGCAGGTCATCCATATCCACGGGGCGGAGTCTAAGGAAGAGTTTGACTATATGCGCTGGTACCCGCACCTGCGCCTTACAGCCATCAATGCGGTGGGGGATATCACGGACGAGCAGGCCCGCGACCAGATATTGGGGAGTGTACAGCAGATTCTTAAGGACAGGAAGTTAAGGCTTGAGGAAGAGCGGCAGGAGACGGTATTCCTTCCTCATCTCCTCTTTATCATCGACGAGCCGAAACTGGTGATGAACCATGCGGTGATGGAGTACCTCCAGGATAAGAGGATGAACCTGGGATTTTCCATCATCTACACGTCGGAGCGGCAGGCGAGCCTTCCGGAGAATATCCGTACGGTGTGCATCATCAAGGACTCCGACAGGGGAGTGCTGCTCCTTAACGAGGGCAGGAGGGTGAACCGGGAGTTTGAGATCCAGCACACAAAAGGGGCAGACCTTGAGCGTTCTGCAAGGGATTTAAGCGCGCTGATACATGAGAAGGGGATCAGCAGCAGGATACCGGAGAGCATCACTTTTTTCGAGATGTATCAGATACGGCACCCGGAGGAGCTTAACGTAAGGGAGAGGTGGAGGAAAAACCAGTCCCACAAATCTCTTGCCGTGCCGCTGGGAGTACGGGCGCAGGAGGATTATGTGGAACTGAACCTCCATGAGAAGGCCCACGGCCCCCACGGCCTGGTGGCGGGAACCACCGGCTCTGGAAAATCAGAGATTGTGCAGTCTTACATCCTGTCGCTGGCGGTGAATTTTCATCCCCACGAGGTAGGATTTTTACTGATAGACTACAAGGGCGGAGGCATGGCGAACCTGTTTGCTGAGCTGCCCCATCTCCTTGGAACTATCACCAACCTTGACAAGGCGGAGAGTATGCGGGCGATGACATCTATAAAGAGCGAGATGTCAAGGCGGCAGAGAATCTTCGGGGAGTGTGGCGTGAACCATATCAACGGCTACAACAAGCTGTTCAAGCTCGGAAAGGTAGAAGAGCCGCTCCCCCATCTGTTCCTTATCAGCGATGAGTTCGCGGAGCTTAAAAAGGAGCAGCCGGAGTTCATGGCGGAGCTTGTGTCGGCGGCGCGCATCGGGCGGAGCCTCGGCATCCACCTGATACTGGCGACCCAGAAACCGTCAGGGGTGGTGGACGACCAGATCTGGACCAACAGTAAGTTCAAGCTCTGCTTAAAGGTGCAGAATGAAGGGGACAGCAAGGAGATGCTAAAAACTCCTGACGCGGCATTTATCACACAGGCGGGCCGGGCTTACCTGCAGGTGGGGAATAATGAAATCTACGAGATGTTCCAGTCCGCGTGGAGCGGGGCGTCCTACGGCCGGGAGGAAAAGACGGAGGATAAGGAGGACGACAGGGTGTACCTTATAAACGCGCTGGGACAGGGAGAGCTTATCAACAGGGATTTGAGCGGCTCCGATGAGAGCAATCAGATAAAGAAAACCCAGCTTGACGTTACCGTGAGCCATCTTAAGGAGGTATATGAAGGAGAGGGCGCGAAGGAAGTGATAAAGCCGTGGCTGCCGCCCCTTGCGGATATGCTGGTATCCCCGTATACGGGGGAAGTAAGAGACAGCGCATCCTTCGGGGAGGGCGATTATACCCTCGGAATCGGGATGATAGACATCCCGGAGGAGCAGGCCCAGGAAGAGTATGTGCTAGACCTGATAAAGAACGGGCATCTCCTCTATATGGCGTCCAGCGGGTACGGGAAGTCGGTTCTTCTGACGAGTATCGTGCTGGGGCTGGCGATGAAAAATTCCGTGCAGAGCCTGAATTTTTATATATGGGATCTGGGGAACAGCGCGCTCATAACACTGAGCAGGCTGCCTCATGTAGCGGATTATATGGGGCTTGATGATACAGAAAAGACCGGGAAGTTCCAAAAGCTGATCCTGGCGGAGATTACGGACAGGAAACGCAAACTTGCCAGGGCGGCGGCTCCCAGCATACATGTATACAACCAGAGCCAGAAAGATAAGCTTAAGGCAATCGTTTTAGTAATCGACAATTATGACGCCGTAAGGGAGATTGGAGATACGGCGGAAAGCTTTATCCAGAAGGTGTCGCGTGACGGCGCGGGGCTGGGAATCTATCTGCTTGTGACGATGACAAGGATGAACGCCATGAGAGGCTCTGTTATGAACAATTTTAAAGAGAGGATATGCGGGTTTAATTTTGAACCGGGGGAGAACCGCACGTTTGTAGGGAAAAGTGACTACGCCCTCCCGGAGGATAAAAAGGGAAGGAGCCTTATAAAAAAGGAAAATGTCAATATGATGCAGCTGTATCTGCCCGTGCCGTGCGAGACGGAGCTTGATTACAGCCGCAGCCTAAAAAGCCTGATCGAGAGCGTGAAAGAAAAAAGCACGGAGACTCCGGCTCAGGGCATCCCCGTACTGCCGGAAGAGCTGTACTGCCAGATGCTCTCAGAGTATCCGCAGTATGAGGAGAGCCGCACGAAGCTGCCTGTGGGAATTGAGATGGAAGACCTTGCAGTCCAGTATCTGGACGTAAGCAAAGGAACCGGGCTTATCATCGGCGGCGCGGGCAGCGGAAGGACGAACGTGCTCCATGGTATTCTGGAACATATAAAGGGCAGCAGGGTGTGGCTGATCGATAATGAGAGCAGGACATCCGTGGGATTCATGGAAACGGAAAATCTTTCTTACGGTGCGGATTATGAGGAAATCTCCGCCATGCTCCGGGATATCGCAAGGGAGACGGAGAAGAGAAAAGAAGATTACGAGGAGGCAAAATTAGACGACGTGACCCTTACGCCCCAAAAGTATGCACAGCAGGAGGAACCCGCGTATGTGCTGGTTGACATTGTGCAGAGCCTGTATGAGCTGCTTGGGAGGGAAGGAAAGTCAGAAGAGATGGATATTCTCTGTGAGGCATCCAGATGGGGCATCTATGTGATTGCAGCATCAGAGCCAAAGATCCCGATGCGCTCCGGCAGGTTTATGGAGCTGTTAAGCGAGAGCAAGTCAGGCATTATCCTTGGAAATATTAAAGAACAGAGAGTCTTTGACTACAGCGGGGTTCGTGAGGAAAACCGGAAAGCAGAGTACGGGTACTGTCATGTGAACGGGGTCAATAAAAAGATGCTGGTGGCAAGGCATATGTCCTAGAAGGGAGTGGAGGCATGGACGAAAAACAGAAAATGCTGAAAGAACAGCAGAAGGAAAAGGCGAAAAAGGAGATTGAGAAAATCAAAAAAAAGATGAAGGAATGTGACGAGGTGAAGAGAAAGCTCAGCCGGAAAAAAAGAAAGCTGGACGGCGAGATTGATACATGGCAGGACGTCCAGAGGAAGATAAGCGGCAGTTCTGACTGCGGCAGGGTGGTCATAACGGACAGGTTCGAGGGAGGCATGGCAAATGGCTTAAAGAAACATGTGTCGGATGTGAGAAATGACATCAAGAAAGGCATATCTGCGGCAGAGGATCTGTCTTCGGAGGTGCAGAGGCAGATAGACGCGCTGGAGAGATACCACGATACTCTGCAGGGGCAGAAGAGCAAATGGGCGGCTAAGCTGTAGGAGGGAAGAAAATGGCAGGAAAAACAGGAGTTTCAGATACGGAGTACAATACACTGTACAGGAACCTTGAGGGGGCACAAAAAGATTTCATGTCTGCAATCGACCAGATAAAGAGTAAGATCAGCGAAGTAAACTGCAAGGGCGGCGGACTCTATACAGACAATGTGACGCCGAACGTGCAAAAGCTGCTCCAGACATTGGGCAGGATACAGGATTCCATCAGGCAGATGCAGACGGCGGAAAAGGAAGTCATAAGCAACTTCCAGGAGTCAGTCAGCAATATTGACACCTGTAGTTAAGGAGGCAATATGGGCGATACAAATATCAAGATAGACTACCAGAAAGTAACAGATATGGTGCAGGCAGCCAACGGCGTGATAGACGGGGAGCTAAACACGGCAGTTTCCTCTTTTGCCAAAGCAGGGAGCGGCATGGACAGGTCAGAGGGAGAGATGCTTGACGCCATAGACAGGCAGATAGAGGCGGAGAAGGAGCTGGCAAAGAGCATGGCTAACGCATGCAGGCAGTTTACTTCCAGCATCCAGAACGCAGCACAGAGCTTTCAGAATCTGGATGCGTCATTATCATCGAAGATGGGGCTTAAAAAATAACAGGAGGAAAAAAGGATGGACAGAATCTTTGATACCGGTACCGTGGAGGACATCTGCACGGAGGCAAAAGAAGTCATAAGGGAGACGGAGG
>CAJUMF010000029.1:10326-42073 GCA_910586965.1 uncultured Dorea sp. | reverse complement strand
CCCCCATTATCTACACAATCCAAGTGATATCATCGGCACTCTGAATGAGGAGTACCAAAAAAAGCTGGGACTTAAGTCCCCCATACCTCTATGCACAGGTACGGTTGACTGTATCGCTTCCATGCTAAGCGCTTCCATCGTCCGGCCCGGAGACAATGCCGCGGTTCTGGGAACTTCCCTGAATTGGGGATACATCCACAGCAAGAAGCCCAATGACCCGAACCTTGTCTCCATGCCTTACTGCATAGATCCGGCACACTTAAGCTACACCTACGGAGGCGCCTCCACAGCCGGAGCTCTTCCCCGATGGTTCGCGCTGAATTTCTGCGGCGGTGATTCCGGCGATATATATAATCGTCTGGAACAAATGATTCATGAGCAGAACATCGGACCCGGAAGCGACGGACTTATCGCTCTCCCTTATTTCATGGGCGAGCGCACGCCCATTTGGGACGAAAAAGCCGCGGGTGTCCTCTTCGGACTGACCCTGGCACACACCAAAGCGCATATTTACCGCGCGGTTTTGGAAGCCGTAGCTTACTCCCTGCTCCACATTATGGAATCCATGACCGATTCCGACATGGCGCTTGAAAAGATCATCCTCGTAGGCGGCGGCGCACGCTCTGCTGTCTGGAAGCAGATATTCGCGGATGTCACAGGTCTCCCAATCCTTACTCCGACAACAGAAATCGAAGCTCCTTTAGGGGATGCATTCCTGGCGGCTGTCGGAACTGGGTACATCACGGACTTTAGCAGCATCCATTCATGGGTCACCATGAATCCGCCCATTATGCCCGACAGGGAAACCCACGAACTGTATAAGAAATATTTTGCGATATATAAGAAATTGTACCCCTCATTGAAAGATATGATGGCAGAGCGGGCCAAGCTGCAATAATGTAACCGTAATTATAATTTTTTTTAAAAAAGGAGAGATAAAATTATGAAAGTTGATTTCAGCAAAGTTGTGGAACTAAGCCACCGTATGATTCCGAGGGAAGAGCCCTTCAACCTGCAGACATGGGTGTATGATGTAGACATCTTAGGGGAACGCGGAGAACCTCACAGCCCCGGGACATGGTATGTATCCGGTGACGTGAACTTTTCCACCCACTGCGGCACCCACGTAGAGTTCCCCCTCCATCACGTAGAAGGCGGTATGAACGCCGCTACTTTCCCGCTCACAAGCCTGATCGGGGAAGCTGTCGTCTTAGACTTTACAGACAAAAAGGCCGGAGACCGCATGTCTCTCGAAGAGTTCAAAGCCTATGATGACAAGATCAAAGAAGGAGACATCGTATTCCTTCATACCGGTCTTGACTCGAAATGGCGTACCGAGGACTGGGAGCCGTATCCGTATGTAGCATGTGAGGCCATGGAGTGGATGATCAAGGAAAAGAAAATCGTTGCCATCGGCACCGACGCGACTTCCTTAGAGAATTTCAACATTCCGGATCAGCCAAACCACAATCTGGCTTTCAAAAACAATCTTGCGATGGTAGAGTCACTGACAAATCTTGACAAGATTGAAAACGGAAGGGCACTGGTATTTATGCTGCCGCTCAAGATTGTCGGGATTGAGGCCTGCCCGTGCAGGATCATCGCGATCAATGAAGGCGGAATCATCGGATAACGCTCAGACAGGGGGGGCAGGCTTATAAGCCTTTCCCCCTGTCTGTTTTTAAATCCTACTCTTTCAAAAGCTTCGGGAAATCCACATAGCATTTATTTTTGTCGCAATTACCGGTAATGCCGGAAATCTTTCCTTCCATCGTGTACTGCCACATATCCATCCCGGATATCGTGGGCTTTTTGCCATAACGGGCAACCCATTTAGAATAACGGTTCAGGTCCACGAGATAATTCTTCCACCAACTCTGATTCGCATATACGCCGCACCGATACCCTTTCTTTTCCACAAGCCTTCCGAATTCTTTAGCAGCCATCTTTGCGTATTTTTCACATCCCGGCTGCTCTAAGTCGATATACAGCGGAAACTGTATATTGTGCCCTTTTGCTTTTTTCAGTATGATGTCTGCTTCTTTTCTTACTTTCTTTTTATCTTTTGCCCTGGAATAGATATAAAGTCCGTAAGGAATCTTATATTTTTCACACTGTGCAATATTTCTGTTGCATTGCTTATCCGGCGTGCCTGTACTGTCTGAAACACGTATGATCGCTCCGCCGATACCGCTTCTTTTCACTTTCCTCCAGTCAATCTTCCCTTGATGGTGAGATACATCTACTACAATAAATTGGGGTTTTGCCATATTCTTTGTATCACTTTCATAAAATCCTTATCAGTATAAGAATACTCATCCAGGGTCAAAAATGTTCTTTTCATGGTCAATACACTCGTGCAATGTCTGCATTAGATTCGTGAAAAGGATAAGGGCAGCTCCAGCCCATGCTTTTCCAACAGCTCCCGGTCGGTCAAAATCTCTTTTGTTCCCCCGTCCGCCGCAATCCGCCCGCCTGACAGAAGGATCACTCTCTCACACGTATCGTACACAAAATCCAGGTCATGGCTCGCGATAAGCTTCGCCCCCGGCAGTTCATTTAAGATACGGATCAGATTCCGCCGGTTTTTCGGGTCAAGCGCCACGGACGGCTCATCAAGGAGCATAAGCTTTGCTCCCACAGCAAGCACGGTGGCGATAGCCGCCAGCTTCTTCTCTCCACCAGATAATCTGTAGATCTGCCGGTCCTTTTTATCCTCCATATGCACCTTTTTAAGCGCCAAAAGCGCTGCAGCCCTCACCTCTTCCTCACTCTTCCCATAATTTCTCGGAGCAAATGCTACGTCATCATACACCGTTGACATAAAGAGCTGGCTGTCCGAATCCTGGAACACATAGCCGATCTCTGCCCGGATATCCTTTAGATTCTCTTTTTTAAGCTCGAGTCCTGCAACCTGGATCTCGCCGTCTTTAAGCTCCAAAAGCCCGGTGAGAAGCTTTAGAAATGTAGACTTTCCCGCGCCGTTCTCCCCGATAAGCCCTACGCTCTCGCTGCCGGATATCCGGATATTGATATCGTCCAGGACATTTTTCTTATACATATCCCGCGGATTGCCGTAGGAAAATGAAAGATTTTCAATCTCCAATATGTTCATGACCATGTCTCCCTGCTATTTTCACTAAAAATGTATGATTCGGATAAGCAAAAGCGCCGCGCTCCAACCGGCCGCGTACAGATAGTCCCCGCGCTCCGCTGACCGTTTGCACCGCAGATAGAACTCGCCGTTATAGCCCCGCATCATCATGCTGTCGTAGACTGTCTGCGCCCTGTCCATACTCCGCAGAAGAAGCTGCCCTGCAAATGTCCCCCATACCTTTTGGTTAAGTCCCTTCTGCCCCGGCGCGCGCAGCGCATATGCATCCGTCATCCGTTCAACCTCCTTGAGGAAAACGATGATGTAGCGGTACACCAGCAGCAAAACCGTCACAAATATCTTCGGCACGCGAAGCGCACGCAGCGCATAGCAGATATCCTCCACCGATGTTGTCACGATCAAAAGGTACGAGGCCGACACTGCAAATACTCCTTTTACCGCCAGCGTCGCCGCAGATACCATCCCGCCCGTGATGGCAAAGCTCCCCAGCGTAAGCACCGCTTCCCTGTCAAAAAGCGGATTCGCTATCCCCATCAGGCAGACCAGCCCCAGCACGATCTTCATCCGCTTTAACAACAGCTTCACTGATATGTCCCCCAGCACAAATGTAATGATCAGATATATCCCCATCACAAGCAGGCCGGACAGCTCGTATTTCCCATAAGAAACGACAAGCACAAGAAAAAAAAGCGTCACAAGAAGCTTTGACAGGGGATGAATCCCCTGCAGCCACCCGCGCTTTCCCGCCTCCATATCCAATTTGTGAAGCTCTGAGATTGCATCGCTTATCCTGCTCATTGCTCTTTGACCCGCCTTGCTTTCTTAACCAGCATACAGATGAAAAAGCACGCCACAAGCACAATCACACCGCCGACAATTCCGGAAAAGGAAGTTCCCGCCGCACTGTCCGAAGCCTTGAATGCGTAATCCGGCAAAATCGCCGTTATTCCCTGAAGCTTTTCCGCAATCCGGTACACATTTCCGTTTGCCGCAAGTTCCGCTGTCCCTGCCACCTTTTCCATGGACCATTCAAGTCCATCCGGATTGCCGGAGGCGAATAACGACACCACTCCCCCGATGATAAGGGCCATCACTGCCAACACCGTCACCGCGCCTTTCCGGCTCATGCGTCCCGCTGACTTTCCGGCCTCTTTCGTGTAGCCATATAAGATCTCCGGACGCGCCTCATAGATAAACACCAGTACTGCCGCAGTGATCAACCCTTCCACAAGCCCGATTGCCAGGTGGATCGGCTGCATCATTCCTAAAAATACAGCAAAAGGCAGCTCTGTAATCCCGGAGAGCAATGTCTGTACGGTAACGGAAAATGCTCCAAGCTGCAGCCCTGCGATGCAGCCGATAATCGACGCTGCCGTTATCCTTCCCTTTGTCATCTTCTTTCCCGTCACTGTCCGCCAGATAAGAAATCCTCCGACAAAGCAACCGTAAAAAGCCATATTCCACACATTGCACCCAAGAGCAAGCAACCCTCCGTCTGCGAACAGCAGGCATTGGATCGCCAGAATCGCTATCATCGTCAAAAATCCGCCGCAAGGCCCCAGGATAGCGCTGAGAAGCATCCCGCCGCATAAGTGCCCAGACGATCCTGTCCCCGGAATGGTAAAGTTGATCATCTGGGTTGCAAATACGAATGCTCCCATCACTCCCATGGCCGGCACCTTCCGGTCCAGATCCTCTAATTTTATCTCCTTCACTGAGTACGCAGCCGCTGCTGTAGATACTGCATACATTGTTCCTGCTACTGCTGGTGATACCAGCGCATCTGCCATATGCATCGTTTTTCCTCCTTGATTTTTCTCTGATTTATGTCCGCAATTGTTCTCTCTAACCTCGCACTTGCGATCGCCTTATCCGGCCTCATGCACCGCCAAACGGTTGATCTGCGCCGCCATATATCCGGCGCCGTATCCATTATCAATATTTACCACTGCAATGCCGTTGGCACAGGAATTGATCATCGTCAGCAGTGCGGACAGCCCGTTCATGCTGGCTCCGTAGCCCACCGATGTAGGGACCGCGATCACCGGTTTATCCACAAGCCCTCCGATCACACTGGCAAGAGCGCCCTCCATCCCCGCTGCCGCCACCACGCAGTTTGCGCTCTGTATGGTCTCCACTTTAGAGAGCAGCCGGTGTATCCCGCTCACTCCCACATCAAAGATACGCTCCACACAGTTTCCAAAGAACTCCGCTGTCTGCGCCGCCTCTTCAGCCACCGGGATATCTGCAGTTCCGGCCGTGCAGACCACGATTTTCCCCATTCTTTTTTTATCCCTTTTCTCTATCTTCAGAATCCTTGAGAGCGGGTCATACTCTGCCTCCCCGAACCTTTTCTGTATCAATGCCGCCTGCTCTTTTGAGGCCCGCGTGCCAAGCACCTCCCCCTCCATACTGTAGATTCTCTCATAAATCCCGAGAAGATGTTCATCTGCCTTCCCACTGCAAAAGACTACCTCCGCAAACCCGGAGCGAAGCTTTCTGTGGGTGTCAAGTCTGGCATAGGAAAGCTCCTCGATCGGCTGCCGCCTGAAAAAGCTTTCCGCATCATCGACAGACATCCGGCCTGATTTTACCTGTTCTAAGATTTCTCTCGCGTCCATTATTCCTTAATATTCCCTCCTTAGCGCAAAAAAGGCATACAAACTCCCTTCCTGGAATCTGTACACCTTCTGGCATACCTTTTTCAATATACTCTATTACTAATTCTATCAAAGGTGTAAACGATGATGCTCCCCGGCACTTCTGTACCTCTCTGAGACGTCTTCTGCCGCCCTGGTTTAGTATCATTAGAATACATATCCTTTCACATATTCTCTGAGCTTATCGATCACCGCTTCGATCATATAACCCATAGATGTGTTTTTCACTCCGACGATCACATTGCCGCACTGGTTCATAGGAATTAAGAGTTTTTTCGCTCTGCTCTGCCCGACTGCCGCCGCCATAGCCGGAGTAATCTCGCCATGCATGGAATCGGCAATAACAATCCCCACCGGACCGATGATCACATCAGACCGCCGGCATCCCACAAGCACCGCATTCTCCCCGGTAGCCGCAAAGTCCGCTCCTGCTTTTAACATATTCGATGTTGCAAGCGAGTTCGTACCCACCGCCCCCACTTCCGCCTGGGGGAATTCCTTTTTTACGGACGTGACAAGCTGCCTGCCCATACCGCCGCCCTGTGCGTCTATAATTAATATCTTCATGAAAAATCCTCATTTCCAATCTCCGTTTCAACTATCATATCACAACCGCCGGAAATTTAACAGTTAAATTTTACGCAAAGATTATCATGCAAAGGTTATCACTGTCCCGGTC
Organism: uncultured Dorea sp.; assembly: GCA_910586965.1. Taxonomy (GTDB): domain Bacteria; phylum Bacillota; class Clostridia; order Lachnospirales; family Lachnospiraceae; genus MD308. The sequence continues at coordinate 35,619 of CAJUMF010000029.1, read as the reverse complement.
TTTCCCTCCAGTGCATCTATGGCTTTGTCAAGGCTTGTGATGATCGCCTTCTTATCGGGATATGTACGGGCGAATTTCATAGCTGCTTCTACCTTCGGCAACATGCTTCCCGCCGCGAACTGTCCTTCCTCAATATATTGAACAGCTTCCTTAAGGCTCATGTGATCAAGATCCTGCTGGTTTTCTTTCCCCCAGTTGACTGCCACCTTCTCTACTTCTGTCAGGATCATCAGTACATCCGCATCCACCTGCTCCGCCAAAAGTTCCGCAGCAAAATCCTTGTCGATCACTGCCGCAACGCCTTCCAGCGTTCCGTCCATCCGCTCGATCACCGGGATTCCGCCTCCTCCGCAGGAGATGACGATAGAGGAATCCCACAGCTTCTTGATGGCCTCAATCTCGACGATCCTTCTGGGAATCGGGGAAGCTACCACTCTGCGCCAGCCTCTTCCGGCATCTTCTTTCATGGTATATCCTTTTTCCTCTGTAAGCTTCTTCGCCTCTTCTTCACTGTAAAACGGACCGATGGGCTTTGTCGGATTGGCAAAGCCGGGGTCATTTTCATCCACTACCATCTGCGTCGCAACAGTGAGAACCGGACAGTTTTTATTGCGCAGGCTCAGTGCATATTTTAACGCCTGCTGGATATGATAACCGATATAGCCCTGACTCATCGCTCCGCACACATCAAAAGGCATTGCAGGAGTTACTTCCTTCGCCGATTCTGAGGCAAGAAGGATCCGGCCGACTTGCGGGCCGTTGCCATGCACAATAGCAACCTCATAGCCCTGGCTGCTGATGTCAGCAATTCTTTCACACGTTCTTTTTACTACTTCTAACTGCCCTGCCGCTGTCGGCGCGCTCTTCTTTGACTGCAGCGCATTTCCCCCAAGGGCAATTACAATCTTTTCCATAACTGTCACCTCTCCTTTTTATTTTTCTGTTGTATCCTGCTCAAAAAAACTTTATAATTAAATCAGTAATTAACCGGAGGTTCCACGAATGACAAAATTAGTACCAATCCAAAGCATCTATTGTTCTAAGGAGGACGAGACAAGACTATGCAGCTTCGACATCGAAGTTATCTCCGCCCCGACCACGCCTCTGATCCATCCGATGTCCAGATTGTGGCTAATTAATGAAGGCGAAGGCACTCTCCTTTTAAACGGCAAAAAATACTCGCTTGTTAAAGGAACCCTCGTCTCCGTACTGCCATGGCAGATTACTGATATTGTTGAAGTGAAATCTCCGCTTCAATTTTTTGTTATGGCTTATTATTTTGATAATATCAATGAAATCATCAAGACATTTTATAATCCGGACAGCGTAAGCCTGTCCGTGTCCCAATCCATGTCCCGCAGTCCTGTTGTTACTTTCGACACACGGGAGCATGTGAAGATGCAGCAATTATTCCTCCAGATCAAGGATGAACTGCGCACCCTGTCACGGCTCGATTCCTCCGACACCGAGACTGCCTCAGAGTCTCTGGGCCTTTGCAAGCTTTATATTACCAATAAGCTGATTGAGATCATCGTGTCATTTATCCGTACTTGTCATTCCTTGCCGACGCAGGACGCTTCCACGGAAACCAGCGAGATCTTTCAGTATCTTTATACACATCTGAACGAAAAGATCACACTGTCCATGCTGTCACAGCAGTTCTACATGAGCGAATCTGCGATCAGCTCATACATCAAACGGACAACTGGATTGTCCTTTTTTGACCTGCTGAATGAAATGCGGGTGGGTAAAACCATTAATTATCTGCTTTACACAGATTTTACTTTGGAAGAACTGGCTGAAATCCTCGGCTTTGTTGACAGCGCCCACATCAGCAAGGTGTTTTTGGCACGGATTGGCATGAAAGCCAATGATTTCCGTAAAACCTACCAGTCCATAGGGGACAAATGCCGAATCAAAGACCGGCAGGTTTTCTATACGATTGTTTCCTATATTTACAGAAACTACGCTGAGGACTTGCAGCCCAAAAATGTAAGTGAACATTTCCACATCTCACCGAAGGAGCTAAACCGCATCCTCCTGTTCCAAGTGGAGATGAATTTCAGTGATTATCTGAACTATATCCGGATCAACCGCGCCTGCGAGCTTCTCCTGACCACCGACAAGAGCATCCTTACCATCGCCCTTGAGGTCGGGTATAACACTGAGAAGACGCTTACGCGGAATTTCCTGCGTTTCCGCTCTATGACCCCGGGCAAGTTCCGGCGCTCAGTGGAGCTTCAGGAAGATGCCCTTTAAGGTATTGCCGGCGCGTAAACAACGCGCCGGTTCTTTATTTGATCACGCCAAGCCCTTTGGCAACAAGCGTGATGAAATCCTGGACATTGGTCACGATCGTCGTCGCACTTAAGCTTCCTCTGTCTAACAGCTTATTTACGACAAACTCGTCAGCGTCAACCGTATAAAGGTACACCGGACGGACTGTTCCGTCGTCGAGCACGCGGAAAGACGGTGTCATATTACCGGTGGCAATGGTGTGGAGCATCGTCGCAAGACAGATGACCGTCGTCGCCCCGCGCACCTGTTCGCGCATAGTATCTGCCGCTTTATATACATCTGCAATCACCTCCGGAAGCGGTCCGTCGTCACGGATGGAGCCTGCCAGCACAATCGGGATATCGTTTCTCACGCAACTGCAGATGATACCGTCATCCAGATCATAATCTTTCACAAACTGGGGGATAGACCCGCTTCTTCTTACTTTGTTGCATACATCCAGATGATTGTAATGTCCGTTTGGCTGGGACTTCTGGGTATAGATATCCTGTCCCAGAGCGGTGTGAAGGAGCGCCCCCTCTAAATCGTGGGTCGCCAATGCATTTCCGGCTAAAAGCGCCTGCCCGTAGCCGTTGTCAAACAGCGCTGCCATCGCTGCCCTTGCGTCTGCATCAAAAGCAAATGCCGGACCCATCACCCATACAACCTTTCCGCCGTGTTCTTTCTCATATTTCAAAAGCTCGAATAATTTGTCATAGTCGCGGGCATAGGATGTCTCCCGGCTTCTTCCCTGACGGAATACAAACTGGTCGTCGATCCCAGCACTGTCATCCTCAAATCCATGACAGTGCATATAGATGCCGTCCTCGCATTTCTCCGTCCTGCCCAGCATGACCTTATCGCCTTTTTTTAAGTTTCTCGCTTCTACAACTGCAAGGCGTCCGTCATCGCGAAGAACAACGCAGGAATCCATGCGGCTTTCCTCAGCCAGCCTCCACTCTCCGTTTATCTTAAAATATTCCGGGTACATGGATGTACTATGATAGTTATCCGGCGCTACGCCGTCTTTTTCTGACACTTCATATACTGCATCCGGCGCATTGACGAATCTCTCCTCTGTGAAATCCGGATGATGATATCTTGGCATTTCAAATGACATACTGAACTTCCCCTTTCTATCTTTACTTTAATGTCGCATATACCACTGCCTTGATCGTATGCATACGGTTCTCTGCCTCGTCAAATACAACGGACTGCTTCGACTCAAATACCTCGTCTGTCACTTCCATCTCGGTGATGCCGAATTTCTCTGCAATCTGGGCGCCGATCACGGTATTCGTGTCATGGAAGGACGGCAGGCAGTGCATAAAGATGGCAGTATCTTTTGCCATTTTCATCACGTCAGCGTTTACCTGGTATTTCTTAAGCAGATTGATCCTTGTCTCCCACACCTCATCCGGCTCGCCCATGGATACCCAGATGTCTGTGTAGATAACGTCTGCGCCTGTTGCGCCTTCCTCTACGCTCTCGGTCAGACGGATCTCGCATCCGTTCTCCGCCGCGATCTCTCTTGCAGTATTTACCAGAGACTCCTCCGGGAACAATTCCTTCGGCGCGCAGGCGGTAAAGTTAAGTCCCATCTTTGCACAGGCGATCATCAGGGAATTGCCCATATTATTTCTGGCATCTCCGAAGTAGGTGAAGTTAAGCCCTGCCAGTCTTCCGAAGTTTTCTTCGATGGTCAGAAGGTCTGCAAGCATCTGTGTCGGGTGGAACTGGTCAGTGAGTCCATTCCATACCGGAACTCCTGCATATTCAGCAAGCTGCTCTACCAACTCCTGGCTGAATCCTCTGTACTCGATGCCGTCGTACATCCTGCCAAGTACCCTTGCCGTGTCAGCAATACTCTCTTTTTTACCCATCTGGCTGCTGCCCGGGTCAAGGTAAGTAACTCCCATGCCAAGATCCATGCCTGCCACCTCAAAAGAGCAGCGTGTCCTTGTAGATGTTTTTTCAAATAATAAAACGATATTCTTTCCTTCCAGATATTTATGCGGAACTCCTGCACGCTTCATATCCTTAAAGTTTTTTGCAAGGTCAAGAAGATAACGCATCTCTTTTGATGAATAGTCTAAAAGTTTCAAATAATTTCTTCCTCTGATATTAGTTGCCATGATTTTAATCTCCTTTTCATTAATAATATTGTGAATGCCAGGTTACCGGCTTTCCATTCGCTCTCTCTCCAACGGCATACTCATGCACCGCGGGCCTCCTCTACCTCTTGACAGTTCTGAGCTTGCCATCTCAAGAACACGGATTCCATTCTCTCTTAAGATCTGGTTCGTCACATAATTGCGGTCATATACGACCACCTTTCCCGGCTCGATACAGAGCGTATTTGACCCGTCATTCCACTGCTCACGCTCGGATGCGATGGCGTCCTTGCCGCCGCAGCGGATAAGCGTTACTTTATCAAGCTTTAGATGCTCCGCTAAGACCTCTGCCAATGAGGAACGCATCTCTGTGACCTTAAGCTCGCCTTGTTTCTCACCCTTTTTAAGCTCGAAGATCCGAAGTGTCCCAAGAATCCCCGGATGGATGGTAAACTTATCGTAATCTACCTGCGTGCATACCGTATCCAGATGCATGAACGCCCGGATTGCCGGAATATCAAGCGCAAGGATCGTCTCGATCTCTGCGCTCTCATCGGCAAAGATCCGCTGTGCCAAAAGCTCGATCGCTTCCGCTGTCGTCCTCTGGGAAATCCCGATAGCCAGCACCTTGCTATTTAAGTTCAGGATATCGCCGCCCTCAATGGAATACGGCAATTCCCTTGTGTAATAGAACGGTGTCTTCCCTGCAAAATCCGGATGGTTCTCCAGAACATATTTTCCAAAGAGTGTCTCTCTTCTCCTTGTCCTGGAATACATACAGTTTAAGCTTACGCCGTTACCGATACATGCGAAGGGATCTCGCGTAAAATACAGGTTCGGGATCGGATCCATGATAAACTGGCTGTCCGTCTTAACCAGATTCACCAGCGGACGGTTTGTCTTAACTTCCAGCTCCCCGACCCGGACACCGGACATCAGCTTGAGCACCAGCTCTTTTTCGTCTCTGATCTCCATCAGATAAGATGCAAGGTACTCCCTCATCTTATCATCCGGCACTTCTCCTTCAGCAATGAACTGCTCCACAAACTGCCGCTTTAATTCTTCATTTCCCTTAAGCACATCCGCGGTCAGATCTTCCAGATATACAACCTCGACACCTTCCCCCCGCATGATGCCGGCGAACAAGTCGTGCTCATTCTGTGCTGTCTTAAGATAAGGGATATCGTCAAAAAGCAGCCGCTCCAAGTCGCCCGGCACCAGGTGTTCTAATTCCTTTCCCGGCCTGTGGAGCATGACTTTTTTTAATTTTCCGATTTCACTCTTTACTTGGATTGCCATGTCTTGCCTCCTTATTTTTATCTTCCGCTCGTTTGCGTCGATCTCTGTAATCTATTATACCTTTTTTCTTAGGTTTTGTCGGACAAAACCTAAAGAATTACAAGTATTTTAAATGTTTATTTTTAACACACACAATATTAAAAGCTGATTATTTTCCGTCTTATGCGAAAATTATTTTTTTCAGGAACTTGTTAAAATACAACGGAAATGCCGTAAAACGTCCAAACTGCTTTTGCTGATCAGCCAACTCTAAGCCACTTCCCGCTCTTAAGTCTCAATATACAGAGCACCATCCGCACCATACAGTCAACACCAATGATCAGCCATACACTGACGATCCCCATACGGAACACATTTACCGCCGCCCACACCATACCTACCCGAAGTCCCCACATGCCGATGAGGCTCACAAGAAAGGAAAATGTCACGTCCCCTGCACCGCGAAAGATTCCGCTGGATATGACGAAAAACGAGAAAAAAATCTCCGTCACCGCTGCCACGAACAGGGTTTTTGTCCCAAGCGCTACTACGCCGGAATCGCTGCTGAAAAGCTCCATGATAACATGCGCTCCCAATGCTACCGGGACACAGAAAAGTTCGATCAGGACCACACCCCAGAAGCAGATATATTTCATATAGCTTTTGGTCAGACTTTTACGCCCCGCTCCGATCGCCTGTCCGATGAGGGCTGTCGCCGTATAAGACATCCCGTAGGCCGGCATATACAAGATTCCTTCAATCTGGGCAGTGAGGTAATGGGCCGAGAGCGCCACCGTTCCTAAAGAAGCAAGGATAGAGGTCAGGACCACCTGCCCGAAGTTCAGCGTCCAGCGCTCTAAAAGTACCGGAATCCCGATTTTTTTCAAAGTGAAAAGCGTACTTTTACTGACCGCATACGCCTTCCTCTCCAGGACAAGTCCAAACACGGATTCTTTCTTCCGCATAGTAAAAAGGAGCATAAGCGCCAGAAATACCTGTGAAGCACAGGTGGCTGACGCCGCCCCTTTTATCCCCATCCCGGCTCCCCAGATATGAATGCTCCTGCCACCCAAAAGAACATCCCGCTCCGGGTATATCAAAAGAAAGTTCCCGACGATATTCCCCACATTGGCAATGATGCTGAGCATAAGCGGAAGCCTTGTATTTCCTGTAGAACGGTAATTGGACGACAGCATAACGGCAAGTGCCTGGGGCACCATCCCATACCCGATGATCCGAAGGTACACCCTTGCATGGGGAACCACATCCTCCGCTGCACCCATCCACACGGGAATCATCTGATGAAAGCACAAGATCAAGGTCAAAAGGAACATCCCTACACATGCCGCACAGGTGACTGACTGCAATCCCAGACTCCTGGTCTTGGCCGGATCTTTCTCGCCCACGGAACGCGCGATCATATAGGAAAATCCTGTACCCGCCGCACCCATCAGCCCATTACTCACCCAGACAAATACGACGTTTACCGCCACAGATGCCGTGGCCACCGCCCCGAGGGAACCTACCATCGCCGTATCCACCAGCGATGCCATACAGACAAGGAGCTGTTCTAACATCGCCGGCCATGCAATTTTAATAATCGTTTTCGAAATCTCTGTATCGAATTTCATCCGAGAATGATCCATTATCTTTCTTCTTTACTCCAAACTTCGCTTTCTATACCAATATCCGCCGCAACAAACCGCTTTCCGCCGCCTGTCTTGTAATTGCGGTAGGCTTTCATGACAATATTCCTGCCCACGATCAATGTCGGGATATTGATAAATATAAGTATAACATTGATCAGGTCAGATACATACCACAAATTATCAAGCTGCAAGCCCGCCAGAACCGTAATCGTCCCCAGCGGTACGAAAAACAGTGCACCCAGCGCTCTGGAAAAAAAGATAAATCCTTTGCTTTTCGATATCTTGTTCGCCGCAATCTCCGTATAAGTCAGGTCGCAGAGCAATGTGGTAAATGCAAATAACCCAAAGGCAACTACCACGAAGATAAAGACGATCGTATCAAGCGCTCCCTCTCCCGGAACCAGCACTTTGATAGACGCTAAAAATGTCCCGATCTTATCAAGCTTCATCATCTCCCAGTCTACGCCTGGATTCTGCCAGATTGCACCAGCCGTAACTACAAATCCTGCAAGAGAACAGATGACGATGGTATCTACGAACACGCCAAGGGCCTGCACGAAGCCCTGTTCGCACGGATGGTTGGCATCCGCGATGGAAGCCGCCTGGGTGGAGGTTCCCATACCAGCCTCATTGGAGAGCAGCCCGCGCTTTAATCCCTGTGCCAGCGCCACACCGAATGCCCCGCCGAAAATTGCCTGGGGCTTAAACGCTCCCACGAAAACCGCCGCAAAAAATGCCGGAACCTTATTCACGTTCAGGATGATCAGCAGTCCCACGATCACGATATAACCCATCGCCATCACCGGCACTACCTTGTCTGAGAACTTTACCACACTCTTTATCCCGCCAAAAGTAATAACCGCGATGATCACTACGATTGCTATAGCTATCACGTAATAAAGCGGCTCCGTCACTTCCGTCGTCCGGCCGGTCACCTCATTTGCAATGGAACTTGCCGCCGTAAACACATGGAACGTATGTACCGGGATACTGAGCATATTGTAGAGCAGATAGAGGATGCACATGCCTGTGCCGATCCACACCTTATTCTTCCATATTTTCTGGATGTAGAAGGTAAAACCGCCTACGTATTCATTGTCCTTTTTCTCTTTAAAAATCTGCGCCAGCGTCGCCTCGCCAAATGCCGTCGCCATCCCCATAAATGCAGATACCCACATCCAGAATATGGCTCCCGGGCCTCCGATGGTCACCGCTCCCGTTACTCCCACGATATTCCCGGCTCCCACACGTCCGCCCATACTGATTAGGAATGCCGCCAACTGTGACGTACCGACAGTCGTCTCTTTCTTCTGGGTCAGCATCCTTATACTTGTCTTAAATTCTTTCACCTGCACAAAACCGAATTTGATCGTAAAATACAAACTTCCTCCAAGAAGCAGAAGAATTGCCACCGAAAAGTTTCCTAAAATCGGAATATTCGCGTACCATTCAAAATTCGTCGGAAAATCCCACAGAAAATCCGCCACTGGAACAGCACCTGCAAAAAGCTGGTTTACCATATCAAATAAATGTGTCATAAATACCTCCTTGTAAAGAGTGCGTAGTCAAATAAACTACCGAATTAACAGTTACAGTTCCACATGGCTGTTGTTCTCAAATGCCGGATACACCGCCGTAATGTGCGTAAGAGACGTCCTCACGCACAGCTCCGCATATGCGACCGCCACAAATGCCGGATCGATCACTTTAAGCGGCAGCTCATCCTCTATCGTTTTTCCGTATCCCGCCATGCCGAGACATCCTAAGATAATCCCGTCCGCACGGTCTTCCTCCACAGCCTTTTTACACACCGCTCTTAAATATTCCTCTGTGGCCTTCGGATTGCTCCTCAGCTCTCCAATCGGAATATCCAATGCTCTTACCGACACCATCTTCTCCCGCGCGATCCCGTTTCGCATCAGCCTCCGATACGTTCTTGGAATATTGGCGCTTTCTGACGTCAGCACGGTAAAGCGATTACACAGCATAGAAGCCGCCGCAAGGGACGTCTCCCCCGGTCCGATGACCGGAATCCGCACATTTTCCCGGATCGCGTCAATCCCTACATCACTGAAGCAGTAGATGACGATCGCATCAAAGCCTTCTCTCTCCGCCTTAATACTCTCCTTTACCATCTCTGCCGCCGCAAAAGCCTCGTCCGTATTGCAGTCCAACTCGTCCGGCCCCCGCTTGATACAGTCAACCGATACTGCCGCGTCAGAGGAAAGCGCAGTCTTTAGCATCTCCTCCCTGGCATCCATCGTCTCCCTGCTCATCGCCTTATCCGACATAATTACCTTGATCCTCATATCCAACTCCTTTCACACCGTCCTTCTCTTAATCTCCATATAAATCCCTCCCATATTACAACAGACATAGTATCTTCACTCCTCTGCCGATGCAAAAATACTATGTCTGTATAAGAAATTCCTATCCTTGTTCTGGCACCTTTATCTGCCCGTTCTTCTTTATAGACATCTTATGCAAAACATAGACAACCGGAATCAATACCACGATACCGCCAACCAGCGTAAGCGGAGTTGACACCCATCCCGCAATCAGAAACAGGATTCCGCAAACGATGCCTGCCGTTACTGCATAAGGCATCTGTGTTTCAAAATGGTCGATATGGTCACACGCCGCCCCAATCGATGCCATGATCGTTGTATCCGAAATCGGCGAACAATGGTCTCCTACAACTGAACCGCTGATGATCGCCGCACTGATCACCGGCAAAGATACGCCTAAGTTAATTGCCATCGGCATACCGATTGGGAAAAGGATCGCCATAGTTCCCCAAGAAGTCCCCGTTGCAAAGGACATCACCGCCCCCATCAGGTACAGGATAAATGCCAGCACACCTGGATTCAGGAAGCCCTGGGTGATCTTAACCAGATAATCCGCAGTGCCCATCGTTCCGTTCACTCCAGACAATGACCATGCCAGTGTCAGAACTACGCACATGAACATCATATTTGCCCAGCCGCCCTCGACAATCTTCATACACTCGGTAAACGTGTAGATCTTATTCTTAATACATAAAATGATCAGTACGATCAAACCGCTTAAGAAACCAGAAGCAATGGCCGTACGGATATCACTTCCCGCAACCTTTGTATGCCAGATTCCTAATTTGGTCAGATAAGCGAAGATGACAACCAAAAGTACGACTAATGGTATTACCATCGTGCTTACCTTTGCTTTGTCCGGGTCAACCTCAGGTCCTTTAGCCTCACCACGCATCGGCGTGCCACCCTCTCTGATGGTCTGTCCAGTCTTCATCGCCCTGTTCTGTGCCTTAAGCATCGGGCCGTAATCCCACGATGTAATCGCCATAAGTCCTGCCATGACCAGCGTCAGAATCGCATAAAAGTTAAACGGTATACACTGGGTAAATATTTCAAAGCCGTTCGTATTCGTAATCGCTGCATTTTGAAGCTCCGTATCTATCAATCCCTGGGTATACACGCCCCATCCAATGATCGGAACCAACGCACAGATCGGTGTTGTGGTACAGTCCAGGATATAGGCAAATTTCTCTCTGGAAACACGGAGTTTCTCTGCCAATGCCTCAAAGATTGGTCCTACCATCAGGGAATTTCCGTTATCGGTAAACCACACGATCAAACCGCCGATCCAGATTCCCGTCTCACATTTCGTACGGGAATTGACCCATTTTGTTACTTTGTTCGTAAAGGCATAGGCACCTCCTGATTTTGTCAGCAAGGCGACAAATCCCCCGATGATCGTCATCATAATAAGTCCCTGTACATTTACCTCATCTAACAATGCGCCAAAGATGTAATCGTGGATCATTGTGGTAAAGCCCATCAGCGGATTAAAACCTGCCACGATCGTAGCGCTCACATACACGGTCACGAACAATGATACGATAATATTTTTTGTCAGCAATGCCAGCGCGATCGCAAGCACCGGGGGAACTAATGAAAGTATTCCGTAATTAACAACGGTTTCCACAGCAGCATCCATATTCTCTTCCTCCTTATTCTCTTCTTTCTCTAAAAGCTGTCAAGCCATTCCTTCTCTTTCGCAATCTGTCTTCTCACCTCAGACGGCGCCGTACCGCCATAGGAAACTCTCGCCTCCACACAAGCCGGGATACTGATATCTCCCAGTGTCTCCTTTGTCACACGGCTGTCAATCTCCTGGAGCTGCGCGTCTGTCAGGTCTTCAAAATCGCAATTGTTGTTCTCGCAAGCTTTAACCATACGCCCTACGATAGAATGCGCTTCTCTGAACGGGATTCCCTGCTTTGCAAAATGCTCCGCGATATCCGTTGCATTTAAGAAACCTTTTCCTAACTGCTTCTGGATCTGGTCCATGCGGAACTCTGTGTTTTCCAGCATCTTCGCAAATATCGTGATACTTGCCTTCCAGGTATCGATGGCGTCAAACAAGCTCTCCTTATCCTCCTGGAAATCCTTGTTATACGCCAGGGCCGTTCCCTTCATCACCGTCAAAAGCTGCATCAGGTCGCCGTATACGCGCCCTACCTTTCCCCGAAGGAGCTCCGCCATATCCGGGTTCTTCTTCTGGGGCATGATACTGCTGCCCGTGCAAAAGCTGTCGTCAATGGCAATATAGGAAAATTCAGAAGTATTCCACCAGGTAAATTCCTCCGCCCATCTTGACAGATGCATCATAGAGATTGCTGCGTCGCTTAAGAACTCAAGACTGTAGTCACGGTCGCTGACACTGTCCATAGCATTTTCCGTCGGAGCTGTAAAGCCCAGGAGTTCTGCTGTGCGGTGACGGTTGGTGGGCAGTGTCGTGCCTGCCAGGGCACATGCTCCTAAGGGGCAGTAATCCATCCGCTCATAAGTATCCTGAAGCCTCTGCAAATCCCGCTTGAACATCTGGAAATATGCCATGAACACGAATCCGATGGTGATCGGCTGTGCATGCTGCAGATGCGTGAATCCGATGGTGATCTCATCCGCATATTTTTCTGCCTTCTCTAAGATGACGGATTCTAAGTAACGCAGACGGTCCATGATCTCTTTAATCTCTCTTCGGACATAGAGCCTTCCGTCCACCTGGCACTGATCATTCCGGCTTCTTGCCGTGTGGAGCTTCTTTCCCACATCACCGATCCGCTGGATCAGCCTGCTCTCGATGCCCATGTGGATATCCTCGTCCTCCACACTGAATGTAATCTTTCCGCTCTCGATATCTTTTCGGATATCCTCAAGGCCTGCAATGATCGCATCCTTCTCCTCCATAGAGACGATTCCCTGTTCGCCAAGCATCGTTACATGCGCGATACTTCCGTCGATGTCGTCGTTGTACATCCTTTTGTCAAATCCGATGGACGCATTGAACTGCTTTACGATGTCGTCCATCTCCTTCTCAAATCGTCCTCCCCATAAACTTCCTGCCATTTTCTCATTCTCCTTTCCTTGTTTTTGCTGCATAGCATCATGGTATCCTTTAGGGTTTCTTAATTCTCTTGTCTCTGCCATATGGCATCATTGTGTTCTTCAAGATCTGTTATTCTGACAATAATCATAAAGCTCACTGCCTGTCGCAAACCACACGCCCTCATGCCCTGTCATGAACTGCAAAAATTCTTTGACAAGAGCCGTGCGCCCCGGACTTCCGGTTGTCTGCGGGTCAAGCTGCATCGTATAGCACAGATTATGATTATAATGTCCGGTAAACTCATCTTTCCAATTGGAAAGTACATTGCTGTAGTTGGCGATACGCCCCTGTCCGAAGGGGAATGCCGGACGATAATTGAACGCGAAATACGGAAGATCGAAGTTCGCCCACTGCATCGGAACCTGAAGCATCTCGTCCCCTTGTTCATTCACCTTTAGAAAATACGGCCGGTCATCGTCAAAAAGGTCGCTGGAATATACCATTCCCTCTTCTCTTGCCATATTTAACGTCTGAAGCATCAGATCTCCGATCGGAGCGCGGAATCCCTCCGGCTTCTTCCCGCACGCCTTCTCGATCGCCTTCACCGCTTTGCCGATACGTACTTTCTGCTCTTCATAGCTTAACAGGGAAAAGTTCTCATATTCGTAACCGTGGCACGCAATCTCGTGTCCCCGCTCCGCGATCTCCCTGATCGCCTCCGGGTAAGTTTCCGCCGTCTTTCCCGGCGTGAAGAAGGTCGCTTTGATCTGAAATTCATCGAACAGATCAAGGAGCCGCGGCAGTCCATGGGACATCCCGTACTGTCCAAGGGAAAGGGTCTTTGGCATATCTGCCGCTTTCTTATCCAGTGAAAGCCAGAAAAATTCCGCCGACAGATTGACCGTTATAAATGCTGCACACTTTTTGCCTTCCGGCCAATTCATTCCTTTTGCATACATGCTTTTACTCCTCCTCTCTCCTGTACTTCCTTGGGTACGCCTTCCGCCAGTATTCTGCTATCTCGCTCCCGGTCGCTACCCATACATCTTCATGGGAGGTCACTTCCTTAAGAACCTCCTCTAACACAAGATTCCTTCCCGGCGCCCCGGATATCTGGGGATGCATCAAAAATGAGATACAAAGCCCCATGTCGTAATACCCCCGGAATTCACGGATATCATTGTCCTGCACATTCCGGTAACAACTGATCCGATCAAGGCCCGCCGGCTCTGCCGGATACACGCTGTACGCCTGCGCTACATAGTCGTCAAGCTCCCATTTGGACGGAATCTCAACCAGGTCTGATTCTTCCCCGTCAAGAACCGTATAATAAGGCTTGTCATCTCCCCGCATGGAACTGGAATAGGAAAATCCCATCTCCGATAAGATATACGGCGTGCGCACATGCCAGTCTCCCGACGGAGTCCGAAATCCTACCGGCTCCTTCCCCGTAATCTCCTTGATGATCCGCTGGGTTTTCTCGATGATCTCCCTCTGCTCCTCCACAGTCTTCTCCACAAACCGTTCATGGGTGTACCCATGGTTTCCAATCTCATGCCCTGCGTCCGCAATCCTGCGGATCACATCAGGATTGTGCTCTGCCACAAAACCCGGCACATAAAATGTCGCCTTCACCCCATACTTATCCATCAGATCCAGTATCATGTCCACACACCGATTGGGGCCATACTGTCCGATGGAACGGGCACGGATAAGCTTCTCAGCGTTTGGCTCGTCCGCCGACATATTCCGCCAGATTACGTCACCGTCTAAGTCAAAGCTGAACATCACCGCACTTTTCTTGCCCTCGGGCCAATGAATCCTTTCCATTCTTATGCACTCCTTTCTTCTTCATTTCTATATTCTTGCAACTTTTGTTTTCCTTGCCGCTTCCTTCACAGCCTTTGCAACTACCGCACCTACCCGCTTGTCAAATGCCGCCGGAATGATATAGTCTGCACACAGCTCCTCAGGCGTGATCAATCCTGCCAGCGCTTTTGATGCGGCCATCTTCATCTCCTCATTGATCTTACTTGCTCTCACATCAAAGGCTCCCCGGAAAATCCCCGGAAACGCCAGCACATTATTGATCTGATTCGGGAAATCACTTCTCCCCGTCGCCACAACTGCCGCGCCGCCTGCTTTCGCATCCTCCGGGAAGATCTCAGGCGTCGGGTTCGCACAGGCAAAGATAACTGCATCTTTCGCCATCGTCTTTACCATCTCTGTAGTCAGCACGCCCGGAGACGATACACCGATAAATATATCCGCTCCCTGGATCACCGTCTCAAGCTTTCCTTCCTGCTTTTTAAGGTTCGTGAGCTTCGCCATCTTTTCCTTCACCGGATTCATGCCCGCTGTTCTGCCTTCATAGATAGCTCCCGTCCGGTCACACATGGTAATATCCGGGAAGCCGTAATTAAGAAGAAGCTTTGTGATCGAAGTCGCCGCTGCACCGGCTCCATTTACTACGATCCGTACATCCTCTTTTTCCTTTCCCACAACTTTCAATGCGTTGATCAGTCCCGCCAGAGTGATCACTGCCGTACCGTGCTGGTCATCATGGAATACCGGGATGTCACAAAGCTCCTTTAGCCGCTCCTCAATCTCAAAACACCTCGGCGCTGCGATATCCTCCAGGTTAATGCCCCCAAAACTTCCGGATATAAGATAGATGGTCCGCACGATCTCATCTACATCTTTGGACCTAATGCAGAGCGGAAATGCATCTACATCCCCGAACTCTTTGAACAGCACGCATTTGCCTTCCATAACCGGCATCCCTGCTTCCGGTCCGATATCGCCAAGTCCCAGCACTGCCGTACCGTCTGTGACCACCAGGCACATATTATGCCTTCTGGTCAACTCATAGGACTTTTCTACATCCTTCTGAATCTCCAGACAAGGCTTGGCAACTCCCGGCGTGTAGGCCAATGACAGATCCTTCTCATTGTCTACGCTCACTGTCGATACAATCTCAATCTTTCCCATCTTCTCGTAATGAAACGCCAGACTTTCTTCTGCAATCCCCATTTTCTGCCCTTCCTCCTTTTATTTTCCGTTTCAGTTTCAGGAATTTATCTACTTAGTCACTTAGTCTCTAAGTTATTTATAAACCTCCCCTTTGATATAGTCAATACAATTTGACACTTTCGACTGTCAGATACAAATTTTACGACAATTTTTGTCCATTATGCACATACTCTATTTTAAACTATCTATAGATGCCTGAAGATGCTCATACATAAGCTTTTCTGCTGTGTCTTTATCTCTCTTCCGAATCGCTCTGATAATCTGCCGATGGGACTCAAGCTCTTCTTCACCGGAAACCGCTTCTAAAATATCTGAAAATTTCCCATACATCATGTCAAAAATCGCATTCAGTACAATCTCCAAAGTCTGTGCCATAAAGACACTTCCGGTCTTTGCTGAATATAATTTGTGCAGCTCAAACTCCCCTTCTGTCTTTCCAGTCTCAATATATCTCTTTTCAAGCGCGCGGTACGCATTTTCCAGTTCATCAATATCCTTCTCCGATGCGTTGCGGATGATCAGTTCCACGCCCTTCACTTCCAGGAGCTGCCGCACCTCATAAGCTTCCATCATGGAGCACCGCTCCAGATTCCTGCTAAGACTTTCCGTACTTTCACTCAAATGTGACTGCTTCCTCAAAAATCTTCCTTTACCCTGATGGGAAACAATAACTCCTCTGCTCTCTAATACACGAAAAGCCTCCCTGAGCACATTTCGGCTGACATCAAGCTGCTCCATCAGCTCCCTCTCCGGCGGCAGCTTATCTCCCGGTCTTAAATGCTCCTCATCAATAATCTGGTACAGATCCCTGACTACTTCTTCGTATAGCAATGTCCTTGCTGCCCTGTTTTCAATCCCCATTTTTATCTCCAATTTTCTCTCAAATCAACCCCCTGATGACACATATAAGTATACACAAAAAACTTCCGAATCTCAACTATGACCCGGAAGTTTATCCTCTGAATATTTCTATGCCGACTGTATTCTGTTAATTAAATACAAACAATTTCTGACTATTTGTCCTTTTCTTAAGAATCTTCCAATTTTATCAGACCGCTTTTCCTCTCCATTTCCCTCTCTTATAAAAAATCCCGGTAATCACCGCTCCCAGCACCCAGGATATCAAAAGGGAGATAAACAGGCACGCCCTCTCGCCCTGAGGGAGCGCAGGCGTCTTCGTCAGATACACCAGCCCGTAAGCTAGCGGCACACGAATCAGCACCGTCGTCACCATGGAAATCCACATCGGCGTCATGGTATCCCCCGCCCCGCGCATCACGCCGGAGAGGGTCTGTGTCACCGCCACCGCTATGTAACCTACCGCCAGAATCCGCATCATATTCATACTGAGAGTAACCAGTTCAGGCGTATCGGTAAATATCTGCATAAGCTGCCTTCCGAATGCGAGTATCAGCACAACGATAACCGCCGCCGTCCCCACGGCAATCGCGGTTCCCTGTTTTGCCCCTTTTACTACTCGGTCATACTTTCCGGCGCCCACATTCTGCCCGGCGTAGGTAGTCATCGCCGTTCCGAAGGAAAAGTTCGGCATCATGGCAAACCCGTCCACCCGCATGACGATTACATTTGCCGCAATAAACATCTCCCCGAAACTGTTGGTTAACGACTGCACCACCAGCATGGACATGGACATGATCGCCTGGGTCAGCCCGGAAGGTACGCCCAGGCGGATGATATTCTTCACATGGCTTTTAAACAGGCGGATATATTTCCATTTCAGTTCAAATAGCTCTCTCAGTTTCGTAAGCCTCAAAAGACACAAAAGCGCAGAGACTCCCTGGGCAATCGCCGTCGCAAGCGCAACGCCGGACACCCCCATATCCATCTGCACCACAAAAAAGAGGTCAAGCACGATGTTGAGACCGCTCGCCACAAGCAGATACAAGAGCGCCGACATGGAATCCCCAAGCCCCCTTAAGATGCCGCTCAGTATATTATAGTACGCGCAGCCCGCCACGCCGATAAAGAGAATCCGAAGATACGAAGTACACCAGCCGATGATAGACTCCGGCGTGTTTAAAAGCTCCAGCATGGGCCGCACCGCAATCGTGGCAAACACCATGACAACAAGAGAGGCAATTCCCGTCAGCACGATACAGGTTCCGATGGTCATAGACAGCGCCTCCCGGTTGCGCGCACCCAGATACTGAGACACCATGATGCCCGCTCCCACGCTGATGCCCACAAACAAAACAATCAGGAGATTCAAGATAGGCCCGGCGCTCCCTACCGCCGCCAGCGCATTATCCCCCACGAACTGGCCGACTACTACGCTGTCCACCGTATTGTAGAGCTGCTGGGCGATGTTGCCGATTAACATCGGCACGGTAAAAATCACGATATCCTCCCACGGTTTCCCTGCCGTCATATCCACCGGGGCGAATAATTTCTTTAACTGGTTCATAGCAAAGCACTTCCTTAAACCTATAGTAGTAATTTTCCATTATACTGAAATCTTTTAATAATTTCAACAAAAGTTTACGGTATATCGAAAACTTTTTCCGATACAGATTTCCGGTACTTTAGCGGCGGCATTTGAAACTGCCCCTTAAACACTTTATTAAAATAATAGGGGGAAGAAAAGCCGACGGTCTTACTGATCTCTTCGCAGGTTAAAGCCGTTGTTTTCAATAACTTTTCTGCCTCATTTAACCGGGCAGTGATGAGCGCTTTGCCCGGTGTGGTCCCATATTCCGCCTGAAAGCAGCGAATTGCATG
This sequence comes from uncultured Dorea sp., assembly GCA_910586965.1. Classification (GTDB taxonomy): domain Bacteria; phylum Bacillota; class Clostridia; order Lachnospirales; family Lachnospiraceae; genus MD308. The sequence goes on along the minus strand of CAJUMF010000029.1, from coordinate 17,147 downwards.
GACAGGATGGCAATTCGCTGCCTCCGCCATATCATTTAGCGTAAGTTTCCTTGCGTAATCAGACAATATAAGCTGCATGATCGTGTGTGCGATTCGGCCGCCCGTGCGATTCCCCTCATGAATGACTATGGACGACAGGATATCAAGAAATATCTCCTGCTGTTTCAGCCGGTCTTTCTGCAAAGCAGGAGCTTTTGTCCTCATAGCTCCCTTCTGATACCTGTTGATACTATACGTTTCCAAAGAACGTAGGTTTCCATAAACCTTATCTGCGATTTCATCACTCATCCTCTGGTGCACGGGTATGTTATAAATCTCAGGATTTTCCGTACTGCAGCCGGGATGCGCCTTAATTGTGCCGGGTTCCGCACTTTTATGCAATGTGCTGGAAATATTTGCCGGCGCAGCCGTATTAAAGTGGAGCCAGTGAAAATATGTCTCTTCCGTACAGCGTTTATAAGCCCGATGAGTATTCAGCGGGGAAAGCAAAAGCATTTCATTCTTTTTAACTGTATAAGTCTCTTCGTCTTCCTTCATGTATAAACAGCCGTATTCTACAAATAAAATATCAAAAACACCGGTTTGCGAGCGATGGCCGTGACTGTCGCCGGGTCGGTATAAAGCATCGCCGGAATATAAGAAAAACGGATAGGGCGGAGCATAGATGGATAAATATTTCAATTCTGTCACCTCATAAATAGTAAGATAATACAATAATCAATTCAGAAAATATAAAAATAGCGCAAATATTTATACTTTATATAATAATATTTTGCATTTATCAGTGTTAAAATTATATAATAATACGTTTAGTTTGTCCATTGTTTTTATTGCCGCTTAACCTATAATCTTTGATATAGTTGTTGTTTACCCACAGTTACTTGGTATACACATAAGGAGTAAAAAATGTTAAATAATTGGAAAGAATATGTGCAAAAATTTAATCAGAACGATGACGAAATCATTGTACAGATGATTTCTAATTCCGAAACGCAAGAATGGATGAGCCGGGAAGTTCCCTGTTTTGAGTGTCCGGATAAAACAATAGAGGAAATCTATTATTTCCGCTGGTGGCTTTTCCGGAAACATATCAAGCAGACAGAAGAAGGGCGGATCATCACAGAGTTTCTCGCGGACGTTCCCTGGGCGGGGCCGTATAATTCAATCAACTGTGCCGGCAGCCACCATCTGTCGGAGGCAAGATGGATGAAAAGAGACCGGGAGCTTTCAAAAGAATACATCAATTTCTGGTTCCATGGCAGCGGCGACGAATATTCCTATTCTTCGTGGATCATCCGCACGATTTATGAACAGGCGCTGCTAACGGACGACAAAGATATAGCAATCCCGTATCTTGATGCGTTTATCCGTTATTATCAGAGAGTAGAAAGCACCAATCTTACCCCATACGGATTGTTCTGGTCAGACGATGACCGGGATGCCATGGAAAGGTCAATTAGCGGGAAAGGGTTGCGCCCTACCTTAAACAGCTATATGTACGCCAACGCGGCTGCCATAGCAAAGATATCCGAGTGGGCCGGGCGGCCTGAGACGGCAAAATCATACCGGGAGAAAGCAGAGCGTCTGAAACAAACGATGCTGTCTATGCTTTGGGATAAAAATGACCGCTTTTTTAAAGTGATTCCGCTGGACACAAAGGACAGCAGATTGGTATCCGCTGATTTTAATGATATATCGGAAGAGCACAACGTAAGAGAGGCCATTGGATATATCCCATGGGATATGGGAATCCCGGATACTTCCTATGATGATGCCTGGCAGTTTTTGATGGACAGCCGGTATTTCGGCACACCTTTCGGGCCGGGTACCGCTGAAAAGACCCATCCTGCCTACATGAAACCAACAGACCATGAATGTCTGTGGAACGGGCCGGTATGGCCATTTGCCACCACACAGATACTGAACAGCATGATTCGCGTCCTGCAGAACGGAGGTTCAAAAAATATAGGCAAGCATGATTTTATGGCATTGATGAAGGCATATGCAGCCAGCCACTACCGGATAAGGGAAGACGGGAAAAAAGTAAACTGGCTGGATGAAAATCTTGACCCGGTTACCGGGGAGTGGCTTTCAAGGAAAATACTGGCGGAATGGAACTGGCCAAAAGACAAAGGGGGCTGCGAGAGGGGAAAGGATTATAACCACTCCGCATTTTGTGACCTCGTTATCCGCGGAATCTGCGGAGTTAAAATTACAGAGGAAAAAAAGCTCAGCATCCATCCATTGCTCCCACGGGGAATGTGGGATTACTTTATGTTGGAAGACCTGCCGTATAAAAACCACAAGATTACCATTGCATTTGATAAAGACGGAACCCGCTATCAAAACGGGACAGGGCTATGGGTAACGGTAGACGGCGTGAAACAGGCATCTGCCGGTTCAATTTAAGTCGACCTGTATTCCCGCGGGCTCTGTCCGGTATTCTTCTTGAATACCTTGCTGAAATAGTTCCCATTGCTGAAACCAAGCTTAAAAGCAATCTCCTCCAGAGTCATTTCGGTAGACGAATGAAGTTCTTTTGCATCATTAAGCTTTAATTCCATAATATAAGAAAAAAGATTTGTCCCGGTTTCCCTTTTAAAAAGCCGGGACAAGTGCTCTTTACTCAGAAAGAAAGTATCTGCCAGCGATGACAGGGAGAGGTCTTCCATGTAATGCTTTCCGATATAATGGAGCACCTCATTAATCGGCGGATTCCCCGTAGCGGCAGAATCTTCACGGATGATGCCAGAGGCAGGGAATTCCTTTTCAATCTCCGTCATGGCTGCCGCGATAGAGTTATTAAGATCCTGCGGGTCGATCGGTTTCAAAATATAATCAATTACTTTTGACTGGATTGCCAGCCTGGTATATTTGAAATCGCTGTAGTCGCTTATGACAATGACCTTACTTTTAATCTGTTCTTCATCCAGCCGCGTCAAAAGGGCGGTTCCATCCATCACAGGCATTTTCATATCCGTGATGATAAGCTCCGGTCTTTCCTGATAAATAAGCCTCATTCCTTCCTCTGCGTTCCCGGCCTCGAAAATCTCAGTGATCCCGAATAATTCCCATTGTCCGAGAAGTTTTATCGCATCCCGGACAAGCACGACATCATCAATGATCAGTACCTTGTACATTACCTGCTCCTCCTTTATCTTTTGTATCCGGAATTAAGACTATCCGACTCGTCCGGCAATACAATGCGGATACGAGTTCCTCCTTCAGCCGGGCAGTCGATGGAGAACTCAGCGTTTTCCCCATAAAGCAACTTCATTCTCCCTACAATATTGCGAATCCCGATATGTTCGTTTTCAGGAGAATTTGTGTCTTCCCGCAGCCACTCTTTCAGCATATCCAGGCTGCAGGGCGAGATTCCCCGTCCATTGTCGGCAATCTCAATAGAAAGTCCTTCTGCTGCCATATGGATTCTGATCGTGATAAGTCCGTCGGTGCAGTCGTCAAGCCCATGCTTAATCGAATTTTCAACTAAAGGCTGTAAGATGAATACCGGAACCAGACGTTCTTCCAGGCTCTTATCGGTGTCAACCTCTACTTTCAAGCGGTCATTCCAGAGAATCCTCTGGATATACAGATAATTATTCATATTTTCAATTTCCTGTTTCAGCGGAACGAGCTGAGCCGCGGGCTTTAGTGTATAACGGAGCATCTGGGCAAGCGCGCCTGCCATGGAGTATACTTCGGTCACACCCTTTTTTAGCCCTAAAGTTCCAAGCGCCTGCAATGCATTGTTAATAAAGTGCGGTTTAATCTGCGCCTGTAATGCCTGTAACTCGGCGGTCTTCTGCATTACCTTGGCCTTGTATTCCAGATTGATCAGCGTGTTGATCCGATTCGTCATGTCCCGGAAAGAGCCGGCCGTCATCCCAATCTCGTCGGAACCGTAATCCTCCGTACATATTTCCAGATTGTCATTCCCGAACGCAGAAATATTCTTTGAAAGCATACTCAGGCGGCGCGTGGCGGAGCGCGAAAAATACATTGCTGCCGCAACAGATAAGACCAATACGACAACTAAAAAAATGACCGTGAGCCGTGAAACGATTAATGCATTTTTTGTCAGCTCTTCCAGAGGGATATCCTTTAACAGATAAGTATCCTCCAGTTTATCCCACAGAAGTATCCGCTGTATCCCGTCAGCACGGTAAATAAAATGCCCCTGTATGCTGTCTGTATGCTGTATTTGGGTCTTGGCTGTTTCGGGTATGGACAGACCGGGATAGTCCGACAGCATCGGAGACATATCCTGGTTCAAGATGGAAATATACCCGCCGGAGTTTCTTAAATTCACGCTTATCTTCTCCAGATAGCTGGTATCATACGAGATGGATAAGATACCGATCACCTCGCCGGTGGCGTAATACCGCAAGGCTCTGTTCACAGAAAAAACCGTCTCCTCCTTTACCGTGCCAAAATGATTGTAGTTAGTAAATGTATGAAGGGGTGCCATATAAAAATAGTTCTTATTCTGAACTGTCTTTTGGTACCAGTCTTCCTGCTCCAATCGGGGGCAGGGCGCATAGCTGACATTTTCCCTTGAGAAAGAATAGAGGTTCCTTGTGTAAGGGTCGTAAAAATAGATATATTGGATTGCATCATCGGAATGCAGGATGTTTTTGACCGCGCGTTCATTGTAATCGACAGAGACATAATCGCTCCGGTGCCTCCGGAGATTATCGATAAAAGTATTGTCGCTGTATAGAGAACGGGTAACCTCGTCTAACTGTGTATAATAACGGTTAATGCTCTGGTTCACTTCATTCAGGAGCTGTTCATTGGAGCGGATATATTCATTTTGGAGAAGTCTTGTAGTACTGTAATAATAAATAACGCTGGAGAACAGGATGATAAGCGACATGCATAAAAACATTGTCAGCATGATTTTACGCGAAAAGGATTTACTGATCCAGGAGCATACTGCCCGCATTTTTTGTTTTAATATAAGCACTTCCTTTTTATATGTAGTATTTTGTACAACATTATTATATAAAATAAAAACAATCGGCGCAATGCAACTTAATGATATAAATTTGTCCGGGAAATCAATAAATTACCAGTATGGGTCAACATTGTACGGTTACAAGTCCCGGAAATCAATATATAATAATAACCATAAAAAATGTTTGCAGACATGAAAAAGAATTGAATGGAGGAAAGCAAAATGAAGAAAAGACTGGTAAGTCTTCTATTGACGGGAATAATTGTAATGTCCTTAGCTGTCGGCTGTTCCGGCGTCGGTCAGGCGGGAGCCGGGGATTCTGAAGGGTCCGGCGGGGAGGAAGTAACACTTAGATGGATGCAGTTTCAGGTAGAGTATGCGGAGCAGGTAAAGAACATGGCAAAGGCATACGAAGAAGAGCATCCGAATGTAAAGATTGAAGTAGAAGTCATCGGCGACGACTATTATGATATCCTGAAAACGAAAGCGTCATCAGGAGATATGCCGGACGTATTTATGACGGCAGGATATAACGAGATCAATACATATAAAGAGTATATCACGGATCTTTCGGACCAGGAATCTGTCGCGAATATCGCGGACGGCGCGAAGGAATGTGTATCCCTGGACGGCAAGGTTGTAGGACTTCCGGTACAGATGTCAGGAAACGGCATCGTATATAACAAGAAGATTTTTAAAGACCTTAACCTGAAGATTCCGACAACAGTCAGCGAGCTGGAAGAGGTTTGCAAAGTCTTGAAAAGCAACGATATCGTACCCTTTACCAATCAGTTTAAAGACGACTGGCTGCTGGGGCAGTTCTTCAACTACGCATTTGCCAATACGGAGAACACGACAGAATATATTGAAAGCCTGAAAAAGGGCGGCACAACCATTGCCGGGACTGAAGAGATGAAAGATATCATGAAAGTCCTTGACCTGATGCTGGAGTACGGACAGGATAAGCCCCTGGACGCAAGCTGGAATGAGGCGGCAGCAATGTTCGCCCAGGGAAAGCAGGCAATGATGTTCGAGGGCATCTGGGCTTACGATACGATTTCACAGATTGCCCCGGATATGGAAGTCGGCTTATTCGCACTTCCGATTACAGATGATGCGGCAGATACAAAGATGGCTGCGGACGTAAACGGAACATGGCATGTGTCAAACACATCCGAGCATCCGGATGTTGCCAAAGATATCCTGAACTGGATTGTTACCAGTGATGCCGGAAGGAATTTCCTTTTGAAAGAATGTCAGGTCATTCCGGCAATGAAGGATATGGAATTTGAAGGAACCAACCCGCTTTCCAAAGATGTGGCACAGTATATTACCGATAACAATACCGGCCTTTGGTCATGGCCGCTGTGGCCGGACGGATTCTACAATGAATCCGGCAAAAAGCTACAGGAGTATATCTCTGACGGAAAAGGCGATGTAGACGGCACATTGCAGTCACTGGATGATTTGTGGGGAAAACTTGCAGGGACAAATCAGTAAGTTTGTCGGGCAGGAGGGCACTGTCGCAGGCAGTGCCCTTTTTGTACCCATTTTGAATGATTCAGGCTGTATTTTCAGGAAAGGATTACCGAAAAATGAAGAAAAAAAGGAATGAAATGATAAAAGAGGCCGTAATTTTCGTCATGCCGCTTTTAATCTTATACTTTATATTTTTTATCCTGCCTTTCATAACAGGAGCATATTATTCACTGTTTAACTGGGATGGAATCAGTAAGACGAAAGAATTTGTAGGAGTTAAGAATTATATCGAATTATTTACCGACGACCCGGATTATTTCAAATCCATGATATTTACCTTGAAATACGTGGTCTTAAATGTGCTGGCAACCAATATTCTCGC
>CAJUMF010000029.1:0-10226 GCA_910586965.1 uncultured Dorea sp. | reverse complement strand
TGATATTTACCTTGAAATACGTGGTCTTAAATGTGCTGGCAACCAATATTCTCGCTTAACCAGGGCTGCGCCGCAATCTACGAAATCACCGGCTGGGATTTCTTTAACATCAGTTGGTTAGGCGGGGGAAATGTAACGGTTGTGGCTATGGTGATCGTCGCTACCTGGCAGAGCGTCGGATATATCATGATTATCTATCTGGCCGGACTTCAGATGGTGGACACTACGCTTTTGGAGGCTGCTGATATTGACGGCGCAACCTGGTTCCAGAAATTCCGGAATGTCACATTTCCGCTGATCCTCCCTTCCATTGGCGTGAATCTATTCATGGTGCTGTCTCAGTCTTTCCGTTTGTTTGACGTCAATCTGTCGCTGACCGGCGGCGGCCCGGGAAGAGAGACCATGGGGCTTGCGCTTGATATTTATACAGAAGGCTTTCAGAATAACCGGATGGGATACGGTGCCGCAAAAGCGGTCGTCCTGTTCGTGATTGTCATCGTAATTGCAATCTTGCAGCTAAAACTCACCAATAAGGAGGATGCGTAATGGGAAAAGCGAAAAAAATCAGATGGTCAATATATGAAGTAATTATGGTCATCCTTGCAATCATATTTATCTTTCCGGCCTGGATTGTACTGACCAATTCATTTAAGCCGCTGGGAGATATCCTGGCAGACACGTTCGGTGTTCCTAAGAGCCTGTTTCTTGAGAACTTTACTTATGTTCTTGAAAATATGAACTATCCGAGAATCTTCCTGAATACGGTTATCATCTGCGTCTGTGCGATCAGTATCACCGTCGTTCTCAGCGCAATGTGTGCATATCGGCTGTCAAGATGGAACAACAAAGTCAGCAGGATCATTTTACTGGTATTAATGGCATCTATGACAGTGCCTTTCCAGAGCATCATGCTCCCTTTGGTGAAAATCTGCAAGAATCTGAACCTTGCAAACAGCATACCCGGGCTGATCTTAATCCTCGTGCCGCTGTACTGCCCGATGGCGGTATTCATCTATCAGGGATTCATCGCATCAATCCCATATGAAGTTGAGGAGGCGGCGCAAATTGACGGATGTACCAGAATCCAGACATTTTTCCGGATCATATTCCCTCTTCTGAAACCGGCGACAAGCAGCATTGTAGTACTGTTTACCCTTCAGATGTGGAATGACTTTACCCTGCCGATGATCATGCTCCAGAGCGCGGAAAAGAAAACGATTACTACGACAGTATATGCATTCTTCAGTTCTTATTCCATGAGGTGGGATTACGCGCTGACATCCTTAACCTTATCGGCGGTTCCGATGATCATCTTCTTCCTGTTTATGCAAAAATACCTTATCTCAGGTATCATCGCGGGTTCAGTTAAAGGATAATGCCGGCAGGAGCTTTTTGCAAGATGTGTGTTCCAATTGATAAATACTTATTTACATCCAAATCACCAATTGTTATAATGAACTCATCAACTGCACGGCAACAACATTTTGAGAAAGTGGGGGTTCATATGACGGAAAAAGAAATGATACAGAAAAATTCCGATGGTTATAGGCTGATGAAAGATCGTTATACAGAACTAAAGGTGATTCTAATGGCTTTTGGAATCAATCTTACAGATATCGACAAGATAAAAGAGTAACTGCAAAGTAAAAAAGATGTAAAGTCCTTAAATTATCAGGAACTTTACATCTTTTTTTACAGAGACTGCCAAAGCGCCTACGGATGCATGATTATCTTCATACATTTCTTCGACTGCATCACCGCAAACGCCTCTTCCATCTCTTTAAGCGGAAAATGATGGGTGATAAGAGGCTCCACCTTCACCCTTCCGTCCTCCACAAAATCCAGGCATTCTTCAAATTCCTGCCTCGTGTAACAAATGGTTCCGTAAATCTTTATCTCGCTCCGCACCACTTTCCCCAGGTCAACCTCCGGCAGACTGTGGTAAAGTCCTGTAACCGCGTATGTACCGCCCTTTTTCAGCATGTTCATAGCGGCAATCGGAACGCCCGGCACACCGACGCAGTCCTGCACATAATCCGCCATCCTGCCGCCGGTAATCTCACGCACCCGCTCCGCCGGGTCATCTGCGGACGCATTTACCGTCACATCCGCCCCCAGTTCTTTTGCAAGCGCAAGCCTTTCCTTGTCCACATCCGTTCCCACGCAGATAACCTGCTTTGCGCCTCTGAGCTTGATGAGCTGCACCGCGTACAGCCCAATCGGCCCCGGGCCGTACACTACGCATACATCCTTTGACGTGACGGGAGACATCTTCACCGTCCGATAAGCAGAGGCGATGGGGTCTACCGACGCTCCCTGGTCATAGGTAGTCGTATCCCGCATTCTGCGGCAGACCTTCGCCGGAACCCGCACATACTCCGCAAACGCCCCGTCCACATGGATGCCTGTCTCCACCAGATTGTCACAGAGCACTTCCTTTCCCTCAATGCACATATCGCAGTCGCCGCAGCCAATCACGATACAGGGCGTCACCCTGTCTCCCACCTTTAAGTTCTTCACCCGGCTCCCCACTTCCACTACATCCCCGGCAAACTCATGCCCCGGAATCAGCGGCCAGGGAACTTTACGCGTTCCCGCCAGGATAGGCCCGTCCGTACCGCAGATTCCTACAGACCTTACTTTAATAATCACATCATCATCCCTGAGAGCCGGGTACGGCACATCCTTCACCGCGAATCCCGGGCCTGCATGTTCTTTTACAACAGCTAACATTTTTCTTTCACTCCTCTGGTAAATTATTTTTCTCATATATCCTTCGTCTTACACAGTTTCAAACGATAATCAAAAGATAGACTTGTTAATCTGTAATATAATTTGGTTTTCCAGTATGGTCAAGGTTATCCATTATTTTAGCCATATGAAACTCCTTTTTCTCGCCATTCATTTACCGAGGAAATCCAGTGTTCGGTTAGCGCATTATCGGTAACAGCCGCCATAAACGGCTTGGCGAGGAAATTGTTTATCTTTCTCAAGACAATTCCATAATCCTCTGTATCCGTATCAATTTTTCGGCAAAATGCCTTCCACTTCTTCTGCATTGTTTCGTCATTTACAAACCCTATTACCTGTTCAAACTGCCCAACCGTAAAAATATGTCCACGATTTTCAAAGGTCTTTTTTAAAGCCTTTGTAAGTGTAGCGCCGTCAAAATCAAATCTATTTGCAAGGTAGTAGATGTCATAGTAGTCCTTCATTCTACTGGAGAACTCCATTAGGCTGAGTATTGCGTCTATCTTTTCTGCAATTGTTGTTTCAAGTGAATAAGTGTTCACTGTGGGAGCAGGAAAATTATCAAGCTGCGTGGGGATTTTTCGTTTTTCTTGTTTTGGCACAATAACATCGCCAACACCAAAATCAATACTGAATGGTGTTCTGGTATTTTTAATTCTCGCCACAATGGAAACCCCGATACCAGCATATTTTTTTGCAACAGCAATCGGCGCAATATCTTTGATTTCAAAGCCAATAAAATCATTTCCTGTAGATATTCCGATAATTTCTTCTAATAAGTTTTCAATTGTTCGGGGGTATTTGATACCTTCCGAAGAAGAAAGTCTACATCCACTGTAACACGGCTGTCAAAATTGGTAACAGAATAAATAAACAGACCGCCTTTGAGAATGAGATTATCAGCGTATTTGGATTTCACCAAACGGCGCAGGAACTCTTCCTGGCAGAAGAGCTGCAGACAGAGCTGATAAGTTCTGCCGCTTTCAGCGGCTTTGTTTTTCAATCTTGCAAGCACTGATGCAGCTATATCAGCCATTCAAAAGCACCTCCATCACATTCATAACCTTTGTATAAAGTTTCATTTCTTTTGCATATCTGGAAAGATTTACAAGATTTTTGTTGTTATCAATGGCATAGGCATTGACCGCTTTATTGAAAATTTCATTGTCCAATTTCGTGCGATACTTGAAACAATCACAAAGCGTCCGCTCACGGTCATAAACCGCCAGAGAAATGCCATTAAAATTATCTATTGTCTTACCCAGATTCAAATAATTCTTTTGGATAAAGTATGGTTTCAAGGGTATTTCCTGTACCCGTTTTACTGTTCTTGAGGCTGTCCGTGGCACTGCAACCGACCATTTACGAGGAGAAAAATCGCTATACCCATAATGAAATAGAGCAGATTCTACGCAGATGATTCCTCTTGGGAGCATTTCTTTTAATATTTGTTCATCTGTCACGAGGACATTTTGAGGAAGTTGATAAAAGCCACGGCGGATTCTTTCTATTACGCCTTCTTTACAGAGTGCGGCTACTTCATAATTTTTAATTCCGTCTAAAACAAAGTCCGATGTTTTTGCTATGCCGCCTTTATTTAAAATTACTTTTCTTGCAAGTTCCCTTTTATTCAAATAAACACCAACTTTCTGCACGCAAAACACTTAGATTGTACGCTTTTATCATATACAAATGCATAGCAGATTTCAATAGTTTCAGGCAGACATTTTGCAAAAATTGCGTGCCGTTTTTAATACCATTTTTTATAGAAAAATGCGCCTACAATTTTTTATACGCCCGCCAAGTCGTTGCAAATTTCCCCCACTCCGTCAGGCACTCTTCCTCAATCCGCGCTCCCAGAGCCGCCTTGTAAGGCGCGCCTTTCACAAGCTCCGGCTCGGTATAAGCCTCCTTTGCGATGGCTGCAAACGCCGCGGCATACTCATCCATGTCATCTTTAGAATACGTCTCCACCGGCTCCGGCGTAAACGGCTCCGGCAGCACCCTTGGATGATGGCTTGTAAAATAATCCTGAAAGCCGTAATCCACAATCCTCCGGCAGATGTCATCGGTAGTAACTCCCGTCTCCTCCGTAAGCTCCTGCCAGCTAAGCCGCGCCTGCTCCATACGGAAACGCCCCTTGGCAAAAGGCATAGAAAGCCCCTTAATCTCCAAAAGTTTTTTAATCAAGTAATTATTATTTAATATAGAAAGCTCCGCGATCTGTTTCATGCCGTCCGCCCCAAGGGTGCGGATATACGCATACGCGCGGATGAGCACCGACGGTACGCCGTAGAACATCCTGAGTTTCCCGATGCTTTTTGGCCTGTCGCCGTCCAGGTAATACTTCTCCCCGTCATATTCCACCGTCGGAGCCGCCACATATTTTGCCAGTTTCTCCGACACGCACTGCGCCCCGGCTCCCGGCCCCTGGCATCCGTGAGGCGAGGAAAAGGACTTGTGCAGATTATAGTGGCACATGTCAAACCCCGCATCCTTCGCCCGGGTCAGCCCGAACACGCCGTTTAAGTTCGCCTGGTCGTAGACGCATAAGCCCCCCGCCTCGTGAACAATATCCACAAACTGGCGGATGCGGTCATTGTAAATCCCCGTGTCCTCCGGGTTGGTAATCATAAGCGCCGCCGTCCGCTCCGACACCGCCGCCTTAAGCGCCTCGATATCCGGAAGTCCGTTCTCGTCAGGGTACAGCGTAATCACCTTGTAGCCGAGAGTCGCCGCCGTGCCCGGATTCGCCGGATGGGAAAGAATCGTCGTGATAATCTCATCCCGCTTTTCGGCCTCGCCCCGCTCCTCAAAGTACGCCCGGATGGTCTGCACATTTGCGAAAATCGCCTGGCTGCCTCCGGAGGGCTGCAGGCTTACCTTGTCCATCCCGGAAATCGCTTTTAGATACTGCTCGTCTTTATACATAATCTCCAAAATTCCCTGCACCGTGCTCTCGTCCTGGTATGGGTGCAGCTCCTGGAACTTTTCCGCGCGCACAAACTGCTCGTGGATTTTCGGGCTGTACTTCATCGTACACGTTCCAAGCCCGATATCGATATTGATATCTGTTCCGATGGTCTCCTGAGAGAGCCGCATGTAATGCCTGAGTACCTGCATCTGGGAAAGCTCCGGCAGTTTCGGCGCTTTCTTTCTTTTAAGCCCTGCCGGAATCAGCTCTGATACCTCGCCGCTTACTTTCTTCACTTCATCGGAGGCTCCCGGAATCAGCACGCCCCTCTCTCCCGGATTCCCCATTTCCATAATAAATGGCTCATCCCAGCGCGCCTGATGGAAATCCCTGTTCTTCTTCACATATCCCATACCTACACCTCCTTTGCCGCCTGCGGCTCACTGTCCGCGGCGTCACGCTTTCCAGCCTGCAAATCCACATCACGCTCTTCAGTTACAATCCGCCGCAAAGCATCCGCAAGAGCGTCCATCTCATCCTGAGTCGTCAGCTCCGACACGCAGTAAAGCGCGCACTGACCAAGCCACGGGAATTCCCCGCTCACATCCTTGCCGCCAAAAATCCGACATTCCAATAACGCTTTATTAATCTCGGTCACGCTCTTTCCGGTTGCCGAAAAATCAACAAGCACCTCCTGGAAATTACTGCCGCCCAATGGATTTGCCCGCACGCCCTCAATCCCATTTAACCGCACGGTCAGATACTTAAGGTTCTGGATAATCGTCTCCCCAAGCTCATACATTCCCTGGGGACCCATGCTCGCCAGATACACGCCCGCCGTGATGCCCCAAAGCCCCGTTTCCGTGCCGAAATACTCATTGGCTTTCTCCCGGCTCCCGTGGGAACAGCGGTAATTCATAGCCCTGCCCCAGCCGTAGGTGTCCGCTTTGTCCGTCTTCGCAATGCCGTACATATAAGTCGGGAACTGCTCCATATATTCTAACTTCTGATGGCTGGCGATAAATCCCGCCTGACCGCCGCCGTACTGCATATGCATCCCCAAAGGCTGGATGTCGCCGCACACGATATCCGCCCCAAGGTTCATAGGGCTTTCCATAATGCCAAGTGCGGAAACCTGCGGCTGCGCGATGCAGACAGCGCCGTACTGGTGCGCCAGCTCAGCAATCTTTTCCGCCTGTGTCTCAAAAAATCCAAGATAAGACGGATTTTCGTAAAATACAGCCGCCGCGTTTCCCTCCTTAAGCCGCTCCTCAAGCTCCTCAAGAGCCATCAGCCCCCGCTCGTCATGCCCCACCTTTATAATCTCAGAAACATTCCTGCAATAAGAAACCGCCTGGCTGTAAATCTCCGGATTCATCGTGTCCGGCACTAGAATCACAGTCCTGCCCTTATCCTGCTCCTTATCCGCATCCCCGTTTTCAACGGAAGACTCCTCCGAAGAACTCTGAATCCGAACCGCCATGCGGAATGCCGAGCAGACCGACTGCCCCGCGTCATAGGTCGTATAGCTTACTACATCCGCGTCCAAAAGCTCGCCCATCATGCTTGTATACTCGAAAATCGCCTGCATTTTCCCATGGTCTGAATAAGTATCGCCGCAGTAAGCCGTCAAAAATTCCCCTCTCGTATTAATCTCATCGCACACTGCCGGAACCTGATGCTTATAGCACCCTGCCCCTAAAAAGCTTGCATACTCTTCTGTCGAGACATTTTTGTTCAAAATCCCCGTTACATGTTTCTTAAGCTCATACTCGCTGCGTATCGGCTCCGGCAGATTAAGCCTTTCCTTGAAGAGCAGTTCGTCCGGGATAATGCTCCCGTAAATTTCCTTCACATCCTCCACTCCCAGCTCGTCAAGCAGTTGCCGCCTGATTTCCGGGACACTGTTTGGCATATAAGGATGCACAAAAGATTTCTCCATCGTTTCCTTCCTCCTTTTATATGTAAACTTATCTATATCTATCCGGGAATTTCTGTGCGTTCCCGGATGATTTCCGCCGGGATATAGCGCGCTGGATATTAATAGTTCGCTGTACTATCCCGTCACCTTCATCACCGCGTACTCTCCGTACCCGGTAAGCACGCGCATGTACCCGTGCAAGTAGCCGTTCACTTCCTCATCCCCTGTATCTACATACAGGCATTTTCCAAAAAGGGCAAGCATCTTCTCCTCAGATGCCGCCACGATAATATTTTTCCGCCCCACGCGCCGGATGACCTCCGCGCTAATCTGCTGGTTCCCCCGTCCGAATATATAGCCCTGACCGCCAATGACCGTCACAAGAATCTTCGCCTTCCCGTACTCCGAGACAGCCTTGAGGATTTCCCGCTCCGTACAGTCCGTTCCGACCACCTGACCGCTGTACACAAGGTCAACCCCCAAAAGCGTATTGGCAAAATGCATCCGCTCCATAATACGCGCCGTCGTAGAACCGCCGCCTACAATATAGAGAACGTCGTTTTCCCATGTGTCCGCCATATACTCGGCAAGGCGTTCCGTGCTGTCTTGCCCGCCGCCTCTGCTGCCGCTCTTTAAATTCTGCACCAGCCGGACATCATCGGGAATCTTAAGATACCCGTAAAGCCTCGACTGCACCCTCCCCTGGCGGAACTGCTCCTCGTCAATGTCCATCACTTCCGCCTCTTTCGTCCTGGGGACCTTCCCCTGCATGTACCTTAACGCCAGCTCACCCGCCCTCTTCGGGTTCACCGCAAACACGCCCGAATGAATCTTGCACCCCGCAGGAATCCCAAGCACCGCCGCGGACTTTCCAACCGCATCCAGAATATTGCGCGCCGTTCCGTCGCCGCCCGCAAAAAGGATTAAATCCGCGCCAAGCCCGCAGAGCATCTTCGCCGCCCGGACGGTGTCTGCCGGAGACGTTGCCTTTCCCACAAGGGCGGTATCTGCCAGAGACGTCCATTCTCCCGCATGATCCCCTGTCATACAGTCCAATACCTTGCAGCTAAGACCTGCCTCCTTACAGACATTCTCCCCCATATCTCCCGGACAGGTGCAGATTTCCATTTCTGAAAGTTCCGCCGCCGCTCCTAAAACCCGCAGGGCAATGAGGGCTTTCTTACCGCTCTCAGGCACAGCCCCAAGCTCCAATGCCTTTTTTAACGTCTCTTCCCCGTCGGAACCTTTAAGCCCGACCTTTCCGCCGATTCCCGCTACCGGGTTCACGATAAAACCGATTCTTTTCATACTTCCTCCAGGCGCGAAAAATTCGCCGCCTCATATCCTATCTCCATCTTACACGGAGAAACTTTGGATTTCAATTACTTTTTCTTAAGCTATCCTTAATAAAATATCGTTTTCTTTTAGAAATTTAACATACTTTGGACACATTTACTCTTTATAATAAGTGTCAGATAGTTGATAAGGAACTTATCACTATCTCCCCCTCATAAAAGTGTATACGAAGTATCGTACAGCACTTTACTCTCATTCCTTTTAGATAACTATAACAACGACGAGAACCCGTTAGCCGGTGCGGTTAACGGGTTTTCGCTGTCTTTCTTGTATGATGCTGGAGGCCAATGAAAAGATGCAAATACATCTGCTTTTTTTCTTCCTTTATATGGTATAATTCATATTAAGATAATAAACATGGCTATTAGAGAGCAGATAAGCAGCTCGAAAGAAAAATAATCTAATTTTGAGGAGAACATATGGACTTAAGAAAAGGATATATTTATCGATATGCACATGATAAAGAGGAGCCTCTCTGTATATATTTATGCAATACTCAGGCCAAAAACAGAATATTGATTGTTCCTCTTATAGAAAAAAGTGACGGCAATATATATAAGCTATCTGTGACAAAACAATACGCCGATCTTGATCATTATAAAGAAATCAATACTAAAAATATTACAAGCGCATTATATTTAAAATCTAAATCCGTTAGGGTTCCTGATTCGGATTTGCATGCCATACAGCATTTTATTTTGCAAAATATCATGGAAAAAATTTGCTCCGATGTTCATTCAAATAATATATCACATATACTTTTCGAAACATTATATCAATTTCTCAATTGGAAATGGCAAAAATTGCTGTTAAATGTTAATGGATACCAGCAAAAGACAACTATATACGAAAATGGTCTATACTGGGCAGCTTTAGGTATAAATGTCGGTTCAGAATTAAACAAAAGCAGACCGGTACTTGTGTGGAAGAAAAGATGTAACGGAATAAATGAAGAAAACTATTCTTATATAGTTATCCCCATTACTTCTAAGGATAAGTCAAAAAAATATTATATGAATGTGCCTATTGATATAAACGACCGGGCTTGCTATCTCCGTATTGAAGACATGCGAAGAATAAACATCAAAAGATTCACACGTCCTATTTTAAATGACAATAATAAGATAATTTTTATCGACAATGATAAAAGATTCGAAATCATGAATGCCATTAAAAAATTTTATATTTTTGAAAATCAACATAAAACCATCTGATAGTGCATAAACTTATTTTATCTCTTGACATATCTATTTTTATACACTATTATGAAAATATGATTAGATC
>CAJUMF010000028.1 GCA_910586965.1 uncultured Dorea sp. | reverse complement strand
TTTTCATGGATTGTGGCACCTGTATCTCTAATCAACTGTCAAAGATGAGATTATATCATAATTTATCTGAAAATCTATAATAGAATGGCAAAAATATGTGTAAACAAATGATATTTTTTGTTGAACTTTACAGAATAGTGTGTTAGTATGTTCAATATAGCATACATATGTATATTATAACGTGCGCACGGAACTATTTTAACGTAAAGGAGGAACAAATTTAATGAGTGATGTGATCTATGAAATTAATGGGAAGATCAACGAATTAGTATGGGGTCCGTATATGATTTTCCTGATTCTCGGCGTGGGCATCTTCCTGTCTGCCAGGCTTGGATTTTTACAGTTCAGAAAGTTCGGATACATTATTAAAAACACGATTGGGAAGGCATTTAAGAGTACGGAAGGGGACGGCTCGATTTCTTCCGGGAAAGCGGCGCTCACTTCAATCGCGGCGGTTGTGGGAACGGGAAATGTTGCCGGGGTGGCGACTGCGGTTGCCCTTGGCGGCCCGGGTGCGGTGTTCTGGATGTGGGTGTCTGCTCTCTTTGGCATGGCTACGAAGTTCTCGGAGGTCACCCTTGGCATCCATTACCGGGAAAAGAAAGAGAACGGGGAATTTTCCGGCGGAGCGATGTATTATATATCGAAGGGGCTTAAGTCCAAAATCCTGGCAGGATTCTTTGCGGTTATGGTTATTGTTGCGTACTTTGTAGTAGGAGCGATTGTGGACACCAATTCCATGTGCCATTCCGTAGAGGCGCAGTTTGGAATCCCGCCCCTTGCCACCGGCATTGTCTTTTCCATTCTGGCAGGAGCGGTCATCCTTGGGGGAATCAGCAGGATTTCCAATGTGTGCCAGTTTTTGACGCCTTTTATGTGCGGGCTTTATGTTGCGGCGGGGCTTGGAATCATTATACTCAATATCGGGCAAGTGCCGTCTGCTCTTGCGGAAATTGTCCGGTGTGCGTTTACTCCGGCGGGGGCAACCGGCGGATTTGCGGGAACGACCTTTATGGTGATGCTGACAAAGGGTATGGCAAGAGGTATGTTTTCCAATGAGGCAGGTCTTGGCAGCTCTCCCATCATCCATGCAAGCGCAAAGGTAAGTCATCCGGTGGAACAGGGAATCTGGGGTGCGACAGAGGTTTTTGTTGACACCATTATCGTGGCGACTATTACCGGGCTTGCCATTGTGATTTCCGGCGAGTGGAAGAGCGGGCTTGACGGGGCCGCGCTGACGATGAAAGCGTTTGAGACGGCGCTGCCCGGCACGATAGGAAGTTACATTGTTATGTTCAGCATCGTGCTGTTCGGGTTCTCCTGCCTGATTTCGGCAAATTATTACTGCGAGAAAGCGGCAGAGTATCTGTTCGGGGAGAAAACAGTCATGCCTCTTCGGATTCTCTGGTGTATCTTTATCGTAATCGGCTCTATGGGCGGTCTTGGTTTTGTGTGGGATCTTGCCGATACATGCAACGGCCTGATGGCGGTTCCGAACCTGATTGCGCTGATTGTCTTAAGTCCGGTGGTAGTGAAACTGACGAGAGAATATTTTGCACAGATAAAAGAAGAAAAAAATTCTGCAAAGCAAGAATAAAAAACTGGTATTTCATGAGGAGGTTAAAATCTATGGAAAATGTGAAAGTGATCCTTTGGGGGCTTGGAGCTATGGGCGGCGGCATCGGCAGGATGCTGGCGAAGAAAAAGGGCGTGGATATCGTGGGAGCCATTGATATCGGCGGCAAGCTCGGAAAGAGCATGTATGACGTGATTCCGGACATTGTTAAGGGAGACAGGCAGGATGTGACGGTAGGCACGCCGGAGGAGGTCATCCGTCCGGGAGCGGCGGATATCGTGGTGGTCTGCACCAATTCTTTTACAAAGGATGTGTATGATAAGCTGGTATTCGTGATGGAGCGGGGGATGAATGTCATTACCTCGGCGGAGGAGATGGCTTATCCGAAAGCAAAAGAGCCGGAGCTTACGAAGAAACTTGACGAGTGCGCGAAGAAAAACGGCGTATCCGTTATGGGTACAGGAATCAACCCGGGGCTTATCATGGATTTGCTTGTGGTTTTGTGGACGGCGGCGTGTGAGGAAGTAAACCATATTACGTCAAGAAGGGTGAACTCTTTGTCGCCTTTCGGGCCTGCCGTTATGGAGGAGCAGGGAATCGGGATTTCGGTCGAGGAGTTTGACCGGAAGAAAGCGGACGGCACCATGGCGGGGCATGTGGGATTTGCGGAGTCCACGATGATGATCTGCGATGCCCTTGGCTGGAAATGGGAGAGTTTCGGGCAGGATATGGAGCCCATCATCACGGACGTTGACAGAAAGTCGCCCTATGGATTTGCGGCAAAAGGCTCTGTGGCGGGCGTGGCGATGAAAGGATGGGTGGACGTCGACGGCGAAAGAAAGCTTGATATGGAGCATCCTCAGCAGATTGAGCCGGAGCGGGCGGGCATCTGCACAGGGGACTATGTGGTGATGGACTCTGTTCCTCCGGTAAATATGTCCAACAC
Organism: uncultured Dorea sp.; assembly: GCA_910586965.1. GTDB lineage: Bacteria > Bacillota > Clostridia > Lachnospirales > Lachnospiraceae > MD308. The sequence goes on along the minus strand of CAJUMF010000028.1, from coordinate 43,183 downwards.
CCCGGAGATTGATGGCGGCATCGGCACTATGGCGATGATTATGAACTGCATCCCCCACTGCATCAATGCGGAGCCGGGCGTCATCACCATGCTGGATATTCCTGTGCCTCATGCGATTATGGGCGATTTCAGGGATTTGATCAAAGCAGATAAGAAACTTGTATAAATATCTGCCTGTGCTATAATGTGCAGAGGAAAGGAGTGTGGTGGTTAGTATGAGCCTATTCGTAAAAAAGGGCGATTGGATACAGATTGAAAATGTCGTTCTTCCGGCCGGCAAACGCGCCCCCCAGGTTCCGGAGGACACGCAGAGGTGCGACCTGAAGATGTGGGTAAAGGGGGAGGCTCTTTCGGATGCAAAGGAGGGGGAGCCGGTGAAAATAAAGACGACTGCCGGAAGGATTACGGAAGGGTATCCGACAGCGGTAAATCCAGGTTACATACATGATTACGGGGAATTTCAGCCTGAACTTCTGAGAATCGAGCGGCAGCTTAAAGAGATATTATTTGGGGGTGAGAGCTGATGGCGAAAGATATGTCATACGAGGCGGTCAATGCGAGGAAGAATGACATCATGAGAGACGCCATGGGTTTAGATTATGAAGATTTTGAGTATGAGGGCATCGGATTTGACTACCAGCGGATGATGGAAGAAACGGGCTACTCTATGGAGGAAATGCAGAAAATCCAGGCGGATAACGGAGTGGGCAATACGCCTCTCCTGGAAATGAGGAATCTTACCGCGCTGGCGCGGAAATATGCGCCGGAGGGCAAGGGCGCAAGGATTTTCATAAAGGACGAGGCATGTAACGCGTCGGGAAGTTTCAAGGCGAGGCGGGCGGCAATCGCTGTCTATCACGCAAAACGTCTCGGATATAAAGGCGTTATCTCCGCTACCAGCGGGAACTACGGCGCGGCGGTGGCGGCGCAGGCGGCGATGAACGGCCTGAAATGCATCGTCGTGCAGGAGTGTTACGACAATGAAAAAAGAGGCCAGCCGGAGATTTTGGAAAAACAGCGCATCTGCGAGGCTTACGGCGCGGAAGTAATCCAGCTCACGGTAGGGCCGGAGCTGTTTACTACTTTTTTGGGACTTTTAGAGGATACCGGGTATTTCAATGCATCCCTCTACACGCCTTTTGGCATCGCGGGGGTGGAAACCTTGGGGTATGAGCTGGTGATGCAGTGCCGGGAACGTTTTGGGCGCGAGCCGGACATGGTTGTGTGTACCAATGCAGGGGGCGGCAACCTCACCGGCACCGCAAGGGGCATACAGAAAGCCGGGGCGAAAAACGTGGAGATTGTAGGGGCAAGCATCGACCTTAAGGGCCTTCATATGGCATCTGACCGCGATTTTAACCGAAAGTCCTGTACCACGGGCCACACGGGATTTGCCATACCGTTCATCACATGGCCGGACCGCTCCGACTGCCCCAGGAATGCGGCGAGGACATTAAGGTATATGGACCGCTATGTGACGGTAAAACAGGGGGAGGTATTTTACATCACCCAGGCGCTTGCAATCCTGGAAGGGTACGAGAGAGGCCCGGCGGGAAACACGTCTCTGACGGCGGCATTTGCGCTGGCGCAGGAGATGGATAAAGACCAGTTTATTATCGTGCAGGAGACCGAGTATACGGGGGCAGGCAAGCATACGATGCCCCAGCTTACCTTTGCAAAGCAGAACGGAATCAAGGTTTCTTTCGGCAATCCGGATGAAGAGATTCCCGGGGAAACCCTTGTGTTCCCGGAAGAGCCGTCTATGATACGGGCGAGGGAATATGACCTTGCAAAAGCGAAACGCTCTTATATCCATAACTGTGTGAAGAATTATGGGATGGTGAATGCGAGCGAAGAGGATGTGCGGTATATTATGGAAGAGATACGGGAAACGCGGGAATTTGTCACTGGCGAGTTGGGGAAATATGGGGTGAAAGTGGTTTAGGAAACATAAGCTGCTAATGGGCTGCTTATATATGGATGATTTTGTAGAGCCGCCGCATAGATGATTGGGAAAGTCGTGGATGCGGCGGTATCCTTATGCTCATTTTTGCGAACTTTTTAATCGATTTTCAATATCCGATGCGCTATATAGAACATCTGTCACGATTATTTTTTCTCCCTGAATTACATAAAAGACAGAATAATTGTCTACCAATAACCTTCGCATTTCCTTGTTGCGTTCCGGTACTGATTCCATAATATGAATTCTCTCAGCCAGCGTATCTAATGTTAAAATGGCATCTGCAATCCGATTGTATTGAGCTATTGCGTTTTCTGGCGCCTGAAGGACATAGGCGATGTGGTTATATAACTGTTCCATATCAGCTAATGCCTCATTTGTAATCTCAACAGTGTATCTCATTAATGATTCTCCCTGAATTTTGAAAATGCCTCTGCTGCATTCTGTACTCTTCCCGCCGCTATATCGTTATAACCTTTCTCCAGTTTTTGATGTATTTCTTCTGCTGTCATGGCATCTGCATGAATGGATGCCGGTGCTTTTGGCAAAGAAACAGAAAAAGGAATCCCGCCTGTAAGAGAAATCTGGTTTAAATACATATCAATCGCTGTAGACATAGGAACACCTAACTGAGATAATACTTTTTCTGCCCGTTCTTTGACAGTTGGGTTTACCCTTAAATTCAATGTTGCTGATTTTTCCATAATCGCACCTCCTTATTTTTATATTGTAACGCTTTTGACGTTACAATTCAAGAACGAACCTGAATTGAATAAGAATATTAATTGAAAGTCAAAAACCATTGTGCTATACTTCTTTCAAGGATTCCTCTGCATGATTACGGAGGAAAGCATATGAGTAAAAAGAAACAGTTGTGAAAAAAGTCAAGGAAAGCCGGGAGATGGAGGAACGCTATATGTTGTTGGAAGAGTTGCTTAAGACCGAACGGAATGAAGGAAGGGCAGAAGGAAGGCTTGAGGGCAGGTCGGAAGGATTGGCAGAAGGAAGAAGGGAAGGCCTGACTCTGGGAAGACTTAAAGGAAAGCTTGAGCTTTTGCTGGAGAACTTTAGCCCGCTGCCGTCTGAACTGAGCACCCGGATTGAGGACGAGACGGATACGGACATTCTCGAGTCGTGGCTTAAGGCAGCCAAAGAGGCGGAATCCATGGAGGCGTTTATTGAGGGCGCAGATCTATAATTTTCAATTGCAGACATCGAAACCTTGGGTGTCTGTGTTCTAAGTGATGATGTAAACAGATTCAATACGTCCGGTTCGGACGGTTTTACACTATTTTTATCATAAGAAAAAGCAGAGGAATCCTGATTTACATAAAAGGAGAATCGTATGAAATACAATAAAAAACAGACGATTATGATTCTGGAAGACGATGAGGACCTGGCGGAGGGTATCAGCCTGTCTCTGAACAGTGAGGATTTGGAGTTTGTTCTCTGCAGGACGGTTGCAGAGGCGAAGGACAGGCTGCGGCAGGGCGCGTTTGACCTGCTTATCTTTGATATCAACTTATCCGACGGGAGCGGCCTTGATTTGTGCAGGGAAGTGCGAAAGACGAGCCGAATCCCCATTGCGCTGCTGACGGCGAAAGATATGGAGCTTGACATCGTGAAAGGGTTAGAGTGCGGCGCGGATGACTATATCACAAAGCCTTTCAGCCTGATGGTGCTCCGTGCGAGGATACGGGCGCTGCTCAGGAGGAATACCGGGGAGCAGCAAGCCGAATACAGCAATTCCGTCTTTCGGTTTTGCTTTGATACCATGGAGTTTTATAAAGAGGGGAAAGCAATCGAACTTAGCAAGACGGAACAGAGAATCCTGTATCTGCTCGTCTTTAACGCCGGGCAGATTCTTACCAGGGAGCGGCTCTTAGAGTGGGTCTGGCCTGACAGCACAGAGTATGTGGAGGACAACGCCCTGTCGGTGGGCATCCGCCGTCTTCGGGATAAGCTTGAGGACACGCCGTCAAAGCCGGCTTACATCAAGACGGTTTACGGGAAAGGCTATGTGTGGGAGAAATGCTGATGAACGGATACATTGTGCTGACGGTAAGCGTATGTGCGGGGTGCGCCGTTATTTGTATGCTGATAAGCCGCCGCGGGAAAAAGAAGATGGAAGTCATGTACCAGAACTTGCTGCAAAGGCTGGACAGAGCCATCGGAGGGGAAGTTCAGGACGCTGTTTACGATGAGTCCATGGACGGGGCAGTGACAGAGCGATTGAACCGGCTTGTCCAGATATCGGGAATGAACCAGGGAAAGGCAGAGAGGGAGAGGGATTTTATCAAATCCCTGATTTCGGACATTTCCCATCAGGTCAGGACGCCTCTTACCAATATCATGCTGTATACCGGGCTTTTGCAGGAACGAAAGCTGGATGAAAATACGATGGCTTTAGCAAGCAAAGTCGGAAAACAGGCGGAAAAGCTGGACTTTTTTATGAAAGAGTTAGTAAAATCTTCTTACGCCGAACAGGAGATAATCTCCATACATCCGCAGAAGGTGAGGGTGGAAGAAATCCTGAATATGGCCTGTCAGATGGCGGAATTATCCGCTTTAAAAAAGAGGATCAAGCTAACGCTGAAAGAGACGGAGGCTCTTTGCTATGCGGACAAAAAATGGACAGCGGAGGCCGTCGGAAATGTTCTGGACAATGCTATAAAATACTCTCCGGAGGATTCACAGATTACGCTGGATGTGATAGTGTACGAGTCATTTGTCTGCATCCGGATTGAAGACCAGGGCATAGGGATAAAGGAGGAAGAGCAGGGTCTTGTGTTCCGGCGGTTTTACCGCTCCCCGTCTGTGAGCGGCGAGCCGGGAGTGGGAATCGGCTTATATCTGGTGCGGGAGGTGCTGTCGAAAGAGGGAGGGTATGCAAAGCTTAAGTCAGCGCCGGGCAAAGGCACAGCGGTTCAGCTATACCTGCCCCGATATGGAACGCCGTCTGGCACGCGGTAACAGAAAAATGTATATGCATGTCTGATTCGCTGCTCTGCGAAATGAAATGTGTCAAAAATGTCACCTTCACGAAAGATTTGAGAAAGAATCTTTTGCTATGCTGTATATGTCCAAAGAAGAACATTGAAAAGAAAGCAGGTGCGTAGAATGGACATATTGGTTACAGAAAACTTAAAAAAATATTATGACACAGGAGAAATCCGGGTGAAGGCTCTGGACGGAGTGAGCCTTTCCGTTCAGAAAGGAGAATTCCTCGCAATCGTGGGAACTTCCGGCAGCGGGAAGTCCACGCTCCTCCATATGCTTGGCGGACTTGACAATCCTACTTCCGGGAAAGTGGTGGTAGACGGGCGTGACATTTCCAAGATGTCAAAGGACGGGCTGACGATTTTCCGCAGGCGCAAGATTGGATTCGTATTTCAGAATTATAATCTGATTCCCCTTATGAATGTGTATGAAAATGTAGTACTTCCTATCAAGCTGGACGGCATCCGGCCTGACCGGGAATATGTAGAGCAGATACTTGCAATCCTCGGCCTGGAGGAAAAGAAATATGCCATGCCAAATCAGTTGTCCGGCGGGCAGCAGCAGAGGGTGGCGTTAGCCAGGGCGCTGGCGGCAAAACCCGCAATCATCCTTGCGGATGAGCCTACGGGCAACCTTGACAGCCGTACCAGCCAGGATGTGCTGGGGCTTATGAAAACCACCGGCCAGCGGTTTGGGCAGACCATCGTGATGATTACCCACAATGATGAGATTGCCCAGATGGCGGGCAGAATCATACGTCTTGAGGACGGAAAAATCTGCGGAGGTGAGAGCGGCTATGCTGAGAGTGAAAAATAAAAAGACAGTCATCGAGATAGCGGGAATCACTTACCGGGCAAATAAAAATAGAAATCTTCTCGCAGTCTTTGCGATTTCCCTGACGACATTTTTGATTGCAACCGTCCTTGCAACCGGAGCAAGCTACTGGAACACCATTTCACAGCGCCAGATTCGGATGGAAGGGATGGACTACGACATTGAGCTGAGTGAGCCGAGAGACGACCAGGTCAAGACAATCCGCTCCAAGGAAAAGGTAGAATATGCCGGCGTCATGGTAAAATGCGGCATCCTAGAGCAATATAAGGAAACGGCTTTGGATAAAATCAGGCTTTACTGGCTGGATGAGACTTGCTGGGAAAAGCAGACGGTTCCCGCATTGGAAAGCTTTAAGGGAGAGTATCCCCAGAGCGAAGACGAGATTATGCTTGGGAAAAATGCGCTGAATGCCATGGGGATTCCAAATCCCAAAATCGGCATGAAACTGAATCTTACTTATTTTACCCTGGAGGAAGGCTCGGATGAAGAGCTTTTGGCAAAGGAGTTTGTCTTAAGCGGCTGGTATACCGACTATAGCAGAGCGGCAAAAGGCTATGTCTCAAAAGCATTTTTTAATCAGACAGGCGTAAAGCAGACAGACCTTACCCAGGGGCTTTTGAGGATATCGCTTAAAAATCCGGTATATTCGGAAAGCGACATTAAGAGTATCCGGGAAGGGCTGGATATGAGAGGAAATCAGTATCTTTCCGCCGACTACAACCTTTTTGCAAACTTTTTTATAATGCTTTTAGGGCTGGCGGCTCTGCTTATCATGATATTTGCAAGCGGATATCTGTTTATCTACAATACCATGTACATTTCCATCTCAAAGGATATCCGCTACTACGGACAGCTTAAGACGCTCGGGATGACTTCCGTCCAGTTAAAGAGCATCATCTACCGGCAGGCAGTCTGGAACTCGGCGGCGGGTATTCCGTTGGGATTGGCTGCGGCTGCAGTGACGGCTGAAATGATGATTCCGCAGCTTTTGCATATCGCAAATCCGACATTTTCCGCCAAAGACATTGTGTCTGTGAATGTGTGGGTATTTCTTCTCGGGGGATGCTTTGCATTTTTGACAAATCTTATTAGCTGCAGGAAACCGGCAAAAATGGCGGGAGACTGTTCCCCGGTTGAGGCTATGCGCTATATCCCTTACTCAGGCAAAAGGAAAAACCGCAGACGGGAGTGGGGCGGCATCTATTCCATGGCATTTCAGAATATGTTCCGGGACAGAAAACAGGCGGCTGTTATCTTTGCATCCTTTGTAATCGTAATGTCTGTATTTATGTCGGTAAATACCATTATCCGCGCCAACGACGCAGAGCGCATCTTAAATGAAATCTATTCCTACGACATCCGTTTTAAAAATGAGACGGTCATTGAAGATGACAGAAAGCAGCTTATCACGGAGGAAAAGATATCTCAGACAGAGAAAGCGGAGGGCGTGAAGTCGGTAAGGAAAGTCGGCTCGGAGGAGGTTGTCATCCCTTATCAGGAAGAGATTTACGGCGATTATTTCAAAGAGCTGTACCAGTCGCGCTACAGTCCGGGAAATTATGAAGAAGACATGGCGCTGTACCGGAAAGAACCGGGGAGCGGGCTGTTTATGCCCCGGTTTATCAGCATAGACGAGAAAGGCTTTGACCTTTTAAATGAAGATTTGGGAAATGTCCTTGACCGGGATGATTTTGAGCAGGGAAAGACGGCGGTAGCTCTCAAATATTTTACAGAAGGCGATAACGGCATGACCGGAAAAACGGTGCGGTTTTACTTCCCGGACGAGACGGGGGAGGGGCAAACGGTGCAGGAACATACGGTGCAGATAGCCGCGGTGGCGGGCAGCGGTATGAATCCGGCGTATTTTGCCGGAGGTCTGACGCCGGACCTTATCGTCAGTGAGAAGTATGCAGAGAAACTGGGGAGAGAGACGATTACCGAACTGATTGATATAGAATATGAAAATGCGTATTCGAAAGAGACCGAGCGGAAGGTGAAGGCTGTTTTTGCCGGCGATAAGCAAATCTCACATGAGTCAAAGCTTGAGCGGTACGCCGAGATGAAAAATACGGAGACGCAGGTGAAAGTATTGGGAAACAGCGCAGGAGTCATTATTGCCCTCCTGGCGGTGCTCAACTACCTGAATACCATGGCGGCAAGCGTCCAGAACCGTTCCGGGGAGCTGGCGTCACTGGAAAGCATCGGCATGACGGCAGGGCAGATAAAGAAGATGCTGCGGGCAGAAGGGATTGGGTATGCGCTTATTTCGCTCCTGCTATCATCTGTCATCGGATTCCCGGCCAGCTATGTGGTGTTCCAGGCGGCGGCGCTCTATAAAGGGGTTTCATTTTCTGTTCCGTGGATAAGGAATCTTATGCTGTTTGGGATTGTGCTTGCCGTGTGCGCGGCGGCGCCTGTGGTGATTTATCGGAGGACGCAGGGGGCGAGTGTTGTTGAGAGGCTTAGGTGTGATTGATTTGAAATTTATTGCTTTTTTAATAAAAATACTTCATAATAAATCAGGTAAAGTGAAATTCGAAATAATCTTATTTGAGAGGTGCTTTTGTGAATCACAATTTATTAGAACAGGCATATAGGATTTTAGAGTATGATAAGGGAGATTTAGTTTCCGTACGTTCTTCTGATGTGCAGGCAGATGAAAGGCTGGATATAGGGGAATGGCTGTCTTCCTGTTACAAAATAAATCGTAAATCAAGAGCTTTTTCTATTGATTCCATATTTTTTCTCAAAGACAATCCGGCGGTTATTTTCGGGGCGTGTTATTCTGCTGATCAAATGGATTTTGAACGAGCATATATCAATGTATGGAATCTGGCTCGTCCGCAGTATTTCTTTTGTGAGATAAATGGCGAATTACGAGTATATGATTTTTCTGTGCAGATGAAAATTTGTAAAGGAGAAAAAATCATTCCAGAACCAATTGCAATTGTTAATACAGCGAATGATATATTACGGAAATTGCGTAATCTCTCGCGAGATAGAATCGACGCTGGAATAGCAAAACTTAATGAAGGAAGTAAAATATATAAGGCGAATGATACATTAATTCATGATATAAAAAAAATACGTGCAGAATTAATGAATATGGGGCTTAATAAAGAAAAAATAAAATATGCACATTCTATTGTGGGACGCTCTATATTTATACGCTATTTAGAGGATAGAGGTATACTGACGGATGATTATTTTGACAGTTTGGCTATACAGAACACAGAATGGAAAAAAATTTTAGAGCAGCCATCAGATTGTTGCCTTATGACGGACCGTGAGACGAATGTTAATTATATCAAATGCTTGAGAAGTAAAGAATTTACATATGCATTATATAAGAAATTATCACAGGATTTTAATGGGGATATGTTTCCTATTGATGAAACAGAAGAAAGTGTTGTTTTGCCTGAACATTTAATAAAAATATCGGATTTTTTACAAGGAAAATTTGATGAACAGTTGAGGTTATTCTTCTGGGCATATAAATTTGACATTATTCCTATGGAGCTGATAAGCAATCTTTATGAAGAATTTTATTATAAACAAAGTGACGGGCAAGATACCGGAACACATTATACGCCGTTATCTTTAGTTGAACTTATGGTAAAACAGACGCTTACCATTGAGATATTAGAGAAATTACCAGTTGTTCTCGACCCTTGCTGCGGTTCAGGCGTTTTTCTTGTAGAATCATTTAAGCGCATTGTAAGGTTTCATATGATTAAAAATGAGGGAAGATTATTAGAGTATGAACAACTAAAAAACATTTTAAAAACTCAAATTCGCGGTATAGAGAGAAACGAAGAGGCGTTAAGAGTGGCTGCATTTAGCTTGTACGTTGCTTTTCTTGACTTTCAAGACACGCCTTCGGTTCTTGAACAAATGAAAAGAAATAAATATTTACCTAATTTGAAATGTGATGAGTTTAAGCCGTTATCTTTGAATATTTTATTATGTGCTGATACTTTTACGGATGAGGCGGATTTATTTGTTGAAAAAAGCAGTGTGAATATTATTATTGGCAATCCGCCATGGGAAAAAGCTGATAATTGCGCTTTAGAATGGTGCAAATCAAAAGAACTGCCGATTGGGGACAAGGAAAGTTCACAGGCGTTTATTTGGCGTGCAATAGAATGGGTTAAACAAAAAGGAACTATTTCTCTGCTACTTCCAATAGGCATATTTTCTAAAACCGGCTATCGACAAAGCAGAGAGTTTAGAGAGAAGTGGCTAAGTCAGAATGTATTAGTGCAGATTATTAATTTTGCACATTCGCGGAATATATTCTTTAAAAATGCGATTGCTCCATTTGCGGCGGTATTATTCCGGGCGGAAGAACCTGTTGGGGATAATTATGTGTCTTATTGGTCTGTAAAGATGAACTCTGAAAATATAAAGCATCAATATATCATTTTAGGGAAATCGGATATGCATTATATAAAACAGAGTGAATTGTTGGAATACAATTATGCATGGAAAACATTATGGTGGGGAAGGCTTTCGGATTTGGATTTGATTAAGAAGATAAAAACAAATCCACCATTATCAAAGTGTGTGCAGGACAAAGAGATAGTAGTCAGACAAGGATTTACATTAGGAAAAGGAGAGACAAACAGTGTTGAAAAGGTATCTTCATTGAAAAGGTTATCTTTAAAAAATTTAGTTGCTTACGGAGATGTCGAGAAGTTTCTGACCGCAGCGGTACCTACAGAGATGCATAGGAATTTTAGCAGTTTTGATATATTTGAAGGCAGTCGGATTATAGTAAAGCGCGGTATATCTAATAAGGGAGAAACCAGGGGAGAAATTGTAGCAAGGTTTGAAAATATGCCATTTTCTTTTACAACCAGTATTCACTGCATCAAAATTAAAGATGCGAGTGATTCTTTGATGAAAAGTATATGTGCTATAATGCTTTCGTCCGTAGCCAGGTATTATTTCTTTTTAACTTGCAGCGGGTGGGGGATGTGGCATGATGAGATTCACCTTGATGAATTAGAGCGATTTCCCATACCAGGTTTGTTGGAGGAGAACAACGAATATGCAGAAAGACTTGCGCTGCTCATGGATGAAATTAAGAATTATGAAGGTATCACGCTTTTTGCGCCGATAAAAGAAAATCATCGCAGTATCAAAGAGATAAAAGAGGATATTGATAAAATAGTTTTTGATTTATACCAATTAACCGGGAATGAACGGAATTTGGTAAAAGATATGTGTTCATACGGATTAGACTTATTTTACAAAAAGTTTGACAGTTATGCAATGAAAAGATTGCCGGATATTACAGAGGGATTTTATGGAGTTGAGGCAGACTTGTATGAAAAAAATCATCTGATATATGAGTATATCAAGGAGATTATATCTTCAATAAATGGGTATTTGGCAGAGCTTGATGCCGAACTGGAGTGGAAGATTTATCGCTCAAAAGGAATTATAGCTGTATTATTTTTGAGTAAATACAAAAGTGAGCCCATTTGCGGGGACTGTGAAAATGATAATGAATGGGAAACAGCATTAAATAAATTTGAAGAATTAAGCCGGCAAAAAGTGACAGACAATATTTACATAGAAGGCTCATTTGTTGGAGTTTCTGAAACATGCATAGCAGTAATCAAAAAAGACGAACAAAGAAATTGGACTGTAAGTATGGCGTGGAATGACCTGAATTCTATTTTGCTGAAAATAGTTGATAAACAATTATTGGAGGTGGATGTGAATGGATAGACCAAGCCTTTATTCCATTAATATATGGACACAATGGGAACAGGGCATACTGCAGATTATGACCGAGGCACTATCTCAGTTAGATAGTTATGTTGATACAGATTATACGGAAAATGATATAACGGCAGAGCTGCATAAAATCATACTTCGCGTTAGGTTTGACCGTCAGAGAGTAACTTTTGGAAATATTATATTTCAAACGCAAAATCAACCTCTGAATGCTGCAGGAGAGCAGGAAAATCAAGCATGTCTTCGTAAAAAGCCTGATTTACAATGGGTTTTCAATGATGAAAATGCGAGTACACCGGAAAAGTCGCAACGATATTTTACGATAGAGTGCAAATGCCTGTTGACAAATACGGAAGACCAAAATTATGTAAAAAAAGGAATAAGACGTTTTACATTAGACGAATGGGGATATGGCAGGAATGAAAAAAGCGGCATGATGGTAGCATATGTGAAAGACATCGATACAAATAAACATCTGCGCCAAGTTAATAAACATAACGAAAGATATGTATATCCTTTATTAAAAATCTGTTCCGATGAAAACGAAGATGTATGCAGATATGTCCAAAGATTTGAAACAAGAGAGTTTGAACCCAAGCGTTTCAAACTGCACCATTTATGGACGAGCGTAAGTAAAAAGTAATAGTGAAAAGTTGTCTTATTTAGTAACCCGGGGGCTGCCCGCGAATACCGATTCCAGCCCCCTGATTCCTAAAAAATATTGCTATGCTTACGTTTCCCTCCCCGCAATATAAATATACGCATCCTCCAGCGTCGCCTCACAGGCTCTGCATTCTATCTGGGGCTGCACCTCGCTGATTAATTTCATCTGCAATCCATCCCCCGCATACTGTTTCGATGAGACATGGTATCTTCTTTCCAGCTCCCTCGCCGCTCCTTCATCCTTTACTTTACAGACCCAGACATGGCCTTTTGCCTGTTCCAGCAGTTCGCTCATGTTCCCGGAATAAAGGAATCTCCCTTTTTTCATAACCGCAAGCTGATTGCAGGTCGCTGTCAGGTCTTCCACCACATGGGTCGAGAACAGGACGGTGTGCCCTTCCGAGAAATCAACGAGAAGGTTCCGGATACGGATGCGCTCTTCCGGGTCTAACCCGGTGGTGGGCTCGTCAACGATCAAAAAGTCCGGTTCGCTTAAAAGCGCCTGGGCAAGTCCGACTCTCCGTTTCATGCCGCCTGATAACTGCCTCATCTTCTTTTTGCTGTGCCCTGACAGGCTCGTCTTTTCCAGATAGTACCGGATGCGTTCTTTGCAGACTGTCTTTGGTATGCCGGACAAGTCTCCCATATATTCCAGGCATTCCTGCACCGTAAGGCCTGGGTACAGGTCAATCTCCTGGGGCAGATATCCGATTTTCCTGCGTATTTTTTCAAAATTTCCCTCGTTGTAGAGTATTCCATCTAAGGTTACAGTTCCGCTGGTTGGCGGGAGTATCGTTGTCAGCACCCGCATCAGCGTTGTCTTTCCCGCGCCGTTTTCCCCCAAAAGCCCAAAGATTCCCGCCGGGATTTCCAGACTGGCATGATTGACCGCCGTCACTTTATTCTTAAATGTCACTGTTAAATCTTCTATCTTGATTCCCATAGTCTAACCTCTTTTCTCAATGATTTCAGGCATAACTGTCATTGCCGTGATTCCCATGCAGATGCAGACCATTTTTCCGCACAGCCAGCTAAAATCGCTGCTGTCACCCAGCTCTCTGAAAGTGTAGGAGAACAAGTTCCATGCTCCAAGGATTCTGTCACCCATGGCGGAATTCGTGGTCAGCCACAATATCAGGCAGGCGCCGATTCCCGCCCACATATTCCGGAACAGGCAAGAGAGCAGATTCGACAACATTCCCCAAAAGAAAATAGTGACAGCCAAAGCGGCGAGATATACGAGGAACTTGTATATTTCACTTTCTGGGACGTTTGCCATAATCAAGACATCTTTCGTCATTTTACCTGTTACGGGATTTTGGAAGAGCAAAAATAACCCATACCCAAAGGCTGCAACAGATAACAAAAACAGCTCCTGCACCGCAAGTCTTTTGTAAATCGTTTGAATCTTCCTTTTCGCAGGACACAGCCGCCAGACTTCCGAGCGCCTGCTTGCGATTTCCTGCGTGTAGGTATCCGCACAGAATGTCAGGACAAGCACCGCCAGCGGCGGTTCCAGTGCAATCCCGATTTCATCAGAGTAGACCACTCCCCGGACAAGGCTTAAGATAACGGCAAATAATACGGCATAAACCTGTTTTTGGAAAGTCAGGGTGATTTTCATTTCTTTCGTCAATACACCCGCCTCCTTTTCCATATCTGTATCGAGAGCAATATGATACAGACAGCGGTTAAGACAAGGAGACTTTGATTCAGCACTGCCAGCGGCGGAGCCGACGTATCAAAAAAACTCCCCGGAAACCGCACCATGATTGCCAGCGGCCTGCCGTAATATCCGTAAATGCCGTCCGCGTTCCTGCTCCCCATATTGGAATACACCATGTAGAGAAACAAAAGCGGCACTGCGGGCAGCGGACTTTTAAATAACAGCGAAATCAGGCTGTAGATACTTACGATCATCAGCATATTCGGCAGGATATAAAGACAAGTTGCCGACAGAAAATCTGATAAATGCACTTCAAATCCATGCTTTCCCGCCGACGTAAGAGCGAAACCGAAGAATATCAGATTTAAGACCGCGAGTATGATCAGGCAGACCGCAAAGCCTCCGCCCACTTTGCCCAACACATATTTTCCCGCGCCGACAGGCTTTGTGTGGAGAAGTTCGTAGGTATTTCTCCTCGTATCCTGCAGAAACAACATGGACAATAGCACCGTCGCGAAAAATCCCATAAACAGCCCTGCGAAATCGGCGAATTTCCTTGAAAAATAATAGGAAAATGTCCTGCTTTTCAGTTTCTCTGCAATATAAGAATTGATTTCCTCGCGGGTTCCTTTGCGGTAGGCTGTATTCACATATTCGTAATAAGCGTCGTAATAACCATACTTTTCCAGATGGGCGCAGGCTGCCATAAAGTCCATCCCTTTCATTTCGTCAATGACAGCTTGCGCCTCTGTCTGCTCCATCTCGAATTCAGAAGTCAGGACTTCCCGTACCCGCTCTTCCCACAGCGTACGTCTCTGCTCTTTTGTTGCCGGCACATATCCGTCAAAAACATCCCCATCCCGGTAAGTTTCCGGGTAGTCATTCGCGATGGTTTCCCCTTCCGCCAGGTAATGAATATCCAGATAGGAACCGACCTCTTGAAATATCATCAAAGCGCCGACCGCGATGCCAAGCCAGAGTAGAGGGTTTCGTATATAATTTTTCACCTCTCTTTTTAAAATCGCCCGCATAACTTCACCTCCTTAATTTTTTAACATCTTCATTGTAAAAGAAAAATCACAACAAAAATACAATGAATACAAAGAAATATAAGGATAAATATGGACAAGTAAAATGCCGGACTGCTTACACAATCCGGCAAAATATCGCTGTCACCGCAGCTCCTCCCTGTTCATCATTTTCTAAAAGCAGTTTCCCTCCGTGCTTTTCGCAGTACAGCCTGCTGATATACATTCCCATTCCCTCATGTTTTAGGCTGTCTTTTATGTTCTGCCCATAAAATGCTCTCGTAAGCTTTTCGGCATCTTCCTGAAATCCGCCGCCGTCATCCCTGACGCAGATTGTCAATTCCGAATGTCCGGTCTTTACCGCGATTTCGATTTGCTTTTTTCCGTAACGAAGAGCATTTGACAAAAGGTTTTCCGTCACCTCCAGAATCATTTCCCTATCTCCGCAAAATATTTCCTCTGATTCCGTCACCTGTAATACACATTGTTTCCCATATTCTTTTTCCAGAACGGTAAGTTCCGCCTGAATATCTTCCTTAAGCTGTCCTGCCAAAATCTCCTCAGGGCGGGGCTTTCGGCTTTCCAGGCTGCTCATTTTCCGCATGGTCTCTACAAAAGCATCCATACGCGCAATCTGGCGTCCGCTTTCCGACAGCATGTCCATAGCCTGCGCTGTATCGGCGTCCGCGCCTTGCAGACAGTCTGCCAGCATTTCCTGATAACCCTTCAGTACAGTCAGCGGAGCGCGCATGTCATGGGCAATCGCCGCCCTGAGCATCTTTTCCTCCTCAACCATCCTCCATAATATCTGATTATTTTTAGCAAGCTCTGAGCGCATCCGCTCAAACTCCTTGCAGAGTACGCCCATCTCGTCCTCATTTTCATAAGATATATGAAAATCCAGGTGATTTTCGGCAATCCTTTTCGAGGCATCTTTAAGTTCCTCGATGGGGTGTCTCAGCTTATTCTGGTAAAAGAGGAAAACCGCCCCGCAGCTAAAAGACATGGACAAAACCAGCACGGCATAAGTCTGTAAAAAATCGCAAAGTTCTGACACAAAATGGTCTGGCTTTGTCATCTCATAAGAGCTTGGCCTTGGGATATCCGCCACATAATCAGGCCCTTCCCTTTCCACTGCCTTAAAGTATGCGTCTTCATCCACATAATTCCACCAAACTTTTGTCTGCGTCTGTTCGGCAATCCTGACAATGGCTGCCGAGAGAACAAAGCTAAAAAGCAAAGCAGCCGCCATATATAAAAGGATTCTTTCTTTCTCAAAAACCATTCCCGGATTCATGGACAGAAATTCAATGATTTCATACTCTAATTTTGTCAGCTCCAGATAATCCGCGCCAATCTGCACGGTCTTTGCCCTGTAATCAATCGACAGCTCCCCCTGAAAACAGCAATTTGTCCGCTCCTTGCGCCGTGCCTCCCGTTTCAGGTGCGCCTGGATTCTTGCGTCAAGCTCCTTCAGGCTGAAGGGCTTTAGTATATAATCATCGCCTCCCGAGGAAAGCCCGTTCACAACGTCCTGCTCGTCTACCCGGGCAGTCAGAAATAAAACAGGGCAGGCGACCTTGTCGCGTATCCTCCGGCATACCTGTATTCCGTCAATTTTCGGCATATTTACATCCAGCAATATGATGTCCGGCTTAAGCTTTATCTTGCTTAACCCTTCCGCTCCGTTTTCCGCCGTAATGATTTCATATTTTCTCATCTCAAAATACCTTTTCAGCATTTTGAGAAGTTCCGTATCATCATCAATTATCAATATTTTGTAAGCCATTTTTCTTCCCTTTCCTTGTATCACATAAATATACTACACAAATCCCAACAAATATACAACGTGTGCGGCGCTTTATTTGATATTTATGCCGGAATAGAGTATCATAAGTAAAAATCGGAGGTACATAAAACACGATGCAGATTATCATTTCACCCGCCAAAAAGATGAATATAGATACAGATATCCTTCATTATCGGCAGCTCCCCGCATTTTTGGACGAGACAGAAAGGCTCCTTAACTGGATGCGGACGCTCTCTTTTGCGGAGCTTAAGTCTTTGTGGCGCTGCAACGAAAAAATCGCAGAGCTAAATTACCGCCGCGTCCGGGAGATGAATCTGCGGAGCGGCCTGACTCCTGCCCTCGTATCTTACGAGGGAATCCAATACCAGTATATGGTGCCCAAAGTGTTTACAAGGGGAGAGTGGGATTATGCGGAGGAGCATCTCTGGATTCTGTCCGGATTTTACGGGGCGTTAAGGCCGCTTGACGGGGTAAGCCCTTACCGCCTGGAGATGCAGGCAAAGGCAGGAATAGGCGGCGTGAAAAATCTCTACGATTACTGGGGAGAGTGTCTGTATCAGAAAGTGAAAGAAGGCGGCGGGACAATCGTAAATCTGGCCTCAAAGGAATATTCAAGATGCATCGAGCGGTATCTGGAGCCGGAAGTGCAGTTTCTCACATGTGTTTTTGGGGAATGGAAAGACGGAAAAATCATCCAGAAGGGAACACAGGCGAAGATGGCGAGGGGTGAGATGGTGCGGTTTATGGCAGAAAACAGGATTGAAGATGCAAAGGAGCTGAAAGGCTTTGCGCGCCTGGGGTATCGGTTTTCGGAGAAAGAATCCTCGGAAGGGGTATATGTATTTGTAAAGGATTCCCAGCGGACTGCTGATAAAACTCTGCCGAACGAAGTTCGCTCGCGCTATTAGCACTTGCATTATGGGATGCCTTAAAGAGAAACTGTTAAAAACAAAATAACTTTCAAAAGTAAAAACAATATGATAATATTAAACATATAACAAACGAGGAGGTTTACCATGAAAACAGACATTAATTTCGACGAACTGCGCAAAGATGCTAACGATATTTTCCACTCCGGCTTTACCTGTTCCGAATCCGTAATCTATACGATTCGAAAAGCCTTTGATCTTGACATGTCCGATGACGCGATCAAGATGAGTTCCGGTTTCCCGTGGGGACTTGGCGGGGGCGGATGTATATGTGGAGCTTTAGCAGGAGCTACGATGTGTATCGGATATTTTTTCGGACGTTCCACGCCGGGAGACCCTAAAAATATCAAATGTTTTGAACTTACAAAAGAGTTCCACGATTATTTTAAAGAAACATGCGGCGGAACCTGCTGTCGTGTCCTTACAAGAGGAATGGAAAAAAATTCCCCTGAAAGAAAAGCACAGTGTACAAAGTTTGTAGAAGCTACCGTAGTGAAGGTCGCGGAAATAATCATCAGGGAGCTGAAAGCACAGGGAGAAGCAGTGTGAAAAACAATTTAAAAATATTTATATAACGGCTAAGAAAAATGGGGCGTTGATTAAATCTTTCCAACAAAATGACTCGACTGGCATTGGAACATAATTAAAATTCAGTATAAAAAGCATAACCTAATCTAAAAGACAGATGTGAATCACATGAACCACATCTGTCTCTATTTAAGATTTTTTAACTACTCTTCATCCGAAGCTTCCGTTTCCGCTTCTTCTTCATCGCCCTTTCTTACTTTAGCGATACTTGCCACGGTATCACCGTCATTGAGATTGATAAGCTTCACACCGGAGGTCACTCTTCCAAGTACGGATATCCCCTCGCACTTCATACGGATAATGATTCCTTCTGTATTGATGATCATAATCTCATCATCTTCATTGACAGCCTTTACACCTACTACATTTCCAGTTTTTTCAGTAATCTTATAACATTTTACTCCCTTACCGCCTCTGTTCTGGCAAGTGAATTCAGAAGTATTTGTACGTTTTCCCATACCTTTTTCTGAAGCAATAAGAAGTTCTTTTCCTTGTATCTCTAACTGCATTCCGATGATCTCATCTCTGTCAGAAAGGTTCATGCCTCGCACACCCATAGATGTTCTTCCTGTCGGGCGCACATCTTTCTCGTTGAACCGGATACACTGGCCATACTTTGTTACAAGGAAGATATCGTTCTTTCCATCTGTATATTTGACTTCTATTAATTCATCGTCTTCCCGGAGAGTAATCGCAGCAAGTCCTTTCTTGCGGACATTCTCGTATTCTTTGATCGGAGTTTTCTTTACAAGTCCTCTCTTTGTCGCCATAAACAGATACTCGCCGTCCCGGTATTCGTCAAGCTCTATCACTGCGCTGATTTTTTCTCCCGGCATTAGCTGCAGCAAGTTTACGATAGCAGTTCCTCTCGATGTCCGGCTCGCCTCCGGAATCTCGTATGCTTTCATACGATATACACGGCCTGTATTGGTAAAGAACATGATATAATGATGAGTATGGGAGATAAATAATTCTTCTACATAATCCTCATCAAGAGTCTGCATTCCCTTGATTCCTTTTCCTCCCCGATTCTGGGATTTGAAAGTATCGTGGGACATCCGCTTAATATATCCAAGCTTTGTCATCGTAATTACTACATCCTCTTTCGGAATCAAATCTTCCATGGAAATATCAAATTCATCGAATCCAATGGATGTCCTTCTCTCATCACCATACTTATCACGGATGACGATGATCTCCTCACGGATAACCCCTAAAAGAAGCTTGCGGTCTGCCAGTATAGCCTCTAATCTCTCAATCTGCTTCATAAGCTCATTGTATTCTGCTTCTAACTTTTCTCTTTCCAAGCCGGTAAGAGCACGGAGACGCATGTCCACAATTGCCTGCGCCTGAACCTCAGAAAGACCGAATCTTTCCATAAGTTCTGTCTTTGCGATCTGGACAGTCTGCGAACCTCTGATGATCCGGATAACTTCGTCAATATTGTCAAGGGCGATAAGCAGTCCTTCTAATATGTGCGCTCTTTCTTTTGCTTTATTTAATTCATATTTTGTACGTCTGGTAACGACCTCTTCCTGATGCTTCAGGTAGAACTTAAGCATATCAAGAATGTTCATTACCTTCGGCTCATTGTTCACAAGAGCCAGCATGATCACGCCAAACGTGTCCTGGAGCTGTGTATGCTTGAATAACTGATTTAATATCACATTAGCATTCACATCTCTGCGAAGCTCAATGACGATACGCATACCTTCCCGGTTCGACTGGTCGCTAAGATCTGTAATCCCGTCTATCTTTTTATCACGGACAAGCTCTGCCATTTTTTCAATAAGCCTTGCCTTATTAACCATAAAAGGAAGCTCTGTCACGATAATACGGCTCTTTCCGTTAGGCATCGTCTCAATATCTGTTATGGCACGCACACGAATCTTTCCCCGCCCTGTCCGGTAAGCTTCCTCAATCCCTCTTGTGCCAAGGATCATACCGCCTGTAGGAAAATCAGGCCCCTTTATGATCTGGAGAATCTCCTCGATAGTAGTCTCTTCTTTATCTGCAATCTGGTTATCAATGATTTTTACAACAGCATTGATCGTCTCTCTCAGATTATGAGGCGGAATATTCGTAGCCATACCGACTGCAATTCCCGAAGTGCCGTTTACCAAAAGATTAGGAAATCTTGCCGGAAGCACAACCGGCTCTTTTTCTGTCTCATCAAAGTTTGGAGCAAAATCAACGGTATCTTTATTGATATCTGCAGTCAATTCCATGGAAATCTTACTCAATCGCGCTTCTGTATAACGCATAGCAGCCGCACCGTCGCCGTCCATAGAACCAAAATTCCCGTGCCCGTCAACAAGGGGGTATCTGGTAGACCATTCCTGCGCCATATTGACCAATGCACCGTAGATGGAACTGTCGCCGTGGGGATGGTATTTACCCATCGTATCACCGACAATACGAGCACATTTCCTATGGGGCTTATCCGGCCCGTTGTTAAGCTCTATCATAGAATACAGGATTCTTCTCTGAACCGGCTTTAAGCCGTCTCTTACATCAGGCAGTGCCCTGGAAGCGATAACACTCATGGCATAATCAATATAAGAGGTTTCCATCGTCTTTTTAAGATCCACATCATGGACTTTATCAAAAATATTATCTTCCATTTTCCTTATGTCCTTTCTCTTACACTGATTTATACATCAAGATTTTTGACATATTTTGCATTTTCTTCAATAAATTCTTTTCTTGGTTCTACTTTATCTCCCATAAGAGTTGTAAACGTGAGGTCAAGCTCAGAAGTAGATTCTTCATCCATTGTAACCCGAAGAAGTATCCTGTGTTCCGGATCCATAGTCGTATCCCAGAGCTGCTCTGCGTCCATTTCTCCAAGACCTTTGTATCGCTGTATTTTATTATTCGTATCACGCCCGACTTCTTTCAGGATACTGTCTAATTCTTCGTCACTGTATGCATACCACACCTTTTTATTCTTTTCTAACTTATAAAGAGGAGGCTGGGCCAGATATACATATCCTTCTTTGATCAGATCCGGCATAAACCGATAAAGGAATGTAAGCAGCAGCGTACTGATATGCGCTCCGTCTACATCGGCATCTGTCATGATGATTATCTTGTGATAACGCAGTTTTGAAATATCAAAATCATCGTGGATGCCTGTACCGAAGGCTGTGATCATCGCCTTAATCTCTGCATTCCCATAAATCTTATCAAGTCTTGCCTTCTCCACATTAAGAATCTTTCCGCGAAGAGGTAGTATTGCCTGTGTCGAACGGTCTCTCGCTGTCTTTGCAGAACCGCCCGCAGAATCTCCCTCTACGATATAAATCTCACAGTTTTCAGGATTCTTATCGGAACAGTCTGCAAGCTTTCCCGGAAGAGACATTCCGTCAAGAGCAGATTTTCTTCTTGTCAGGTCTCTGGCCTTTCTCGCTGCTTCCCTTGCCCTCTGCGCCATAACTGATTTTTCAACTGTCATCCTGGCAACTGACGGATTCTGCTCCAGATAGATCCCAAGCTGCTTACTTACTATACTGTCAACCGCACCTCTCGCCTCGCTGTTCCCAAGCTTTTGCTTGGTCTGTCCTTCAAACTGCGGATCTTCAATCTTCACACTGATGATTGCTGTAAGACCTTCTCTGATATCCTCACCGGACAGATTCGGCTCACTCTCTTTTAATAATTTATTCTTCCTTGCATAATCATTAAAAGTCTTTGTCAATGCATTGCGGAAGCCTACTACATGAGTTCCCCCTTCCGGAGTTGTAATGTTATTAACAAATCCATACGTATTATCGCTGTAAGAATCATTATGCTGCATCGCCACTTCCACTGCAACATTATTAATATTTCCCTCACAGTAAATAACATCACCATATAAAGCTGTCTTGCTGCGATTCAAATACTGCACAAATTCCTTGATTCCGCCCTCATAGTGAAAAGTCTTTTCTATCGGTTTCTCTTCAGGCCTTTCATCTCTGATAACAATTTTGAGGCCTTTTGTTAAAAATGCCATCTCACGAAATCTTTGTTTCAATATATCATAATCAAATACTGTCTCTTCAAACACCGTATCATCAGGCATAAAGGTTACCTTTGTACCGGTCTTATCTTCTTCACACTCTCCGATAACACCGAGTTTTTCGACAACTTTTCCGCGTTCATACCGCTGTTTATATACTTTTCCATCTTTGCAGATTTCTACTTCAAGCCAGTTAGAGAGTGCATTTACAACAGACGCGCCTACTCCATGAAGTCCACCGGATACCTTATATCCTCCTCCGCCGAATTTTCCTCCGGCATGAAGCACTGTAAATACGACTTCCACAGCCGGAAGCCCTGCCTTATGGTTAATTCCTATTGGAATCCCACGTCCATTATCTATTACCGTAACAGAATTATCTCTGTTAATAGTTACAACGATTGTATCACAAAATCCTGCTAACGCCTCATCAACAGAATTATCCACAATCTCATATACCAGATGGTGAAGTCCTCTGGAAGATGTACTTCCAATATACATACCCGGACGCTTTCTTACTGCCTCTAAGCCTTCTAATATCTGAATCTCATCGGCACCATATTCATGCTGTACTTTTTCTGTACTCATTCAAATCCTCCTAATTTTCTTTTGCCACTTGCCCATCCTGGACATGGAACACTTTATTAATTGAAAACCTGTGATTTACAAAATCCTCAACACCTGTACAAGTAATAAGAGTCTGTATATCATTGATGCTGTCTAATAAATAGTTTTGCCTATGTTTATCAAGTTCAGACAACACATCATCAAGTAATAATACAGGTGTATCATGAATTGTCCTCTTTACAAGCTCTATTTCCGATAATTTCAAAGAAAGGGCCGCAGTTCTTTGCTGTCCCTGCGAGCCAAATCTTCGGATGTCCAAATCTCCTGACATAATACATATATCATCCCTGTGAGGTCCTATAGAGGTACTTTTAATTCTCATATCCCTTTCCCGGTTTTTCCTGATTGCCTGCTCTAATGTCATATTTCCGTTGCTGGGCTCATAAATAATCTGTATCTCTTCTTTATTTCCCGTTAACTTTTTATGTACAGAAGATACGATTCTGTTGATATCTTCTATAAACTGCTTTCTTCTGTCTATCAGCCTATTCCCATATTGTACTAATTGAAGCTCCCATATTTCAAGTGTATCTTCAAAATTTTTTTTATTTTCTATACCGATTTGTTTGAGCAGATGATTTCTCTGATTAACTATACGGTTATAATTAGTCAAATTACTCAGATATATTTTGTCAAGCTGTGATAATTCCAGATCAATAAATCTTCTCCGCTCAGAAGGGCCATTTTTTATAATATTCAAATCTTCCGGTGAAAAAAATACAAAATTGACAATTCCAAATAGTTCACTTGCCTTGCGGATTGGTAACTTATTGATTGCTATTCCTTTTGGACTATTCTTTTTCAAATGCATATCTATCTGATAATGAATGCCTTTTTTTTCAATCACAGTTTCTATATGGGACTCTTCATTTCCAAATCTTATAAGTTCTCTGTCTTTGGCGCCTCTATGAGATTTTGTTGTTCCTGAAAGGTATGCTGCTTCAAGTATGTTTGTTTTTCCTTGAGCATTATCTCCGTAGAATATATTAGCTTCATTATCAAAATCAAGATTCAGCAAACCATAATTTCTGAAATTTTTTAATTTTAAAGATTTAATTTTCAATTTTGATCTGCTCTCCGTTATAATCAACAATATCTCCGCAAAACAGCTTTCTTCCACGCCTTACATCTACTTCACCATTTACACTTACCAGCCCCTCTTGTATTGCATTTTTTGCATCAACACCGGTCTCTACAAGATTTGCAGCCTTGAGTGCCTGACCAAGTTTTATAAATTCATCTCTCAACTTTATCTTTACCATATTTT
The DNA here is from genome assembly GCA_910586965.1 of uncultured Dorea sp. GTDB lineage: Bacteria > Bacillota > Clostridia > Lachnospirales > Lachnospiraceae > MD308. The sequence continues at coordinate 19,060 of CAJUMF010000028.1, read as the reverse complement.
TCTCACTTTCTCCGGCAAAAATTTTCCTACGATACTGCGTTAAAATTTACAGGAAGGATCAAATATATATAACTTTCCATTTCATCTTTGATAAAGCAAGGAGCTTTTGCATTCATAAGATACAGAGTCACCTCTTCATCATCAATATTGCGCAGTGCATCTAAAAGGAATTTAGGATTAAATCCGATCATAAGGTCTTTTCCTTCTTTGTTGATATAGATTTCTTCATTCATAGAACCTATCACCGATTTGATCTTAAGTTCCATTACATCCTCGTTAATATTTATAATAATAGGCTTTTTGTCTCCCTCTTTCACGAGAAGTGTTGCCCTGTCAATACAATTTAATAATTCTTTTTTATTAATTCTTACTTTCGTCTCGTAATCATTGGACAACATCTGGTCAATCTTAAAATACTCTCCTTCAATCAATCTGGATACTACAACTGTTTGATCAAATTCGAATACGATATGATTTTTTGTATAAGAAATATCCACCATACTTTCCGCTTCTCCGGAAAGTACTTTTACGATTTCATTCAATGTTTTGCCCGGAACGATCAGTTTGTTGTCATTTACATTGTCTTTAAGGCTTATCCTGCGAATAGATATTCTATGACCGTCCAGAGATACAACTCTCAGCGTATTATTCCTGATCTCAAATAATTCTCCGGTCATCATCTTATTGCTTTCCGTGTCAGAGATAGAAAATATAGTTTGCCTGATTATATCCTTCAAGGTAAACTGGGATATTTCTATAGAATCTTCTTTTTCAATTACCGGCAGATACGAAAATTCCTCTCCCGGTTTTCCGGATATATCAAACTTTGCTTTCTCACATACAATTGTCGTCTGAAGATTATCATCCGTTGTTATAGTGACATCGTTTTCAGGAAGCTTGCGTACAATCTCTGAAAATATTTTTGCATCGATAGCAATCATACCTCTCTCTACAATCTCACCTTTAATCTCTGTCTGTATTCCCAGTTCCATATCATTGGCAGTAAATTTGATAATATCTGCTGTGGCATCTATCAAAATACATTCAAGGATAGGCATTGTAGTTTTAGAAGGAACAGCTTTTGCTACAATACCAACTCCCTTTACTAAATCTGATTTGCTGCATATGATTTTCATTGTGTATAACTCCTTTCGAAAAATGCGCATATATAAATATATAAATTAATTCCGTCTTATTCTTATTAGGGGCTGTGGAAAAGAGGAAAAGTGCTTCAAATCCCCTATTTTACTTAATTCTTACATTTGATAAATCTGTGAAATATACTCTTGTTTTTAGATGGATAAAATTGGGATAACTTTCTATGTTAATTTAAAAGTTTTCTTTTCAAAAGTTTCTTTCGTGTTTGTCCACAATTTTATTAACATCTAATTAAACAGGATTTATTTTTTTCCTCAATATAGAAAGGGTATTAGAAAAAGATTCGCTTTCCCTGGCCTCATTTTCTATTTTTTCAATCGCATATTTGACAGTTGAATGGTCTTTTCCGCCAAGGACAACGCCTACGGCTTTTAATGATGATTCGGTCATGGTTCTTATCAGATACATGGCAATCTGTCGAGGATATGCAATTTCCGAATTTCTCTTGTTACTTCTCAGATCTGTGACAGTGACATTAAAATGTTCCGATACAATGTCAAGAATTAATTCAGGTGTAACTTTTCGGTTATTTTCGGATGATATAATATCTTTTAATGCTTCTGCCGCAAGAGCGATATCGATAGGTCCCTCATTGTGATTGAGTTTGTACAAGGCGATCAGTTTATTGAGGGAACCTTCTAATTCACGGATATTGGATTTTACATTGACAGCTATGTAGTCCAGTACATCGTGTGGAATTTTATATTTTTCCAAATGATCCAATTCAATTTTTTTCTGAAGAATAGCCATCCTTGTCTCATAAGCAGGAGATGATATATCCGCAATCAGTCCCCATTCAAATCTGGTGCGGAGTCTTGCTTCCAATGTTTCAATATCTTTTGGAGGTTTGTCGCTGGATATGATGATCTGTTTTCCGGAAGTATGCAGATGATTAAAAGTATGGAAGAATTCTTCCTGCGTACTTTCTTTTCCTATAATAAATTGGATATCATCAATTAACAGAACATCATTATTCCTGTATTTATTTCGGAACTTGGATATCTCTGATTCATCGCCTGCTGTTTTTCCTTTTTTCAAAGCTTCGATCAACTCATTTGTAAAAGCCTCGCTTGTCACATAGAGGACCTGCTTTTTAGAATTATTTTCTAAGATAAAATGAGCAATTGAATGCATCAGATGCGTTTTACCAAGACCCACTCCTCCGTATAGGAACAGTGGATTGTATACTTCTCCGGGTGATTCCGATACAGCGAGGGAAGCTGCATGGGCAAAGTTATTATTACCTCCGACTACAAAAGTGTCAAATGTATATTTGGGATTCAAACCGGCTTTTTCAAACAAAGATTTGTTTTTTCTTTTTTGGTCGGCCTCAATTGACATATTACGTATTTCATTAATCTTATCATCGTCTTCTGATACAAATACAACTTCATATTCAATTCCAGTAATTTCAGCAATACATACTTTAAAAGGAAGAAGATATTTTTTTTCGATGTATTCAACACTCGCGTTCATATTAACCATAATATAAACAGTATCGTCGATTACATTATATACTTTTAAAGGTTGTATCCATGTTGTGAATGAAACATTAGATAACTCATGTTCGGTTCTCAGATATTCGATAATGTCGGCCCATTTTTCTTCGACAATGTTCATATACATATCTCCTACTCTACTCTAAGATTGCTTATTATTTTACATCATATTCTGGATTTAAGCAATTGTTATTCCTTGTGGATAACTTTATAATAAACAAAAAAGGCTTATTTTCATAAGATAAATAAAAAAAATTTTTTATCTTAACAAGATATCCACTTAATATTCACAACTTATCCACATTTTGTGGATAAGTTGTGAATATCACAATGTTTAATACTAAAATAAAAAATGGTGAGAAATGTAATGTTTTGCTTGACGGACAAACAGTAATTTAATATAATTAACAGTGATGTCTTATAGAAATAAGTAGGGAATTTCCCTTATAAAATATAAGGAGGTGGATATCTATGAAGATGACATTTCAGCCTAAGAAAAGACAGAGAGCTAAAGTTCATGGTTTTAGATCAAGGATGAGTACTGCAGGCGGAAGAAAAGTACTTGCGAACAGAAGAGCTAAAGGAAGAAAAGTATTATCCGCGTAGGCCGCATATATGTGGCCTTTTTCTTCTATTAAAATTAGGAGAATCAAATTATGAAATATTCCGAGTCATTAAAAAAATATTCTGATTTTGGGTTGGTGTATAATGAAGGAAAGTCATTAGCCAATAAATATTTGGTTATGTATGTCAGGGATAATGGATTAAAAAAGAACAGATTAGGAATATCCGTAAGTAAAAAAGTAGGAAATAGTATTGTAAGGCATCGTTTGACAAGGCAGATAAGGGAGATTTACCGGTTACAGGAAGATAGTTTTAAGTGTGGAATTGATATTGTTGTTATAGTAAGAAACAGTGCAAAAGGAAAAAATTACCGCGAGATTGAAAGTGCACTGATCCATCTGGGAAATCTTCATGATGTTATAAGAGGTATTGGATTGTGAAAAAGTTTTTGCTCGCATGTATTGGTTTTTATCGGAAACATTTATCTTCTATGAAGGGATATTCATCATGTAAATATTATCCCACATGTTCAACATATGCATTAGAAGCAATTGAAAAATATGGAGCAGCAAAAGGCGGATATCTTGCAGTAAGACGTGTATTGAGATGCAATCCATTTTCAAAGGGAGGGTATGACCCTGTTCCGTAAGAAAAGATTACGATGGAGGAAAAGAGATGGTTTTTAGTTTATTGACAGCAGCGAACTGGCCGATTGTTGGACAGCTTTGTTGGCTATTGGGTAAAGTGATGGACTTTATCTATACGATGTTGACGGACACGTTTGGTCTGGAAAATGGAGTAGTAGGATTATCGATCATTATTTATACGATTATTGTATATACATGTATGCTTCCGATGACCATTAATCAGCAGAGGACATCTAAGATGTCTTCAGTTATGAATCCGGAGATTCAGAAAATACAAAAAAAGTATAAGAATAAAAAAGATCAGGCTTCTATGATGAAGCAGCAGGAAGAGATTCAGCAAGTTTATGATAAGTACGGAACATCCATGATGGGAGGATGTCTTCCGCTTTTAATCCAGATGCCGTTTTTGTTTGCTTTATATCCGGTTATTTACAATATTGAAGCATATGTACCGGCAATTAAAACTGCTTCAGATAATGTACAGAGATTTTTAACAATTCCGAATTTAAAAGAAGCTCCGATCAATATGATCAGGAACAGTGGAAATTATTCTATACCTGCCGCTGCTATCATTATCACGGCTATACTTCTTCCTGTTTTGTCAGGTGCTACACAGATGCTTAACATTCGTTTGAATCAGGCAGTATCGGGTCAGGAGCTTGATAAAGATAATCCGATGGCAGGAACGATGAAGACGATGAATACTACAATGCCGCTGTTATCTGTATTCATGGTATTTACTCTTCCAACGGGTATCGGTCTTTACTGGATTGTCAGTGCAGTTGTCCGTACCGTTCAGCAGATTGTGATTAACAGATATCTTTCTAATATGTCTGTGGAAGATTTGATTGAAAAGAATAAGGAAAAAGCGAAAGAAAAAGCAAAGAAACGTGGAGAGAGAGCTGAAAAGATCAATGAGATGGCTCAGACGAATACGAGAACAATTAGGGATTCCGCAAAACGCAAGTCAGATTCAGCATCCGAGAAGGAAAGAGAAGCGAAGGTAGAACGGGCAAAACAAAAAGCAAAGAACGCTAAGCCGGGAAGCCTTGCAGATAAAGCAAATATGGTTGATAGATTTAATAAGAATAATTAGGGGGCAATTATTATGGATTATATTACAGTATCTGCAAAAACACTTGATGATGCAATTACTGAAGCATTGGTTCAGTTAGGAGTAACAAGTGACAAATTGGATTATGAAGTAATTGAAAAAGGAAGTGCCGGATTCTTTGGAATAGGTATGAAACAGGCTGTAATTAAGGCACGAAGGAAAAAGGAAGAGACGGTAAAAGAAGAAGTAAAAGAAGAGAAGATTTCGGAGATAAAGGAATCTAAACCTATAGAGGAAAAACCGGTAAGAGAAAAATATGAAAAGCATCCGAAAAAAGAAAATGCAAGAAAGTATAATAAAAAAGATAACCGAAGAGAGAATCGTAAAGAGATAAAGAAAGATAGAAAAGAGGAAGTAAAGGAAGAAGTAAAAGTTCCGGAAAGAAAAGAACTTGTGCTTGTTCCGGTTGAAGAAGATACTATTGCTGCCTGCAGAAAATTTGTGGAAGATGTCCTTGTATGTTTTGACATGAAAGATGTAGTGATCAAGACAGAGATTGACAGTGAAGGTGCTCTTAGTATTAATATGGACGGACCTAATATGGGATTATTGATCGGTAAACGCGGACAGACTTTGGATTCACTGCAGTATCTGACAAACCGTGTTGCCAATAAGATGCAGGATGGATACGTAAGAGTTAAGCTTGATACAGAAGATTACAGAAGAAGAAGAAAGCAGACGCTTGAGAATCTTGCGAAGAATATTGCAAGTAAAGTAAAAAGGACAAGAAGAAATGTATCTCTTGAACCTATGAATCCTTATGAAAGAAGAATTATACATTCTGTACTTCAATCTGATCCGGCTGTATCTACCCACAGTGAAGGAGAAGAGCCATACAGGAGAGTAGTAGTTACATTAGTACGTAACAGGTAATTTATAAAAACAGGGGTTGAGAAAACCTCTGTTTTTTTATATTATGATACCAGATGTATGAAATGAAAGGTATTTTAGAAGATGAGTATGGATGGCAAATATTCAGAAACGATAGCTGCAATTTCTACGGCTGTAAGCAGTTCTGGAATCGGAATCGTGAGAATGACAGGAGAAAGTTCATTTGAAATTGCAGATAAAGTATATGTGGGAAAAAATAATAAGAGGTTGAGCAATCAAAAATCTCATACGATTCATTATGGTTATATAGAGGATGACGGAAAAACAATTGATGAAGTTTTGGTAATGCTCATGAGGGGTCCGCGTAGCTATACTGGTGAAGATACAGTTGAGATCAATTGTCACGGCGGTATTTATGTTGTGAAAAAGATTCTCGAAACTTTGATCAAATATGGTGCTAGACCAGCAGAGCCGGGAGAGTTTACAAAGAGGGCTTACTTAAACGGAAAAATAGATCTGTCCCAGGCAGAAGCTGTGGGTGATCTTATATCTTCGCAGAATGAATATGCCCGCCAAAGTTCTGTAAACCAATTAAAAGGAAATATCAAGAAGAAAATAGACAGTATTCGAAAAAAAATAATTTATCATACGGCTTTTATAGAGACTGCTCTTGATGATCCGGAACATATCAGCTTAGATGGATATAGCAAAGAATTAAAATCTGTAATTGATAAACTTATTGAAGAATTAAGAAATCTTTTATCTACATGTGAAAGCGGCAGAATCATAAAAGAAGGTATTAATACAGTGATCGTAGGCAAGCCTAATGCGGGAAAATCTTCCCTTCTTAATGCTCTTTTAGGTGAGGAGCGGGCGATTGTGACGGACATCGCAGGAACGACAAGAGATATTCTTGAAGAGCATATCAATTTACAGGGTATTTCTTTAAATATTATGGATACGGCGGGGATTAGAAATACAGATGATATTGTAGAGAAGATAGGGGTGGACAGGGCAAGAGATCATGTTGAAAAGGCAGATTTGATTTTATATGTTATAGACTCTTCCTGCCCGTTGGATGAGAATGACAGAGATATTTTTAATATGATATCTGGAAAAAAGTCCGTGATTCTTTTGAATAAATCAGATTTACAGACAGTTGTTAAGAAAGAAAATATATTAAATGAATTAAAACTTGCAGAAAGAGTCCGGAAATTAACAAAAGATGAAACAAATCATGCAGATAAAAATCGAATTATAGAAATATCTGCAAAAGAGCAATATGGGATTAATGAATTGGAAGAGATGTTAAAAGAGATGTTTTTTACAGGAAATCTCTCGTTTAATGATGAAATATATATTACAAATGTAAGACATAAAGCCGCGCTGGACAATGCTTATCAGGCTTTATGTAAAGTAAATGAAAGCATTGAAATGAATATGCCGGAAGATTTTTATTCTATTGATTTGATGGATGCATATGAATCTTTAGGTTCAATTACAGGTGAGACGATAGGAGAAGATTTGGTAAATGAAATATTCAGTAAATTCTGTATGGGTAAGTAATGATAAGTATGACGTAGTTGTGATAGGTGCAGGACATGCAGGTTGTGAAGCTGCTCTTGCATGTGCAAGACTTGGTCTTAAGACAATTGTTTTTACAGTGAGTGTAGACAGTATTGCACTTATGCCTTGTAATCCTAATATTGGAGGAAGTTCAAAAGGCCATCTGGTACGTGAAATAGATGCTCTGGGGGGTGAGATGGGAAAGGTAATAGACCGTACCTTTATTCAGTCTAAAATGCTGAATAAATCCAAAGGCCCTGCAGTTCATTCTTTGCGTGCGCAAGCTGACAAAGCACTTTATAGCCGTACTATGAGACAGGTACTCGAAAGTGAAAAAAATATTGAAATCAAACAAACAGAAGTAGTAAAGTTAATCGTTGAAGAAAATAAGATTGTTGGTGTTCAGATATTATCGGGGGCAATTTATCATTGTCAGGCAGTTATATTGTGTACAGGCACATATTTGAAGGCTCGTTGTGTTTATGGTGAAGTGAGTACTTATACTGGACCAAATGGTTTGCAGGCAGCTAATTATCTTACAGATAGTTTGAAAGAGCTTGGTATCAAGATGTATCGTTTTAAGACGGGGACTCCAGCAAGAATTGATAAGAATACCGTTGATTTTACAAAGATGGAAGAACAGTTTGGGGATGAAAGGGTTATTCCGTTTTCTTTTGCGACAAATCCTGAAGATGTACAGATTGATCAGGTATCTTGTTGGCTTACCTATACGAATAAACAGACCCATGATATTATAAAAAGAAATCTTGATCGTTCACCTCTTTTTTCTGGAATGATAGAAGGAACAGGTCCAAGATATTGTCCTTCTATTGAAGATAAGGTTGTTAAGTTTGCAGATAAGGAGCGGCATCAGGTGTTTATTGAACCAGAAGGCCTTGAGACAAATGAGATGTACATCGGCGGAATGTCCAGCTCTCTTCCGGAAGATGTTCAGTATGAGATGTATCGGACCGTACCAGGCTTGGAAAATGTCAGGATTGTAAGAAATGCATATGCGATAGAATATGACTGCATTGATGCAAGGCAATTAAATCCATCTCTTGAATTTAAGAATATTGAGGGATTATTCAGCGGGGGGCAGTTTAATGGAAGTTCCGGATATGAGGAAGCGGCTGCACAAGGGTTGATAGCAGGAATAAATGCAGCGAGAAAAATAAAGAATCTTTCGCCATTTCTTTTAGATCGCTCGGAAGCATATATAGGTGTACTTATTGATGACTTAGTGACAAAAGAAAGTCATGAGCCTTATCGTATGATGACGTCAAGAGCAGAATATAGATTATTACTCCGCCAGGACAATGCAGATCAGCGTCTCAGTAAAAAGGGATATGAGATAGGACTTATATCTCAGAAAAGATATGACAGACTTATATTAAAGGAAAAATTAATTAACGATGAGATTGAAAGATTAAAACATGTAACAGTAGGAACAGGAAAGAATGTGCAAATGGTTTTAAAGGATTGTGGAAGCACTCCTCTTTTGTCTGGAAGCACTATGGCAGATTTGATCCGTCGTCCGGAGTTATCATATGAGTTATTAGAAGAAGTTGATCGCGGCAGGCCGACTTTTCCTGCCGAACTTGAAGAAGAAGTAGTTGGACAGATAAATATTGCTATTAAATATGACGGTTATATTAAACGGCAAAAAAGGCAGGTAGAGCAATTTAAGAAACTTGAAAATAAGAAGATTCCAAAAGATATTGATTATGACAAAGTCAAAAGTCTAAGAATTGAAGCACAGCAGAAATTAAAGGAATATCAACCGATTTCAATCGGACAGGCTTCGAGAATATCCGGAGTATCACCTGCAGATATATCAGTATTATTAGTGTATTTAGAAGAAGTAATAAGATTTGGACGATAATTTTAATTATAGAGGATTTGTGTATGGATAGAAATGAAGTATTAAAAACAGAGATAGAAAAAATCGGGATACAATTAGATGATTTACAGGTAAAACAGTTTTTAATGTATTATGAATTACTTGTAGAATGGAATAAGGTAATGAATCTTACAGCGATAACTGAATATAAACAAGTTGTTGAGAAGCATTTTGTCGATAGTATTTCTTTGATCCATGTATTGGATAAACAATATTTGGATGATAATAATAAATCTATGATAGATATAGGTACAGGAGCAGGATTTCCGGGTATTCCATTAAAAATCGTATTTCCAAATCTTCGGGTCACATTATTGGATTCTTTAAACAAACGTATAACTTTTTTGAATGAAGTAATTAAAAAACTTAAACTGGAAAATATAGAAACAATACATGGAAGAGCAGAGGATTATGCGAGACAAATAAAATATAGAGAGCAATATGATATATGTGTATCGAGAGCAGTAGCAAATCTTGCGACTTTATCGGAATATTGTCTTCCATACACAAAAGAAAAAGGATTTTTTATTTCTTATAAATCGGATCACGTTGATGAAGAGATAGAAAATTCAAAAAATGCTATAAAAATGCTTGGAGGTAAAATAGAAAAAATAGAAAAATTTATCTTACCGGATACTGATATAAAAAGGGCGATAATAAAAATAAAAAAAGAAAGATTAACTGAAAAGAAATATCCTCGCAAAGCGGGAATGCCGTCGAAGGAACCTCTTAAATAAAAGAGGTTCCTTCAATGTTTCACGTGAAACATTGAAAAATTAATAAAGAAATAATGTTTCACGTGAAACATTTTGTGGATATATAGAAAGAAAAGTGTTATACTAGTAATACATGAAAAAGAAAGGTGATTTATATGGGAAAAATTATAGCCATCGCAAATCAGAAAGGTGGCGTAGGAAAAACAACAACTGCAATTAATTTGTCGGCTTGTTTGGCTGAAAAAGGTAGAAAAGTTCTTTCAGTAGATATGGACCCCCAAGGTAATATGACAAGTGGTCTTGGTTTGGATAAGAATTCAGTTGATAATACAATCTATGATTTAATAATTGGAGAGGTAAGTATTGAAAATGCAGTAAAAAGAAATATTCATGAGAATTTGGATATAATACCGACAAGTATTGATTTATCAGGTGCCGAGATAGAATTATTGAATGAGGAAAATAAAGAATATATTTTAAAGAATGCTTTATATAAAGTGAAAGATAATTATGATTTCATTATTATTGATTGCCCTCCATCTTTAAGTATTCTTACTGTAAATGCAATGACAACTGCGGATTCTGTATTAGTTCCAATTCAATGTGAATACTATGCACTTGAAGGATTAAGTCAATTAATACATACTGTGGAACTGGTAAGAGACAGGCTAAATCAGAATCTCAAAATAGAAGGTGTCGTATTTACTATGTATGATGCCAGAACAAATCTTTCCCTTCAAGTTGTTGAAAATGTTAAAGATAATTTGGATCAAAATATTTATAAAACAATTATTCCAAGGAATATAAGACTTGCAGAAGCTCCGAGTTATGGGATGCCTATTAATCATTATGATGCAAAATCGGCAGGGGCAGAGAGTTATATGAAATTGGCAGAAGAGGTTATGTCTCAGGAATAAATATAAAGGAGGGAAAAAGATGGCTGTTAGAAAAAAAGGACTTGGAAAAGGCTTGGATAGTTTGATACCTGACAATAAGCCTGTAAAAGTGAATCAGACAGAAATGGTATTGAAATCATTGGAAAATAACGATGTTCAGATGGAATCAAAATCCGGAGAACAGATGATAAATATTAATAAAGTTGAACCAAATAGAGAGCAGCCGAGAAAAAATTTCGAAGAGGACGCTCTGATGGAATTATCAGATTCAATCAAGCAGTTCGGTGTCCTTCAACCATTAATTGTAAGAAAGAAAAAAGACTATTATGAAATAATAGCAGGTGAGCGTAGATGGCGTGCCGCAAAGATGGCAGGAGTTAAAGAGATTCCTGTGATCATTAAAGATTATACAGAACAAGAAATAATTGAAATTGGATTAATAGAAAATATACAGAGAGAAAATCTAAATCCCATAGAAGAAGCAGCAGCTTATAAAAGATTACTAGAAGAATTTAATCTAAAGCAAGATGAAGTTGCTGAGCGTGTATCTAAGAGCAGAACAGCCGTTACCAATTCTATGCGTCTTTTGAAGTTATGTGATAAGGTACAACAGATGGTAATAGATGATATGATATCTACTGGACATGCAAGAGCACTTCTTGCTATTGAAGATGCAACTGTACAACATGAACTTGCAGTAAAAATTTTTGACGAAAAATTAAGTGTAAGAGATGTGGAAAAGCTTGTTAAGGATATAAAGAATCCTAAACAACCTAAAATAAAAAAAGTTATTGAAAATGATTTCTTATATAATGATCTTGCAAATAAAATGAAAGACGTAATGGGAACGAAGGTTAATATTGCTGCAAAAGGTAATGGAAAAGGAAAGATAGAGATAGAATATTATTCAGATGACGAGTTAGAACGAATGTTCGACATGATTATGAGCCTTGGAAGGAGAGAATAAATATATATGGAAAGCAGAATATTAAATGCATTGGGAATAGATCCCGCATTTATTTTTATATTTATGCTTGCATTGTTTATAATATTATTTATATTATATGTAAATGTGACAGTAAAATATAACCGCCTGAAAAATAGTTATCAAACGTTTATGCGTGGAAAAGATGGGAAAAGTCTAGAAGAGAGTATGATGGAAAAATTTCAGGAAGCGGAAACAATCATAAAGGTTACAAGACAAAATCGTACGGATATCCGTGATATGAGAAAAATATTAGATCAGAATTTTCAAAAAGTAGGAATTGTAAAATACGATGCATTTAACGAGATGGGCGGAAAGTTGAGCTTTGCTGTTGCGATGCTGGATGGTAAAAACAATGGATGGATCATGAATGCTATGCACAGCAGAGAAGGATGCTATACCTATGTAAAAGAGATTGTAAATGCAGAAAGTTATGTAGAACTTGCCGAGGAAGAGGCAGAAGCATTGGACAAAGCAATCTTTTCAGATATTTATAACAAAGAGTCAAAGTAAAGGAAAAACAGGAGGAAAAGAAAATGTTAGACATCAGATTTGTAAGAAATAATCCAGAGGAAGTTAAAGAGAATATTAAAAAGAAATTCCAGGATGATAAACTTCCATTGGTGGATGAGGTATTAGAACTTGATAAGAAGAATAGAGATATTAAGCAGGAAGTAGAAGCACTGCGCGCAGACAGAAACAAGATTTCCAAACAGATTGGTGCATGTATGGCGCAGGGGAAGAAAGAAGAAGCAGAAGAACTTAAGAAAAAAGTTCAGGCAAACGCTGACCGTGTAGAGAGTCTTTCTAACGAAGAGAGAGAAGTTGAAGAAAGAATCAAAAAGATTATGATGACAATTCCGAATATCATAGATCCTTCTGTTCCAATTGGTAAAGATGACAGTGAGAATGTGGAGATTGAAAGATTTGGCGAACCTGTAGTTCCTGATTATGAGATTCCGTATCACACAGAGATTATGGAGAGCTTTAAAGGAATTGATTTAGAAAGTGCAGGCAGAGTTGCGGGGAATGGATTTTATTATCTGATGGGAGATATAGCAAGACTCCATTCAGCAGTAATTACCTATGCACGTGATTTTATGATAGACAGGGGCTTCACATATTGCATTCCGCCATTTATGATCCGCAGTAATGTAGTGACCGGAGTAATGAGTTTTGCGGAAATGGATGCGATGATGTACAAGATTGAGGGAGAAGATCTGTATCTCATTGGAACAAGTGAACATTCAATGATTGGAAAATTTATTGATAATATGTTAAATGAAGATCAGCTCCCGCAGACGCTTACAAGTTATTCTCCATGTTTCCGTAAAGAAAAAGGAGCACATGGAATTGAAGAAAGAGGAGTATACCGTATTCATCAGTTTGAAAAACAGGAAATGATCGTCGTATGCAAACCGGAAGAAAGTCCGTATTGGTATGATCAGCTTTGGAAGAATACTGTAGATTTGTTCCGTTCTCTTGATATCCCGGTTCGTACGTTGGAATGTTGTTCTGGAGATTTAGCAGATCTGAAGGTAAAATCTTGTGATGTGGAGGCATGGTCTCCAAGACAGAAAAAATATTTTGAAGTAGGAAGTTGTTCCAACTTAAGTGACGCGCAGGCGAGAAGACTTGGGATTCGCGTAAAAGGAGCAGACGGAAATAAATATTTTGCACATACACTGAACAATACTGTTGTTGCGCCTCCGAGAATGTTGATCGCATTTTTAGAGAATAATCTTCAAGCAGATGGAAGTGTAAGAATTCCGGAAGTTCTGCGTCCATATATGGGTGGAATGACAGAAATTAAGAGGAAATAATTATGAATCAATACCTGACAGCCATTGGATTTGGCGATATAGAATCAAAAAAAGAATTATACGAAATCCTGACTCAGGTAGAACAAAAATTTACACAACATGAATTGACTTTACAGGATGGGGAGATGGATTTCTGCGAATTCCGAAAAGAATATAGTGAAGGAATCGGAATCTCTTTGTTTGGTGATATGGACATGAATTCACATTTTCAAAAGCAGTATTATTTTCCATATTTTACCGGAAAGGGCATTACTTCCTATGCAGATGTGGCAGTTGAACGAAGAAGTGACAGAGAAGCTTATATAGGAATATGTGAGGATTCAAAAATTGCGATCAATCTGATTTTTCATGTTCAAAATACATTAGAGTATTTAAGAATGTGTCAGCTCAGCAGTCAAGGCAGAGTGCAGTATATGTCTGTTACTCTGTCAGCTCTGAGTAACGAAGGCATGATACTGTTCCCGGTATCGAAAAATAAATATCAGGAAAAGCGGCAGCAGGAAGATGTCCATAACCGGATGAAATTAGTAAATGCTGCGAAATCCGGCGATCCTGCTGCAATTGAAAGTCTGACTTTGGATGATATTGATACATATTCAAAAGTATCGAGAAGACTTATTTCAGAGGATATTTTCAGTATTGTTGATACGAGTATTATGCCTTTTGGGATAGAGTGTGATAAGTATTCTATTCTTGGAACAATTTTAAAATATACAGTAACAGAAAATAAATTAACAAAAGAAGAATTATATATTATGGATCTGGAGGTTAATGATCTGAGATTTTCTTTATGTGTACCGAAAGCGAGAGTAGTCGGTGAGCCAGCAAATGGGCGGAGATTTAAAGGAAATATATGGTTACAGGGGAAGATAAATTTTGACTAAATTATTTATTACCAGCAGTCGCTAAAAATAAACATACTGAAATTGGGTGGTGGTGGGGGTATAATATATGAGGAAAAAACTCATAGTATCATGCATATTAATATCTTTATTAGCAGGAATTTTTGATATAAGGACAGATGCAAAGGCGTCTGATATCCAGAAGAGAGATTTTGCTAATGTAGTGTTGTTCGCACATTTTTCAGGAAGTAAAGCGTCAGAAGATGCCGCTTATTTTGCAAAAAAAGAAAATCGCGACAAAATTATAAAGTATTATAATGGCGAACATGGAAGATCCATGAAAAATTATCTGAAGACGGTTTCCTATGGAAAATTTGAAATACATAATATATTTCCACAGGATAACGGAACATCAATCAAATCCTGCCAGCTCTCTATGACTGAAAAAGAGGCGCAGGAGAAAAATGTAGATTCGTTGATCATAGAGCAAGTATTAGCTAAGGTTCCAGGTATTAGCAGTAAATTAGTTGATTATGACAATGATGGATACATCGATAATTTAACCGTAGTAATGAAAGGTGCTCCGCCGTCAGGTTCTACTTCAGTGATACCTACGCTTGTATCACATAAAAGTGATTTTCCAACTTCTACCGTAAAGTGGAGCGGTAAAAGCATTGGAACATATAATATGCTCAGTACGGATAGAATCAAGGATCAACAGTCGGGAGTTATCATTCATGAATTTCTCCATTCACTGGGGTATCCGGATCTTTACAGAGGGAATTTGGAAGACCCGAAAGAGCCATGCAGACATCCGGTGTATATATGGGATATAATGGCATCTGCATCTTATAGAATTTCTTATCCTCTTGCATATACAAGAATGAAATATACGAATTGGCTGGAAATAGAGACAATAACAAAAAGCGCAAGCTTAACACTGGACACACAGGATAAAGCAGCGGGAAATCAGGCATATATCTTGAAGTCTCCTCTGAATGAACATGAGATATTTGTAGTAGAGTACAGAAAATCAGGGAGAAATGATAAAAACCCTCTCGACAATGATTCTTTGGATTCTGCATTATTCAGTGATCAGAATTCTGGCGTGATTGTTTATCGGGTAAATACGACTGTCACAGGACTCAGCAATTATTATGGAAATACCGGAATCTATATATTCCGTCCGCAAAAAGGGCAGAATGGATATGAAACAAATGATGGAGTCTATAACGAGAGTATGACTGTAATAAATGCTGCATTGTCAGATCTTAATGGGAAGACGTCCATAGGACAGGAAGATTTAGATAAAAAACTGGCGGACGGGGCGTTGACATTTTCAGACGGAAGTAATTCAGGAATTGTTATCAATAACGTAAAGAGAAACAGTGACGGCAGCCAGATGACATTGGACGTATCTATTCCGGATGGTGCGGATTTTGATTTGTGGAAGGATACAGGGTTTACAGATGGCAGTTCCAGTGATTACGGTACCAGCAAAAGTACAGCAATAACAACATGTAATGGAACACAATATTTAATTGCATATAATCCTGCATCAGCCAGCAGTGAAAATTTTCAGTTATATAGTTATAAAAATGACGGCTGGACGGCGTTAGGAAGTAATATACAAGTAAGTAGAGGATTATCAGACAAAAAATTATTCTCATATAAAAATGAATTATATCTTGCATATACCACGAATGAACAAAAACTATATATAAAGAAGTATAATGGAAATGGTACGTGGACAGATATATTAACGAAAGAAAAAGTAGATGGCGACTTTGATATTAAAGAGACAACGCAGGGGTTATATCTTACATATGCAGAGGAAAGCAGTAAAGCTATTTTAGGAAAAATAGAGAATAATAATTTTTCAGAGATTGGACAGTTCTTTGAGAAATCATATGCATGTGGTCAGCCAAAGGTGTGCGAGCTGAATGGTAAAATATACGCAACAGTAAGAGATGCATCTGATGGAAATAGGATTAAGATATTCAGGTATGAAGGAAATTCTAACTTTACCAGGGTAGATGATGGGTCATTTTCAGGAAATACATATGACATTGAATCTTTAGACGGAAAAATATATATACCGCTTGGCGGCGAAAATCTGAAGATGGCGTCCTATGACGGGCAAAGTTGGAAGATAGGAAAAAGCTCCGGAATATCTGTGTTTGAACCAAGTATATCTGTCACGCAGGGTAACCTATATGTTCTTGTGTCGGATACATCAGGAGAAGGAAATACAAAGGTGTATCAGTATGATACAGAAAAGGACAGCTATATACAGGAAGGGTTGGATGTCGGCAGTGCGGGGCAAAGTATTTCACTTACATCATCAGATAACAAGCTTTTCATAAGCTATGTACAGAAACTTGATAATAAAATAATAGCAAAGACGAAGAAAACCGCGAATGAATTGCTGTCTCTTACAATTGTTCCTCCGAACAAATTATCGTATTTTAAAGGGGATAAGGTAGACAGTACCGGAATTAAGGTGACAGCCAATTATACGAAAGATTCAAGAGAGGTTGCGGCCGGAGCATACACGATAACAGGTTTTGATACGAATTCCGCAGGGCAGAGGACAGCGACGGTAAAATACGGCGGAAAGGAAAATACTTTCTATTACGAAGTCCTGGAAGGACATGAACATAATTTTACGGAGTGGAAAACAATAGAATCCCCATGCCAGAGCGATTACAGGGAACGTGTCTGTCAGTCGTGCGGATTTAAAGAAACAGAAGGGTTGATAGAAGACAGACATAGCTGGGTGAACAGCGTTGTGAAAGCAGCCACCTGTACGCAGATGGGCATTACCAGTGTTCACTGTGAGAATTGCGGCATAGAAAAGGAGCAGACGGAGATTCCTCTGACCGGACATAAATATGCTGCTACAGTTAATAAAGCAACCGTGTCCAGAAACGGGAGCATTGTTACGGCATGTTCTGTGTGCAGGAAAGAGAAGAGCCGTACAGTGATTTCTTACCCGAAAACAGTTGCCCTGTCAGGTGTAAGCTACACATACAGCGGAAATGTAATAACTCCGTCAGTGACAGTAAAAGACAGCGCAGGAAAGACGGTTGCGCCGTCAAATTATATGGTTTATTATCCGGGAGGGAGAAAGGAAATCGGGCAGTATGCAGTCAATATCGTATTTAAAGGAAATTACAGCGGTTCTGTCCAGAAAACATTTTCCATCGGACCGAAAGGAACAAAACTTTCAAAGCTTTCCAAAGGAAAGAAAAAGATGACTGTGAAATGGAAAAAGCAAAAGTCCCAGATATCAGGCTATGAAGTCCAGTACAGTCTGAAAAAGGATTTTGGCAGCAGTACGAAGACGAAGGCTGTCAGCAAGAAAAAGACATCTGTGAAGATATCAAAGCTAAAGTCAAAGAAAAAGTATTATGTGAGAATAAGGACTTACAAGACAGTTAAGTTTAACGGGAGGTCAGTTAAAGTATATTCCGGGTGGTCTAAAGCAAAGAGTGTAAAAGTAAAATAATTTTCCTTGATTTTTTTCCTGCTGAGTGGTAGAATAAATGAGCATGAATGTCGCTATAGCTCAGCAGGATAGAGCGACCGCCTCCTAAGCGGTAGGCCGGAGGTTCGAATCCTCTTAGCGACGTCTGAAGAAATGCCGAAAACGCTGGGACTCCAGAGTTTTCGGCATTCCTATCTATCTAAGTTTGCTAATCAGAATGGTGTTTCTGCTAATTGTCCGAAGAATTTTATCCGAAATTTTGCTAATTGAAAAGGAGAGAGTTATTTTTATGATCATATATTTAAGACAATGTTAGTTGATTTGGAATTTTAAGTTACTCATAGTTTTGAGGTTCTAATCTGGCATTTCAGAATAGAAAGGGCGATAAAGATGGCTGATACAGAACAAACAGCTCTGGAAAAGACAAATGATAATATTCAAGAAGTAAGTATTGAACCAACTCAATTCGATATAAAAAGCATGATTTATGTTATTCGTAACCAGCAGGTTATGCTAGACAGTGATTTAGCGATGCTGTACCAAGTAGAGACTAAAAGGCTCAATGAAACAGTGAAAAGAAATATAGCACGTTTTCCAGAAGAATTCCGTTTTCAACTAACCGCAGAAGAAACAGAATTTTTAAGGTCGCAAATTGCGACCTTAAACGAAAATGAGGGGCGAGGGAAACATCGTAAATACTTACCCTATGTTTTTACGGAACAGGGAATCGCTATGTTGTCTGCTGTTTTACGAAGTGATGTAGCTATACAAGTAAGCATTCGTATAATGAAATCGTTTATAGAGATGTGGCGTTTTATTGCTAACAATTATCTTCTCTTTGAACGTATCAGCACAGTTGAATTGCGGCAGCTAGAGTATCAGAAACAGACAGACGAAAAATTAGAGCAGATATTTGCGTACATATCCGAACATGAGGAATCCAGCCAAAAGATATTTTTTGACGGACAGAATTACGATGCGTTCAGTCTGATAGTAAGTCTAATTCAAAAAGCAGAGAAAGAAATC
>CAJUMF010000027.1 GCA_910586965.1 uncultured Dorea sp. | reverse complement strand
AGCAGCATTTTGTGGATGATTCCAAACTGTTTTTGTTGCTTATGTTCTTATTATCATACATATTATATTTATTATTGAATTTTGCCGAGAACGGAGCGAACAGTAAAGTCCTGCTGTTTTTGGGAGGCACCCTATTGACAGTGCTTGAAATCTTGTCTTATAATATTCACGTATAAATATAAAAAGTTTTGCGGCAGTAAATATATTTGTGTCTTAATAGCTGAATAAATCTATGTTTTGCAGCATTTGTCTTTTACTGATTCTTCCTGTGAGGAATCGGAGTTCTTTGTTTAATATATCTTTATCCAGTTATTAAATATATCCAACCATCAGAGGAGGAACAGAATATGGCTCGTGGGTTTCAACAGAGATTAGAGAGCCTGATTGACCATTATACGGCATTTTGCCTTGCTCTGGCTTTATTGATACTTGCCATGATTGGAGTGGGAGATGTTCGCGTGGCGGGTATGACGGGTATTCTTTTATGTGCGTTGGGCATAACGCGGGGCGTTGCCCGGGTGGATCTGCGTATATTGTTTCCGCTTATTATCTATGATCTGGCTGCTATGGCCGCATCTTATGCATCTTATGGAAATATTGTGGATGGTTATGGAACTATGCATGTGCTGTTTCCGGTTATCTATCTTTTGATGGGTTGTCTTTGCAGAGATGAACTGCGCTTGCTGAAGCGCTTTTGTATCCTTGTGGCAGGCGGTATCGCGGCGGCAGGTATTGGCAGATTTATCTTTCAGGCAGTCATCTGGGGCCGGACAGGCCGGATGTCAGGGCTGCTGGGCAATGCCAATGCTATGGGGATATATTCTGTAGTGGGTTGGTTTGCCGTGGTGTGGTGTACAGAGGAGGATGAAGAATGTGAGTTGCGAGAGCTTTTGCTTAGATTGGAGCCGGTTTTTCTGATTGCTTTGGCACTGACATTGTCCATGGGCAGCTTCCTGTCCCTGGCGGTTGGAATTGCGGTACTGCTAACAGGGAAGAGACGGAAAGCCTCCTGGCATGAGACTTTCCAATATGCCTGCCGGCTGTTTTCCAGAATCGTTCTGGGAATGGGGACAGGCATACTGATCTATCTGGCAGCCGCGCGGACCAGCGTCCCCTGGGTATGCCTGTTCCTTCTTGCCTATGGGATTGCGGCAGCAGTATGCTGGAAGACTTTTGGGCATTTTTTAGAGGTATATCCACGGATGGCTTTTTTAATCTCTGCGCTGGGGCTTGCGGTGGCGGCGGCAGCGGTGGTTCTTCGGCCAAGCGCTATTGCCACTTTTACAGAGCGGTTTGAGATGATGAGAAGCGGTCTGAGTTATCTTACAGTGAATCCTCTTTTTGGGGTAGGACCCCTTAAGTGGAGGATGCTGGATTTAAGTGACGGCGGAAAATATTTTAACACATGGCACATACATAATATACCGATTCATATAGGAGTGGAGATGGGCTGGATTGCTATGGTAATGGTGATTGTGGCGGGGCTTCGCGCTTTGTGTAAGAAAAAAGCACCTTCCCTGCGGGCTGGTACAGCAGCCTTCCTCTTTCATAATCTGATCGATACCAGTTTTTTTTATCTGGGAATTACGGCATTTGTGCTGGTAGTAACAGGCGAACCGGAAGAAGGAGAAAGAGAGATAAGCGGCATGGCGGTGAAGATGGTCTTTGTCTTATTTGCCGGAGTGTTTGCCTACAGCCTGTATCATACGATACAGTAGATATAGGAGGATGCAAGGTGAGCAAGGGAAAGAGTGAGTTTCGCTGTATATGGCTGCTGCTGGCGGGATTTTGCGTCGCTGGCGGGATGGTAGTAGTTTTGTGCCTGCTTTTTCGGTCCCAGATACCGGATACGGTGGGAAGGAAGTTGACGGAAGCCGAAAAGACGGAAGTGATTAAGGATAACAGCCCATTTACCGAATATGTATATCTCTCCCCTAATGCAGATTTCCCGCGGGGAGATAACATTCGCAAGGTGACGATTCATCATATGGCGGGGAATCTGACGCTGGAAGAGCTGGGTGATTCTTTCGCCAAACAGGATCACCGGGCTTCTGCCAACTATGCCATCGACAGCAAAGGGCGGGTGGGACTTTATGTGGAGGAGTCCAATCAGTCCTGGGCCTCCAGCAGTCCGGAAAATGACAGCCAGGCGGTGACGGTCGAGGTGGCCAACGACGAGGTCGGCGAAGAGTGGCATGTAAGTGATACAGCATATCAAAGACTCATAGACCTGTGCGCGGATATCTGCCGGCGCAACGGGATTGAGGAGCTTAGATACACCGGGGATGAAACCGGGAATCTTACGCTTCACAGTATGTTCCGCAGCGGGACGGAATGTCCGGGACCTTATCTTAAGAGCCGCATGGATGAGATAGCGGCGGAGGTGAACCGGCGGCTGACCGGGGATTGACGGAATATTTTTAGAAGGGAGTAAGTATGCGATGAATGTTAAAAGCAAACGAAATCGAATATTTGGAGCCTGTCTGCTCCTGATGATGTCCATACTGGCGGTGTGTACCGTGGTGTTTGCTACAGGAGACAGCAGCAGTTACAGTCTGGTCATCAAGAAAGATTTCGATTTTGAAGCGGTTCCTGCTCACGTGAGGGATTTTGTTAAGCAGCAAGCCCAAGATCAGAAATACACGTTCAAGATTCAGGGAACCAAGAAGGTAAGGAAGACGATTGACGGTGTGGACCGGTGGGTAGATGAGAAGCTGGAAGAAGAAGTCGTCCTTCCCCGGACAGGCGAAGACGGTCAGACAAGCTGGGAGTCTAAAGTGTATAGCGGAGATGGTCCTTTTGATGTTACGGTAACTGAGCTTACAGATAATATTGATATCTCAGACAGTAATGGGAATCACTATAACATGTCCAATTCTTCTTCAGATACCAGTGTGCGGGTTAACAATAGAAAACATGAGGTACAGTTAAGGAACAATTCTACCCTTACTATAAAACGGCCGGAGGTTCAGGGTACGAGTACCGGTCCTAAGAAGCTTTGGTACCATGTCACTAACAGACTTTACAACGACCATGAGAAGCCAGGCGGCTACAAGTCAGTGGATGAGGTCTTTTCTCTGGAAGCAGGGGAGAAAAAAAGTCTTGAGAAACTCAGTGCTGCTATTTACACTATCGAGCAGATCGCGGCGCCGGATGGCTACCAGGTTCAGATGGGAGAGAGGAAGGCACAAGTTGATTCCGGAAAGGATGGTATCTTCTATATCAATGGAACTCCGGGGATACTGACACTGACAGCCGGTGGGAAGAAGGACGACGGGGCGCTTCATTATTATACAATAGACCGGACAAAAAAGGAGGAGGGAGATACTTCCGAGTTCGTAAAGCGGACCGTATCTGTCGCTTCAGGGGAATCCTATGTGCTGGACAATCTGCCCAAGGGTGGGTATACGGTAAAGGAGTATACGATCGATGCCAGCGAGGCATTTGCGGTGACTGTACCCCAGACGAGCAAGCGGACCAAGACCGGTAAAAGCAGTGCGCTGACCAGCGAAACAGCAAGCAATTGGAAATACATGGATCTTGCCTACTCTAATTTTGATGTAGACTATATCAAGATGGTAAGCTTCGGCCCGCTTTACAACAGCAGCGAAAATAAATTAAATTCAACTACTTCCTATGCTGTTTTCCGCTACGGAGTTGCTTCTGATGACGGGACAAAAATTACGAATATCAGGACACATTCGCAGGGCTTTAGAGGAGATCTGACTTATAATGTAACCAATGCACCTGAAATCAGGATGAATGCCTGTAAACGGCTGTATTTTACCGCTACGGGTGTAAAGAGTAGTACGGCGAAAAAGCTCGGTGTGAGTTGGACCGAGTTTGACGAAAAAGAAACGGAGAAGACATTCAAACAGGCAGGCATACAAGAATCCGTGACTGTGGACAGCCGGAAATGGATCGAGATTGCGGCGCCTGCATTGCCGGATCCCAATGCCCCAGGCGCGGACCAGATCGTATACTACTATACGGTCAGGGATAAGGACGGCAAATTGGTTCAGGGAGATACGGACAGAAACGACACGACTGTAAAGCTGCTCCCTGGGGAGAGTAAAAAACTTCAGCTTCCTGACGCGGGCTCCTATACGGTTGCGGAGGGTATCGTGGGAAATACTTCTGTGGGCTTTTCTATGAAGGTCGCGGGATATCCCTTTGGCACGACGGAGGCTGGCAAGGAGATCAAGGTGCAGGTAGGCGGCGAACGTACTGTTACCATCAGCAAGCCCGCCCTCGGCAGCCATCCGGACGGATCAGAAGATACCCGGAATTATGTGTTCAGGGTAGCGGGAGACGGATTTTCCGAGGAAGGGAATGTTAAAGCAGGAGAGAGCGTAACGGTAACACTGCCGAAAGAGGGAACATACACAATAACACCCCAAAATGACACGCTTGAAACATATGAGATGTCTTATAAGGACAGCGGCGCGATCTACGGTACGGCATCAGGTTCTACAGGAACCATTACTTTTACCAACGCCTTTAAAAAGGGCGCGTGCGGGTATCGTTATATTCATGAATATTATGTTAGGGAACCTGACGGCACATATACGCATGAAGGGAACAGCCAGATCACTACCAGACTGGGACGTGATGAAGGTGAAACGTATGACAGCCGCCATATCAGCTATGCCCCTAATTTTGAGGAGAATACCTACGAGCATTTTGACGAGGCGTATGGCTGGGTGGACCCCATAGAGCCTGGTGCTCAGACGAAATCGAGACAGGCGGAGACGGACAGGGAATTACCGGTAGATTTTGCCGGCGGATCCGATGAAGATGCAGGCGGCAAAGAGCGGGAAGCTTCGGATAAGGCGGCTTCGGACAATATAGATGATAAAGAAGGGGCAGCGCCGGATGACAGTACGTCGGATGCTGCCGAAAATGGGGGACAGGAGTCCTCAG
The DNA here is from genome assembly GCA_910586965.1 of uncultured Dorea sp. Classification (GTDB taxonomy): domain Bacteria; phylum Bacillota; class Clostridia; order Lachnospirales; family Lachnospiraceae; genus MD308. The sequence continues at coordinate 41,077 of CAJUMF010000027.1, read as the reverse complement.
AAGATGGTATGCCGGATGCCGCCGATAATGGAGAGCCGGCGATCTCGGAAGATAAAGTGTTGGATGTTGCCGAAGATGGAGAGACGGACCTGACTGGTGAGAATATGTTAGATTCTGCTGATCAAAGCGGAGCGGCTTCGTCTGGAAGAGATGTTCCGGACGGTGCTGACAGTAAAGAACCGGAAAACGATGGGGATGGAGGCAACGCTCACGTTACGGATGATGAGAAACAGGAAGCTGCAGGTAAGAATATGCCGGATGCCGCGAGCGGCGAAGAAAAGCAACTGTCCGAAGACGAAAGCGGCGGCAATGAAGGTGCTGCACATCGGAAATCCCGTTCCAAAGAATCCCATGGCGGAAATGGTATCGTTACCGCAGGTGTCGGGGAAGCTTTGAACAGTCCGAATACAAAAGATACGACAACAATCAGTTACAGACCGGACTCTGCGAAGGATTATATTGATGTGACCGAGGATGCCACCCAGATTATCATTCTGCGATACTATCGTGAGAGACAGCCGGCGGGAAAGTATAATGTCATCCATGTATATTACCGCCGGGATGCGGACGGAGATAAATGGGAAGGCACCAGCGGCGTGCAGGTACAAGATGGTGAATTGGGTATTAAGTATGTCGGTGATGATGTCGAGAAGGTGTATAATTTCCAGCCCGAGGGCGCAGAACGGCCCCATGCCTATGAATGGGATAAAAGGCCGCAGTATGGTGTGGTGGAGAAGACGAGCGCGGCAGATGGTAATGAATTTGCGGGAAACGGAAAGGTCTACCGGCCAAACAATGCATGGAAGGCGGCTGAAGGCACTGAGGAAGGAAATCAGATTATCATCCTGCGCTACTACCGGGAGCCGGGTAAGGAGGGAAATTATAATATCATCCATGAGTATTATTCCCGGGAATCTACCGGAAGTGAAGGTACTGAGATGAAGGATGCCGAACCTGGAAGAGCGGCTCAGTCACAAAGCGAAGAATCGGAAACCGGAGGGAGCGATGAGGATACTTCCGATATATTTACCGGTACGCTGGACCGCAGCCGCGATGACGGTTATGTCTATAACTTTGAAGGATGCGCACAGATGGAATCCGTAGCTGCCCGTCTGGGGACAACCCATACCGAAGATACGGCTGGGCGGAAGCCGACGTATGGGAAAAAAGAATATACGTATATGGAAGCCGGCTACGGTACAAAGTCCGATGATGAGAATTATAGCTGCAATCCTAATCAGCAGTGGGCAGCTTCTACGGAGCAGGGAGATGATGTCATCATCCTGCGCTATGTGCGGGAGGCTGACGACACGCTGCCGGAACTTAGCTACAAGGTGGTTCATGAATATTATGTGCGGGATAAGAAGGGAACGCAGACGTTGGTCGGCACAAGCGATATCCGGAAAGTTACCGATGCTGTCTACGGCATACATTATACGCAGGAGCATGTAGGAAGGGAGCCCGTTTTCAAAGGAGACACGTATACCTACTTTGACTGGGGCTGCGGTACGGCATCAGAGAAAGACTACAGCGAAGTATCCGGTAAAAGATATGTCCTGGCAACAGAATCTGGTGAGCAGATCATCATTCTGCGCTATATCCTGGAAGACAGTCAGGGTGACCCGGAGACACCTCCTGATGAAGACCCCAAGCCACCGTCTGACGAGCCGAAACCGCCTTCCCAAGGTTCTGACAAGCCTTCTAAAGGCTCGGGAAGCCCCGGTAAGGCCGGCGGCCGGAAAGGGAGAGCGGGTAAAACAGGTGATAATAACCAGATCATCTTCTGGGCGGTGTTGGCAGAAGGGTCCCTGTGTGGGCTGGCAGCGCGGGAATACTTTTTTAAGAAGCGGAGATGGAAGCGGTATAGACACCGAAGAAAATTATAGATAGTGTGACAAGGGGGCTGCCTGAATGGGCAGCCCCATATAATCGCTGGATTATCATAATTTTGCAATATATTTTCCTTTATCGGCATCAGGGATTTTCATAGCCGTCATAGCCTGTTCAGCGGTCCACTTCATAGAATCCATCAGATTTTTAATTGTTTCAAGTAATGTTTCTTGCTTTGTTTCTTGTCTCGTTTCTTGTTCTTGCTTTTCGAAGTCTTCTTTCATAAGTTCCCTCAATGCATCACACATAGCTTTATCGCACCTCCTTATTGCTTCATAAATATCCTTGTTTGCAGAAACGCTGACCTGAAGAACCGCATCTACATTGTTTCTGTCCCCAGGTTCAGACATCTGCGCTGCTTTTTCAATAAACGCTCTGACATCATCTTCATTCACATGTTTCGATAGAATACGCAAAGCACGATGTGTTTCTTTGTTAAGCTGTTTTGTCACTACAATCTGGGTATCAAAAGGCATGCGCTTCCCGCTGATGTAATATATGCCTGGATAATGCTCATTAATTTCCAGTCCCCAATCCTTCATTGCCTCAAACATTGCCTTCGGATAGGATTCCCTGAAAATAGAGATTGTAAGCTCATCAGCCGGAATCTGGTCTACAGTGTCGCCTAAACCTTTATATAGACATGCATAACCAACAGTTTTAAAGTAATCATCTATAGAAAGGGAATCGTCAGGACTTTTAAATTCGATGACATTGAATTTCTTGAAAATATGTCCAAGTTCATTCTGAGTCCTGATATTCGCAAGCTTCTTGATAATCAGCAAATCCATCCGAATAGGTTCTTTACTTAGGTTAAATTCCCTCTGAAACTCGAGCGCGCCTTTGTTTGATAAAAATTCAAGTTCTGCCGCGCCATAAAAACCAGGATGCCACTTAATACTCACTGTTTCAAGAACATCTGCCACCTGCTGTCTCCTCCCCTTCTGATTTAAAAATGTTATTTTATAATTTTATACTAACATCCATGATAAAAATTAGCAAGCAGATTTCCCGGTGGGTTGATTGTTGACAAAAGCTATTATTTTATTGTGCTTTGTTATTTTTTGTTTTATAATGTACTCAAATAATCCAAGAGATTTGCTTTGTTGCTACAAATTATGCTGTTTTGTTGTGTATAATTTTTTCATAGCAGGGAGGAAATTATGCAAAATATAAAAACAGATGATTCTTGCGATAAAGATGAGGAGGTGACTGTCATGTCGCCAGTGGAATTGATAGAGCGTGAAAAAGTGGCTTATATAAATGAAATGAAAGATTATTTACATAATTTAAAAAACATGCCTAAGCCAGAGGCTAAAAAAATATCTCATGCGAATTTAGTGAAAAGCAATATAATTACAGAAGATGGACACTTTACAGAACGGTATGAATTTACTCGTATAAGTATATAGAGGAAAAGGAAATAGGGTACGTATAGTAATTTGCCGAGGATATTTTAACCCATTAGGGTTGAATAAACATTGGAAAGTTGAATAAACATGTGTATGGCTATCGGATGCAGAGGTCTGGTATGCCTTGTTTTTTGCGGGGAAAACGGATAAGAGATGTTATTAATTTTGTTATGTTTATATTAAACTTAGGAGTAGATAAGCGGAGAGGATGATATGTTGAAATCAATAGGCTTTATTTCTATAATAAATGGAAACAAAGGATGTATAACGGCAAGATTTTTGGGGGATTAAAAAATCAGCGGATGAAAAAACTCAAAAAGGACGAAGGAGGAGAGGTAGAGTGAGAAAGAAGAATGTAATACGTAAGATGACAGCTTTTCTGTTTGCGGCAGCGATGTGCGTAAGCCTATGTACAAGGCTTACTGCCAATGCACAGGAAGGTGGTGACGGTACATCACAGCAGACAGAAAGCAAAGAGTGGAGCAGACAGACCAGACAGGGCAAGGAAGCAGAGCAAGCTGAAGGCAGCCTGCCGAAAGGAGATGCAAAAAAGGAGACTGACACACAGGAAGCCTCCAAGGCGGACAGCGCTCACGCAGGAGCTGCAGATACAACAGCAGACATAACAGGAAAGGATGACGGTGGGATATCAGAAGCTTCCGAAAAAGAGCAAGGCCAGCAGGAAAAGAATGCAAAAGCGCAGGAACAGACCGAACAACCTGACGCGGTAGCTGTCGCACAGGAGCTGGAGCCGCTTTCCGCCTCCGCTCTGAATAATCCAAGGATTGAAAAAGATTCCAGTATGAAGGCAGGGCAGAAGGTAACGTGGGACTGTGTCTGGTTCGGAAGTTATCCCCAGGCGGAGGTAGTACCTTCGGCAGATAGTTACACGGCAGTAGATAAAAGCCTGCTGAAAAGCGGTGACATCATAGAAAACAGCAGGCTGTACAGCAAGCTGCAGAACGCAACGGGGTGGAACTCCAATAATGACATTACCGTAGGCGGGAATAAATACCGCCGGATGAAAAAAAGTGACGCTACATATACAAGTTCAGGCAGCGATTATTATAACTGGTCAGATTCTGATACCTGGCACTATTTTAAATACGAGCCGATCAAATGGCGGGTGCTGAAAGTGGATGGGAATCAAGCATTCCTTTTATCGGATATCGCCTTGGATGACCAAAAGTATAATACGGTATCCGAGAGCATAACATGGGAGACCAGTACCATCCGAAGCTGGCTGAATGGTTATGGTGCATCGTCGAATAAACAGGGAAATGATTACAGCAGTAAAAGTTTTATCGGAAGTGCTTTTTCTTCGAATGAAAGGTCAGCAATCGTAAATACGTCTGTAGGAAATGATGATAATATCAACTATGGAACAGAAGGGGGGAATAATACGACAGATAAGATATTCCTCCTGTCAGAATCGGAAACATATGGGGACAGCGCAGTGCCGCATGGATTTGTGTCATCAAGTGGTACATATGATGAGGCGCGAAGAAGCAAGAGCAGCACTTATGCCAGGGCGATGGGAACGTGGAGCGGTACGAGCGATGTGTATAAGGGCAACTGCTGGTGGTGGCTGCGCTCGCCGGGTGAGTCTACGAAGTATGCCGCGTATGTCTTTGGCTACGGCTACGTCAACGATCGTGGTCGTAGTGTCTTCCCTAGCAATGACGGTGTGCGTGCTGCTTTGAATCTTAATCTGTCATCTAATCTCTATACCTATGCGGGGACGGTGAGTTCAGATGGAAAAGAGAACGAGGTGGGCGGCGGCAGTGATTCAACTGGTGGGGATAAATATCTTGCTGAGACGGATTATGAAACGGATGTTGTTTCATTTATGAAGAACAAGGGAACATTAAATACGATTAAATATTTATGCAAAGATTCTAATTTTACGAATTCCATCTATGTCCATGAAAATGATATGACATTTGGCAGCAAGATTACTTTGATATTATCGGATGTATATTACCGGGGGCTGGACGGTTGGAAAGATTTGTTTACATCTGCCACATCGAAAGCAGATGCAGAGAAGATATTGGCAACATTATTGCAGGAATACCAGTCTGATGTTGAGCAGCTTGCAATGGCAAAGAATGCGAAAAAATACGCCGGCTATTTTGTAAAAGGATTAAAAGATTATATAAAAGCAGAAGGAATTGCATCTTCGCTTAACAACAAAGATATAGAGAATTTGTCGAACATCATTACAGAGCAGAAAGTATCGGAGCTTTTAGTAGAGGGAGATTACAAAAAACTATCAGCGTATTTTCAGGTGGAAGGCGGTTATTCCGAAAATTCAGAGATTGTGAAGGCATTGAACAATTATATGAGTTCGAATACCCTGGCAAACACCCTGTCAAAAGGACTTGATTTTCTGGGTGACGGACTTACCATTCTTTCATTGACGCAGGATACCTTCAACTACTTGTACCAGTTGGAAAGTCTGTCTGACGCTGATGAAATGTATTCAGAGATGCTATTATATTTAAAAGATAACTGCTGTTTTGATGTGGTAAAGGATGCGGCTGCTGATTTATATAATGTAATACATGGGTCTTATGTAAAGCAGCTAGGATATGTCTCGGCAGCATTGAAAGATGCGGTTGTTGATCAAGCAGTTGATATGGTAATCAGCAAAGCAGTTGATGCACTTCCTTATGGTAAGATTATCAAAGCCGGATTTGACTGGGGTGTAAATATATCCAATGCAATCTTTCATACCGGGGATACGCAGCAATTGAAAGACAGCATGAGGACAATCGCATATATCGGAAATTGTCTAAGTCTGTGGGTGCTTGAGAATCAGACAAGCTTTTATACATCAGCCGATTCCGATAAGAATATGTATGCGCGTAAGCTTTACTACAGCATGTATATGCTGTGGAATACCAGAAAAGCAGGAGAGCAGACGTTGCAGAGCATGTGTACGAAAGCCTATAAGAAATGGAGCAAATACTACACCTTATCTTTACAGATATCCTCTACACTGGATTCTTATAAAGATTCTATATTCACTGACAGTATGACGAAAGCTTTCATATCTGTTACAGTATCCTGCCCGGTTGATGTGGAGGTATACAATGGGGACGGGAAATTAATAGCGACAGCAAAGGATGGAGAAGAGAGCAGCGGACATACAGAGGATGTTTATTATTATGTAAGATATCAGAAACTGGACGAGGATTATGTAAAGATATTGTGTTTCCCGGAGGACAGCGGTTATACCTTAAAGTACAAGGGGAAGGATATTGGAGCAGTGGATTCTGTCATATTGAATATTACAGAAGAAGGAGATGCAGAAAGAAAATATATTGAGAATATCAAAGTGAAGAATGATACTGTGATTACAGTTGATTCACTTTCCTCTGACATGCCTTCTTATACAGTGGTCAATGGATTTGAAAACGAATCTCCAAAAGGTACTTTCCAGACAGAACCGGACAAATATACCCCGGTTACAGGGATTAAGCTGACAGAAAGTAAGCTACAGTTGAAAGTTGGAGAGAAAAGGCTGATTGCGGCATCGGCTCTTCCAGAAAATGCGACGGAGAAAAAGGTGCTTTGGAGTTCATCTGATGAAGCCGTTGCAGAAGTAAACAGCGAGGGTGTCATAACAGCAAAAGCAGCGGGTCAATGTATAGTGCAATGTACAGCCGTAGGAAGCAGCGATATTCATAAGACGGTGGATATAGTAGTTCTGACGGATCAGGCAGAGACACCCGGGGGTGGAACAGAAGTACCCGGAGATGAGACAGAGTCTCCCGGGAACGGGACAGGAGGTTCGGATTCCGGAAGCAACACGGGGATACAAGCAGGAGATAGAAAGAATATTAAAGTATCTGCAATTACGCTTTCTGGTATTTCTAAAAAAATAGCTGCCGGAAAGAAAATAAAGCTTACTGCCAATATTGCACCCGCTAATGCGTCCAACAAATCCATCACATGGACATCCAGCAACAAAAAAGTTGCTGCGGTAAACAGCAAAGGCGTAGTCACCATGAAGAAAAAATCCGGCGGAAAGTCTGTAACGATTACGGCGACAGCGAAAGACGGTAGCGGGGTGAAAGCGACCTACAAGATAAAGTCTATGAAAGGGGTGGTAAAGAAAGTAACCATTTCCGGCAAGAAATCTATGAAAGCAGGCAAGACGCTGAAACTGAAAGCTAAAGTCACAGCCACAAAAGGCGCTAACAAAAAACTCAAATGGACCAGCAGTAATACGAAGTACGCCACAGTAAGCAGCTCTGGCAAGGTGAAAGCGCGAAAAGCAGGAAAGGGCAAGAAAGTTAAGATAACCGTTACGGCGACAGACGGAAGCGGCAAAAAGAAAGCAGTGACAATTAAGATAAACTAACACAAAAAACAGCAGGGTATCGAAACGAACAGGATATCCTGCCGTTTTTTGGGATTTGAAAAAATTTCTGTTGCAAAGATAAGTAAGCAGTGCTATTATAAAAAGCAAATCAAAATTCTAAAAATTTTCAGATGAACGGCATATCGCCTAAGAATCCAACAAATTTAAAAATCGGACAGAAAAGGGACGCTATTAATTTTATTATGTTTATGATACACTTAGGAGGAGTTATATGAAGAATAAGAAAAAACAAAATATTGTACCATTAAAGGATTTAAACCTTACAGACCGTTTTCTGTTTGATGAAGTGCTTGAGGACAGGGAGACTTATCAGGATGTCTTAAGTATTATTTTCGGAAGAGATATTTCCCTTTTAGACAAGCCGCAGACGGAGAAGGAACTCAGGGTATCGCCGCTGATACGCTCTATCCGGATGGATGTGTTTGCAATGAGCGAAGAGCAGAGTATCTACAACACGGAGATGCAGGATACAAGAAAGACAGATCTGGCAAAGCGGAGCAGGTATTATCAATCGCTCATAGATACAGGTCTGCTAGAGCCGGGAGTTCCGAATTATAATTTCCTGAATCGGTCATTTGTGATCATAATTATGACTTTTGATCTGTTTGGGTATGGGAAATATGTGTATACATTTGAAAACAAATGCAAAGAAGTGCCCGAATGCAGTCTCGGGGATGGGGCGGTAAAGATATTCATCAGCACAAAAGGGAAAAATGCAGATGAAGTCTCGGAAGAACTCATAGAGTTTTTGAAGTATGCAGAGCGCTCCACAAATGAAACAGCGAATCAGGTAAAGAGCAAAAGAGTGAAACGTGTGCATGACCGGGTTTGTAAGGTGAAGGTTAATGAGGAAATCGGGGTGAAGTATATGCAGGCATGGGAAGAAAAATATTATGAACGTGAAGAGGGCAGAGAGGAAGGCAGAATAGCGGGCAGAGAAGAAGGACGGATATATAATTTGGCGAGATTGGTCTGCAAAAAGCTTGCAAAAGGGATGGAAGCGGCAGCTATTGCGGACATGCTGGAGGAGGACGAGGATGTGATCCGGAATATTTGCAATATTGCAGAGCCGTATGCGCCGGATTATAATATAGAAGGTATTACAAAAAAATTGCTGGAGGGAGAGGCAGAGAAGCAAAAAGGACTGGAGTAAATTGAGAAATGTTAAAGGTATTGATTGCAGACGATGAAAAAAAGGTATGTCAGCTTATCGTGAACCTGATCGACTGGGAGGCGTTGGGGTTCGAGATTGCGGGCGTTGTCAATGATGGGATATCGGCGTACAGTTTCATCCAGGAGAACACGGTGAACCTGATGATCACGGATATCCGGATGCCGGGCTGTGACGGTATGGAGCTGATCCAGAAGGCAAAGGTGCTGTATCCGAATATGCATATTGTGATCATCAGCGGGTACAGCCAGTTTGACTATGCCCAGAATGCAATCAGGTACGGGGTGGAGGATTATCTGCTGAAGCCAATCCGGAAGAAAGACCTGATGGCGACGCTTAAGAAGATTCTGGACAGATATAAGGAAGAGGTTCGGGATGCCAGGAAATGGGAGGATGTCCAGAAGAAACTGGAGGAGAATGAGGAAAAGGTCAAGCGCAGTCTCTTAGAAGACCTGCTGAAACGCCCGGAAAAGTTCGGAGGATTCTTCGTTCGTGAGAAGATCAATGGGGAGTATCATTACCGATTTGTGGAAGGGTATTATCAGACGTTGATCGTGAAGATGATTCCGGTGAAGAGAAAGGAAGATGCGGATACAAGGAGGCTCCTTTTGCAAAAGGGCGCAGAGCTTTTAAGGGAATCCTTGCAGGGTGTCTGCAATGAGACGGTGCTTAACATCATAGACGGTGAGATCTACGGGCTTTTTAACGGAACGCAGGAGGAGCTTAAGAAAACCCACAGACGCCTTAAGAAAGTGAAATTAGACCTTGTCCGGTTGCAGGATGTGTTTGACGAGATATCCGTATACTTAGCTCTCGGTAAATGTATCGACAGTATCCAGCAGGTACTTGTAAGCTTTGAGGATGCAAGGGCGGCGATGGAGGACAGGTTCTATTTTGCAGATGATTTCCTGCTTAAGAAGGAAGAGCGGGAGGATGAACGGGAAGCGGGGGATGCGGACAGTGCGAAGAACTACATTGACAATACGTTTAAAAAGCGGTTTCTCAATTATATAGAAATCATGGATATAGAAAATATAAGAAAAGAGCTGGAGCTTATATGCGGGGCGCTGAAAAACAGCCCGGCCAAGGACGGTACGGTTGTGGCGGAGGTGTACAGGGAGATACTGACACTGTTTTACTTCGGCGTACACAGCTATAATATATCTATCCCTGACCAGTACGCAGAGCTTAAGAGGAACTTGGAGCTGTTCGGCTCCATAGACAGGGCGATGGACTACCTTACGGAATATATGGTTAGTTCGCTTATGCATTGGATCGCGGAGAAGAAATACGTGGAGGCGAGACCCATAAGGATAGCCAAGAGGTATATCAGCGACAACTATTACAAGCCGCTCACGCTTGAGATGGTAAGTAAGGAGATTGGGTTCAATGCCACTTATTTTTCAAGTATGTTTAAGAAAGAGACGGATATGAATTTTTCGGAATATTTGAAAAAGATACGTATTGACAATGCGAAAAACATGCTTCTAAATACGGAGAATACCGTGGAGGATATTTCATATGCCGTGGGATACTCGGATATCAAATATTTTTCCCGGCTGTTTAAGAAACTTACCGGGGTCACGCCTACGGAATTCAGGAAATTATATAACTAAGGGGGCGTAAAGGTTGCGGCGGAAGGAATTGTCATACAGAGTGATGATGGGGATTGGCGCGCTCACGGCTGCGGGCGGGTTTAACATTATTATATTGTGTGTTCTTATATCAAGGGAGATAGTTCCGGTATCTCCTTTGTGCTGGGTGATATTTGGTGAATTTTTTTTCTATGTGCTGATCGTGAATATGCTGCTGACCGGACTGTACCGTCCATATAAGGAGACGGAAAAGCTGTACCAGAGATTTGCCGATGGGCAGGCTTATGAAGAACTGTTCCAGACAGAGTATGAGTGGATGCCCCGGTGGGACGAGGTGATGAAAAGGATCCGGCATCTTCTGAACAAACAGGATGCCATCCGGATGTCTAAAAAACAGGCGGAGTATCTTGCTCTGCAGAACCAGATCAACCCCCATTTCCTCTATAATACACTGGAGGCGATCCGGGGGGATGCCATCTGCGCGGGACTTGACAGCATTGCGGAGACGACGGAGGCTCTGTCTGTATTTTTCCGGTATTCCATTACGGGGGTGGACAGCCTTGTTACGTTAGAGGAAGAGATAGACAATGTGGAGAATTATTTTACGATCCAGCACTACCGGTTTGGCGAGAAGATAAAGCTTCAGATTACTTATCCAAAGGAGGACGAGCTTTTGCAGCTCAAGCTCCCGAAACTTACCATCCAGCCTTTTGTGGAGAATGCCATCTTCCATGGACTTGAGCGGAAAGTGGAAGGAGGGACTGTGCGGGTGAGACTGGAAACGACTGTTCATAAGCTGATGATCACAGTTTCGGATGACGGTGTAGGGATGCCGGAAGAACAGGTGGATAAGATCAACAGTTATTTTGAGCGGGTGGCGGTAAGCTATGTGGGGGAGGAGAAGAAAAAGCGCGGAGGGATCGCCATGAAGAATGTCAACAGTCGGATCAAGCTCTTGTTCGGGGAGCAGTACGGCGTTCATCTGTACAGTGTGGAAAGAATCGGGACGGATGTACAGATTATCCTGCCTAAGATCCGCAAGAGGGAGCTATGAAAAAAGAGAGGCTTAGGATTGAAAAACTAAAAAAGGGAGCGCTCCTTAAAGAAGTCCGGCTGCAGATATTTGAAGGAGAGATCATACACTGTGTCTTTGACAATATCCAGGAAAAGCAGATGTTCCTTAAGATTGCCACGGGCGAGGAAAAGGCGGATTACGGAAAAGTCTGGTATGGAGAGCGGGAGATTCCGGAAAACCAGATTTCGCGGCTGTTGGGCGCAAAGATAGCAGTGGTCTCCAGTAAGAGCAATCTGATCGATTCTGTGACAATTGAGGAAAATATCTTTTTGATCCGTGCGGGAGTGGAGGAAAATTGGGTGAAAAGCCGCAGGGATAAGAGGCAGGCACTGGAAATCTTTCAGGAGTTCGGGCTTTCGGTTGATGTGGAGAAGCCCACTCATATGCTGACACCTTTTGAACGGGTGCAGGTTGAGATCATAAAGGCTTATCTTGTAGGAAAGCGCATTATCATACTGACATCTCTGACCAATACACTGAGCAGTAATGAAAAGCGGAAAGTGTCGGAGCTTTTGGAACAGCTCCGGGGAAAAGGAATGTCGGGAATCATTGTGGAGCCGTTAGAAGATATTGACTTTGTATATACGGATACAGTGGTCATCATAAAACATGGCAGGACGTGCGCGGTGAAGGATATCCTGGACTGCGATTATACGATGCTCCATACGATACTATACTATGATGAGATGGAAAAGCGCTCCAGTGAGCGGGCTTTTCTTTTCGAAGAGCCGACGAAAGAAGACGGTGTTGAGATTGCCGGTCTTACGTCGGCAGGACTTCAGAGTATTTCCATCCAGATAAAACGGGGAGAGATTGTAAAGCTTCTCTGCATGGATGAAAAAAGCTTTGAGGAGATTACGGGAGTTCTCAGAGGGAAACTTACGGTTCTGTCCGGGAAACTTGCGATGCGGGGGGATAGCAAGGAGATAAAGAAGAACATAAGGGGACTTAAAGATGGAATCGGTATTGCCGAGGGCAATCCCGCGGCGGCGACGTTGTTCGGCGAGCTTTCCGCTATGGATAACCTTCAGCTTCTGCTTGCCGGGAAGGCAAATGGGATATGGACGAAACCGAAGTATAAGAAGAGTATTAAGATACTCCTTAAAGATATCCTTGAAAAAGACATCTACAAGAAGAAGATTCGAGAGCTTTCTTCTATTGACGTGCAGAAGGTGCTGTATGGCAGATGGCTTTTATACTCTCCGGAGCTTCTTATATGTATCCAGCCTTTTGCAGATGGAGATATCCAGGCGCGGGAGATGGCGAGGACGATGATCTATAAACTTAAGGAGCGGGGGATTCCGATCCTTATCATTACGTCGAACACTGCAGAGTTGAATTATTGCAGCGGAAGGACCGTGTATATGAGGCACGGAAAGATGATAAGCAAGGAAGAGGCGCACAGGTTTCTCTATTCAGGAGAATAAGGAGGGTTCTATATGAGTGAACCATTATATTTTTTTAACGGAAAAGATATTACAATGAATATGTGTATCCAAATTCGTGATACAATCAGAATTATTATGGAGCGTACGGGATTATCTTTTCCTGATGCAACAACCGCGTTTTATAGTTCCAACACATATGCAATTCTTCAGAATACTGAAAATGCTCTTTGGGCAGAATCTGCCGGTTATATCGCAGATCGATATTTTGACGAACAAAGTGCATCTGTATAGCGTCATCGAGCCGCTGTTGGGACACCTTTTGTGAGGAAAGTTAAAGACAAATGTGGCAAGTGGAAAAGAAGTAATTAAAGGACAAAATCAAAAAGACGGAAGAGTCTGCCGAGTCTATGAAAATTGCACGAAAAGAGCCTGCTATAATTCAGAACTTCTTTTGAAGAAGGGGTGAAAATATCATAAGCGTTTTGTATCGAAACAGTAGCTTAATATAATTTCGAATTGATTGTTAAGATATATGATAGAGAAAAATTAACTGAAAAAACTAATATAGAAAGGAAATTAAATAATGAAAAACAATATAAATTTGGATAGACTCATTGTTCCGATATATATTAATGAAAAAATTGTTTTGGATATGCTTGCTATTATGGAAGATGGGTTTTCAATGGTAAGCCAAGTGAATTATACGGAGCATAAAGAAAATAATGCTACTCAAAAAATTGATGCGGGGGTATCAACTTCTGCGACTATTTTAAGCAAACTATTAAAAATTGACATATCTGGTGAGCTAAGCCAAGCTGGTAACAAAGGTGAAGACGAAAGTGTCGTTAAAGAAAAGGTACATACAAATGTTTCTCTCTTGTCTAAATTTCGTGGATTTTTAGTAGAGCAAAAAATGTTGAAATCGGACTTTGATTTTTTTAAAATGCAAGTGGGAGATTTCATTGAAGTCGAAGGGGAATTGCAAAAGAATCCGCTAATAAGTTATATGGATATTTTTATCGACCTTTTTCGTATGGCTGATATTTTTACCGACAAACCACAGCTTGGTAATAAGACAAGGGTAAATACCCAAAAGCAAAAAGAAAATGAAATTATAAAGCAAATCATGTCATTTGCTGATGAATTGAAACATAGCGGTACAATTGATTTCATTTTGTCCGACTCTAAGGGAACTGCGGTATTATCAGCACAAGAACAGTATCTTGCTAATGATAATATTTCGGAAATTATTGGTGGACATTTTAAAGTACTTGGAAAAGTAATATCAATATGTAAAGAAGATACAGAAAACATCGACCTTCTTAGAAAAACCTCATTATCTATCCTGTCGGAAGAACTATTAAATGAAATGTTCTCAGGATTTAAAACATCAGATATGAAGCAATTTAATTTACCTGAATTGAAGACAAAAATAAATGCTCCTGCTGTTATAGTAATTCCTGTTGCAATTTATGCTTAAACCAGAAAATATCCAAAAGTTAATCAATAGTTCGAGTCATTTTTTGAATATTTGAAATTTGATGAAACTGTCCTTCCTCTGCCAGATTCCTATGGTGTATCATTGTTGGCGGTGGAAGCAGACAGTAGCGGAGAGACGCGGGAACCACATAGAGGGCTGTTGCTCGTCAGGGTGTGGTGAATGTCTTTAAGGCGAAACTGGAAAAGGATACTTTTTATAAAGGTTTTTGGACAGTTTCTTTTACATTGAAAGAATTTTAATCTTTGTTGAGGAAACAATAAATGCAAAATATTTATTGTCTGGGAAATTACCTGTGTGTTATATTATGGGTGGGTAATAAAGTGGGTAATAAAATGTAACAGGAGATTGAAATGAAATCATTAGCAGATATTGTTAACGAGTTGAGATTATATGATACAGAAAGAGAATGGTTCGAATTCAAAGAAAACTGGTTTGAGGCCAAGGTATTGGGTGAATACATTTCTGCGCTGTCTAATAGCGCTGCTTATGAAGGCAAGGAAATGGCGTATTTTGTCTGGGGAATAAATGATGATACTCATGAGGTTGTAGGTACTAATTTTAATCCAGATCAAAATGTGAACGGCGAGCCTTTAAAACACTTTTTGGCAAGACAGATTTTCCCAGATATAGATTTTCGGTTTGATGAGATTGCTATGGAAAATCAGAGGGTAGTTGTATTGTCTATACCAAAAGCAAAAACTATTCCGACAGCATATGCAGAGGAACGATTTATACGTATTGGGTCCAGTAAGGAAAAATTACGCAAATATCCAGAAAAGGAATCTTTTCTATTTGCAATTTTAAGAGATGGATTTCCTACAGTCGAAAATACGGAAAGTGAATATCAGGATTTAACATTTGAAAAACTTAAAATTTACTATGGAGCAAAAGGTATTAGTCTGAATCCTATGCAATATAAAAACAATCTTGGATTATATACAGCGGATGGAAAGTATAATATTATGGCACAACTATTATCGGATAATTCTCATATTCCTGTAAGAGTGGCTATTTTCTCGGGAACAAGTAAGGCTGATAATATGT
Organism: uncultured Dorea sp.; assembly: GCA_910586965.1. Classification (GTDB taxonomy): domain Bacteria; phylum Bacillota; class Clostridia; order Lachnospirales; family Lachnospiraceae; genus MD308. Next base: position 25,611 of record CAJUMF010000027.1, on the reverse strand, counting down.
ATTCTGTCAGAGAATTTGGCAATCAGTGTCTCTTGTATTCTTTAGATGATGTATTGAGATATGGAGATGTACTGAATATCATTCAAGCAGATGAAACTGATAGGATTGTAGAACGAAAAGAGGTTCCGCTTTTTGATAATGATGCTTTTCGTGAGGCAATCATTAATGCGTTTTTGCATAACAAATGGGTTGAAGGAAACGAACCTATGATTACGGTTTATTCTGATAGAATTGAAATACTATCCAGAGGAACGTTGCCAAGAGAGCAGACAATGGAGGGATTTTTTTCGGGAGAATCGATTCCGGTCAATAAAAAACTCTCTGAGATTTTCCTGCAGCTTCATATCAGTGAAAAAACAGGAAGAGGTGTTCCAAAGATAACCGAAAAATATGGAAAGAGCGCATTTGAATTTAGGGAGAACGCTATTGTTGTTAAGATTCCATTCAATTGGATCAATGTTATGGGTAATAAACTGGGTAATAAACTGGGTGATAAATCTGTGTCGGGAGATGAACAGAGTGTTCATCTGAACGAAACGCAATTACAGATTTTAAATTATATACGTGATAACAACAATATTACAAAGAATCAGTTACAGGAAAAAACCAAAAAGAGTAAAACTACTGTTGATAATACGATAAGCTTTTTAAAAGAAAATGGCTTGCTTGAGAGAATTGGATCAAATAAAACAGGTTATTGGAAGGTGAATGATTAAAAAAATATTGAGTATCAAAAAACATCTGTCAGTCCAAACTGTCAGGTGTTTTCTTTTAACTATCTTTCCTCATTATAATTTCAAAATACCTTTTGCCCCCAACATCATCATATTTACATATATCGGTAAAATGGATAAAAAAATAACAATACTATAGTAGAACATTATAAAAAACAAACAACTTCCAAAGATTGTCCCCCCTATTATAAAGATGGTAAGTTTGAGACTTCCGGATAGTATGATAGGATTCAAGTATAAAAAATTTGATGAAGGGAGAAGGTTATGGAAAATATCGTACTTGAAGCTCGAAATATTACGAAACGCTTTCCGGGTGTCCTTGCGTTGTCTAATGTAAATTTCAGGCTGGTAAAGGGAAAAGTCCATGCACTGATGGGGGAAAACGGTGCGGGGAAGTCTACCCTTATGAAGATTATTGCTGGAATCTATCAAGCAGATGAAGGCGACGTCTTTCTACACGGTGAAAAGGTCGTATTCCACACGCCGAAACAGGCGTTGGCGAATGGGATATCCATGATTCATCAGGAGCTAAGTCCGATCATGGATATGACCATTGCGGAGAATCTTTTTCTTGGAAAGGAGTTCTGTAAAGGAAAGTTCATTGATTACCGGAAAATGAACAGCGAGGCGACGGCGCTGATGGAGAGAGTGGGCGTTGACCTTCCTCCTACAATGCTGATGAAGGAGCTGTCAGTCTCGCAGATGCAGATGATAGAGATTGCAAAGGCATTGGCATATAACGCGGAGATCATCATTATGGATGAGCCGTCTGCGACGATCACGGAGCGGGAGATAGCCAATCTGTTTGACATCATCCAGGGGCTTAAGGAAGATGGGCGGTGCATCGTATATATTACACATAAGATGGACGAGGTGTTCCGGATCGCGGACGAGATCACCGTGTTCCGGGACGGTCAGTATATCGGAACTTACGATGCGGATGAGATTGACGAGAATGAGCTTGTAGTAAAGATGGTAAACCGCGAGCTGACAGAGATCTACCCGAAGAGACATAACAAGGCGGCAGAGGAAATATTAAAAGTGGAAAACTTATGCCAGAAGGGTGTGTTTGAGGACATTTCCTTTACTCTGAGAAAAGGAGAGATACTGGGATTTTCCGGGCTGATGGGTTCCGGGAGGACGGAGGTTATGAATGCGCTTTTTGGCATCACCCATCCGACTTCCGGCGCGATTTACATAAACGGGGAGAAAGTGGACAAACCTAATCCAAGGAAGATCATATCTAAGGGAATCGGCTACGTGACGGAGGACCGGAAAGGGAACGGACTTGTGTTAGAGATGAGCGTGTATGACAATACGATACTTCCGTCCCTTTCTAAACTGTCTAACAAGATGGGAGTTGTCAATAAGCGAAAGGCGCTTAAAGTAGCGGAGGAGTACCGGGAGAAATTAAGCATCAAGACGCCCAGTCTCCAGCAGACGGTCAGGCAGCTAAGCGGCGGTAACCAGCAAAAGATTGTCCTTGCGAAATGGCTTCTGCAGGATCCGGACATTATTATTTTTGACGAGCCGACCAGGGGTATCGACGTAGGAGCAAAGACGGAGATCTATAAGTTGGTGGCAGGTCTGGCGGAGGAGGGAAAGGCGATCATATTCATCTCGTCGGAGATGCCGGAGATCCTTGGGATGTCGGACCGGGTCATCGTATTCTATGAAGGGAAGAAGACCGGGGAACTATCGAAAGAAGAGGCTACGCAGGAAAGAATTATGATGTATGCATCAGATGTGGAAAAAGGAGGAGCGTAAGAGATGGGAGAGAAAGCGAAAGGATTTGATAAAAAGTGGATTCAGACATATATGCTGATCTTCATCGTTATTGGTCTGGGAGTGATTCTGTCATTTATATCTTCGAACTTCCTGACAGTGACGAACCTTTTAAATGTAGTGAGGCAGATTGCCGTGAACGGCATACTGGCAATCGGGATGACGATCGTATGCCTGACCGGGGGAATTGACCTTTCCGTAGGCTCGATCGTGGCATTTTCAGGAATCATAGCCGCAGGGTTACTCAGAGATACCAGCTACCCGATCATCGTGATCGTACTGGCGGCAATTGCAGTGGGGGCGGTGTGCGGTCTTTACAACGGATATTTTGTAGCGTATTGGAATGCAGCGCCTTTTGTCGTCACATTGTCTATGATGACTATTGCAAGAGGTATGACCTATGTGTACAGTGACGGGCGGCCGATCTCCAACCTGCGGACAGAGTTTCTGACCATCGGAAAAGGGAGCATTGCGGGGATACCTATCCCCACACTCATTCTGGCAGTGGTATTTATATTGGGAAGTATCATGCTGACGAAACTAAAATTCGGCAGATATGTATATGCAGTAGGAGGCAATGAAAATGCGGCCATGGTATCAGGAATCAACGTAAAGCGGATCAAGATGATGGTCTATGTGCTCAGCGGAATTGCCTGCGGGATTGCGGCAATCATCCTGACGGCGCGGGTATCGGCGGGACTTCCCCAGGCAGGTGAGAGCTATGAGCTTGACGCAATCGCGGCGACTGTTATCGGCGGAACCAGTCTTTCCGGAGGACGGGGAAGACTCTGGGGAACGATCGTAGGAGCGGTTCTTCTTGGAATCGTAAATAATGGGCTGGATCTTTTGAATGTATCATCATTCTACCAGCAGATAGTTAAGGGATTGATTATTCTCGGGGCGATATTAATCGATTCAAAACGAAATTAAAGGAGGAAAGATTATGAAGAAAAGATTGTTATCAATGATTTTAGTGCTGGCAATGGCAGCATCTATGCTAATGGGCTGTACGACCGGAACAGAGAGCAGTGATGAAGGAAGCGGGCAAACAGAAGAAAAGGCAGAAAAGAAAGATGGAGAAGGCTATACCATCGGATGCACCGTATACTATATGACGGAGTTCATCACCCTTATGGTGGACGGCATGGAAGAAAAGGCAAAAGAGCTTGGCTGTGACCTGGTTATGCTCGATGCGCAGAATGATGCACAGAACCAGATTACACAGGTGGAGAACCTGATCGCCCAGAAAGTGGACATCATCGTTGTGGCAGCGGTAGACTCTGACGCGATCGTTCCGGCGATTGAGATGTGCGAGGAGGCAGGGATTCCGTTAGTAGGCGTGAATATGCTTATCAACACGGACCAGCCGTATCACTATGTAGGGCCGGATGATGTGCTGGCAGGAGAACTTGAGATGCAACATGCCATTGATGAGATTGGCGGAAAAGGAAATGTAGTTATCCTGGAGGGGCCGATCGGACAGTCTGCGCAGATCCAACGCCTGGAAGGAAATATGAATGTTCTTAAGAAATATGAGGGCAAAGTTGAGCTGCTTGCACAGCAGACAGCAAACTGGAGCAGAGAAGAGGCGTTATCTTTAGTTGAGAACTGGATAGAGACATTCGGCGGAAAGATCAACGCAGTAGTAGCGCAGAATGACGAGATGGCGCTCGGAGCAATCCAGGCGTTAGAGGCAGCAGGTGTTAAGGATAAGGTTGTGGTTACGGCTGTTGACGCCATCAAGGACGGCTGCAATGCTGTAAAAGAAGGAAAGCTTCTGGGAACCGTTTACCAGGATGCTGCTCTGGAAGGACAGGAGGCCGTTCAGAAAGCATACGATGTATTAGAGGGCAAGGTGACTGAGAAGAAATTGGACTACATCGATATGCCGTGGATCACAACAGAAAATGTTGACGATCTTCTAACGACAATCTACGCCGAGTAGATGAAGGAAAGAAATATATGAAGCAAGGGGCAGGCATGTCTGCCCCGCAATAAAGCCCTGAGAAAATATGATGTGGTTGGGAAAAGTCCCAGCCACATAAAAAATTAAATATCGTTAAAAAAATATCAGGAAAAGAGGTAACGGAACATGGAAGGTAAGATGAAAGCAGCAGTAATGACAGGAACACGTAAAATGGAGATTCAGGAGAGAGATATACCAAAGGCAAAGCCGGGCGAGGTGCTTGTAAAGATTGAATATGTAGGTATCTGCGGTTCTGACATGCACTTCTTTGAGGCGGGACGGCTTGGAAATTGGATCGTGGATGTGCCTCTTGTCCTGGGACACGAATCCGGCGGAACCGTCGTTGAAGTGGGAGAGGGTGTGACAGAGTTAAAGCCGGGCGACAGGGTGGCCCTTGAGCCGGGCGTAGGCTGCGGTGAGTGTGAGATGTGTAAAAAAGGCTTGTATAATCTCTGCCCGAACATGGACTTTATGGCAATCCCTCATGAGAGAGACGGTGTATTTTTAGAGTATTATGCGCATCCTGCAAGCATGTGTTTTAAACTGCCCGATAACGTTGATACGATGGAAGGCGGGCTTATGGAACCTTTATCGGTAGGGCTTCATGCAGTGGACATCTCCGGTGCGAAGATGGGGCAGAGTGCGGTAGTGCTTGGCTGCGGCTGTATCGGACTTGTGACGACCATGTCTCTTAAGGCGGCGGGCATCGATGAGATCTATGCGGTTGACGTGTTAGGCAAACGTCTTGAGAAAGCAAAAGAGGTTGGTGCGATGACAGTGATCAATGGAAAGGAGCAGGATGCGGTAGAATTTATAAAGTCTCTTCCGGGAGGCGGCTGCGACCTTGTCTATGAAACGGCGGGTTCTGAGTTCACAACGCTCCAGTCTGCAAAGATGGTGAAAAAAGGCGGGGCGGTAACGCTGGTAGGAATGTGTGCCAATTCTGAGATTACATATGACATCGGCAGTTTAAGTGCTGCGGAGGCAAGACTTTACACCATCTTCCGCTACCGGAACCTTTATCCGAAGGCGATCAAGCTTGTAAGCCAGGGAAAGATTCCGCTTAAGTCCATTGTATCCCATGTATTTGACTTTAAAGACATTGTAAACGGCATTAATTATAATATCGAAAATAAAGGGGATGTCATCAAAGGCGTTATCAAGATGTAGCACATTTGAATATAGGAAAAGAGGTTGGTTTCATGAGAAAAATTATTAATTCGCCGGAGCATGTCGTATCGGAGATGATGGAAGGATACATCAGCGCTTATGGAAGATATTATGAGAAACACCCGGAGGTGAACGGCGTGCTCCTTAAGCAGAGAAGGAAAGATAAGGTCGCCCTTGTGGTCGGCGGAGGCAGCGGGCATGAGCCGATGTTCTCAGGTTTTGTGGGAAAAGGGCTTGCAGATGCGGCAGCCTGCGGCAATATTTTTGCATCTCCGGATCCGAACACAGTCTATGAGACGGCAAAGACCGTTGATCAAGGAAAAGGCGTACTCTTTGTATATGGCTGTTATGCCGGGGATAATCTAAATTTTGACATGGGTGAAGAGTTCCTTAATGGGGATGGAATCTCTACCGCCCATGTGCGGGTGCAGGACGACGTGGCATCAGCGCCCAGGGACAGGATGGAAGACCGACGCGGGATTGCAGGAGACGTGTTTGTCATAAAAATCGCGGGTGCGGCCTGTGATAAGGGCTTGTCTCTTGAAGAAGTAACAAGAGTGACAGAAAAAGCACGGGACAATACAAAAACCATCGGAGTAGCTACGGCTCCGGCGCAGCTCCCGGGAATTGATAAGCCAATCTTTGAACTTCCAGAAGGGGAGATTGAATACGGCATGGGTCTTCACGGGGAACGGGGCGTACTTCGCACCACCTGGCAGGAGGCGGACGTGCTTGTAGAAAAGATGTATGCGCAGATCATGGAAGATGCAGAGCTTGCGCCAGGGGACGAGGTATGCGTGCTTGTAAACGGGCTTGGCGCTGCGACCATCACGGAGCTTGCTATTGCTTACCGCAAGGTAAAAAAGCTCTTGGATAAAGACGGAATCAGAGTGCACGATGCAGACCTTAACAGCTATTGCACCAGCCAGGAGATGGGCGGCTTTTCCATTACTTTGTTTAAGCTGGATGAGGAGCTGAAAGAATACTACGATATGCCTTGCTACAGTCCATTTTATGCAAAGGGTGAGCTGGTTGGAAATGCAACTGTATCACCAGGGGGCAAAGCAGATAAGGAAGATGCAGAGCCAGGGAATAAGGCAAGTTGGAGAACGCCAGGATATGGGGATGTAAAAACCGCGGTTTCGGATGAATCAGAGTTTGACGAGCGTGATACGAAAGCAGCAGAGATTGTAAGGAGCAAAGAAGGTATCCTCACGGAGCTTAGTGCGGCGGATGCCAGAAATATGCTGATCTATATTGCAGACAAGATTATTGCAAAGAAACTGTACCTGACCGAGATTGACAGCGCCATCGGGGACGGAGATCATGGAATTGGAATGGCAGGCGGTATGCAGAAGGCGAAGAAAAAGCTCCTTGGGATGGAAGGGGAGGAAAATGCATATGCCGTATTTGAGGAAGCAGGGAAGGCGATGCTTTTGTCTATGGGCGGCGCATCGGGTGTGATCTTCGGAAGTCTCTACCTTGCGGGGGCAAAGGGAGCAGAGCCGAAGCAAGTGCTGACGGCGGCAGACCTTGCAGGCATGGAGAGGAAGAGCCTTCAAGCCATCCAGGAGAGAGGAAGGGCCCAAGTCGGTGATAAGACCATGGTAGATGCCCTTGCTCCGGCAGTGGAGGCGATGGAAAAAGAGGCTTACAAAGGACTTTTCGAGATGCTTAAGGCGGCAGAGGCCGCGGCAGCCCAAGGAGTGGAGGATACGAAAAAGTATCAGGCTAAGTTCGGGCGTGCCAAATCGCTGATGGAGAGAGCTGTCGGATACCAGGACGCGGGGGCGACTTCGGTGTGGCTTATTTTTGAGGGGATGCGGGAATTTGTAGAAGGCGCGGTATAATATCTGGTATAATGAATATTAATTTTCGTTATACTGGAAAGTAAGTTTTATAAGGAGAATGAAATAGGGCATCGTATAATTATCTGTTTTTAATAATTATGCGATGCCTTGTGCGTGTTTTATGTCTGGAAATGGCGGTTGTATTTTAGATATCAGAAAGATATAATATATATATGGTGCGCCAGCAGTGAAGCGGAAGGGAAGTGAGTCTGTGGAAAGAATAGTCGGAGTGGGAAAACAGGATTTTGAGGATTTACGGGTAAAAAATAATTTTTATATAGATAAGACTCATTTTATTAAAGAATGGTGGGAAGCGGAGGATGATGTGACATTGATCACCCGTCCAAGAAGATTTGGAAAGACATTGAATATGAGTATGTTAGAAAAGTTCTTTTCCGTGAAATATGCCGGACGGGATGATTTGTTTGAAGGATTGGCGATATGGGATGATATGAAGTATCGGGGATTGCAGGGAACCTATCCGGTAATAAGCCTGTCTTTTGCAAATGTGAAAGGCGCTGATTATGAAAAGACAAGATACTCACTGAATCAGATTTTGGCGGATTTGTACAGCAAAAATATATTTTTGCTTGAAGGGGAGCTTTTAACAGAAAATGAGAAAGCTTATTTTCGTAATGTAAATACTGATATGAAAGATACGACAGCGGCGTGGGCAATCCATAAGATGTCAGACTTTCTTTCCAGGTATTACGGGAAAAAAGTAATCATTTTTTTAGACGAATATGACACGCCTATGCAGGAGGCCTATGTAAACGGATATTGGGAGGAGCTGGTTGCGTTTATCAGAAGCCTTTTTAACTCTGCGTTTAAAACCAATCCTTATCTGGAACGCGCAGTTATGACGGGGATTACGAGGGTAAGTAAGGAATCTGTTTTTTCTGACCTTAATAATCTTAAAGTAGTAACAACTACGACAGCAAAGTATGAAAACTCTTTCGGATTTACAGAAAAAGAAGTTTTTAATGCTTTGGACAGACACGGGTTCTCTGACAGGAAAGAGGATGTAAAAATATGGTATGACGGATTTACTTTTGGAAAATGTACAGATATTTATAATCCATGGTCGATCATTAACTTTCTGGATACAGGGGAGTTGGATGCATACTGGGCTAATTCCAGCTCCAACGGCTTGATCGAGAAGCTTTTAAGAGTAAGCAGGCCTGATATCAAGCAGGAATTTGAAGCCCTTATGAGAGGAGAGGATTTAGTTGCCGAGATAGACGAGCAGATTATTTATGATCAATTGGATCAGGATGAACAAGCAATATGGGCACTTCTTCTTGCCAGCGGGTATTTAAGGGTGAATCGGTATGAAACTGTTACGAGTGAGTATGGCGGATGGAAAAAAGAATACTCTCTTGGATTAACAAATTTTGAAGTCAAAGTAATGTTCCGCAACATAATAAGCAGATGGTTTGGCCGTGTCAGGTCAGAATATAACGATTTTATCAAGGCATTGCTTGAGAATAATCTGAAGGCTATGAATATTTATATGAATAAGGTGGCAATAGAGACATTCAGTTATTTTGATACGGGAAAGAAGCTTTCGGCAAATGAGCCGGAGAATTTTTATCATGGGTTTGTTTTGGGGCTGATGGTGGAACTCAATGACAGATATGTGATTACTTCCAACAGGGAGAGCGGATTTGGCAGATATGATGTTATGTTAGAGCCAAGGAATAAAAATGATGATGCTGTGATTATGGAGTTCAAGGTGCAGGATGCCAGTGATGGGGAAAAGGAATTGTATGATACGGTAAAAGCAGCATTGAAACAAATAGAAGATAAAAAGTATGAATCAGCACTGGTTGCGAAAGGGATTGTAAAACAGCGGATACGTAAGTTTGGATTTGCATTTTGCGGAAAAAAAGTGCTGATTGGGAGTGAGTGAAAGAACAAGTATGTGAAGGTAATAAAACCGCTGCAGCATTTGTAAAATAAATGTTTGCAGCGGTTTTTTGACCTTGTACAGTTGGAGTCGGGGATTTGCAGAAGAAGTTTCTTAAAATTAATATCCCATCAGATTGTTTGTCCTTCTTAGCTCCGCAAGGACATCTTTCGTAGAAAGGCTGAGCTCTTTTTTTAACTCGCTGTCTTCTTTTAATACAGTCTTTGAAAAAATAACTTTAAAGGAGCAGGGGCTCCTCAGAGATTCGGAAAGTCCAAGCACCAGCCCTCGTGCGGTGCCGTTTGTGTTGAAGGGCGTCTTGGCGTATATAAAGAGCTGGTCGCCTTTGTTGTATGGATTTTCCATTTTCATGGTCACATGGAAATCAAAATAATTGATGTAGCCGGTGTAAAGGTAACTTGAGTTGGAATAGTTCTTTGTGTCGCTGATGTCATAGTAAAGGATAATCTTATCTTCCCCGTCTTTCTGGTTTCTGACGACTTCCAGGGCGCAGACGTAGAACTGCTTGTCAACTCCGAAAAATGAATACATATAGTAAAGGTTTGCCTGTTTGAAAAAATTATCCCGGATATTCTGGGATGGTACGGATGTATCAGGTTTCGTGTAGTCTACAAGCTGATTAACGGATATGTTCAGCGCGGCGGAGATTTCAAAAAGCGTTTCGATGTCTACAACGATTTTCCCCGATTCATATTTGGACACCGTTGAAGGGCTTCGTGAAATCATTTTTGAAAAGGTTTCCAGTGTAAGATGACGCTGTGTACGGTACAGCCGTATTCTTGAACCTACGTGTTCGCTCGGTGTCATATAATTTCATCCTTTCTCTTGCATTATACATTTTATCTATCATTTTACCTGAAATTGTCATGATTACAATCAATATTGCTTTAAAATACAGAATGCAGTGAAATTTGATAAAAAATTAACTTTTTCTGTCGAATCCCTTAAATTGTTAGTCGAATTTTTCCTCAAAAGAAATAACATAAAAAATTCTTTCCTATAAAGAAAATTCAGAAATTAGAGTAAACTTTGAATTCATGTCATAATACCAACAGAATATGTTGCTATGGTTTTCGTGTTTTTGATAGCTGCAGATGTTGATTCAGGTGAACTGTGGTACAATTGAGGAGGGAAAATATGGATAACAATAATGTTGGTTACAAAAAGAACAGACCGATTATCTTGTTGATAGCGTTGGCAGGTATGACGGCTTATCTTCTGCCATACTTCCGTTACTATTACTATGACGCTTATCTGGCATATTTCGGAATCAATGACATGCAGATGGGAATTCTCGGTAGTGTGTACGGCGCACTGACTCTTGTGGGGTACTGCCTCGGCGGATGGGTAGCAGACCGTGCTCCGCTTAAGATTTTCGTGCCGGGTTCTCTGATCGTGACAGGTGCGGCAGGCCTTCTTCTTCTCCTGAAACCGCCGTTCCCGATTCATGTTGCAATCTACGCGCTGTGGGGAATCACGACAATCCTTACATTCTGGAATCCGCTTATGAAGGTTCTGCGGGCGCTGAGCCGTGCGGAGGAGCAGGCGAGAGGATATGCGCTGTTTGATATGGGGCGCGGAATCTTAAACTTTGGTTCAGGACTTCTTATCATGGCAGGGTTTACCGCGGCATGCCGTGCAGTCGGAGATACGATGGGCATGACCGGACTTATCATCTTCTATGACGTAGAGGCAATCGTTGTCGGTGTAATCTGCTACTTTGCACTCAGGAACCGTCTTCCGGATTTCTCAAAAGAGGCGAAGGAGAAAGACACAAACTTTGCGAAAGAAGTACTTGGCGTTCTCAAGATGCCTACAACATGGATGCTTGTAATCATCATGTTTACTACATATGGAGTTATCATCACTTATAATTATGTTGTACCGTACTGCACGGCTGCATTCGGAATGTCTGCAGCACTGGCAGGAATTATGGGTTACGCGGCAAATGGTTTCCGTTTCGTCGGCTGCTTTATCGGTGGACAGCTTGCAGACCGCAAAGGTCTTTCCGCAATGATGCTTGTTGACATCGCGCTGATGGCGCTGGGCGTATTGGGACTTCTGTTTACACCGCAGTCCATGAAGTTTATGTGGATGCTGATTCTCAGTATCGCGCTCCTCTGCATGTTTATGTATGCGGCGCAGGCATTGCACTATGCAATCCTGGAGGAGGGAGATTATCCTCTTGAGAGAATGGGTGCGGCATCATTCATCATTACACCGCTGGGATATGCGGCAGAGAGCGTTATGCCTCTTTACAATGGATGGTGCATTTCAAGCCATGAGGGTGTTACAGGTTACCGTTATATTTTCGTTGGATTCTTAGTTCTTCTGGCAATTGGATTCTGCGCGTGTCTTGCCTTCAGGCATTTTACGAAAGAACGCCGCCAGGAGCTTGCAAAACTTCGTGCAGCAAAATAATGTCATGGGGGCGGACTTATCTGCCCCCGGAATATAAAAATAATAACCAGGTGGAAGGAGCGAAGACATTATGATGAACAAACAGAGATTTGAACGGGTTGTGGAGAACATGAAGAAATTAGAACTCAGCCAGATCCTCGTTGCGGATGATCCGTCAATCTTTTATCTGACGGGAAGGATTGTAAATCCGATGGAGCGCTGTGGCGCGATCCTGATCAAGGACAACGGAGAGGTGCATGCATTTATGAACAACCTCTTCTGCTTTGAGCCGATGGACGGCATGACGATGCACTATTATGCAGACGGCGAGAATCCGTATGCACTTATTGCAGCAGAGTTAAAGCCGGGGAAAGTCGGATTTGACAAAAACTGGACAGCAAAGCATACGATTTCCATTCTTCAGGAGCGCGACGACCTGATCCCGGTACTGGGCTCAGACTGCGTTGACATCTGCAAGGCGCACAAGGACGAGGAAGAAAGAGAGCTTCTGCGTCAGGCAGCCCGTGTCAATGATATGGCAGTTGAGTTCGGCATCAACCACATTGACCCGAGCCTTGACGAGAAACAGCTCTCAGATATGATTGAGGAGTTCTTTGAGGAGCATGGGGCAGAGCGTGATATCCAGCTCCAGTATGTATGCTATGGTAAAAATGCGGCTGAGCCGCACCACGGCGCTGTTGCAGGAGAGACCTTGAAAGAAGGGGATGCAGTGCTTTTCGACCTGTGGGCTCCGATCAACAATTATTGGTGCGATATGACCCGTACCGTATTCTACAAGAGCGTAAGCGATGAGCACCGCAAGGTATATGAGATAGTAAAAGAGGCGCAGCAGGCAGCGATTGATTTTGTAAAGCCGGGCGTAAAGATGTGTGATATTGACGCGGTTGCCCGCAAAGTCATCAGCGATGCAGGATACGGCGACAAGTTCCTTACCCGTACCGGACACGGCGTGGGCATGACGGTACACGAGCCGCCGGAGGCAAGCGCATCCTGCGATCTTATCGCAGAGCCGGGCATGTGTTTCTCCATTGAGCCGGGCATCTATCTGAAAGATGATGTTGGAGTAAGGATTGAAGACCTTGTCATCGTGACAGAGGATGGATGCGAAGTCCTGACCAAGTATCCGAAGGAACTTCAGATTGTCGGGAATGATTAAAATTTGCCATTGACAAGTAGCCACTCATAACTATATATAAGCAAAGGCGGGCATCTTAGGAGGTGTCCGTTTTTGCATTGTACTGGTTAAACAGAAAATAAATTAACTTTAAGATGCTCATATGCAAATTGGTATGGGTATGATAATATAAACAATGTAGAATGAAAATATACATATATTTTGAAACATTATCTTATTAGAGGCAGGAGGGATTGATATGGATTTGAAAACGTTGCAATCCATTCTTACAATAGGAGAAACAGTGGCAGTAGAGTTTAAACGATGCGGTAATGGAATTGAAACAGATACTTATGAAACAGTGTGCTCATTTTCAAATCGTTTTGGCGGTGATATTTTTATGGGGATATTGGATGATGGAACAATTTTAGGGGTGCCGGAAAAAGCAACTTCAGATTTGATTAGGAATTTTATTAGTGTCGTTAGCAATCCCGCAATGTTTTCGCCAACAATTTATCTTGCTCCGGAGATTATTAAGGATGAAAAGGGACGTGCAATCATTCATGTGCATGTTCCGCCCAGTGCAGAGGTTCACAGCTATAAAAAAGTAATTTACGATCGCATAGATGATGCAGATGTAAGGGTAACTGCGACCAGTGCAATTGCACAGATGTATATTCGCAAGCAAAACATTTTTACAGAAAAGAAGATTTATCCATATGCAAAGATGGAAGATTTAAGATTAGATTTATTGCCTAAAATAAGAAAAATGGCGCAAAATCATGCGGGTGGGCAACATCCATGGGCAGCTATGAATGATCAGGTTCAAGCAGTTATACAGCAAAATTTGTGATTGAGAAAGAGCAAATGTATGTGGAGAATGCAAATCGTGCGGTAAAAGGCGGAAGAATTACTGTGGACAATTTAGAGCCATATCCTAAAAATCCAATTATAGCGGCATTTTTCAGGAATATTGGCTATGCAGACCAGCTTGGCTCTGGAGTCCGAAAATTGTTTAAATATAGTCAATATTATTCAGGAAAGATACCAGAGTTTATAGAAGGTGATATATTTCGGATTATTGTTCCGTTGAATGAAGGATTTTCCTTTGATTTTTGGCAGGAAAATTGTATAAATGGTATCAGTGAGATTGTTTCTGACACCATTTCTGACACTATTCCAGAAACCATTTCAAATGAAAAAAATTTGAAGAAAAAACTGCTTATTTACATTGGACAGGATTCTGCGAGGACGCAGAAGGAATATGCAGCAAAATTGAAAGTGTCAGTCGCAACAGTAAAAAGACTTTTTGCAAAGCTGCAGAAGGAAAAAATTTTAGCCAGAGAAGGCACGAACCGAAAAGGTAAATGGATAATTACAAAACAAAAGTAAAAAGATAACGGAAGAATTATTCAAATAATTTATATACGGCAGGACAGTATTCTGGTCATACATGTCCTGCCGTATATCTGGCATTATTTACAGTTTCTTTGATTTCTCGGTCGCCACATTCACACAGTCAATCACTGCGGCCCTCATGCCGCCCCTCTCAAGTGCCTCGCAGCCTTCAATGGTTGTTCCGCCGGGGGAAGTTACCATGTCCTTAAGCTCTCCCGGATGGATGCCCTTTTCAAGAATCATTTTAGCCGTTCCCAGGCAGGTCTGTGCTGCTAAGCGGTACGCGGTTGCTCTCGGTAGCCCCTGCTTTACGCCGCCGTCGGCCATAGCCTCAATAAACATAGCAGCGTAAGCCGGACCGCCGCCGCTTAAGCCGCACACGGCATCGATGAGATGTTCCGGAATCATCTCTACAACGCCGATTGTCTCATAGATGGACGTTGCGTTATCAAGCTCTTCCGCTGTAAAGTCATTGTCGGAACAGAGAGCAAATGCACCCTCGTAGACCATGGCGGGGGTGTTTGGCATGATGCGTAAGATTCTTGGGGTTCCTGCAATCATATTCTGCAGACGATTGACGGTCACGCCTGCCACGATAGACATCACAGCTTTGCCGTCCAGAGCATTTTTGCACATGGACAGCGCCTCTGCCGCGTTTTGCGGCTTTACGGCAAGCAGGATTATGTCCGCTTTCTTACATACGTCCTCGTCGTCAGCGGCAAGGTGTACGCCCCATTTTTCAGCTTTTTCCATCATAGCTGGGTTGATGTCGTAGACATAAGCGTTCTCTTTTGGGAGTACGCCGCTTTCCAGCGCGCCGTATAGGATAGCTCCGCCCATGTTCCCGCATCCGATGATGCCGATTTTCTTTGTTATCATAATAAATCCCTCCTGTTTTTGTATCACTGATTGCCAGAGGATTGCCTGTGGAATTCCCAAATTTTCCCGAATCCGTCTGGTGTCTCCAGCAAAAGCTTTGCTCCTTCTGCCATGCATCTTGCGGCATACAGCATCCCTTTCTGCCCGATGCTCATGCCAGCCTGTTTGGCCGCCGCCCAGTGGTGGAGCGGTGTGCCTTTGCACATCGTAGCGGCGCTGACGGTGATTAACGGCACGGTATGGCTGACCTCTGAGGCATCCGTTCCGATGGAAATCGGAACCGGAGCGTCCTCTAACGGCTCCAGGCCGGAAAAATAGTCTCCGCCGTCGGGAAATCCGGCTTTCTTACAGATTTCCGCGGCAAATGAAAGCTCTTCCTTTGTATATTCCGGCGTCGGGATGCGTGTCATCGCCTGATAGAAGATTTCCGCCAGAGGACGGTTGACCTTCATCTCCTTGCAGCTCTTTACAAGCTCAATATCCACGGTCGTTCCGGTCATCAGTGCGGCGCCTCTCGCGCAGTCGTCCACCCGACGGCTTGCATCCTCTGTGCGGGAACGTTTTGAGGAGCGGATAAAGTAATTTGTCTTAGCTATGTCCGGAACTACATTTGCCGGGATGTGGTTATCTACATAGGCATAATGCATCCGCACATCCCCCGGCACATGCTCCCGGAGATAATTGACGCCGATATTCATAAGCTCCGCCGCGTCAAGGGCGCTCCTGCCGTCCTCCGGCGATTTGGAGGCGTGGGCGCTTATCCCGTGAAACGTGTAGTTCTTGATGTCCTGCGCCTGCCAGATATCATTGCTGACCCGGTTCCGGTCAAAAGGATGCCATGTGACCGCAACGCTTAAATCCTTAAAAACCCCTGCCGCATCCATCACAATCTTTCCCGACATAATCTCTTCCGCCGGACAGCCGTACACCCGAACCGTTCCCGGCATATGTGCAGCCGCCATATATTCCTTCAGCGCACACGCCGCCCCGCACACAGCCGTCCCCAAAAGATTATGCCCGCAGGCATGACCGGCACCCGCAAGGGCATCATACTCCGCCAGAAACCCGATCACAGGCTCCCCACCGCCCCACTCCGCCGTAAAAGCAGTAGAAAGCCCGGCAGTTCCCCAGGAAACCGCAAACCCCTCCTTCCCCAGAAAGTCCGCCAGACACCGCGAAGACAAAACCTCCTCATAAGCAACCTCCGGATGCCGGAAAATAAAATCCGCCGCCCGGGTAAGTTCCCCCTCATGTTGCAAAATCCACTCAGAAATAAAATTACCCACAATCCGCACCTCCCTCCAAAATCTCTATTTTTCTGCAATCAACGTGCACATTAATCCAAGCCCACACTCGCACCGCCGCAACCCTTGGCGGCCCGCAGGGCATCCGGCTGTGTTCCTAAAGGAATCCCGTAAAAAACGTCAGCACTTAGCGAAATACATATGCCAGACGAGTTTACGAGGCTGGCATATGCATTGAGCTTAGTACTGCTACGTTTTTTTCCGAGCGAGAGCGTGGTTCCGTAGGAATATAGCCGGATGCCCCGCGGACCTCACACAAAGTTTCCGCCCCTCTCAAAACTCGCTTATGTCAACCCCCTCTAATGCATGGAGACATTTTTCCCCGAATGTCCGCTCAAAATCTTTGACTGCCATCCGCACAATCTCTTCCCCCTCATCTGCCAACTTTTCAGTGAGCACACGGCCAAGCGTATATTTCAGGTGCGCCGTATGGAAATCAAAGTCCTTCATGCAGGATGTTCCAAGCTCCCGTTTCTTTTCCGCCAGCGCCGTCACTTCCTCCGGCGACAGCGGATGCCCCCAGTCAAACTCGCACCGCTCACCGCCCCAGCTTAAGGACGTAGCGGTAGGGGTGCAGACAAAGTCAGACCGGAATCCCTGATAAACCGCGTTGTCCACGTTGACGCAGTAATATTTTCCGTACTCTGTGATATTGTGCTTTTTCCAGGCGTCGCACCAGGCGCATTTTGCAATGTAGGTCTGAAACGTCGGCTCGGTGCGTAACTGCCCGAATTCCATCTGCCCGTCGTAATCCTGTTTCCACTCCCCGTAAGCCTGGTTTGTCATGGTGGTCAGCTCATCGCCGCGGGCGAGGGCATTTGCAGCCATGCGCGCGCCGCGTTCATTGCCGTAGACAGTCATCCCCTCGAGAATCGCCGTCTTGCCCCTCTCGCCGCACCGCTCGATGGCGTGTTTTGCCAGGAATGCGAACATCATAGCGTGATGCTCGATTTTGCAGGCAGGAGCCGTCTCCTGGGAAAGTTTCATTGTTTCGTTTGCCATAATCTGCCTCCTTTTCATTTTATTGCAGGAAAAAGAACTCATCCGCTCGGTTTTCCTTGTCAAACATCTGGTTGTACTGGAGCATGTGGTAGGTGGTGAGAAGTTCGTCATACTCTGTCTTTTCATCATATTTATGTATTTTCCCGGTTTTGTCCATATAGCAGACTGCCGAGATGGCGGGCAGCTCTTTTTGTAGCTCCAGCAAATATTTATTGTACCCGGTCAGCTTATTTCCGGCAAGGTTCATCACATACGAAGACAGATAGTTTGCGCTCATATCAAGCTCAGCCTCCTCGATGTCATAATTTGCCCAGATGACATAGGGCGTGGAGTACCAGTTAGCCTCCTCTTCCGGCGTCAGGTCATCTATGTCTTTGCCGAACAGGTTGCTGTAAAAGTCATTTATAATGGGCGGCTGGTGGTCGCCGAACATGACGATAAGCGTCGGTTCATCAACTTTTTCAAAATACTTCACCAGCGTCTTAAAGGCATCATCGCTCATTTTCGCAAGGTTGATGTACTGCTCTGCCTCCGGGTCATTGAGCGATGCATCTTTAATGGTAATCTTTGGTTCCACGAGTCCTCTCTTCCCATTGTAGCCGCCGTGGTTCTGCATGGTCACGTTAAACAGGTAGAAAGGGGAATCCGTTTCTTTTCTGGACGCCTCGTAATCATCAATAATCTGACGGAAATCAGCCTCGTCGGAGATATAGTTCCTTACCAGGTCAAAATTGTTGTTCTTCTCATAGTACTCCTGAAAATAGCAATTATTAAATCCCAGCGCGGGATAAGCAATCGTCCGGCTCCATCCGGAAGACAGGTATGGGTGGTAGGCATTTACGCCGCTGTACCCCTGGGCTTTCAGCGTGTGGGCCATGGATGGGGTCGTGTCTTTTATGTATTCATTGTAGGGGATGCTCCGGTAGGGGAGGAAATTCATAGAATTCCCGGTCAGGAACTCAAACTCGGAGTTCGCAGTGTTGGCGCCCTCAATGGAAACATAGAGCTTTCCCTTTACGGTATTTTCCGTAAGGCTGTGCAGGAAAGGCAGATAATCCTCCGACAGCTCAATCGGCCCGTCATAGCTTAAGTCTGCAAGAGATTCATTCATGATGGCGATAATGTTGGGAGCCTGGCTTTCTGCCGTCGCCGTCTCGGATGCCTTATCCGAAGAGTATCTCCTGGTAATCTTTTCCACTTCCTCTGCGGAGTAGCCCTTTGGCTTATCAATCCGGATGGATGACCATGACATAAGGAAAGACAGCGCGTTGCCGTTCTTGGCGTAAGTGCGCTGAGGTTTCCATACATCATGCCTTACATGCTCCGGCACAAAATTCGTCTGCAGGAACAAAACATTAAAGAAAACGATATATGCAGCACATGCACCTACCGCAAACATCCGCTGTTTCAGGCGCGGTCCTTTATAGCCCTTAAGGCTTAAAAGCATGGCGGTAAATGACAGGATATATACCACTCCCCACACCCCGGTAAGGTCAAGGGAATAGGAAAAATTGTTGGCGACGTTAAATGCCGTGGCAGCAGACTGCAGGTCTGCCGCAAGAATCGGGCATCCTCTGAAGACCCATACATAATAATTGGCGATATGCATGACAAAAGCCGCCGCCAAAACGATAATGCATGTATACTGCACCCGGTTAAGAATCACATATACCACCAGCACAAGCGTCGTATAGATGACCAGGTTGAACCAGAACTGCCAGGTAATAATGCGCCGGAGCATCTCGGAGAGATGGTAGTCATTAAAACGGTCTCCGAGAAAAACGCACAGAACCGGCGTCACGAACAGGAAAATCCTTGACATCAGTATATTTGTATCCGTCTTTCTGTCCGTCTTTTTCTCGATAAATCCGTCGATGCGCCCGAAGGGGATAAATACAAAGAGCAAAGAAAGCCCAAGCAGAATCAGCATATCCGCCATCGCCCTTGTATTGTAAAAGCGGTAGCCGAAAGAAACGCGCAGGCGGTTGTCGATGGGGGCGCCGTCCTGGGTAAGCTGCCCGAAAAGCTCGCCCTTATCTGTATATGTACAGATGCCGAACCCCTGCGGATTGTAGGCATCACGGATAACAACCTGCAAAGTGTAGGTCTTGTCTTTCGATAATTCATTTGAATCCTCAAAGACGAAATAAGTCCTTCTGCCAATCTGTGTCAGCGGCCTTTCCGTGCTTTGCAGCATATTTCCGTCAGCGTCCAGGATGTTGACGGTCACGCTGCCGCTTGCAAGGTCGCGCCCCTGGTTGGAAAAACGGAGGCGGCATCTCTTGAGAGCACCGTTCCAACCGGTAAACTCCTGCTCGAAGGTTCTGGTGCCGGAAAAACGAATGACAGTTTCATTTTCCTGGAGTTCTTCTTCAAGAGGCACAAAAGAAGAGTGTATGCTGTAATAGACACCTCTGTTTGAGAGTACAAAAAATATGCCAAATAAAATGAGAATGACGGAAATTGTCTTTTTTGCTGCAAATATGCGGTTGTTTAAGAAAAATTCCTTTATCATAAGTGTTCCTGCTTTCCTTATTAATGTATGTGGTGTAATTCGCCGTAATCAGTCGAAGATTTACCAAAATAATGTTACACCATATACTGCAATTCCTCAAGAAAAATTTAATGCAGATTTAATATAGGAATGAAAACCAAGATGGATTGTAATAATGTAATAATATAAAAGATGGAGGTGTATGATGAGCAATCGTTTAAAATATGAAAAAAGTCCGTATCTTTTACAACATGCGGACAATCCGGTAGACTGGTTCCCATGGTGCCAGGAGGCTTTTGAAAAGGCAGAGAGGGAGGATAAGCCCGTATTTTTAAGTATCGGCTACAGCACCTGCCACTGGTGCCATGTAATGGAGAGGGAAAGCTTTGAGAATGAGGAAATCGCAGAGATTCTCAATAAATATTTTGTGGCTGTGAAGGTGGACAGGGAGGAGCGTCCGGATATTGACAGCGTATATATGTCCGTGTGCCAGACGATGACCGGGAGCGGAGGGTGGCCCATGAGCATCTTTCTGACGCCGCTGCAGAAACCATTTTTTGCAGGAACGTATTTTCCGCCCATGACCGTAAGAGGCATGACAGGCTTGAAGGAGCTTTTGCTTGCCGTAGCAGACAAATGGCAGCAGGATAAAGACGGGCTGATACAGTCGGCAGAGAAAATACTGGCGCATCTTATTGATGTGCCGGAGGAAGAACTATGTAAGGGAATAGATATATCCTTACCTGAAAGAGCGGCAAGGCTGCTTTCGGGGAGCTATGACGAGGTAAATGGCGGATTTGGAGATGCGCCTAAGTTTCCGATGCCTTATAATCTGATATTCCTTACTTTGTATGCAAAGATTTATAAGGAAGAAAAGATCTTTGAGATGGTGAAAGTGACTCTTGACAAGATGCAGCGTGGAGGGCTCTTTGACCAGATCGGTTATGGTTTTTCACGGTATTCTACAGATAAGTACTTCCTTGTTCCTCATTTCGAAAAAATGCTGTATGACAATGCGCTGTTGATAGCCGCTTATGCTGCCGCCTATAAAGAGTCGGGCGACAGGGAGTTCCTTGACACCGCGGAAAAGACGGCGGCATATGTACTGCGGGAGATGACCGGACCCGGGGGAGAATTCTACTCTGCCCAGGATGCGGACAGCGAGGGCGAGGAAGGAAGATTTTATGTCTGGAGCTATGAGGAAATCATAAAAGTACTTGGAAAAGAAAGCGGGGAAAAATTCTGTGCGTATTATGATGTGACGGAAAACGGGAATTTTGAGAGAAGGAATATCCTGAATCTGCTGGGAGGGCAGAAGACATGCGATGGGTTTTCGGAGGAAAAAAGGCTGCTGTATGATTATCGGAAATCCCGCGCAAAGCTCCATCTTGACGATAAAGTGCTGACGTCCTGGAATTCTCTTGCTATCTGCGGCTTGTGCATTTTATATCAGGCGTCGGGAGAAAAGAAGTATCTTCAGGCGGCTAAGAGGGCGCAGGAATTTATAGAGGGGAATCTTGCTGACGGCAATATCCTCTATGTAAGCTGCCGGGGTGGGAGAGGACAGGTCAGGGGATTCCTGGATGAGTACGCCTGCTATGCGGCGGCGCTCATCAGCCTGTATGATGCGGATTTTCAGGAAATGTACTTGGAAAGGGCGGAGGAAATCTGCAAAGAGGCAGTCCGGCAGTTCGCGGATGAGAAAAACGGGGGATATTTCCTGTACGGGCCGGAAAACGGACGGCTTATCACAAGGCCGAAGGAGGTCTATGACAATGCACTGCCCAGCGGCAACTCAGTGATGGCTTACTGCCTTGTGCGGCTGGCTGAAATTACCGGGAAGGAAAGATATGAGGAGGTTGCAAAGCGCCAGCTCGCCTTTCTGTCAGGGGCGGCGGAGCATTACCCTGCCGGGTGCTGCATGTTCCTTACGGCGCTGCTTTTATATATGCACCCGCCGAAAAGGGTGTGCGATGGAGAGCGGTGCGGTGTATGGCCGGAGTCTTAAAATGCTGAAAAAATAATTGACGGGCAAGTTGGGGGAATGTAAAATATAATTCATAGTAGATTTTACATTCCTCACAAGCTGTTTTTGAAAGGATAACAATATGTTAAGAAAATGGAAAGAAGTATATAATACTTCGGAATTAGAAAAGTTTTTAGCAGCTAAGAATCTATTAGATGAACAAAAAATTAAGTATAAAACAGATATGGTCAATAACAATTTAAGAATGGTAATGAACAGCCCCGGCGGCAGAAGCGGCAATGTAAAGGATTTCTACAAAATATCTGTAGAAGGAAAAGATGAGGCGAATGTAAGAGTGCTGCTGTCAAAAATTGGGCGTTGATGTATTAGAGAATATTTATTAATAATACGGATGACGAAAAATTTTAAATAAAATGAAAAAAATGCTTGCAATGACAGGAATTCTGTTATATAATAGCACTTGCGTTAAGGAAATAATAAAAGAAAATTAAGAATTATGCGCGATTAGCTCAGTTGGTAGAGCACCTGACTCTTAATCAGGGTGTCCAGGGTTCGAGCCCCTGATCGCGCAGTGAAATCACTGTTTTTGATGTATTAAAGCATCGGGGATGGTGATTTTTTTGTGAAATAATAAAAAAGGTATTGACATATATCGAACGCCGATGTAATATGGCTATAACGACAACCGATATATATTGAACTATAAAATATGACTGATAATATATATCGAAATTGATTTAGCTGAGAAGAGAGGTGAATGACATGACAGTAAGCAGAAATCTTGTTTCCGGTAATACATCCATGCTGCTTTTAAAGCTTTTGTCGGAAAAGGATATGTATGGCTATGAGATGATCGATACATTATCCAAACGCTCCAACAATGTATTTGAGCTTAAAGTGGGAACCCTCTATCCCTTACTCCACAGCCTGGTACAGAGCGGATATCTTACAGGATACGACCAGGAGGTCAACGGCAAGCTCCGCAAGTATTACCAGATTACGCCGAACGGACGGAAATACCTTGACAAGATGATTGAAGAGTGGAACACTTACGCGAACGCGGTAGGCATGATGATAGGTGGTGTGAACTTTGAAGGCTGATAAGTATTTGCAGGCATTGACAAAACGTATTGAAAATTCCAGGATAAGAAAAGAGATCATGAGAGAGTACCAGGATCATATCGAGGACTGCAAAGAGGCTCTTATGGAATCCGGCATGAGCGAGGAAGAGGCAGAAGAAGAGGCCGTAAGGCAGATGGGCGACCCGGGGGAGGCAGGACGTGAGATGAACCGGCTGTACCGGGATGTGCTGGATCTTAATATGGCTATTTGGTTTTTGGGATGCACGATTCTGTTTCTGATGATGCGGTGGTGCCTGGAGAGAGGTATGGGCATTATAGATATAAATGATGCGGAAGTACCTGTGTTTATAGTGGAATATATTGGGAGAGCGTTCCTTATATATGGTTTTATCTTAAGCGCCTGGGAGAAACACAACGACCTGGAACTCTACTATGTACATGGAAGGGACTGGGGCAGCGCAGGAGCCGGAGCGATGAATAACAGCGGATTTATCCTTGCTGTCGGAGTGGCCATTTTGGCGCACAGTATGGAACGGGGCGTGTGGATAGCGCTTGCGGCGGCTGTCGGGCAGATTGTGCTGAGGAGCTTTATCCAGATGCTGAATAATAAAAGGGAGACGGAACTTCTGTGGGAAATCGGAGTGGCGGATACTGCGATTACTTACAAGGGTAAAGGAACGTTTCGCGGCAAACGGATGAAGATTAAGACAAATGAGGAAGAGATACAGCCGGGAACGCCTGTTATTATCGTGATGTTTGAGGGCCCGAAACCGGTGGTGGCGAGACTGCAGTAAAGAGTTGGATAACAGGGAGCGGAGGGTGAATTCGCTCCCTGTCTGCAATATTTGGATAATTATCTTTCTACCCAGGTAGGGATTGTCTTGCCTCTCATATCGAAAGCAGTGCCGAGGATGTTCATAATCCGGCAGCTTTCCGTTATGGCAAAGTATCGGTTGCCGCCCTTTGAATCCTGACATGCATGGAACCAGTTCAGCCCGATGTACATGGTAAACAGGAAGAACCCGGTGAAAATGGTCAGCCACTGTCCGCTGGGTGTGCTGCCAATAAGCGTCATAACTGCTGTGTACCCAATAGCTGCGGCAACTATATACCGGGCTTTGGAGAAAAAGTGTCTCCATGTCCGGGATAACAGGAACAGCATAATTACATATGCTGCAACCATAAGCCAGAAGAACCCGAAGTACGTTCCGCTCACGGATATATCTTTTTGCTCCAAAGAGATAAAAGTTCTGGCAAACAGATAAGCGGCTATAGATAATGGGCTTAGATTAATGGCATTTATATGGAATACTGCCATTAATATTTTTGTGTTTGCTGTAAAATACATTGCTACATAACATATGATGCACAGGATGACCGGGAAGGAAAGAGCGGTCATAAATGTAATAGCAAATGGAAACGCATTTTCCATCAATCCCGGGGAGCCTAAAAGCTTTTCGGGAATCAGGATGTCTTTGGAATAAGAGTATATCCAATCTCCGAGCAAAAAGGAAACAACAGCGCATATAAGGTAGCCGTAGGACAGCATCAGCGCCAGATTTTTGTTAAGCTGCCGCGGCGTCAGGATTTCCTTTGTAATATCTTCGCTCATAACCTTCGCGAGCTGTTCGCTCCAGGACGCCTCATCCTCTTCCAGTATAGACTCCGATACAGAATCGTAGGGGAGATGGCAATGTCGCAGGTTTTCGCATACCCGCCGGACAGCCTCAAGGTTCTGCTCTTCTTCATGCAGCAGCCTGAGACGGTTTTCCATAACATTGTCAAGTGTTGCTTTTCCATTCTTTAACTCCCGGATATCTGAGATTGGAACTCCGAGGACTCTTAACACCTTAATCCGCTCGAGCTGCTCGATGTCTTCCTCAGAATATTCCCGGTAGTTGTTCGCGTCATTTCTTTTTGGGGAGATAAGCCCCTCATTTTCATAGTATCTGATATTTGCCTTGGTAATGCCAACTTTACTTTCTACGTCTTTAATCGTCATGATAAATGCCCTCCTTTGTTGTTTGATGAGCTGATTATAATGGTTAAAGCAGCTTGAAGGTCAATACTTTTTTTGAAATTTGCTTATTTTTTATATTTGATGTGTTTTATTGCTGTTATTTCCTCTGCGTTTGACATCATGTTCTCCTTTCTGTGATTTATATTTTGTTCTATATTTTATATAAGCATTTATCTCAGCAAAACGTGACACAAAATTTAGAATAATTATCTTGCTTTTTTCTGCCGTTGTGTTATGATAATAAAAATCAGAACGGCAGTTTTTACTGCTCTCTGAATCTGCTGGCGGGGCATCCCGCAATCTATGCGCCTTTGGCGCGGGCGAACTTCGTTCGCCATAGTACATCAGGCTGAAAAGCCCTATTTTCTTATCGCCCGTCTTTCCGGGCAGTTATCCAATGCAACTGTTTTACAGATTATATTTTACAAGGAGGAATTTGCGTATGGCAAACAAGTTACAAGATTATTTTCCCATG
>CAJUMF010000026.1 GCA_910586965.1 uncultured Dorea sp. | reverse complement strand
GAGCAGAGGACTGAAAATCCTCGTGTCGCTGGTTCGATTCCGGCTCTGGGCATTTGTCTTAGTTATAGGGCAAGCAAATTGGGCGTGTAGCTCAGGTGGTAGAGCACTTGACTTTTAATCAAGTTGTCCGGGGTTCGAATCCCCGCACGCTCATTGGTGAAAGTTCTTTAGAGAAGATTCTTTAAAGGGCTTTTTATTTTATAATTAGAAAAATTAATTCTTGACTGTCAGCTTGTTGACATCAATCAATGATATCAAGTATACTAGAGATGTTAGCAGAGATGATATGGCATGAGGAAGGGTTTCAGATGAGCACAGGAAATGAGAAGCAGAAGATATTAATAGTAGACGATTCGGAGATGAATCGTTCTATTCTTGCCGATATGCTCGGAGATGAATATGAGATCGTAGAGGCGGTTGACGGTACGGAAGCAGTAGCAAGGCTGAATTTGGACAGCACAGATATTTCGCTGATGTTATTAGATATTGTAATGCCGAATATGGATGGCTTTGAGGTTCTGGCAGTGATGAACAGACGGAATTGGATTCAGGATATTCCGGTTATTATGATATCTGCCGAGAACACATATTCTTATGTAGAGCACGCATATGAACTTGGAGTGACGGACTTTATTAGCAGACCCTTTGACGGACAGGTAGTCCATCGTCGAGTAATTAACACCATTATGCTTTATGCGAAGCAAAAGAGATTGATTGAATTAGTTTCTGATCAGATTTATGAAAAAGAGAGAAGTAATAACCTGATGGTCTCTATTCTCAGTCATATCGTTGAATTCCGAAATGGCGAAAGCGGTATGCATGTACTTCATATTAATATGATGACAGAGATCCTGCTTCAGACATTAATGAGAAAAACTGATAAATATAATTTAAAACGTTCGGATATTCCAATTATCACCATGGCGTCAGCGTTACATGATATTGGGAAGATTTCTATACCTGGAGAGATTCTCAATAAGCCGGGCAGGCTTACGAAAGAAGAATTCGAGACCATGAAGACGCATACTCTTATTGGTGCGCAGATGCTTGATCAGCTTACGTACTATAAAGATGAGGCACTGGTTAAGATGGCGTATCAGATTTGCCGCTGGCATCACGAAAGATATGATGGGAGAGGATATCCGGATGGACTTGCGGGGGAGGAGATTCCGATTGCGGCACAGATTGTTGCTCTGGCGGATGTCTATGATGCTCTGACAAGTGAACGTGTATATAAGCCTGCGTATTCTCATGAAAAGGCTATAGATATGATTACAAATGGGGAATGCGGCACTTTTAATCCATTGCTCTTGGAATGTCTGTTAGAGAGTACGGACAGCATCAGAGAGCAGCTTGCGGTTAATTCTATCAAGCAGGAAAGCGATAGGAATATCCGTAATATGACAGAGGATCTGTTGCATTATGAGGAATTATCTGCATCAGAGAGAACCTTACGGCTTCTGGAGCATGAGAGAACGAAGTATCAATTCTTTGCCTCCTTATCTTCGGAAATTCAGTTTGAATATACAAAAGAACCATCTATGCTTACATTATCAGATGCAGGTGCGGAGATGTTAGGAGTAGCAGAGATTACAATGAACCCTCTGGAAGATGAGGTGATTGTCGGTATTTCTGAAGGAAGAGTCCTCGAAGAGATTAAAAATCTTGTTACAAATACAACAATGGAATCCCCGGTCGTCCAGTATGACGGAGAACTTCTGATTAATGGAGAGTGGCGCTGGAGCCGTATCATCTGCCGCAGTATGTGGGCGCATGAAGAAAAACCGGATATGACGGGATGTATTGGCAAGATTGTGGACATACATGAGGAACATTCCAAGATTAAAGATTTGCAAAGGCTCGCTTCCCATGATGGCTTGACAGGACTTTTGAACCACTCCCATGCAAAACGTCTTGTAAAAGAGAGATTGCATGACAGTGATGGCAAAGACTATATTATGGCAATTTTTGATATTGATTATTTCAAAAATGCTAATGACAGGTGCGGCCACATGTTTGGGGATAAGGTACTCCAACACATGGCAGGAAAGTTGCGTGGGAGTACCAGAGATTGCGACATTACGGCAAGAGTGGGCGGAGATGAATTCATGATTTTCATGGAGGACATGGAAGGTATCGATAACATTATTGACCGTATTTTCCGTGCACTTTCAGGAAAGTATGAAGGTTTTGATATTTCTATCAGTATGGGAATTTCGCGCTCCAGGGAAACAGGGCGCAGGTATGAAGAACTGTTTGGATGTGCTGATAAAGCACTTTACACTGCAAAACAGGCTGGGAGAGCTCAGTATTGTTTTTATGATGACTCAATGAAAGAGATATTATCAGCGATATCTTCTATAGATGGAGAGGAGTAAATTATGACGATAAAAGAATGTTATGATAAAATTGGCGGAGATTATGAAGCGGTCTTTCAGAGAATGATGAAAAAGGATACTCTTATTTTAAAGTTTGCCAAAAAGTTTTTGGATGACAGCAGTTTTACGAATCTGAAGGAAAATTTAAGTTCTGGAAATGTAGAAGAAGCATTCCGTGCAGCACATACATTAAAAGGTGTTGCACAGAATTTGGGATTTGAGACACTTTATAAACCGAGCAGTGAATTGGCGGAAATTTTAAGAGCAGGCAGCATGGATGGTATTGGCGGTCTTATGGATACAATAACCGAAGAATATGAAAAGACAATAGCGGCTATAAAGGAATTGTAAAAGACGGTTGAAGTGAGACTTTTATTGCATACTAAAAATGTGCAATATCAGTCTCCTTTTTCATTGTCTGCACTTCATAGAAATGGGAAGACTATTATAAAGGAGGAATTTATGGATCTGACGAATGAAAATGTGAAAAAACTTAGAGGATTGATTGTATTTACGGCAGTAATAGTAGTCTGTCTTTGGAAATATGAGGCGACACTTAAAATTTTGTCCTTTGTTTGGGGGGTAATATGTCCATTTATTTTGGGCGGGGCCATTGCATTTGTACTGAATGTTCCGATGAACTTTATACAGAGGCACCTGTTCCCGGAAGAGCGGATCGAAAATAGCAAGATACAGAAGAAGATGGCGCGCCCGGTCAGTATGCTGATCGTCCTGTTCCTTGTGATCGCAACTATAGCTCTTGTTATGTTTGTACTTGTTCCGCAGCTTGGCAATACATTTGCGAATTTAGGAAAAAGTATTCAGAATTTCATCCCGCAGATTCAGGAATGGGCAAATATTTTATTCCATGATAATAAGGAAGTGATGGAGTGGATCGATCATTTGGAATTTGACTGGAATAAGATTATGAATACGGGATTTGACTTCTTTACAAGTGGTGCAGGCAGCGTATTGGATTCAACAATTTCTGCGGCTAAAAGCATTATAAGCGGGATAACGACTTTTTTCATTGCATTTGCATTTGCTGTATACATTTTAGCGCAAAAGGAGAAATTGCAGGTTCAATGTCAAAAAGTATTGTTTGCTTTTGTACGCAGAAGACGGGCGGAGGCCGTGTTAGAAGTGTTTTCGCTTACTTATCAGACATTTTCACATTTCCTTACAGGGCAGTGTGTGGAAGCAGTGATACTTGGCTGTATGTTTGTAGTTTCTATGGCAATTTTTAAGCTTCCATATGCGCTGCTTATTGGCATTGTAATAGCATTTACAGCATTAATCCCTATATTTGGAGCGTTTATCGGATGCATTGTGGGAGCATTTTTAATCTTTATGGTTGATCCGATGAAAGCAGTTATGTTTGTTGTGTTGTTTTTGGTGCTGCAGCAGATCGAGGGAAATCTGATTTATCCCCATGTGGTAGGAAACTCTGTAGGTTTGCCATCTATATGGGTACTTGCAGCGGTCAGTGTCGGCGGCAGGCTTATGGGAGTTGTGGGGATGCTTGTATTTATCCCGGTCGTATCAGTATTGTATGCACTGTTTCGGGAAGTTGTATATCTGAAGCTTAAGAAAAGAGAACTGACAGAAGCGGAAGAAAAGGCGATGAAAAAAGAGGATTAACCGAAACAGGTCAATCCTCTTTAAAACCATCTTAGCCAAAGTATCTCTTAAGAAGTCCTTCAAATGCCTTGCCGTGTCTCGCCTCATCCCTTGCCATCTCGTGTACAGTATCGTGAATCGCATCCAGGTTCGCAGCCTTTGCTCTCTTAGCAACGGCAGACATGGCAAGGCTTTCGAGGGTCTGTTAAAGAGATATGTGTATCCACTTTTTGAGTTTTTCACTAGCTCTACTAAATATGAGTATCCACCTTATTTCCACTTTTGTATTGATATATAGAAAAAGAGATACCGAAGTAGCTCTTAATCGTCAGGCTATGCAACCTTTGTATAATTGATTACTGAAATCTCCTGCATGAGTTGCTTGGCTGTATTCACCAATTTTTCTAACTGGCGTGCGGTTTCATCCGAATAATACTTTGTGCCGCACTGCTCACACTCTTCACAGGGGACATTTTTAATAATGATTAGACATCCATTGAAATCTACAACATGGATTGTTATGGATTCTGTCAAATCATTACTCTTGCAATACATACACATTTATCTTTCCTCATGCTTATGAAACACTCATATTTCTCTGTGTGTTACGGTTTTTTCCCGCTAATCGGAATGCTTTTTCCATTGCAGGTGTGAGTTCGGGAGAATCTTCATCAAATACAATTTCTCTCTTTGCCGCTTCTTCTATCTGCTTGATTTCTTCCTCTGTCGGTTTTTGGTTTCTATCCAAAGTAACTGTCCGTATCATAGTAAATGTTCCTCTCTTTTAGCTTGCTTTGCTCCTTCCAGATATTTTGTAGCTAAAGTTAGAAGTTGTTCTGCTGTTTGTATCTGTTGTGCTGTGATTTCTTTTGAAGCTATATAAAATGTATCATAATCGCTTGCGTGGCGGATTTCTTCTGCTGTAATAATCTTTCTGCCAAGTTCTTTAGGAAAAATTTCTGTATGGATATAATTTTTATTAAAGTAACCGATTGTATCTTTATGACGCTTAAAAGAAATTCCCTCTTTTGCAAGTACAGCACAGATAGAATGAAAAATACTGTAATAAGCCCTGTTATTTGCGGCTCGGAATTGTTCGGAATCATAGGTTAACTTCGCAGTATCTAAATCTTCTTTAGCTGTTTGCAAACGATATCTTGCTATATCCATTTGAGTGCCAGTGTCTAAAGAATCAGGCTGTTTCATATAATGTTACCCCCTCTTTCCGAACATTTTTGTAAAATGGATAGGCAGAAACCCAATAGTGGAAATGTTCTATATTCTTTACTATTGGCATAATCCAGATATCATGTTCTACATTATATTGAAATCCAAGTTCCGACAGAGAATCCAAATAAGAATCTAGCTTTTCATCTGGTAAATCTACCAAAATCATAATATCTATATCAGAATCTTTTGTATAATCTCCACGTGCATAAGAACCATAGAGAATCACACTTTTTAAATGTGAACCATATATCTTCCGCACTTCCGTCAAATATTGAAGTAATAATGATTGAACTTTTTGTGGCATGATTTCCCTCCTAAAATATAATTATAATATTCTATAATTGAAATAGTTTGTCGATTTGTTCTAAATCTTCATCAGTTATAGGTACACCATGTTTTTGATAATCTTCCATCCTATCGCCGTAGGCGGATAGAATATATCCAAGACTGAATAACATTTTTTCTGATATATCCTTATCACCGCTTTGATTTCTTAATGTCAGCTTTGGTACATTCATTCGGGCAGATATGGTTACTGGATTAATGCCTAGTTTTTCTATATCTTTTAAATATCCTTTGACGGTTTTCAGAGTTCCTAAATCCGTTATCGTACCTTTTTCAATCTGTTCTAATACTTTTGCTATCCCATGTTTTTTTGCAACTGCTTCAATAACCTTTTTTAAGCGCGCTTTTTTACTTTTGGTGTAGCCACTGTTATCTATTATGTCCATTGCATAGTTATATGTTACATAAATGCCTTTTCCCGTCAGCTTGCTGACGTAGTAATCTAATACATACCGTTCAACCTCTGGTGTCACCAGATACTGTAATTCTCTGCTTTTCAAGCCAAATTTACTAACAAGTGCATTGAGTTTGCTTTTTTTAACCTGTACTTCTATTCTAAGAAAATCATAGTCTGTATCAGGGTCACATGCAAGCTGTCTTTTTTCTAATTCCGTCTGCTTGTGGTAGATATTGATATTTAAGCTCTTTCCCTTATAATAAATATAACTTAAACCAGAGTTATAAGTGTTTGCGTTTGCTTTGCTGTCGGAATCGTCTAATCTATCATTAGATATTTCCTGTAAGAAGTCCTCAATATCTGGAATATCTGGTTCTTCGTCAGATAATGCTATTTCCTTCTCTGATATGTCAGGTTCATCATTGCCATAATAGTTACGCTGAAAAGAACCCGTCCGTAAGCTGTAGCCGTTATTAATAAGTGTTAAATACTGTTGGGTCATTGCATAAAGGTCATATGTAAAATCAATCCTAGCGGCTTTAAAAGAGTTTAGTTCAAGCCATTGCTCATTTAATCTTTTCCTCCTGTTAAGCCATGCTTCATCATTTACAATATTATCATCTTCTATGTCTTTCCAAGATTCATCAAAACACCATTCTGGATGAACTTCTAAATATGGAATAAGTTCAAATATATGGCGGTATATGGCTCTTACATAATCAGGCGTAAAGGATAAAATACTTTGGGGTATATGTGGGTCTCCGTTTCCGTCAAACATATTAGACGTATTTATGGATAAGGAAATCATATAATAATGGGTGAGGTCGCTATCTTCTTGTTTTTCTGTCTTGACATCTTTTCGTTTGAATTTAGATAAACGAATTGCGGAAAAACCCTTGTCAGCATAAGCTGTAGTAAACCAGTAATAACCATAGTATCTTAGTTCTAAAGAAGCAATGATTTTATTAAATGTATCTCTTGAAATCATTTTTGATAACTCAAATGTATGTACCATTTTCTTTTTCCTCCGTAAGAGTATAGAATAATCATATCACATATAATTAAATAAAGCACGTATTATTCTGACTAGATGTCTATTGAAACCATCCGTATCTTTAATGGTCTGACGACCAATAAATCCAGTATTTACAAGGCTTTCAGCGTCCGCACGTACCTTACACCCCTCTTGCTATCTGACGGAATATCCCTTGTATACCATTCTGGCAGGATATGCGTACTCTGGCATAACCGCCTAACGGCGTAACTGTAGTAGAACTTTATCAGACAGGTTGGCTGTAGTTTTGCCTGCATGTGAGATTAATATGGATGTTTTAGCAGTATATCATTAAAGACTTAATGCTCCCTGTAATGCGTCAAAAGACCCTGAAATAGCACAAAAATGGACAAGGAATCATGTGACGTCTCCCTCCCCGGATGCGGACATAAAGCAATCCACTCAATCATGAGAAGCTGTATGATTACCATACTAATACTATATTGTACAGAAAAAGGAGTGCGTCGTCAGTGGAACGCACCCCTTGTTGTATTATGGTGTTACATTTTGTGTGATTGATGGAACAAAAACTACATTAAAACATGGTAGTTGCCGACTGCTTATCTTAATTATGGTATGTAGTAAATTCCTTGAAATAATCACGGAATATATTTAAGGCAATATTACCCCATGTTTTCCTTTCATTGCTGTAATACCATTGCCTGTTATCTATTCTTATTGTTTCATCATCTGGTGCAAACTTAAATCCTTGCCGTAATTGGCGCATGGCGGCGGAATATGTTTCCCTGCTGATTGTATGCGTTGTGTGGTAAGATAAAATAGTAGTGTATAGTTTCAGCCATTGCAATGCATTTGGGGTTTTATACAGAACGTTAATCTGTTTCTGGGAACGCAAAACGTTTTCCCTTACCCACTTAAGCAAATCCTGTGGTTCGTTATCTCCTGTAATGTTATATGAAGAAACGGTATTATCAGGAATATTCAGCACATACATCTTACCGTCCTCGCTAAACTGTAATAAACAATCGTCTACAATGATAGCGTACTCAACAATCTTAATATCCATATCAATAGAAGAATATCTTATAACCATTTCACCCTGTCCCACATTTTCAGGGAATTTATCAGATAAACTGGTGTTGGTTAAAAAACATAATTCAGGAGAGTACCTTATGTCAAATGGATATTTGTCTATTGACGAATTGCATGTAGTCTGATTCTGCTTGCTCTGTGACTGTACTTGCGGTGTGGTGTTTACGGTCTGGCTCTGCACACGCTGTTCCTGTACTCGCGGCATGTGGCTCGCAATCTGGCTCTGCTCTGTTTCTACTGGTGGTGTAGTGGCTTGCTCTGGTGCAATATTGGCTGTCCTGCTGATTTTTAACAAATCTTTCATCACATCATCAGACTTAATGCCCAACTTGGAATCAAATTGATTAGAAGCTATAAAATTTTGTATCTTTGAGGGCAGGAATGCTTCTTCGCCATATTTTGAATAATATTGTTTAAGCAATTCCATATATTCAAAATCACTAACTAAATCTGGTTCATTTGAGATAGTATTACTGGCGGTTTGTTCTGATAATGTAGAGTCTGATAAGTTCTGGGATATATTATCAGGACTTAATGGTTCTTCGTTCGTTGATGAAGGAGAACTATTACTAGATGATGAAGTATTTGTTTTTAAACAACCAATTATATAAAGGATAATAAAAATCCAACCTAAAAAAATGCAAAGTACCCAGGTTCCAATATCTACATCCTTCAAATCTCCACCATTTAAGCAGTATACTCCACCAATCCATTGAATCAAAAATAGTATTACACTCATAGTATAACCTCCTAGCGAATTGCAACATAATGCGACATTTTAAATTATACAATATATTTCTCTATTTGTTAACACTAAGCACATACTTTTTCCCGATTGATATAATCATAAATATTGAATCGGGGTGAATGTATGGCAAAGAATAGGCTTAGCCTGAAATTATTAGAACTGCGACAGGAGCGTAACCTGACACAAAAAGAATTGTGCGCCAAACTTAATATCAGCCGTACAAATTACAGCTATTTTGAAAATGGGCGGCGTGTGCCTGATGTAGATACACTTCTGTTAATTGCGGAATTTTATGGTGTTTCGTTGGATGAACTGGTAACAGGTTCACATTCGGTTGTAAATGAATCTAAAGAAGATACGACTGCTTATGATTTGGGGATTACCCTTGTTCGACATCTCCAATCAAAACATATTCCTGTTGAAAGCATTATGCAGTTGTCAAAAGCAGATTTCGATTTTCTGTCTGATTATAAAAAACTATCAGAAGATAACCAATCTGAAATGCGTTATTTAATGAATTACAAAATCAGAAAGCAAAATCAATAAAATTCTATCTCTTCTCCATCCAGATAAAGGGTAAATTTGTCTGGATTATCTCTGATGTTGTAGTCTTTATTGAAATTATCCGTCTTAAATTCAATTTTGCAGACGGGTTCTTTTCTTTCTTCTATGTCTCTGCGACTTAGATATACTGAAATATTCAGTTCAGTTGGGTAACCTCGGATATCCGTTGAGAATCTGGTGGTATGAAAACTATTATCCTGACACATGTGAACAACTGTTCGCGCAAATTCTTCTTCATCCTCAATCTTGTCACTATTCGCAATAACCGTCAAATTATAATCAGTGTCAAATACTGTGGAACTCACCACATCTGGCACTCCAGAAAGTTCCTCTTGCACTTGTGTATCATCCTTTGTTCCGCAAGAAGTGAGTACGATACCCCAAATACCTAGAATACATAAAAATAGCTTCTTCCTTTTCATCTTCCATTCTCTGATTCTTGCCATGTTTTTTCCTCCTTTTTGACTTCGAGAACTCGACATTGTTAATAATTCGATTATAGCCGTATACTTAACAGCATACAAGAAAAATATTTCTACTAATTCAAAAATCGAGGATGTATAGCAAAGTATGATACGATATGACCCTTTCTGGAAAACGCTGAAAGAAAAGCAGGTTAGCCAGTATATGTTGACTGAATATTATGAGATTTCAAGCTCAACCCTTTCTAAGTTGAAACATAACCAAATTTGCAGTCTGCATACAATAGACAGGCTTTGCGGTATTCTGGATTGCACAATTCCTGATATTGTCGAGTATTACAAAGAAGATGATGAAAAATAATTGGAATCCATCATCTTTTTTTATGTCTAAAATGAAGCGGCAGACCCCTTATACGTCAGAATACAAGAGGTCTGCACCCTTTTACACCAGACATTCAGCAAGCAATTTTGCAAGGTATTTCATGCCTAACTTAAATCCCTCATGCTGTGAAGTCAAGGCAACGGAAAACATAGCGTCTTGCAGTATTTCCAATTCATCCACGCTTAGTTTGCCCTTAAATGGTTTAGAAAGTTGAATCACTTCTTCGGTAACACGTTCTTCCATATGTACCACTTCTTTTTCGTATCTAACAACATTCTCATAGATTTTCAATAATTCGCTCATGCGTTTGCCCTCTCTTTCTCTGTTTGATAATCCCAAAATGTCAGAATATGAATTAGTTCGTACATCTGCTTGTAATTTAGCTGTTTCCAGTCTGACAGGTTATAAAGTTCCGCTAGTAGAAAATCAAAGAATCTTTTTTCAATACCTTTCTGGCGAATCAAATTGCATAAAATTTTGTACTGGCATTGTGTGTACCCGTCTGATACTGGCTTATTATCAGTCGTTCGTAAATTCTGGTAAATTAAATCTTTTTTGTCATAATTCAGTAATTTCATAAATCTACCGCCTTTCCCCATATTTCCTCACATTCTGAATAGCAAGGGCAATAACTGCAAAAATCAAAATCACATTCACCGACTGCATAGCCGCCATAACCAACGACAGGAACACACGTTGATAAATAATCACTGCAATTACGGCAACAGGAGCAATACTCCCCAACTGCCTGACCTTGAAAATAACACATAGCAACACTTCCTTTCTGTAAAAAAATAAAACCTAACGGTTTAGCAATAGGTTTTATCAATGGTTTCATGAGTAAAGCAATTTCCGCAAAAACGCCATTTTCCGTCACATTCGGCAAACGTCATATAAGTTGCTCTAAGTCGGTAGTCAATATCGTAAATATGGTTATAGGGTTCTCCGACTTGCAGATAGCCATATGACATTGCTCTTGGCGGCATTATGTTCATAAAGTAGTCCACAAGTCTTTCTTCCACGATATCCCCTTTGCGGAGATAATCATAAATGCTTGTCCTGCCTGTACGGTCAACAAAATCTGTCCATCCGTTTAAAGTTTTGATTTCTGTACTCATAACAAAATCCTCTCTTCCTTATTAATATACATGCTTCATTACGTCCAGAATGATTGCGCTGTGGCTGTCTGCTTCAATGTTCACTCGTCTTGTGCCGCCGCCCTTAAATGTAATCTGTACAGTATTATCATCAATCAGAGTTAGACTGATGATATCAAGATTGGCAGATACAAGTGTCAATTCAAAAATGCTTACAAAATCTTCTTTACTCATGCTTCTCACGCTCCTTTAATTCAAGGAATATTGTTTTGATTGACGAGTTACCTTCTGTGAGCCATATTTGGCTCTTATATCATCAATGGGTATCTCTCCCTTGTGATAACGTGAAAATTCTCCATAGTGCCACGTCCACGCCTTTTTCTTCGGGGCAAATTTGAATCCTAATTCTTTCAATCTGTCTTTGTAAGCAAAGCAGTTAAAGCACCATATCCACCGCCCGATTAGCTCAATCTCCATTTTGTACCCGATAATTTGATTCAATATCTCTTTAAATGCTTGATTCTCGGCGTTTTGGTCGTAGGTATCGGTCTGACCGTCTGACTTGCTTTCTTTGTTCAGAATGTCAAATAACTTGTCGTATTCAATGTTAATTGCTTTCATTGTTTCTTCATCACCGCCGTTATCTGGGTGAAACTGCTTCAGAAGTTCTCTGTACCGTCTCCGTAGTTCCTCAATCGTTGTTACTCCTGCAAAATACTTGTTCATTTGCTTGTGCTCCTTTCTTCTGTGTAAAAATGGGTAATAAAAAAAGACAGTTTAACGACGTGTCTGGGTCGTGCTACCGCACGATATTAAATAAATAAAATGTGATTGTATCGTGACTAGATGTCTGTCAAAACTATCCGCAAAATCAGCCTTCCAAATTCATGAAACCCTTGCTATATAAGCGTTTGCGCACTCTTCACGATAGAGCACCCCCTCCTTTCTCTCCCTATGTAACAATGCCGTCAATGCTTCGTCTGAATGTGGCTTATACTGGATAGAGACAAGTTTTCCATACTCGGTATCAGGATAACTGTCAATTCTTTCATCTGCCTTTCTGATACGAGAACCATGCTCATATTGCATTAAGACGGTTTCGGGATAGAGAGATACAGAACGTACATAATTACAATGTTCCGCATAATCCAAAGTGTACACGTTGCCTGTAATAGAATCCTGTCTGTTGCCTGTAATCTCAATCACAAATGCAAGAACGGACTCTGTAGACTGCTCTGCATAATAATTGAATGTGATGTATTCGCTTGTATCTTTTAAGAACACATTCCTTTCAAGCAAACACCATGTACCATGGGTACGGCATAACCAGATAAAAGTTTTTTCCTGCTGTTTCTGCCTGACTGCCGCTCTCCGTAAAGTCTCCTTGTCAATCTCAAAATCAGACTGATAATAACGTGTGTGTTTCGCTACAACCTTTCGCATGAAATCCAGAATATCCACGTTGCTAAATTTTGTGTTACTTTTGATTTTCTTTACCATAATGAATAGCTCCTTTCTTTTTCTGATTTGTTTTCGGGCAAAAAAATAGAGCCTGTTTTCCGACTGGCTCTAAAGTCGTTGAAGATTAACCGTCGTCATATAATGACAGTAGGGTACGTAACTATGCATTGTTTTAAAAGATATTGTGTAGGTGACCTCGGAAAAATTATATAAAAATTTCTCCTATACTGGCGTTTTATGCTACTGTGCGTTTCCTTTTTTCTCGGATGAGCGTTGATTTACTGATTCCGGTAAGTTCTTCTACTTGTTTGTAAGAATGGTTTTCCAGTAGCTCTAAAGCATGATTGATTTTCTTACTGCTGTGCTTTGGTGGTCTGCCTTCTCTAAAATCTTCTCTTTGTCTGGCGATAGCCTTACCGCCCTGTGTGCGCTCAATAATCATGGCTCTTTCAAATTCTGCAAATGCTAACAGGTTTGTGACTATCAGCCGTCCCATAGGAGTATTTTCAATCAGCCCCATATTCAGGATATGTATTTTTACGCCTTTATTCATCAGACGGTCAATATACTCTAATCCTTCTTTTGTAGAGCGGCAGAAGCGGTCTAATTTGGTTACAATGACATAATCATTTTCCTGTGACTGCTCTAATATTTTATTAAACAGAGGTCGTTCCTTTGCTCCTGAATAACTTTCAACAATAATTTCAGCGTCAGAATATAGATTCTGAATTGCCGTAGACTGTTCCTCAATGCTGTTTCCGTCTAACTGTCCTTTGGTGCTTACTCGTGCATATCCGTATTTCATGATGTATCGCTCCTTTGCTTGATTTAGTTGTGGTACTTTTGAGCATAAGAAATGACACCGCTCTAAGCCGCATTATTCCGTTGTCAGTGAAGCGGTGTCAAAACTTAAAAGTTATGGTACTAGATGTCTGTTGAAACCATCCGTAAAATGGCATAAAAAAAGAACGGTACAAACCGCTCTAACCCTTGCTATTACGCTATTTCATGCTATTTAAGTTGGCTCTCAAAATGTCTACACCCTCTTTGGAATTTCCCAGATAATACTTCTGTGTGACATTGCTTGAAGCGTGTCCCATTTGATTACATAAGATATGCATGGGCGTATTCATCAAAGCAAGCCTTGTCCCGTAGGTGTGCCTTAGATAATGATATTTAAAGACAATACCGTGCTGTGCTTTTATCTTTTGTGTATGGTACTTCATGGAATTGACGGTCTGTATCTTTCCTTCATCCAATGAATTGACAAGTTCCAGACTGGATATCTTCTCCTTCCCCATATCGGAAAGCATTGTCTGATTCTGCTCCCTTTGCTCTGCCAACTCTACCATGATTTCATCTCTGCGCCGCTTTACAGATAGAAGATACTCTTTCAGCGGTGTAGCCATGACAATATCACGTCTGGCATTTCTGGTCTTTAAAGATACTAACTTGATTACACCATTCTGATACTGCATTTGTCGGTCTATCTTAATAATATCATTGTCAAAATCAACATTGCACCATTTTAATCCATAGCATTCATTGATACGCAAGCCGCAATACTTCCCCAACATGAAAGCTGTTTCAGCATTGGTATCTTTGAAGTATTCTGATAATGTTATCATCTGTTCATCCGAAAAGGTGACAATATCGGTATCTTCATCAATCTTCATTTTTGGCATATGGATTTTGGTGTCCTTATTCTTACAGAGCTTGTCGTACTGCTCTGCATTTAGATAATTACGTGAATAAGCTTGACCGAAGATAAGATAAAATACCTTTAGAAATGATTCCACATAGCTGTATGCTCTGTTCTCGGTATAATACAGTTCTGCAAGATAATCATTGATTTCAGCGACAGAAATATCATCTACATAACGTTTGCCGAACTTAGACTTGATATGGTTATTCCATAAGCTGTCTTGTTTCTTGATAGTTGCATACGCCTTTCCTGCTCTCCCGAACTCACAATATTCGTTATAGACTTCGCTGACCTTTTTTCTTGGTCGTTTTACTTGTGGAGCGGCGGCACTAACTTTTTCATTCACAATCGCTTGTTGACGTGCTTTTACGGCAGAAGTCTTTGTTTTGAATGGATTACCAAATTCATCTGTTCGGCGGCGTTTTTCTTTTGTTGTACCGTCAATGTTGATTTTGAAGCGGTAAGCCCAATAGCCATTATCCAATTGATAAACACCGCTGTCTTTCTTGTTGCTCATGTTAATTTCCTCCTTTAATGAATGGGGGAAATAAGGTAGGATTTAGGGTATCCACTTTATGGAAATTGTAGAAGTGAAATAAGAAGAAGGGTATCCACTTTTTTACCACTTTTGGCATGGAAAACCCTTGTTGTAAAGCAAAAAAGAGGACAGACAATTGGCTTGTCCATCCTCTTAAAAACCCTTATATTACGCAGTCTTCCTCTTAGCCGAAGTATCTCTTAAGAAGTCCTTCAAATGCCTTGCCGTGTCTGGCCTCATCCCTTGCCATTTCATGAACGGTATCGTGAATAGCGTCAAGGTTCGCTGCTTTTGCACGTTTTGCAAGATCGAACTTTCCTGCTGTAGCGCCGTTCTCAGCAGCAACTCTCATCTCGAGATTCTTCTTAGTGCTGTCTGTTACTACTTCGCCGAGTAATTCTGCAAATTTAGCAGCATGTTCAGCTTCTTCGTAAGCAGCTTTTTCCCAGTACAATCCAATCTCCGGATATCCTTCTCTGTGTGCAACTCTTGCCATAGCAAGGTACATACCAACTTCTGAACACTCGCCGTTGAAGTTTGCTCTTAAGTCTTCAATAATATCTTCACTTACGCCCTGTGCTACACCTACAACATGTTCCGCAGCCCAGCTTAAGCCTTCTGCCTGCTCTGTGAACTTGTCAGCGCCTACGCCGCACTGCGGACATTTCTCCGGTGCTGCATCCCCTTCGTGAACATAACCACAAACACTACATACAAATTTTTTCATGATTCTTATCTCCTTTTCTTTTATAAAAAATATTCAATATCAGTAATAGTTACTGATATTAAGTTAACACAGTTGTACAAGCTTGTCAATTGTCAATTCATAAATTTATATTTATTTTATTTTTTCTCGAGACAGTGCGGACACAATCCGCGGAATATCATAAAATGAGAATGAACCTGTCCGTTAAAGTGATGATTGGCAAGCTGATTAATCTTGGCAATATGCTCAGGTGAAAGTTCCAGATCGGATACATCTCCGCAAGAACTGCATATCACATGGTAATGAAAGTCTGTGCGCCCGTCAAAACGGTCACCGCCGTTAGGGGTTGGTATCTTCTGCACTTCGCCCATATCAGCTAGAAGATTGAGATTACGGTATACGGTGCCGAGACTGATGTTGGGAAATTCTTTCTTCACATGCAGATAGACGGTATCAGCAGTCGGATGTTCGTGCGTCTCTAAGAGATATTCCTTAATAGAGGCTCTTTGACGGCTGTATTTTAGAATAGCCATTCGCAATCTCCTTTCAAATAATAATGATAATAATTACTATGATTAGAATACAATGACATCATGATTTTGTCAACATTATATTTTTTTATGTAACAATTTGTAACAAATTTTGACAAAATGTAGAATATAATGTTAAAAAATTTGGAAAAATATGTCTATTAAATATTAATTTACACGCTTGACAGGTAAATTTGCCGTGATATAATTAGTGCGTAACGCATGTAACAATTCTGTAACATTTACAAAAGATAAGAAAACATAAAGGAGGTTATTTATGTGTTCTGATCTTAAGAAGGGATTGTTCTTAGTTACTTTTTCA
Source organism: uncultured Dorea sp. (assembly GCA_910586965.1). Taxonomy (GTDB): domain Bacteria; phylum Bacillota; class Clostridia; order Lachnospirales; family Lachnospiraceae; genus MD308. Next base: position 34,593 of record CAJUMF010000026.1, on the reverse strand, counting down.
GGGGCTGTCATGATGCTTCCTATGACGGCAAGGGCAGCAGATGCACAGGAAGAAAAGCTGCCGAGTGTTGGAATTGAGGAGGTGCTTAACGACTGTTACTCTTCGGGGAAGAAGATTGAGATTGAGGAGTATTTAGTTCCGACTAAAAAGGGTGAGTATTTAGATATGGCATTTGCCAATGTGGAGACATTTCTTTATATAAGAAGTGAACCGACGACAGAAAGCGAGTGGGTAGGTAAATTATATCCCGATGATGCGGCAAAGATAATGGGACCGGTGGACGAATGGACCAAGATCCAGTCAGGAAAGGTTACCGGTTATGTATATTCTAAATATATTACGGTAGGAAGAAAAGCAGAAGAAAAAGCACAGAAAATTGTAAAGAAGAAGAAAGAAAAAAAGATTGAGTTAAAAGAGACAGAAAAAGAAAATCCTGAAAAAGAAGAGGTTTTAGAGAACCCGGAGCAAATATTTGAATATGCAGAATCAAAAGAAGAAGAGGAAGCAAGACTTGCTAAGGAAGCCGAAGAAGCACGTAAGAAAGAGGAGGAAGAGCGTAAGAAGGCGGAGGAAGAAGCAAAGGAAAAGGCCGGATCCGGACAAGCGGTTGTTGATTATGCCTGTCAGTTTATCGGAAATCCTTATGTATGGGGAGGCACGAGCCTGACAAATGGTGCAGACTGTTCCGGATTTGTGCAGTCGGTGTATAAGCATTTTGGTGTAAATCTTCCGCGTACATCCGGACAGATGCGGGGAGCCGGAAAAAGTGTCAGCTATAAAGAAGCGATTCCGGGAGATGTGATCTGCTATGACGGACATGTGGGGATCTACATGGGAGATGGACAGATTGTAAATGCGATCAACAGCTCGAGAGGTATTGGAGTATTGTCTGCCACTTATGCGAACATTGTTACTGTAAGAAGAGTATTGTAGGGATGTACAAATTGTACAAAATTGCAAAAAACTGTGTAAAACAAACAAAAGGACTTATCCAAGTTATCCACACAAAACTATCAAAAAAAGGTGGAAAAAGTGTTGTTTTTAAAAAATTATCCACATTATCCACACAAAATGCATAAAATATGGTGGATTATTTGAGGTGAAAAAAGAACGAATGTTTTGTGGAGTTATAATAAAAATGTCTTTTTGGAGAAAAAAAACTAAAAAAACATTGACTTTTAAGTAGTCAAATATTGAGAAGAAATTGCATGAAGATGTTTACACAATGGATAAAAATAGCTATAATGAATAATACTGAAATACAAAGGAGGTGTCATAAATGGCACATGTTTCTAAAGATATGACTTTTGGTGAACTGCTTATGACATATTATGAAAAGTGTCCAAAGATTGTTGATGATCTTATGGAAGCAGGAATGGGCTGCATCGGATGCCCTCATTCACAGATGGAGTCCATCGAGCAAGGAGCGATGGGGCATGGTGTGGATCCGGATCTGTTGGTTGCGAAGCTTAATGCGACGATCGGTGCGGCATTAGGAGAATAAGAAAAAATGCTTCGGGGTTTCTTCCGAAGCATTTTTTTGGATAACTTTAAATCGCAGATAACTGCTGCACAGCGTTGTTAGATACCAGAGCTTCACAATGCTCTTCAAGAAAAGCCAATGAAGCGCCGGATGATTTTTCAAGAGTACCGAATTCTGTGAGCATATTGCAGATTCGGTTAAAATCATTCGTTGAGTGATCGCTCTGCATAATTGCAAGAATATATACGTTTTCAGCAGCATCTTTGTAAAGAGTATTGGAACCTTGATATATACCTCTAAGGAGCTGAGCTGCCTGGAGGACATGTTCCATAGTCGCGAATGAGAATAAACGAAGAGTTACTGTATTCTCTTCTTTTGAAGGCTGATTATCAGATGCGGCCTCCTGCTTTGCGGCCTCCATCTTTTCTTTCACTTTTCCCAGAAGATTCAATAAGGTCTCAGCGCCTTCCAGCTTTTCGAGCGCATCGTACCGTTTTTGACCAGAGTCATCGGACGGAGAAGGTGCAAATTTTGAAAACCGGGTATCAAGTTCATCTGGGTCTTCGACTTTAGTAATTATCAGTACAATAGAATCGGAAGAAGCCGGAATCGCTTCTATCATAAGAGGAATATCTTCTGCTTCAAAACCGAATTCATATGCTGCCTGTTGCATCATGTCATGGAAAAGTGATTTTGCTTTTTCTGTTCCATATGCCAGCTCGCTAAGTTGAAGCTGACGTTCAGCCAGATCAGTCCTTGTGAGAGTACAGCGTATCTGATTATCGTTGATTTTCTCAATCTTCATAATTTATCACTTCCTTCTAGTTTAGTATAGCATAGGGAATGTGTAATGTTCAACAATTGGTTTAATAAAATAATCATAAAATAAAAAAGTTCTTGCGTTACAGGTTCCTATCAGATATAATGATAACACTGAAAGATAGTTTTCCCTGATAGCCACGTTCTTAGAACAAAGGAGGGAGAATTTTACGAATTTACTTTTTCTCAATGTAGTATCTTGTAAATTATCAAATTAAACAATCAGTAAGTAATCAAACGTGTCATTTCGGCACAAGTATCACTAAGATAATCATTAACAAAACGACTTTACTAAAATAACACACAAAGCAATGCAGACTATCTTTTAGTTCTTTTTAATATTAAGAAAATGTATCACAACACTTTTCTTCTGGTTTTAATATATGTGGAAATGGATGTGGTTATCATCGCAAAGCATTGAGGAGGAGGAAAAAATGAGCGGGTACGAAAAAAAAGATGTCCAAAATCTCTTTACAGAACTGAACGGCTATGAAAAGAAAGGAGTTGATATTACACTGAACGGATTAGCGGCAAGTCCTATGCAGGTTGTTCAGGCACATATATTGCGTGAGAATGTAATTTATATGCGGGATTATGTTATGAATGAGAAGGGAGATATCAAAGAGCTGTGTTTTACGGACATAGAAATATAAATGTGAACGTAAATACCCCTCAAATATTAAGAAAAATGTCGAAATAAATAATGACGTAAGTCACAATTATTGTTATAATAGGTTCGAGTAGGAGGTGCAGCATGGAAGAAAACGAGAAAATAGGCCGCACAGAATCGAACCAGCCGACAAAGAATACTTCTGAAAGTAATGGGCAAAGCCGGGTGCGCAGACCGTCTGCCGGAACCGGAACAGCGGTAAGGCGCAGAAGGCCGGAAGGAGCCAGAGTATCTGCCGAGAGAAGGCGGCCGGAGAGGACCGGACAGCCTGCGAATCGGAGAAGACCCGATAGCGGGGAGGCTTCTGCAAGGAGCAGACAGCGGCGCTCATCAGAGGGAAGCAGACAGGCAAGAAGGAGACAGAGCCGGAGAAGAAGAAAGAGAAATCTCATACTGAAGATGATTCTTTTTGTTATATTGTTAATAGCTGCAGTGGTGGGCGCATTTTTGTGGAAGAAATACAGCCCGTCCAAAGAAAAAGCGGACTTGAAAGAATATTATGGAATAGAAAAGGAAGGACAGCTTGCTATTACAGTTAATAATGAGATTACAGAACCGCATGGGATGATTTCGGAAGGGAAGGCGTATGTCCAGTATGAGACAGTGCGGGATCATATCAGCAACCGATTTTATTGGGACCCGAATGAGAATATACTTCTTTATACGCTGCCTAAGGATATTGTGTCTGTAGAGGTCGGAAGCAAAGATTATATGGTGTCGAATGACAAGAACAGTGAAGATTACGTTATTTTAAAAACCGAAGGAAGCACAGCATATATTGCTCTTGATTTTATCCAGCAGTATACGAACATTGATTATGCAGTATATGAGAAGCCGAGCCGAGTATCTATTGTCAGTGAATGGGGCAAGAAGTCAGTTGCCCAGGTAAAGAAGAATACACAAGTTCGTTACCGGGGCGGAGTGAAAAGCCCGATTCTTACAGATGTAAAAAAGAAAGATGAGGTTGTAGTACTCGAAGAGGAAGAAAACTGGAAAAAGGTCCGTACAAAAGATGGATTTATCGGTTACGTCAAAAACAATGCGCTTAAGAAGACCGAGAAAAAGAATATTACCAGGGACTTTGAGGAGCATAAGTATTCGAATATTTCGTTGGATTATACGATTAATCTCGTCTGGCATAATGTGACGAACCGGGATGCCAATAACAATGTACTCGACAAGATTGCGGAGACCAAAGGTCTTACTACAATTGCGCCGACATGGTATTATGTGAAGAATACGGATGGAGACATCTCTTCGCTTTCCTCGGCTGATTATGTAGAAAAGGCACGTCAGCTAAAAGTAGATGTATGGGCGACCGTAAAGGATTTTGACGGCGGTATCGGCTCTCAAAAAGAGACTTATGAGCTTTTAAGTTCTACGTCAAAACGGGAGAAACTGATCAACCAGTTAATTTCTGATGCACTGCAGACGAATGTCGCAGGTATTAATGTAGATTTTGAACAGGTATCAGAGGAATGCGGAGAACACTACATCCAATTTATCCGCGAGTTGTCTGTAAAGTGCAGACAGAGTGCACTGGTACTGTCCGTAGATAACTATGTTCCGAAGAATTTCAATAAGCAGTACAACAGGAAGGAACAGGGGGTATTTGCCGATTATGTAATTATCATGGGATATGATGAACATTACGGCGGATCTCCGGAGGCTGGTTCCGTAGCTTCTTACAATTTTGTACAGGAAGGAATTGAGGAGACTATTAAGGAAGTGCCGGCGGAAAAAGTAATCAGTGGGATACCGTTCTTTACCCGCTTATGGAGAGAGAAGCCAAAGACACAGGAGCAGCTTGCAAAAGATGAGGGAACTGAGGCTGCACAGTATGCGAACGAAGTAAAAAGTGAAGCATATGGTATGACGAAAGCAAAAGAGAAAGTATCGGAAGCCGGGGCTGAGATTACCTGGGATGAAGAGACGAAACAGAATTTTGCGACATGGGTGGATGGCGATACGACGTATAAGATCTGGCTTGAAGACGTGAAATCATTAGAGCCGAAGCTGAAACTCATGAAAGAATACAAGCTCGCAGGGACCGCTGCATGGGCATTGGGACAGGAAACACCAGATGTTTGGCCGCTGATCCAGCAATATGTAAACTAACTAAATAAAATACCTCCGGCAGTCATATATTGAACTAATATAGACTGTCTGGAGGTATTTTTTGAAGAAAAAAATTGAGTTTGCAGTTTTGATTTGTCTCATTGCCGCACTTGCTTTGTTAAACAAAAATCTGGAGGAGCAGGTCTCTTCTCCCAAGGTGACGATCAGAGCGAATACTGTAGTTTTGGATGCAGGACACGGGGGAGGTGACCCTGGAAAAGTGGGAGTCAGTGATGTGGTTGAGAAAGAGATCAATCTTGAGATTGCAAAAAAAGTAGAGAAATTATTAAAAAAAGAAAAAATCAAAGTGATTATGACAAGGGAAGAAGACACAATGCTGACGGGGGACCGCGGCACAGGGACAAAAGCAGAAGACATGAAGGAGCGAGTGAGGATCATTAATGATGAGGCGCCGCAACTGGCGGTAAGCATCCATCAGAATAGCTATCAGGACGCAGTCGTACACGGTGCGCAGGTGTTCTATTACTCCGGCTCTCCGGAGGGAGAGAGTGCTGCAAAAGTCATGCAGGAGGCGCTTTTAAGTGTTGATGCGGATAATACGAGACAGGCTAAGGGCAATAATACATATTATCTGCTGAAGCGGACAGAAGTCCCGACAATTATTGTAGAATGCGGCTTTTTATCCAATCCGGAGGATGCGATGAATCTGTGTGATGAAAAGTATCAGGAGCAGATGTCGGAGGCAATTTGCAAGGGAATATTAGAAATTATCGGTAAGGAAAAATCTAAGAAAAAATCAGAGACTTCTTAACTTGTAGGAGTTTTTGCAGTGTAGTATAATAAAACATATGAAGACAATAATAAGTAAAATTGAAAAAAAACAATTGAATAATGATGTTATCGAAAAAGCCGGGAAGATATTGAGAAGCGGCGGGCTTGTAGCATTTCCGACAGAGACGGTATACGGTCTGGGAGCGGATGCGCTGAATGAAAAGGCCGCGCAAAAGATTTATGCGGCGAAAGGAAGACCGTCGGATAATCCGCTGATCATCCATATTACAAATATGGAAGCGCTAAAACAGATTGTCTCAGATATTCCTGAAGCAGCCTATATAGTTGCTGAAAAATACTGGCCAGGCCCTCTTACTATGATCTTCCATAAGAGCAGTATCGTGCCTTACGGTACAACAGGAGGGCTTGACACGGTAGCTGTGCGTATGCCGTCCCATGAGATTGCATGTGCGGTGATTGATGCAGGAGGCGGATATGTTGCGGCGCCGAGTGCCAATACATCAGGTCGGCCCAGTCCGACCAGGGCGGAGCATGTGGAGGAGGATTTAAGCGGAAGGATTGATATGATCGTGGACGGAGGTCCGGTAGAGATCGGGGTGGAATCCACAATCCTGGATGTATCAGTCACACCTCCTATGATACTGCGGCCGGGTGCGGTTACAAGGGAGATGCTCTGTGAGCTTTTAGGAGATGTGGAAGTAGATGCAACGTTATTTGAGGAGGACAGCAAGAAAGCTCCAAAGGCGCCGGGGATGAAGTATCGCCATTATGCCCCGAAAGCAAAGCTGTGTGTCGTGGAGGGTGCTGTGGATATGGTTGTGAAAGAGATTAACCGGATATCGGCTGAAAAGATGCAAAAAGGTATAAGAGTCGGAATTATCGGAACGGAAGAAACCGTAGGGCAGTATACACATGGAAATGTAAAATGTATCGGCACCAGGCAGGATGAAGCTACGGTTGCCAATCGACTTTACGCAGTTTTGCGGGAGTTCGACGGAGAAAATGTAGATTATATATTGAGTGAGTCTTTTTCCGGCTGCGGGATTGGAAATGCGGTAATGAATCGTCTTCTTAAGGCGTCGGGACATTATATGATACATGTATAAAGAGAGGAAGAGGAGGATGTCATATGGGGGACAAAAGAGCAGATTATATTAGCTGGGATGAATATTTTATGGGAGTAGCCCTGCTTTCAGGGATGCGTTCAAAGGATCCCAATACACAGGTGGGCTGTTGTATCGTGAGCCAGGATAACAAGATTCTGTCTATGGGGTATAACGGGCTTCCTACGGGATGTTCGGATGATAATTTTCCGTGGACAAGAGAAGGGGAGGATCCGCTGGAGACAAAATATTTTTATACTGTACACAGTGAGCTGAATGCGATCTTGAATTACCGCGGCGGGAGTCTTGAAGGTGCAAAGCTTTACGTATCCCTTTTCCCGTGCAACGAATGTGCCAAGGCGATCATTCAGAGCGGGATCAAGGAGGTTATCTACGGTTCTAATAAGTATGAGGATACCCCATCTGTGAAAGCATCTATGAGAATGTTCGACGCAGCAGGTGTAAACTACCATGAATATCACGAAACAAAGCGGGAAATAAAGATAAATCTGTAGATATGGATGTCATATATACCGAAACTGCTGAATATATATGAAAAAAAGACGAAGACGGGGGAGCCTTGATATGGAGCAGAAGACTTCTTTTATTGTTCAGTTTTTAATTCGTGCAGTAGTAGGGATGGCTTTTATATTTTTTATCAATCAATTTCTTGCATCAAGGGGAATCTCCATGCAGGTGGGATTAAACCCCGTAACATTTGCAACAACCGGAATTTTTGGAACCCCGGGAGTAGCATTATTATATGGGATTGCTTTTTACACGGGCACCTGATATGCAATGCTACAATAATAGTCTTTTGGAACAGGGACAGATACTATATGCCAGGAGGAGTAATCTTTCTGGCTTTTTTTAATGCAGTACATGCAAGGGTGTTCTTGTATATAGAAGGAGTCAGGGGAGATAGAAAATCCTTTTCCCAGTCCCTTTAAAAATGCTTCGCGCACCGTCCATCTGCGGAATAAAAAAGCCTGCTTATCGTCATCGTTCAGTTTTAAAAATTCAGAGTATTCATCAGGATGGAAGAATCTGCGGACTAAGGTTTCCGCATGAATATTCTTACGAGTTCTTTCAATGTCAATTCCGACAGGAGTAGCAGCGGAAAAAGCAAGAGCCACAAAATCACCGGAATGTGACAGATTAAAATATATCTGCGGAAGGTCCTGCCTGTCCGTACAAAGATAAGGTTTCCCATGTTCGCCTGTTTGAAATAGCAGTGCATCTGCCGGAAGATCAAGATAAAGACTTAAAAATCTGCGCAGGAGAATACGGCTCGCTATAAACCGAAGCTGATCTTGTTCCTGCTTAAGAGAGGATGCTCTTTTTTGCTCTGCGGGGGAGAGCGCCGTCATATGGTCTGCAAGCAGAGAAAAATTATCAATACAAAAAATGCAGATATCAATGGTTTTATTATCGGGGAGAGGAAGTGTTTGTTTTAATAAATGTTCAGAGGACAAATATTTTAATATCATTATAGATGGGCTCCTTTCTTTAAAATTAGAAAACCTATTATAACATCATACATGACATATATTTATCTTGGCAATAAAAATTTTTCTTCGGAAATATTGGAGAAATTTTACGTTTAAATTTGGTTAGTATTCACAAAGATTAAACTTTTTGAAAAAAATGGTAGACAGATGAGCGGTGAAAGACTATAATCGGTTTTACAAGTCGAGTCGATGACTTGTATCTGATTGTTTATCTTGATAGTTTCAAAGTAGTTCGAAGAATTCAAGCCAGTATCGGCGAAGGTTCACAGTCAAAAGCAAAATTGCTGAATGAGGAGGAATAGGAGTGGTAGTATGTGAGAAGTAAAAATCTTGTAATATGCGATACCGAGGAAGAATATGCCAAAGCACTTGCTATGTTCTTTATGAGAAAAAAAGAATTGATGCTTCAAGTACACGTATGCAGCAGTATCAGTCACGCGGAAGTCTTAGGAAAAGAGCTTCAGGCCGATATATTGCTGACCGCGTCGGAGTATGCAGGAAAAGCACAGGAAAAAGTGCGGGCAGAAAAGGTATTCGTGTTGAGTACGGGGAGGAAATCCGCAGAAACGTCGGAGTATCCTGCGTTGTATAAGTATCAGTCGGGAGAAAAGATGTTAAGCTGCATTATCCGGGAGTGCGCAGAATTATTTGATATGGAAGATATGGTTCAGGGTGTATCCGGAAATAAAAAGCATAAGATCATTGGTGTATTCTCACCCGTACATCGGATAGGAAAAACAGAATATGCATTAAAGCTTGGAGAAATGCTGGCAGAGACAGAGAATGTATTATATCTGAATCTGGAGACTTTTGCAGGCATGGGGGGTCATTTTGACCCGGGAGGCCAGACATTGGCGGATGTCTTATATTATGCCAGGCAGGAAAAGGGTAACCTCGGATTGATGTTGACCACCCTGGTCTGTCACAGAGGGAATCTTGATTATATACAGCCGATGCCGGTTTCTGAAGATTTGAAAGAAATCCATGGCCCGGAGTGGGCATTGTTGGCAAATAAGATATTGGAACAGAGTATCTATGAGACGTTGGTCTTAGATATCGGTGATGGAATCCCAGAACTGCATAAGCTTTTGAAAAGCTGTACGGAAGTCCATATGCCTGTTCGGGAAGATAAGTATTCTAAGGGAAAGCTTTTGCAATTTGAGCATGAGATGAATCTTTTAGGGCAGGAAGATGTACTGAAAAAAATCATCCGAAAAGGGGGAACTTGATGATCGAGGCAGAACAGCTCCATGCAAGAATCCTTGAAGAATTGGATCTGACAAGAGAAGTGGAGGATGAAGAGCTTACAAAGATTATTCATCAAGTGTTGAAAGAAGCCGGAGAGAGGGAATATATCTCTCTTGGCGAAAAGACCGCACTGGGAAAAGAGCTTTTTAATGCTTTCCGTAAGTTAGATCTGCTGCAGGAATTTCTGGAAGATGATGAGATTACGGAGATTATGATCAACGGTACGCAGAATATCTTTTACGAAAAAGAGGGTAAGTTGTACCAGTCAGAAAAGAGATTCTTGTCAAAAGAAAAATTGGAGGATGTCATTCAGCAGATCGTAGCGGGTTCGAACCGCCTGGTCAATGAAGCTTCTCCAATCGTGGATGCAAGGTTATCAGACGGCTCAAGGGTAAATGTTATCCTGGCTCCGGTGGCTCTCAATGGCCCCATTGTCACAATTCGAAAATTCCCCAGGGAAGCTGTTACGATGCAGCAGCTCATTATGTGGAATTCCATCAGTAAAGAGGTCGCGGATATGCTGGCTGTATATGTTGCAGCAGGTTACAATATCTTTATCAGCGGCGGTACTGGTTCCGGAAAAACCACATTCTTAAATGCACTTTCGCAATTTATTCCAAAGGATGAAAGAATAATAACGATTGAAGATAATGCAGAGCTTAAAATATTGGGTGTCGCTAATCTGGTAAGTTTGGAGGCGAGAAATGCTAACGCAGAAGGGACAGGAGAAGTTACGATTCGGGATTTGATCAAGTCGGCGCTTCGTATGCGTCCTACAAGGATCATCGTTGGAGAGGTGCGCTCAGCGGAAGCTATCGATATGCTTCAGGCGCTTAATACAGGGCACGACGGAAGTCTTAGTACCGGTCATGCCAACAGCCCAAATGATATGCTTAGCCGCTTGGAGACAATGGTCCTTATGGGAATGGAGATTCCTCTTCCGGCAATTCGCAGGCAGATCGCTTCCGGGATTGACCTGATCGTCCATCTGGGAAGGCTCAGGGATAAGAGCAGAAAAGTATTGGAAGTTACAGAAGTTATTGATTATCAGAATGGAGAGATTCTGATCCAGCCAATCTACAGCTTTGCAGAGATGGGAGAAAAAAATGGGAAGATTCAAGGAATTTGGAAAAAAGTTCATGGGCTTACACACACGGGAAAGCTTATGGCGGCAGGCTATAAAGAAGAGGCAGAAGATCTGGATGCTTATTAAGGCAGCGGGAGTCCTGTTTTTGACAGTATGGCTGTATTATCGTTCCATGTGGCCGCTTGCCGTATTGTGGCCGGTGGGAGTGTGGTACTACCGGAACCTTGAAAAAGAATGTATAGAGAAAAAGAAGGGGGAGTTTCTTGCTCAGTTTAAAGAGATGATCCAGAGTATGTCCGCATCTTTGTACACGGGTTATTCCGTGGAGAATGCAGTAAAGGAAACGCAAAAGGAGATGTGCCTGATGTATTCGGAGAATGAGATGATATGCAGGGAACTTAAGATTATGGTACAGCAGATCTATATTCGGCTTCCGGCAGAGCAGATCTTTGAAGATTTTGCGAAGAGAGTCTGCTTAGAGGATGTAAGAAATTTCTCTGATGTATTTGCAGCGGCAAAACGAAGCGGCGGAGATATGATAGCTATTATCCGGAATACGGCAGATCAGATTGGAGACAAGATTGATGTCAGACGGGAAATAGATACACTGCTTGCTGCGAAGCAGTATGAATTTAAAGTGATGGCTGTAATTCCGTATACGATCATAGCATATATGACTCTTAGTTTTCCGGAGTTTATGGATTGTCTCTACGGAAATATAATAGGAATAGGGGTGATGAGTGTATGTCTTGGAATCTACCTGGCCGCATATGCATTTGGTGTAAAGCTGGTAAAAATCGAGGTTTGACTTTACTGATGCTTCTTACGATGTTTGTGCTTGGCGGTATGTTGTTAGTCTCTGATTTTATGCATTCCAGAAAAGCTCTTGAAGGAGGGCTTGTAAGAAATACTTATGGAATCGGAAGCAGGATGGAGGAATTGGAAGTTGCGGCAGGGGAGGGAAAAAGAGAAAAGATAGAGGTGCAGGTATCTGAGCGGGCCTATTCCGGTGAGGAATTACAGAGCATGTTTCAAAGATGCATTGCACAGATGGATCGATTAATCCTCGGTGATAATAAGAATCTGGACCATATTGAATCGGATATGAATCTGATCACAGGGATTCCGGGAGTGCCGGTAGAAATTTCCTGGGAGTTGGACCGTTATGACGTGATGAATGTGTACGGGGAAATCCAGGAAGAAGAGCTGCATAAGGAGGGTACGTTGGTCACGCTGAAAGGAATACTGACATACCGTGAAGTTCCAAGCGAACAGGCACTTTATGAGTGCACGGCGATGGTATTTCCAAAGACTTTGAAGGAAAAAGAACAAAAAGCAGCAGAGATTGAAAAAATAATCGCTGACACAGATAAAAAGACACAGACCGAAGAACGATTGATACTGCCTCGTGAGTTGGATGGAACACCTCTTTTCTTTTTTTCATCCATGGACAGCCGGGGGGCGGTACTGATGGCAATGGCGGTGTTGATAAGTATCCTTCTGCTTGCGCTGGAAAAACAGAACCAGGAGAAGGAGATGACGAAAAGACAGGCGCAGATGCAGCTTGATCATCCGGAGATTATCAACAAGCTTACGCTTCTTTTAGGTGCCGGCATGACAGTCAAAAGAGCATGGAGAAAGATTGTGGCAGATTATGAGGAAGAAAAGAATGTCTGGGGAATCCGATATGCTTATGAAGAGATGCGTCAGGCATGTAACGAGATGGACAGCGGCATTACAGAGGCAGAAAGCTATGAGCGCTTTGGAAGGCGGTGCGGAACACAGATCTATGTAAAACTTGGAGCACTGCTTTCACAAAATCTGCGCAAGGGAACAAAAGGTATGAGCCAGATATTAAAAGCAGAGGCAATCCAGTCTTTTGAGGAACGCAAGGCAAGAGCGAGACGCCTTGGGGAGGAGGCAGGCACAAAGCTGCTTGCGCCCATGTTTCTCATGCTTGGGGTGGTGCTTGTCATAGTGATCGTGCCGGCTTTTATGTCTGTACAAATGTAAAATCAATAAAAATATAAGGAGGAAATAATATGTGGAGAATATGGTATTTAAAAAACAGAGCGAGAGAGATTCTGACAGAAGAAAAGGGTGTCGGTGTGGTAGAGGTTATTCTGATTCTTGTGGTGCTTATCGGTCTTGTCATTATCTTTAAGTCACAGCTTACCAGTCTGGTGCAAAGTATTTTCAAAAAGATTACAACTGAGAGTTCGGGTATCTAAAACGTATGAAAAAAGCAGAGGTTACAGCCTTTTTAAGTCTTATATTTATCTTGCTGGTGACTTTTATTGGAGGAATTATGGAAAGTGCATCGGTTCAGATGGCAAAGAATTATCGTCGTACAGATGTGAACCGGGCGATGGAATCAGTTTTTGCTGAGTATCAGAAAGAACTTTTAGAAAACTATGATATCTTTTCGCTGGATGGAACGTATGAAAGCGGGAGATATTCGGAGGGCCTTGTAAAAAAGAGGCTGGAGTATTATGGAGCAGACCATATAGAAAATACGTTCCGGAGAATTCAGTTTTTAACAGACAATGGAGCAGAAGCTTTTTATGAACAGGTGATGTATTATATGGAAAATAAGTATGGGCTCAATCATCTGAAGGACAAGTTTTCTATGACAGATACATGGAGAGTGCAGGAAGAAAAAGCGGATAAATACGAAAAAGAAAGCCATGAGAAAGAAGAAGAACTTAACGGGCTATTAGGAGAAGCGGGCGGGAATCTTCCCAGTCAGGATAATCCTATCGCCCATGTATCGCAGCTTAAGGAAAAATCACTGTTAGAGCTTATCATGCCAAAGGGCAGAGCGGTTTCCGGCAAAAAGATCAATTTGGATAACAGTCTTTTAAGAAGAGAGAAGAATAAAGGATACGGCGATTTCTCAGATGTTGCGGCCGGCAGCAGTCCGTGGTCATCGCTGGTGTTCGGAGAATATCTTTTAGGGCACTTTTCCATGGCGACGGATAAAGAGGCAAAGGGTACTCTGGATTATGAATTGGAATATATATGTGCCGGAAAGGAAAGTGACAGAGAGAATCTTGAGACGGTGGCTGGAAAGCTTTTGCTGATACGTTTTGCAGCTAATTATATTTTCTTGCAGAACAGTCCGTCTAAGCGGGCGGAAGCAGAAGCGCTGGCATTGACGTTATGTTCGCTGGCGGCACTTCCGGCGCTGTGTCAGGCGGCAGCGCAAGTTATCCTTTTGTCGTGGGCATTTGGAGAGTCTGTTGTCGACTTGCGGGCGTTATTAAATGGAAGCAGAGTGCCATTTACAAAGACGGAAGCAACCTGGCAGTTGTCGCTTGCAGGACTTATGAAGCTTGGAGAAAGCGGTGATGTAAGTGATGGGAAGGATAGCGGGGAAGGGCTTTATTATAAGGAATATCTCAGAATGCTTTTGTTTTTGGAAAAGAAAGAAAAAATCAGTATGCGTGCGCTGGATATGGTAGAGCTTAATCTTCAGAAAGTATACGGCATGAAATTTTTTAAAGCAGATTGCTGTATCAGCAGAATAGAAGTAAAGAGCAGTGTGCGTTTGCGCCGGGGGATTACGTATGAATTTCAGACTTATTACGGATACAACTAGCGCGCAGTGAAATGAATAAGGAGGTGAAGACAGATGCCCTTTTGGAGTTCTATAACTCATTTTATTATGAATATTTTATACATCCCCAAAAAAAATTATGAAGAAAGGAGAACGATTCGTTTGATATCAAATGGTATACTCCCCACACGAAATACCAGTCTCATATGCTCCAAGAGGGCATCTGTCTTCACCTCCAAAAAAGGAAGTATTGCTGTGGAGGCAGCTATGGCGGTTCCGTTGTTTTTCTTTGCTGTAGTCTGCCTTCTGTACCTGATGGAGATCATGGCGGTTCAGACCGCCGTCCGATCGGGTCTTCAATATGCCGGAAAAGCAGCGGCGCAGAAGTCTTGTGTGACTGTACGGATCTCGCCTTCATCGGTGAGGTCAGACGTGGTAAATGCCATTGGCGCAGAGCGCTTAGAGCGCAGTATCGTAGAAGGCGGAAGCGGCGGGATGGATTGCAGTGCGTCCAGAGTATCACCCCTTACGGGCATAGGAGAACTGTCCGTTAAGTATAAGATACGTATTCCGGTGCCGGTGTTTCACATCGCGTTGCTTTCCTTTGAGGACAAGATGCAGATAAAGGTATGGAATGGCTATGAAGAAACGAGATTTGGAGCCAGGGATGAGAGCGTAGTATATGTCACGGAGACAGGACTGGTCTACCATCGGAATTATCACTGCACACATCTTGAGCTGTCGATCCGGATGGTCTCATCAGGAGAAGTGGAAAAGCTTCGAAATAAAGGTGGAGGAAAATACCATGCATGTGAACGGTGCGGAGGAGGAAAGGGAGGAGTCTATGTTACAGATACAGGGGACCGTTATCATAGCTCTTTGTCCTGCAGTGGGTTGAAGCGGACGGTATATGCAATTCCTCTTTCGGAGGCGGCAGGAAAACGTGCATGTTCAAAGTGCAGATAAATATAGAAAAGAAGGTGAGACGGTGGAAGTGAGTCAGATCGTTTGTATGGGAATTTTGATCATTATATCGGTAATAGATTTGAAATATCGTAAGATACCAGCAGGTATATTGGCAGCGGTGAGCGGCGGGGCATTCATCTATCAGTGTCTATGCCGCAGAGAGGATGTGATACTAATTGCCGGTGGTATTGGGATTGGTGTATTCTTTCTATATATAAGCAGGGTGACGCGGGAAAGTATAGGATACGGGGACAGTTTGGGCATCTTGAGCTTGGGGATATATCTTGGTATGTGGAAGCTTTTGGAAATACTGGCAGGTGCCTTTTTTCTGCTGGCGTTGTGCGGGATCGTTGTCCTTATACGAAAAAAGATGTCACGGAAAAGTGCGCTGCCTTTTTATCCGTTTTTGGCATTGTCGTATATGATATGCCTGATCGTGGAGAGGGGGCTGTAGGAGAAATTGTATGTGAAAAAAAGTTTAAAAGGAAGTATGACAGTGGAGATGTCTTTTTTAATGCCCATTATTTTGCTGCTCATTATGAGCGGCATATTGGGGACATTTTATTTTCACGATAAGAACATAGTAGCAGGGGCGGCCTATGAGACGGCGGTAGTCGGAAGTACAAAGATACGGGAGAAAAACAAGGTAACGGCCGGAGAACTGGAATCGTTGTTTCAAGAGCGTGTAGGCAGGAAGTGTATCTTGTTTGCGGGAAGCAGTGCTCATATTACTATAGAAGAAACGCAGATCTGTGTTGCGGCATCTGCACGTAAAGGGAAATGGGGGTTATCTGTTTTGAAGAAGGCAGCAGTTACAGAACCGGAGAGTTATATCCGGAATATCAGGAGAGTAAAGGAGATTGCAGGTGGAGCGAAAGATCACGATTGAGGAAGCGAAGGTCTATCACGAAGATTATCAGATGCGGATGCTTCAGTTGAATGAGATAACGGGTATCCTTCCGGTAAAAGGACGGGGAATTGATAGTTCTTCTTTTTATGATTATAATGTCAGCGGGAAGATCTCCATGCAGGCTATGTATGAGAGAAACAAGATCAGCGGGGAGGATCTAAAGATATTTTTGCACCAGCTATTGGCGGTGATTCAGGAAGCAGAAAACTACTTGCTCAATATACATTGTATTTTGATGGAACCGGAATATATTTTTTATGAGGAGGGAAGGTTTTATTTTTGTTATTATCCTTTGGCAAAGCAGGATCTATGGGAAGAGCTTCATAAGCTGACGGAATATTTTGTGAAGCAGGCCGACTATGACGATAAAGAGTGTGTACGTATTGTGTTTATCATTCACAAGGAAACCATGACGGAAAATTATAGCCTGGGGAAGATTGTAAAGGAATGTCTAAAGGAGACAGAGGAGAAAGGAGAAGATATCAAGGAGCAAGTATTGTATGACGAAAAGGACGGGAATCATTCTGAATGGAACGTCTGTGATTATGACAGTTCAGAACATGATTGGATCAAAAGGCAGCATCACGGGAATCTGATCATGGAGGAGACCGAGAATATGTGGACTCCGGTAAAACGGCTTTTGAACCGGCGCAAAAAGCCGAAATGGGGGGATTGGGACGGACTTTATATTGAGGAGGAAGAACTATAAGGAACTTTTTTGTTGCAGTTTCTCTTGTGCTATGTTACTATTTCATTGTATTTGAAATTGTTTTGGAGGACAGGATATGATAAGAGACTGCAAAAGAATAGTGTCTGCAGTGCTGATATTTGTGTTGTGTATATCTTTGGGAATGACAGCATATGCCACAGAGACACCGCAGTCTGGCAATAAAAAAGAATTGACAGAAGAAGAGAAGAAGATGCAAGAGGAGCTTGACAAGGCGTACAAGATTCCGGTGGAGTCTAACGCATGGGAAGGTTGGGTGAAAGGTCCTGGGACATATGGAGAGGCAGCCATTGTTATGGAAGTTTCTACAGGAGCGATTCTCTATGCAAAGAATATAGATTCAAAGCAATTTCCCGCAAGTATTACGAAGGTTCTTACTGCATTGATCGCGTTGGAGAATGCGGAGCTTTCGGATGAAGTGACATTTTCTCATGACAGTGTGGCATTTTTACAGCCTGGGGATTCTACGATCGGTTTAAAAGAAGGGAATGTTATCTCGATGGAGCAGGCGCTTCACGCGACACTGCTTGCATCGGCGAATGAAGCAGCCTATGCGGTGGGTGAGAATGTAGGACGTAAGGCAGGATATGATTATAACTGGTTTATTGAACAGATGAATACAAGAGTGCAGCAGCTTGGAGGCGTTAATTCCCATTTTGTTAATACGAACGGGCTGCACGATGCAGAGCATTATACTTGTGCAAGAGATATGGCATTGATCGGAAGGGAGCTTTTTAAGCATCCTGAATTTTTTAAAATTGTCCAAACGTTGGATTATACGATACCAAAATCAAAGACGGTAGAAGAACATGTATTTTATCAGAAGGACAAGATGTTAAGACCGAATGACAGTAATTATTATAAATATACTATCGGCGGTAAGACCGGGTTTACCTCAGACGCGTTGTCTACACTGATTACGATGGCAGAAAAAGATGGTATGCAGCTTGTGTGTGTGGTCTTACGTACACATGGAAAGAATGTCTATCCGGATACTACGAAGCTATTAAAAAAATGTTTTAAAAGATTTACAAAGACAGATGTATCCGGGCTGGTGCAGTCGGAAGACGTGGCGGAGGTAATAGCCGGGGATAATTTTGTAATATTACCCGAAGGTGCTTCATTTGCAGACCTTGATACGGAGATGGTTCCGGATGAGGAACTGGAAGATCGGGCGACATTAAGGTACACTTACCATGGAAACTATGTAGGAACTGCCCAGGTAAAGCTCAGCGAGTCTTATATAAAAGCACATACAGCAAAGGCAGAGCAGCCGGAAACAGATGATGGTTCTGAAAAAAAAGAAAAGAAGAAAGATGTAAAAAAGGATGTTCCTGCGCGGGGCAGGACAGATAAGATCATACTGGTGTCAGCATCTATTCTTTTATTTATATTGATCATTGTATTTATCGGATTGATTGTTCGGTACAGAAGACTGAGCAGGCAAATTGCCGCAGAAGAGGAAGAAGAAGAAAAAAAGGAAGACAGAGTGCGGTTTGAAGGCTATTTCTAATAATGAAAATAAATTAAATATGACGGTACTGTTGGCGGCTGTCAATGTCATTGTATTTTTGGCATTATCGATGCAGGGAATGACAGAGGATGTGGAGTTTATGCTTCGGCACGGAGCAATGTATGTGCCTTATGTAGCAGAGAAAAGCGAGTATTACCGCTTGTTTACCTGTATGTTCCTCCATTTTGGGTTTGAGCATTTGATGAATAATATGGTGGTTCTGTTAATTGTCGGTTGGAATCTGGAATTGGCAGTTGGAAAGATGAAATACGTGTTCTTGTATGTAGGCAGCGGATTGTGCGGGAATGTCATATCTGCGATCTGGGATATCCGGACAGAAGAATACGTTGTGTCGGCGGGGGCATCGGGAGCAGTGTTCGGGATAATCGGTGCACTTCTCTATGTTGCACTTCGCAATAGAGGGAGAATCGGAGATATTTCAGGAAGAGGGATTGTCTTTATGGTTGTTGTTACGCTGTATTATGGCTTTGCCAATAGCGGCGTAGATAACGCAGCCCACATAGGCGGGCTGCTGTCAGGCTTTTTGCTCGCGGTACTTCTATACCGGAAGAGTGAGCGTGAAGACCGTCTGCTCACTTGGGGATGATGTGACAGTGAGAGAGCCCTTATGTGCTCGGGTGATGCGGCTTGCGATGGCGAGTCCGAGGCCGGTTCCGCCTGTCTTATATGTAGTGAATGGTTCAAAGATGTCTTGGAGATGTTCTGACGGGATGCCGCAGCCATTGTCAGATATCTTTACACAGACAGAAGAAGTCTGTTCGGATTCGTCCGTCAAAGAATATACTTCCAGAAGGATTTTCCGGCAGGAATCTTTCCGATGGTATTCTTCGCCGGCAAGAACGCCGTCCTGTGCGTTGCGCAGGAGATTGAGGACAACCTGGCGGAGTTTGATCGAATCACAGTTGATCTCTGGAAGACTATCAGGAACCCGGGATGTGAATTCAATCTCCGTGTCCGCAATAGAGGCCGCAAAGGAGAGTGCAGTTGTTTTGAAAAAAGAGACCGTGTCTGTGGGAGTAAGAGTTAATCGGTCGCTGTTGTTATAAATTGATAGTTCCTCCAGTAAAAGGTTCGTATACTCTACATCTTTCATAAGCTGTTCCCAATATTTAAAAGAGGCAGTCTCCGGATGTTGTGAGGAGATAAGTTGTAGGGTACTGTATATGAGTGTCAGTGGATTGCGAATCTCATGACTGATGGCACTGATCGTCATCTGATGTGATTCAAGAAGACGCTCAAGAAGCGCTCGCTTTTCGGGGCTTTCTTCCATTATTTGATGTAATTTGTCGAAATCTGATTCTAAAAACATAGTAACTACCGCCTTTCTTTTAGAGAGTTTAGCACTGGCGGTTAAAATAATCAATTAAATTTTAGAAAGATTTTCTGGAAAAGGAGAAAGACATGAAAGTTGATGATTGTATCTTTTGTAAACTTGCCAATGGAGAGATTCCGACAGCAACACTTTATGAGGATGAAGATTTCAGGGTAATATTAGATGCTAATCCGGCTTCAAAAGGTCATGCACTTATTATCCCGAAAGAGCATTATGCAAACTTGTACGAATTGGATGATGAACTTGCAGGAAAAGCAATGATTCTTGCGAAAAAGATGGTCACAAAGCTGACAGAGGTATTAGGCTGCGATGGGTATAATCTTGTACAGAATAACGGGGAGTGTGCAGGCCAGACTGTATTTCATTTTCACCTTCATATGATTCCGCGGTATAAGGATGACGGAGTAGGACTTGGTTGGAAGTTAAACACACTTACAGACGAGGACAGAGAGGATATATTGTCTAAGGTGTAAGATTTTACAGGTACAAATGAGGAAAGATTAGTGAAAGGCATGGGAATTACCGGTGGAACGGATTCTGTCGGAAGCGTGGATTTTGAGAAGGTTTATGAGGAAAATGTATCCGCGGTTTATCGGACGGCATTGTATTATTCTAAGAAGGAAGATGTGGCAGAAGAGATTACACAAGAAGTATTCCTGAAACTATATATCAGTAAAGAGAATGTGAATTTAGAGGCAATCAATGCGTGGCTGATCACTACAGCCAGAAATATGGTATGGAACTATAAAAGAGATGCTTGGCATGAAGTTCCAGGAGGAGACTTCTTTGATGAGGGAAGAACGGCTCTTCTCTCAGGCAGTGCAGAAGATGAGGTTATGGCTATTTTGCGGGATAGAAAGTATCACTGTTTTATAGAGGATATTTTCGGTGAGCTATACCGGATGAATGAGCGTTGGTATGATGCGATAACAATCACATATCTTCTTGAGAAACCTCAGAAAGAGGTTGCAGAAGAGTTGGGAGTGTCATTGGAAATTCTGCATAGTATGCTGTATCGTGCGAAGCGGTGGATACGAAAGAAATACAGGGAAGAATATGATCGCCTAAGTGATACATAAAAGAAGGTGCTTTTCGGCACCTTCTATTTATAAACAAAGTTTCATTATGCTGTAACTGATTCGATTAAATCAATAATTGTGTCGATGGAATTCTGCTGCGAGGAGCTCTTCATGGCATTGATATATTGTTCGCGGTGTTCATAGAGACTTTCAACAGCGTCAAGAAGAGCCTTGTCAGTCAGTGTCTCCTCCTCTAATACGATACTGAAGCCCTGCCGCTCAAAGGAGCGCGCATTTAGAATCTGGTCACCGCGGCTTGCGTTGGCAGAGAGGGGAATCAGCAAATTGGGCTTATGTAATGCAAGAAGTTCACAGATGGCATTGGCCCCGGCTCTGGAGATAACAATATCTGTGAGGGCAAAGAAATCTTTTAACTCTTCTTTGACATATTCAAATTGTGCATATCCTTTCAGGTCTTTTAGTGTTTCGTCCAGTTTGCCGCGTCCGCATAGATGAATCACCTGATAAGATTTCAAAAGTTCAGGAAGGATACTGCGTACAGCTTCATTGACGGCGACAGCGCCAAGGCTTCCGCCGACAACAAGAATCACTGGTTTGTCGGAAGTAAATCCCAGAGAATTGAGTGCTTTGAAGCGATCACCGGATAATAGTTCCTGCCGGATCGGAGAGCCGGTAAGAATTGCTTTTCCTTCGGGAAGAAGATCTAAAGTCTCAGGGAAATTACAGCATACTTTAGTGGCGGCTGACATAGAGAGCTTATTGGCAAGTCCCGGGGTCATATCGGATTCATGGATAATGACCGGAACACGGCATCTTTTCCCTGAAAGTACTACAGGGACTGATACAAAGCCGCCTTTTGAGAATATAACATCGGGTTTCAAAATCTTGACAAGCTTTTTTGCTTCATTCATACCTTTAAGAACACGGAACGGGTCAGTAAAGTTCTGTAAACTAAAATAGCGGCGAAGCTTACCCGTGGCGATTCCGTGATAAGGGATTCCGAACTGTTCAATCAATTCCTTTTCGATTCCGTTGTAGGAGCCGATATAATGGATGTCATACTGCAGCTCCTTAAGACGTGGAAGGAGAGCGATGTTGGGAGTAACATGTCCGGCGGTACCGCCGCCTGTTAAGATAATACGTTTCATAAGAACCTCCGAAAAGTAAAATTCAAACAGTTTATAGTGTCTGCAATAAATGAACTGCTACTTATATATTATACAATCCTATGGGATTTGGTCAAGAGAAAGAGACAGGTGAGCGCCTGTTTTATGAGGTATTTGCGATGACAATGCAAAAAGATGGTTTCGAACAGATAATTAAAGAAGATCTGTACAGTGAGGCGGAGGCGATTCAGAAAGAGGTGGATGTGTCCGGAATGGAAGATGTGCCTGATACTCTTAAGAAAGAGATACGCCTTAAATTGCAGAATCGCATTGACGAATATGAGAAAGAGCGGGTGTGTGCCGGACTTTCCGAAAAAGACAGGGAAGCGCTTATGCTCGGGAGAAAACTGCTGGAAGAGCGGAGCACATCGAAGAAGGCAGGCAGGAAAAAAAGGTGGAAGCTATATGTGGCATCAGCGGCGGCTGTGCTGATTGTGCTGACTGCTGGAATTACCAGTTTGGGTGGGGCTGAGCGTGTTGCGTCTGTAGTGGAGTTGATTATTGGTGAGAGAAAAACAGTAAAAGTAAATTCTGATAGTGAAAATAAAGTATCAGAAGATGATGAGGAACAGAAAGCATACCAGAAGATAAAGGATGTATTTGAGATAGAGCCTGTAAAGTTGATAAGGCTGGAAAAAGGTATGAAATTTCTTCAGATGGAGTTAGATGAGAATCTTCAAGTGGCTGAGATGCTGTATCAATATAATAATAGAAATTATTGGTATATAATAAGTGCGGGTTATTACAAATCTTCTTTCGGACATGATGTGGAAGATAAGATTATAGAGGAAGACGAGATAGAAGTTGATGGCAATAAGATAGAATTAATCGTCTATCAACGAAAAGAAAGCAGAGAAACAAGATGTTCGGCATCTTTTACATATCGGGACATAAAATATTTCTTGACCGGGGATGCAAAAAAGGAGGATTTTGAAATAATTTTAAAAAATTTATATTTTTTTTAAAAATGGCGTCAGTTTTTGGCGAGTAATGTGTCTATATATATGAGAGTTAGGGGAGGGATGGAGGCGAAGATGAAGAAAGGGAAGTTGGCGTCTATTGGTTGTACCTTGTTGTTAGTACTTTGTATGTTGTGTCTGAGCTTTGACGTACATGCAGAAGAAGACAGAAAGCAGATTGATGGTTCTTATCTGACCCATGAGAGCGAATCTGTCGGTTACACTACAAGGATGGCCCGCGGTGAAGACTTGATGGTGGGTTATTCGAAGTGTGTGAGACTGGCGAATGGCAATCTCTATGTCGGAGGGAGCACACTTGCTGCACATACCGTGGAGAGAATCGGAATTGCCGTTTTAATAGAGCGGGCGAAGAAAGAGGATACGAAATGGGAAGGGTACGACGGATGGATTGTTCATGAGACGAATGCGGATAAGCTGTCTACTGCCAAGGAATTAAAGGTGGAGGGCGGTTATTACTACCGGGTAGTATGTACCCACTCCGCAAACGACGACATGAGTGACAGCAGTACGGACGGAGTATTCATCGAGTAACCGACATAGCCGTAGTAGAGATCTTCCAGTCACTCTATTAGGGCACCTGATATTAGCTCGAAAAGTATGTTGAATCTATTGACTGGGAAGACTGTGACAAGCATCGCCGCGGAGCGAATTGTTATAAGTTGATAATAGGATCATATTGTGGAAAAGTAAATGAGAGTAATCTGTTGACCAGATATCCGTTGTACAGCGATGCAGGTCACAGTCTTCCCAGGAATAAGAGAAAACACGGGAGAGGGCGCTAAGATGGGGGCGTCCTTTTCCATTTTCAGGGCGGATAATAAAAGCTGGGATAAGGAAAGGATTGGCAAAACAACAAATTTGAAGTATTTTAATGATAGAAAGTGAAAAGGAAACAACAAAATGAAAGTTTTTTAGAGTGAAATATAAAGATGTGATATGGGTGGAGGATAAGAAGTATGGCAGAAAGTCAGAATGTAGAATATAAAGAGTCATGGAGAGATGAATATCTAAAGTGGGTATGTGGTTTTGCAAATGCACAGGGAGGAAGCATTTATATTGGAATTAATGATATCGGTGAGGTTATTGGTGTGACTGATTGTAAGAAACTTCTTGAAGATATTCCGAATAAAATTAAGGATACAATGGGGATTATTGCTGATGTAAATTGTCTGGATAAAGATGGAAAACAATATATCCAGATTATTGTAAATCCCAGTTCATATCCGGTCAGTTATCATGGCGAGTATCATTATCGGAGTGGAAGTACAAAACAACAGCTTCGAGGCTCTGCACTGACGGAATTTCTTGTCAGGAAGACAGGATATCGCTGGGATGCTGTTCCAATAGATAATGTTTCTGTTGCGGATTTAGATATGGAGAGTTTTGAAATTTTTCGTCGGGAGGCTGTCCGTACAGAGAGAATGACACGTAAGGATTTGGAATGCACAAATGAGGAATTACTCAATAAGTTAGGGCTGATTGCTAATGGAAAGTTGAAACGGGCAGCAGTTTTATTGTTTTATCGTAATCCGCAACGTTTTTTTACGGGGTGTTATGTGAAAATCGGAAAGTTTGGGATAGGTTCGGACCTTCAATATCAGGATGTGGTAGAAGGATCGCTTATTTTGATTGCAGACAGAGTGGTTGAACTAATTTATTTGAAATATTTAAAAGCATCTATTTCCTATGACAAAGAGGTACGGGTGGAGACATACCCTTATGCAAGGGAAGCAGTAAGAGAGGCGGTATACAATGCATTGATTCATTGTAAATGGGAAGACGGCATTCCGATTCAAGTCCGAATAGACGATGAGGCTATGTATATCAGCAATGCCTGTGTATTTCCAAGTGACTGGACAACGGAAAATCTTATGAAAACCCATAATTCCAGACCATATAATCCAGATTTGGCAAATACCTTTTTCAGGGCGGGGTATGTAGAATCATGGGGACGGGGGATTCAAAAAATTTGTGAAGAATGTGATTTGATTGGTGCTAAGGTTCCTGAATATCGTATTCTTGGAGATGATATTACAGTCAAATTTACTGCAGTTGCGACTAGCAAAGCGTTTAAATGGACAAATGATGTCCGAAAAGAAAATACCATGAATACGAAGGTTTTAGAACTTATAACAGTTCAAACGGACATTTCATTGTCCGAAATAGCTGACCATTTAGGAGTCTCGTATAAAACGGTGCAGAGAGCAGTAGCAGATTTAAAAAAGATCGGTGCTATCGAAAGAGTTGGAGGAAGAAAAAAGGGGTATTGGAGAATAAAGGATAAAGGATAGCAGATGTAGGCGGATACTGAAGGGGGAGAATCGCATAAACCGACAATCCCCCCATATATGTCCTGATGTTCTTATTTCCCCGAGACTGCCTTAAGCGCCTGTGCGAGCTGATCCGGACAGGAAGTGGACTTGAAGCCGCATTTGATCCCTTCTAAGCGGGAGATTGCTTCGTCTACATTCATCCCTTTTACAAGGCGTGCCACGCCTTGGGTATTCCCACTGCATCCGCCGATAAATTCGGCATTTTTAATCACATTATCTTCTACGTCTACACGGATTAACTGTGAGCAGACTCCAACTGGTTTAAAATCCATAAAAACCTCCTTTAGTTATGTACAGATATCAAGAAAAGTATAGCAGAGAATACAAAGGAATGCTATACTATTTCTGGATATTTGAAGATACAAATTCATATATATATGGAGGAATGGACGTATGATAGGTATTATTGGAGCTATGGAGGAAGAGGTTGCTGCTTTGAAAGAAGCGATGGATATCCAGAAGACGGAAGAGATCGCGGGCATGGTTTTCTGCAAGGGTGTCTTGTGCGGAAAGGATGCGGTAGTGGTAAGAAGCGGGATTGGCAAGGTAAATGCAGGAATCTGTGCCCAGATCTTGGTGGATCATTTTGCAGTGGACGCGCTGATCAATACGGGAATCGCGGGCTCTCTGGACGCGAGGATCGATATCGGAGATATGGTGATATCTACGGATGCAGTGCATCATGATATGGACGCGACAATCTTCGGAGATCCGGCAGGCCAGGTCCCAAGGATGGATACACTGGCATTTCCGGCAGACCGTGAGCTGATTGAGAAGGCAAAGGCAGCGAATGAGAGGGCCAATCCGGAGATTCACACTTTTACCGGAAGGGTGGCCAGCGGAGATCAGTTCATATCATCTGCCGAGGTGAAGGAGAGGATCGTGAGGATGTTTCATCCGCTCTGTACGGAGATGGAAGGTGCGGGCATCGCCCAGGCAGCTTATCTGAACAAAGTTTCGTATGTCATAATTCGGGCGATTTCGGACAAAGCTGACAATAGTGCTGTTATGGATTATCCTGAGTTCGAGCGGCAGGCAATCACCCATAGTGTACGGCTTATGAAAGAACTGCTGGCTTCGCTGTAGGAATTTTAAAACGTATATGTTCTGCAAATCGACAAAAGCTGACAGGCAGATGTCGGATTATGGAGAACGGATTTTATCGCCCTCCGGGGGAATTTCAGGTATAATTCCCATGAAAGGAGGGCTTTATCTATGTTAAGGATGATAGTGGATAAGCAGATAATAGTTATAGCGCTGGGAATTTTTACGATAGCCGGTATCTTGAGCAAATGTATGGTGAATGCGATACTTTCGCGTCTGGTGCGCGCGGCGGGCAATATGAATAAGAGTCCCCATCCGCTGATGCGCTTGGTGCGTGCGAAGTTTGAACATGCCTGTATGGTCAGTGAGAAGGTGGAGAATGTGGAAGTGTTTGTGGACAAGTACCTGTATGGTTATAAGGTGCTTGGAATCCGCCTTCACAGCTTGAGAAGGCTTGAAAAAGCTGCGGCGCTTTTATGTATTGTCACAGGTCTTTTGGGGGCAGTCCTTACATACAGTATTTATGGAATGAATGATCTTGTGCTGCGTACAGGGGTGATCGGTGCAGGACTTGGAATTCTTGTGTATGTGTTTCATTTGACGACAGATGAAAATTACCGTATGCAGATGGCGAGAAATTATATGGTAGATTACTTGCAGAATGTATGTCTTCACCGCTATGAAAAATCACGTCAGAAAGAGATGTCTTCCGGATGGGGGTCTGAGGAAGAAGGATATGAAGACGAGAATGGACAGGCAGGGGAAGATGAGAGTGATTTTGAAGAAACGGATATGATCGTGGAAGCGGCAGCAGCAGATCGCGTGGATGCGTCGGAGCCGGAGCGGCCAAGTCCCGGGAAAGAGGTCCCGTCGCCGCAGACACCGCCGGAGATATTGCCGCCCACGATGCCAAAGCCATATCCTGTGCCGGATACAGTCACTGGGAAGGACAGTAGCAACAGGGTGAGGGCGATTTCCAAAAAGGTGGAAAAAGAGGAACCGGAAGGGACAGAGCAGAAGTCTGTGGAAAGAGAGATCCTTATCCGTCAAATCCTGGAGGAGTTTATGGCTTGATTAAAGTGCGCTGATTTGATAAAATGTATTATATATGAAAAAATATAATATATTTTTTGAAGGAAGGACGGATTTGTGCTATGGCAAAAGTAACATTTGATTATTCAAAGGCAACAGGATTTATCAGCGGTCACGAAGTAGAGTCTATGAAAAAGATTGCTCTTCAGGCGAAGGAGACGCTTCTTGGGAGAGAGGGAGCAGGTAATGATTTCCTTGGGTGGATCGACCTCCCGGTAGATTATGATAAAGAAGAATTCGCAAGGATCAAGGCGGCGGCAGAGAGAATCAAAGGGGATTCGGAAGTGCTGGTAGTAATCGGTATCGGCGGCTCTTATCTTGGAGCGAGGGCGGCCATTGAGTTTTTGCGTCATAATTTCTATAATATGGTTTCTAAGGAAATCCGTAAGACACCGGAGATTTACTATGCAGGAAACAGCATCAGCAGTACATACCTGAAACATCTGATTGATGTGATCGGAGACAGGGACTTTTCTGTTAACATTATCTCCAAATCAGGTACTACTACAGAGCCAGCGATCGCATTCCGTGTATTCAAGGAGATGCTTGAGAAGAAATATGGAAAAGAGGAGGCTGCAAAGAGAATCTACGCCACTACGGATAAGGCGAGAGGAGCGTTGAAAGGTCTTGCAGACGAGGAAGGATATGAAGAGTTCGTAGTGCCGGATGATGTGGGCGGACGTTTTTCAGTCCTGACAGCGGTAGGCCTTCTTCCGATCGCAGTCAGCGGAGCGGACATTGATAAGCTGATGGAGGGAGCGGCATCTGCAAGAGAGATGGCTATCAACAATGAATTCGAAGATAATGATGCAATGAAATATGCTGCAATCCGCAATATCCTTCACAGAAAAGGGAAGTCTGTTGAGATCCTGGCCAATTATGAGCCAAGCCTCCACTATGTATCGGAATGGTGGAAGCAGCTCTACGGCGAGAGTGAAGGAAAAGACCAGAAGGGTATCTTCCCGGCCTCTGTAGATCTTACGACAGACCTTCATTCTATGGGACAGTTTATTCAGGACGGAAGCCGTATTATGTATGAGACGGTTCTGAAAGTAGAGGAGTCCCAGGAGGAGATTGTTATCGGTGAGGAACCGGTAGACCTTGACGGGCTGAATTATCTTGCAGGAAAGAATGTTGACTTTGTGAATAAGAGTGCTATGAATGGGACAATCCTTGCGCATACAGACGGAAATGTCCCGAATCTCGTAATCAGCATTCCTGCTCAGGATGAGTATTCACTGGGACAGTTGTTCTATATGTTCGAATTTGCCTGCGGTGTCAGCGGATATATCTCTGGCGTGAATCCGTTCAATCAGCCGGGAGTTGAGAGTTATAAGAAAAATATGTTTGCACTGCTTGGGAAACCGGGATTCGAAGAAGAGAGAGAGAAGCTTCTTAAGAGATTGTAGAATGTGATGAATGTGTTATGAGCACACTATATGATAAGTTAAAAGGCTACAGCGATTCCGATTACTATGGTTTTCATATGCCGGGGCATAAAAGGCGCGGTATCCCGGCATATGATCCTGCCGATGTACGTATGCCTTACGAGATAGACATTACGGAGATTGAGGGCTTTGATGACCTTCATCATCCGCGGGGGATTCTTAAATGCGCACAGGAACGTGCGGCAAGAGTTTATCATGCGGATGAGACGCATTTCCTTGTCAATGGGAGTACGGTTGGAATCTTGAGTGCTGTATGCGGTGTAACTGAAAAAGGAGATACGATACTTGTGGCAAGAAATTGCCACAAGTCTGTGTATCATGCGATATATCTGAATGAATTGAATCCGGTCTATCTGTATCCGGGCTTTGACAGCAAGGTGGGCCTTAATATGGAGATCAGACCGCAGGATGTAAGGGATGCCCTTGAGCGTTATCCGGATGTAAGGGCAGTCGTTATTGTGTCGCCGACTTATGACGGGGTGGTATCGGATGTTACTGCCATCGCAGAGGCGGTGCATGAGAAGGGACTGCCTTTGATCGTGGACGAAGCGCATGGGGCTCATTTTGGTTTTCACAGTGTATTTCCGGAAAATTCCAATGCGCGCGGAGCGGATATTGTTATCCACAGTGTCCATAAGACTTTGCCGTCATTGACCCAGACTGCGCTCTTGCATATGAACGGCAGCAGGATAGACAGAGAGCGGGTTAAGCGATATCTGGGTATGCTGCAGACATCAAGTCCTTCTTATGTGCTGATGGCGGCGATTGATCTGTGCATGGAGGAGCTTGAGTCCCGCGCAGGAGAGATGTTTGGGGCTTATGCAGGCAAGCTGTGTGAAGTTCGGAAAAAACTTTCGGGTCTTAAGTGTCTTGAGTTAATCCGCACAGAATGTTATGATATATCTAAGCTTATTATATACACAGGAAGTATAGAGTTTACAGGAAAAGAGCTTTACAGACGGCTGCTTTCGGAGTATCATCTACAGATGGAGATGGCGGCAGGGAGTTATGTGCTTGCCATGACTTCTGTATCAGATACAAAAGAGGGCTTAGAACGGTTGACAAATGCATTGTTCAGGATTGATAATAAGATTGGGGCTCAGACAATAGATGAATGTCCGCGGACAGGGGGGCTTCCCCGTGCAGAAGTGGTCTGTAGTATTGCTGATGCCGAACGGAAAGTGTGCGCAGATGCGGCGGAGTGCATGTTTGTTCCGTGGGATGCTGCCGCGGGGTATGTATCTGCGGAGTATGCGTATCTGTATCCGCCCGGCAGCCCGCTTATTGTGCCGGGAGAGAGGATCTCTGAAGAAGCGGTGCGGATGCTTTTCTGGTATCGGGATAAAGGATTTTCTGTTGAGGGCTTTAAAAGGGAAAGATACGTTGAAGTATTAAAGATAAAAAGGGAGATACAACATGGGAAGCTTTAAAGATGTAGTTGGACACAAGGATATTATACAATATATCAGGAATGCGGTGTCGATGGATAAGGTATCACATGCTTATATTATGAACGGAGCCAGAGGTTCGGGTAAGAAGATGCTGGCGAGTCTGTTTGCCATGACATTGCTTTGTGAAAAGAAGGGTCCGGACCCGTGTAACACATGTCATTCCTGCAGGCAGGCGGAGAGCGGCAATCATCCGGACATCATCTGGACGGCCCATGAAAAGCCGAATACGATCAGCGTGGATGATATCCGTGAGCAGGTGAATCATACGATTATGATCAAGCCCTATCAGGGTCCGTATAAGATCTATATTATAGACCGCGCGGAGCTTATGACGCCCCAGGCCCAGAACGCGCTTCTTAAGACGATCGAGGAGCCGCCGGAGTATGCGGTGATCATATTGCTTACAGAGAATGCGGAAGTCCTTCTTCCTACGATCAACTCAAGGTGCGTGATGCTCAAGCTTCGCAATATCCGGGATACTTTGATCAAAAAATACCTGATGGAGATACTTGAGGTTCCCGATTATAAAGCGGATGTCTGTACGGCATTTGCGCAGGGGAATATGGGACGGGCGATCATGCTGGCTCATTCGGAGCATTTTAATGAGATTAAAGATGAAGCGGTGCAGCTTCTTAAATATATTCGTGAGATGGAGTTTTCCGAGGTTGTTACAGCGGTGAATAATGTTACGGCATATAAGCTGGAGATTACGGATTACCTGGACATTATCATGATCTGGTACAGGGATGTTTTGCTTTATAAGGCGACGAAGGAGATCGATAAGCTCGTTTTTAAAGATCAGATAAAATATATCAAGGAGCAGGCAAAGACAAGCTCTTATGAGGGAATTCAGAATATCATTGCCGGTCTTGAGAAAGCGAAGTCAAGGCTTAAGGCGAATGTGAATTTTGAACTTGTGATGGAGCTTTTGTTCCTGACGATAAAGGAGAATTAATCGATGACGAGAGTAATAGGAGTTCGGTTCAGACCGGCAGGAAAAATCTATTTTTTTGCACCGGGAAGACACAATGTCAAGACGGGAGATAAAGTGATCGTAGAGACTGCCAGGGGGGTAGAGTTTGGTTCTGTAGTTTCAGGTCCGAAGGATGTAGAGGATGAACAGATTACTGTACCGTTAAAGCAGGTGATCCGGGTTGCTACACAGGAAGATAAGCAAAAGGAAAGTAAAAACCGGGAAAAAGAGAAAGAAGCATTTGAAATCTGCTTGGAAAAGATCCGGAAGCATGGACTTGAGATGAAGCTGATCGATGCGGAATATACATTTGATAATAATAAGGTTCTGTTCTACTTTACGGCGGATGGACGGATTGATTTCCGAGAGCTTGTAAAGGATCTGGCCAGTGTGTTCAGAACGAGGATTGAGCTGCGGCAGATCGGGGTGCGGGATGAGACGAAGATTCGGGGCGGAATCGGTATCTGCGGACGGCCGCTGTGCTGTCACACATATCTGGCTGAATTTGCTCCGGTGTCCATCAAGATGGCTAAAGAGCAGAATCTTTCTTTGAATCCTACGAAGATATCCGGTGTGTGCGGAAGATTGATGTGCTGTCTGACGAATGAAGAGGAGACTTATGAAGAGCTCAACAGCCATCTGCCGGGGAACGGGGACCGCGTGACGACGCCGGAAGGGCTGAAAGGAGATGTGCAGTCTGTAAATGTGCTGCGCCAGCTTGTGAAGGTTATTGTGACACTTGATAATGATGAGAAGGAGATACGAGAGTACAAGGCATCGGAGCTCAGATTCAAATCAAGGCGCCGGAAGAAGGATGCAAAGCTTTCCAAGGAAGAGTTGGAGGAGCTTAAACGGCTGGAGGAGAAAACCGGAGATTCCAGATTGGATGACAATTAAGATAAGGAACATCAGATATGAGAGATGAAAAATTGATCCACGCCGGGGAGCGGTTGGATGATCTGCAGATTAAGGGCTACGAGATCATCCAGCATCCGGGGCGGTTTTGCTTTGGGATGGATGCGGTACTTCTTTCTTCTTTTGCGAAGGTAAAAAAGGGAGAACGGGCTCTGGATCTGGGGACAGGGACGGGGATTCTCCCCATCTTGCTTGAGGCGAAGAATAACGGAGAGCATTATACGGGACTGGAGATACAAAAGGACAGTGCAGATATGGCGAGAAGAAGTGTTGCGTATAATGGACTGGAATCAAAGATTGATATTGTGACAGGAGATATTAAGGAGGCGGCTCTTAGGTTTGGGGCGGCCTCTTTTGAGGTGATCACGGTAAATCCCCCTTATATGATCGGGAATCACGGACTTAAGAATCAGAATGAGGCGCTTTATATCGCAAGGCACGAAGCCTTGTGTACCCTTGACGATATCCTGCGGGAAAGCACTAAGATTCTAAAGGTGAAGGGGAGATTCTATATGGTGCACAGACCATTTCGGCTGCCAGAGATACTTACTAAGATGTGTGCCGTTGGGATAGAGCCAAAGGAGATGCGCTTAGTGTATCCTTTTGCGGATAAGGAGCCCAATATGGTCCTTGTGGGAGGGATCAAAGGCGGCAATCCGCGGATGAAGGTGGGGCCGCCGCTTATTGTATACGAGAGAGAAGGAAAATACACGGACGAAGTGATGCGGATACATCACGGTTGGACAGAGGCGGATGATGGACTGCAAAAATGAGAGGAGGAGCTTATATGGCGGGCACTTTATATTTATGTGCAACCCCTATTGGAAATCTCGAGGACATGACCTTTCGGTGTGTGCGTACATTGAAGGAAGCGGATCTGATCGCGGCAGAGGACACCAGAGGCAGCATCAAGCTTTTGAATCATTTTGAGATAAAGACACCCATGACCAGTTATCACGAGTATAATAAGATTGAAAAAGGGCGAAAGCTTGTGGAGCGGCTTCTTGGCGGGGAAGATATCGCGCTGATCACCGACGCGGGGACACCCGGCATCTCGGACCCAGGGGAAGAATTGGTGAGCATGTGTCATGAAGCGGGGATTACGGTGACGGCGGTTCCGGGAGCTGCGGCATGTGTGACAGCGCTGACTATATCCGGGTTATCGACCAGAAGATTCGCCTTTGAGGCATTTCTCCCGGCAGATAAGAAGGAGCGGCAGCGTGTGCTTGAGAGTCTTAAGGATGAAACGCGGACGATTGTGATCTATGAGGCGCCCCACAGGCTCATACGCACGCTGGGGGCACTTAAGGAAGTGCTGGGGGACCGGCAGGCAGCCGTCTGCAAGGAGCTGACGAAGAGGCATGAGACAGTATTTCGGGCGACGCTTTGCGAAGCGATTGCTTATTATGAAGAACATGAGCCGCGGGGCGAGTATGTACTTATTATAGAAGGAAAATCTCAAGAGGAAATACTCAAAGAGGAACAAGGGCGGTGGGAGGAGCTTGCATTGACGGAGCATATGGAGCTTTACCTAAAAAATGGCCTGAGTAAAAAAGACGCTATGAAACAAGTAGCAAAAGATCGGGGGATAGGTAAACGAGAAGTCTACCAAATGCTTCTTGAGCAGGAATAAACGGCGGTTTAAGGGCATAATCCTATGTTGTACAATTTGTATAGAATCTTTTAGAAAAATTGTTCAACTTGGGTATACCCCGAATCCCGCTTTTTTTATATACTCTTTAACAGAAGCGAAACACATTTTCAAACAGATATGCAGTGGTGTTGCGCAAGAAAGCGATTAGGCAAGAATCAGGAGGAAATGAAAATGGCAAGTTTATCTTTACGGCACATTAATAAGACATATCCGAACGGATACGTAGCAGTTAAGGACTTCAACCTTGAGATTGAAGACAAAGAGTTTATCATATTCGTAGGAGCTTCAGGATGTGGTAAATCTACAACACTTCGTATGGTAGCTGGTCTTGAAGAGATTACCAGCGGTGAGTTATACATCGGCGACAAGTTAGTAAACGACGTAGAGCCGAAGGACAGAGATATCGCGATGGTATTCCAGAACTACGCTCTGTATCCGCATATGACAGTATATGATAACATGGCTTTCGGTCTTAAGTTAAGAAAGATTCCGAAAGATGAGATTGATAAGATGGTTCGCGAGGCAGCAAGAATCCTCGACCTGGAAGCTCTCCTTGAGCGTAAGCCGAAGGCTCTTTCCGGTGGACAGAGACAGCGTGTTGCTATGGGACGTGCAATCGTACGTAATCCTAAGGTATTCCTTATGGATGAGCCTCTTTCCAACTTGGATGCTAAGC
>CAJUMF010000025.1 GCA_910586965.1 uncultured Dorea sp. | reverse complement strand
CTGTTGCGGCTTGAGTTAAGGCGCAAAATCAACTAACTTTGGAAAGATTCAAAAATTTCCTCCAAATGTTCAGCACAAAGGCTGCACTTTCTCGGTAATCTCGCTGATAATCCTGATCACCTCATTAATATCTTTTCCCCGGCTTCCCTGGAACGCCCAGTATGCGCCCTGGATACAGTAGCTCAACACAATATTCCACCTCAGTTCATCTTTGTACTCCGGATATTTCTCAAAAATGATCTCCTTTAAACCCTCCTCGATTCGATAGGCAAGATGGCTTCTCTCGTTTCCGGAAAATAAGATATTGATCATCGAGCTCTGGGACACGAATCCATAGGTCAACTCCCTTGTCACCTGTGCCAGGCTGGCTGTATTAAGACTATCTGCTGGAATGCTTCCGATGATATTTTTCACCACCTCTGTCTCCATCGTATCTGACAGATCATAGATATCCTGATAGTGCGAATAAAAGGTAGATTTGTGGATACGGGCTATCCCGCACAGTTCCTTTATAGTGATCTTTTCTAACACCTTTTGAGTTCGCAATTGTATAAATGCATTTTTAATGGCATTTTCTGTCTTCTCGGTTCGCAGATCCACAACATATCCTCCTTCTCACCGACTTTTCTCTCAATCCGACAATTTCCGACTATCGTCGGTTATCCGACTTTCATCTGAAATTGTTGGTATCCAGACGATCTGTCTGCTTTTATAATAATGCTATGCAAATTATTATAAGCAAAGCAAGGCAGAAAAACAACTGCTGTCTATTATTTTACCGGAGGATAAGAAGATGGATTTTTACGGATTTTACACAGGAAAAATATTCGATGCCTACAGATTTCTCGGCGCCCATGTAGAACCAATCGAAGGCGTCACTTTCCGTACCTTTGCCCCAGGAGCAGCAAAGATCTCACTGATCGGTGAATTCACGGACTGGAAAGAATGGACCATGAACCGCGTCCATGACGGGAACTTCTGGGAGTGTTACGCGAGAGAGGCCAAACCGGGGCAAATGTACAAATACCGCATCTATAAACAGGACGGTTCCTTCATGGATCACTGCGACCCCTATGGGTTCGGTATGGAACTTCGCCCAAACAGCGCCTCTATCATCAGAGATCTATCAGTCTATTCGTTTCAGGATGAAAAGTGGATGAAGAAACGGACAGACTTTCGTGAAAAACCTCTGAATATCTATGAGCTGCACTTCGGCTCCTTCAGGAAACCTTCCGAAGAAGCGGACGACTGGTATTCCTATACGGAGATGGCAGATATCCTGATTCCTTATCTAAAGGAATATGGTTATAATTATATCGAGATCATGCCTCTCTCCGAACACCCCTGCGACGAGTCCTGGGGGTATCAGAACACCGGATTTTTCAGCCCCACTTCCCGGTATGGGACTGCCCTGGAACTTATGGAATTTATCGATTCCTGCCACCAGAATGAGATTGGCGTCATTATGGATTTCGTGCCGGTCCATTTTGCCGTGGATGGCTATGCTCTCGCAAATTATGACGGAACAGCGCTTTTCGAATATCCCCATCAAGATGTTGGCGTCAGTGAGTGGGGAAGCTGCAACTTCATGCATTCCCGCGGGGAGACGAGATGTTTCTTACAGTCTGCAGCCAACTACTGGCTCACAGAATATCATGCTGACGGTATCCGCATGGACGCGATCAGCCGGATTATTTACTGGCAGGGGGAGCCGGCCCGGGGTGTCAATAACACTGCCGTTGACTTTATCCGCGAGATGAACCGCGGGCTAAAGGAGAGACATCCTTCCGCCATCCTTGCTGCCGAAGATTCCACTTCCTACCCCGGCGTGACAAAACCTGTGTCTGAAGGCGGATTGGGCTTTGATTACAAATGGGATATGGGCTGGATGAATGATACATTAGACTATTTTCGCACCGCACCGGAATACCGAAGCGAACATTACCATAAGCTCACCTTTTCCATGATGTACTACTACAATGACCGGTATCTGCTTCCTCTCTCCCATGATGAAACAGTGCACGGAAAAGCTACGATCCTCCAGAAGATGAGCGGTGATTACGAAGACAAATTCCCTCAGGCCCGTGCTTTTTATATGTATATGTACGCGCATCCCGGCAAAAAGCTGAATTTTATGGGTAATGAGATTGGGCAACTACGAGAATGGGATGAAAAGAAGGAGCAGGACTGGTTCTTATTAAAGTATCCGAACCATGATTCTTTCCATCGATTTATGAAAGATCTGAATACCCTGTATCTGACACACCCTGCCCTCTCTGCCCTGGATTATGAGCAAAAAGGCTTTACCTGGCTCGACTGCCATCAGGAGGCAAGATGCATCTACGCCTTCGAACGAACAGACGAAAAAGAGAGGATTGCAGCTGTCTTTAACTTCTCCGATAAGGAGCAGGAAGATTTTGAACTGACGGTTCCGGGCGGGAAAGAGCTGGCCGTCCTTCTCGCCAGCGACAGGGATGTCTATGGAGGGGTGAAATTTTATGACGAAAAGACTGTGCTAAAGCTTAGGAAAGAAAAGGCTGTGCTAAGGCTTTCACCGTACTCGGCTGTCTATTATCTGATCAGCACGTAAATATAACAATCTGGGAACACTATTATGTTCCCAGATTTATCCGAAATCCGTCATAAATTCCTACTGGTATATCCGTTCCAAATGAATACTGTTCTGCCCTGTCCTGTTCAAATGCATATACCATTACCAAGTTCTTTTCCGGGTCAACGATCCAGTACTCCCTGACTCCCGCTGTGCGGTATTTGAATAATTTTGTCATATAATCCATGGTTCTGCTACCCGGCGATACGATTTCAATAATCCAGTCAGGAGCGCCGTGACACCCCTTTTCATCCAATTTTGACTTATCGCAGATGACCGAGATATCAGGCTCTACATAATTCAAGTCGTCAGCATTTAAAAATACAGCAAAGGGCGCTGCTAATATTTCACATCCTCCGCCCGCCTTTTTTATATAAGAAGATATCTCTGTCGATAAGAACATGCTGATCTTCTGATGTTTAAAACCCGGAGGCGCCATGTAATAAATCTTCCCGTCAATCAGTTCTGCACGTTCCCCCTCAGGCAACGCATAGATATCATCAACGGTATAAAATTCTTCTTTTCTCACTACATTCATTACTGCACCTCCGCCTCCTGTTCTTTAGCTCAACTCCACCTTCTCAACCATCGCTGCATCTTCTGGTTTGAATTCATTTTCAAGATCATAAATATTATGTCCTGTAGATTCTCCAAGAACTCTTCCTTCCAGAGAATAACACCGAATGAATCTTTTTCCATCCACGCTTGACCAATGCTCCACATCCCAGCTCATGTAGCCATCCTCATCGGATTTCTTCTCTTTCAGATAGATGTCAACCTGGCGTCCGTCCTTCATGATCTGAATCAGGCCCTTTGTCCCGTCAACCTCTACCTCTGTCTTGTTCACTGCATCATAAATCTTCATCTTTGTTTCCTCCCAGCTTACTGTATTATTATATGTAAAATTATACTACTCTCCCGCCAATTTCTCAAGTGCATCCTTCTCAAGACGGAAGGTGGTGCTCATCTCCATCTGTTTCCCGCCCATCGTCTCATAGAATCCGATGCTTGGCAGATTACTCTTAAGGCAGAGCCATTCAATCCTCATGCCGCCCCGCTCCCTTGTAATCTGTGCCAGTCTCCGGAACAACGCCTTTCCATAGCCCTTTCCTCTGTACTCTGGCTTTATATACAGGTCGTCCAAATAGATGCCGCCCTTTCCCGGATAGGATGCAAAGCTGTCAAAAAACAGCGCAAATCCTGCCTCTTTGCCGGACACTTCTAAAAAAAGCACTTCCGCCCGCTTCTTGTCAAACAGCCACTCCTCCAAATCTTTTTCCGCGGCGCAGACTAAATCCGGCATCTTCTCATACTCTGCCAGTGCCCTTACAAATTCCATAATAAGCGGCACGTCCTCTCTCTGTGCATAACGGAATGTCACATTCTCTGCCATCGTAACTCCTCCTATCATCATAATATTCTTCTGACTCGTACCTACTCTCTGATATACCCCATCCATTTCTTTATCTCTCTCTCGTACCCGTTATCCCCCGGCTCATAGAATCTCGCATCCGCAATCTCCTCCGGCAGATACTGCTGGCTCACATAATGGTTGGGATAATCATGAGCATATTTATAACCTGTCCCCCTCCCAAGATTCTTAGCCCCCTTATAATGGGCATCTTGAAGATGTACCGGCACGGTTGTCTTATGAGCACGCACACACTCCATCGCTGCAAATACTGCCTTACATGCAGAATTACTCTTAGGCGCTGTCGCTACGTAGAGCACTGCCTGGGACAAGATGATCTGCGCTTCCGGCATCCCGATGCGTTCCACCGCCTGAGCGGCAGAAACTGCGACATTAAGTGCCATGGGATCTGCATTTCCCACATCCTCCGCGGCGCAGATCATAATTCTCCGTGCAATAAATTTAATGTCCTCCCCCGCATAAAGCATCTTTGCCAAATAAAAAACTGCCGCATCCGGATCCGAACCTCTCATACTCTTAATAAATGCAGATATAGTATCATAGTGGTTATCTCCTGTCTTGTCGTAGTAAACTACCCTTTTCTGGATACACTCAGACGCCACTTTGAGAGTCAGATGTATCTTCCCATCCCCGCTTCTCTCTGTCGTCAGTATGCCAAGCTCCACTGCATTCAATGCACTTCTTGCGTCACCTCCGGCAACATCGGCAAGGAAGTCTAGTGCTTCTTCATAAATCTCTGCATGATAACTTCCCATACCCTTTTCCATATCATAGACCGCTCGCTTAATAAGTGTTTTGATATCTTCTCTATTAAGAGGATACAGCTCGAAGATACTGGAACGTGAGATTAACGCACCATTCACCTCAAAGTACGGATTTTCCGTAGTGGCTCCGATAAGCGTCAATGTCCCGTCTTCCACAAAGGGCAGAAGATAGTCCTGCTGCCCTTTATTGAACCTATGGATCTCATCCACGAACAATATGGTCTTTTGCTGATACATTCCCAACGTTTCTTTCGCCTGGCGTACCACCTCTTCCATATCCTTTTTCCCGGCCACCGTCGCATTGATCTGGGTAAACTTTGCGCTGGTGGTGTTGGCTATCACTTTTGCAAGGGTTGTCTTTCCGGTCCCCGGCGGTCCGTAAAATATAATCGAACCAAGCTTATCTGCCCGAATCGCCCGGTAAAGAAGCTTATCTTTTCCTATAATGTGCTGCTGACCGACAACTTCTTCTAAAGTTGTCGGGCGCAGTCTTGAGGCAAGAGGTGCTTCTTTTTCCATATTCTTCTCATGCATATAATCAAACAAATCCATCTTCTGTCATCCTCTAATCCAAAAATAATTCATCCACTGTCACAAATTCATAACCTTTTTTCTGCAAAATATCGATGATCTTAAGCGCAGCATCCACCGAAGAATTGTAACAGTCATGTAATAGAATAATATCATTTTCTTCCGCCTTCGTCACTACTTTCTTTACAATATCATCTGTATTTTCCGTCTTCCAGTCCAGTGGATCTATGGTCCAGCGCACTAATATCATATCCAAAGATTCCTCTAAGCTCTGGCTGCACACTCCGTACGGAGGGCGCATATATTGAGGATACTCTCCGGTGATGGCATGAACCATCCGACTTGTTTTTTTGAGTTCTTTTCCCGCTTTTCCTTCGGATACCTTGCTCATATCTATATGACTGTATGTGTGGTTGCCAATCATATGACCTTCCTCGTAAATACGCTTTGTAAGCTTTGGATTCTCTTTCACATTTTTTCCGATCACAAAAAAAGTCGCCCGCACATTCCTCTTTTTAAGTCCATCAAGGAGCCGTCCGGTACATGCAATATTCGGTCCATCATCAAAAGTCAGCGCAATCTTTTTTGGCATATCCCCGTACTCCGATGTCTCCTCCGATACTTGCTCCGACACTGTCTCCTTTACTGCCTGTGCATCATTATAATGCATCTTCTCCTCAATCTTAAAATCCAGAGATATTCCTGTCAGATTCAAAACACAGAATAAATACAATATAACACACAAACAGCGGATGACCTGTTTCTCCTCTTTTTCTTTATTCAAATTTACACCTCTCTTGCCACTTCATAAAATCATTGCAATATAAATATATGAATGATATAATAGCCAATGCATATTTTGAAGGAGGTTTTAAAATGTCTGAAACACAAAAGCAAACAAATGCCCCGGAAAACAAGATGGGTGTCATGCCGGTCCCGAAGCTTCTGATCACTATGTCCCTGCCCATGATGCTGTCTATGCTGGTGCAGGCTTTATATAATATTGTTGACAGTATGTTTGTGGCAAAATTAAGCGAGGATGCACTGACTGCCGTATCTTTGGCTTTCCCGGCTCAGACTCTCATGATATCTATATCCAGCGGAACCGGCGTAGGCATCAACGCGCTGCTTTCCAGGAATTTAGGAGAAAAAGATTTTGAAGGTGCCAACCGGGCGGCAAGGAACGGTGTATTCTTAGCAATCGTAAGCTGCATCATATTTGCTATTGTCGGCGGATTCGGTGCAGGACTTTTCTTTTCCCTTCAGACGGACAACCCGGCGATCATCCGATACGGCACACAGTATCTTCGGATCATCACTATCATGTCGGCAGGAATCTTTTTACAGATCACGTTCGAGCGGCTGATGCAATCCACCGGAAAGACTTTTTACAACATGGTCACTCAGGGAACCGGGGCAATCATCAACATCATCTTAGATCCGATCATGATCTTCGGACTCTTTGGTTTTCCGCGGATGGAAGTAGCGGGTGCCGCCGTTGCAACTATCACCGGACAAGTTGTAGCTGTATGTATGTCCCTTTATTTTAACCAGACAAGGAATAAAGAGATCAGTCTCAGCTTCCGGGGATTTCGTCCCCACAAAAAGACGATCGGCATCATCTACAAAGTAGGGGTTCCGTCCATTATCATGCAGTCTATCGGCTCCGTCATGACCTTCGGGTTCAATAAGATCCTGCTGATGTTCTCCTCCACGGCAGCCGCAGTATTCGGCGTGTACTTTAAGCTCCAGAGCTTTATCTTCATGCCGGTATTCGGGCTGAATAACGGCATGATACCGATCATCGCCTACAACTTCGGGGCGAGAAAACGAAGCCGCATTACCCAGACGATACGTTTAAGTGTTGCTATATCTATATCCATCATGGCTTTAGGGACGGTCATCTTCCTGACCTGTCCAAAGCTTCTCCTGTCCTCACTGTTTAACGCATCGGAGAATATGCTGGCTATCGGAGTTCCAGCCCTTAAGATCATCAGCCTGCATTTCCTGCTTGCCGGGTACAGCATTATCATAAGCTCCACCTTCCAGGCGTTGGGAAATGGCGTCTACAGCCTGATCGTATCGGCAGCAAGACAGCTTTTTGTCATCCTGCCGATTGCGTATATATTTGCCAGAATGTTCGGACTGTCTGCCGTATGGTGGTCCTTCCCCATGGCTGAACTTGTATCGGTACTCATGTGTACCCTTTTATTCATGCGGATTTATAAAGAGAAAATCAAAGAATTGGGGAATTAATATAAAGCAGGTGTGATACCTGCTTTAATATTTATAAAAGCTTTTATACGCTTTTACTGCCATATAAATATCTGCTTTGCTTGCCAACTCGTACGGCGCATGCATACTAAGGACCGGAACTCCCACATCAATTACATTCATATTATGCCCTGCCATTACATACGCGATGGTTCCGCCGCCGCCTGAATCACATTTTCCAAGCTCGGCTGTCTGCCAGACAATACCATTTTCCTTGAATATTTTTCTCACATATCCGATATACTCCGCATCCGCATCATTTGCTCCTTCTTTCCCATTCTCACCTGTATATTTAACAATAGAGATTCCTTTCCCCAGCTCTGCTGCGTTTCTTCTTTCTACAATCTCCGGATATGTAGGATCAATTGCAGCAGCTACATCTGCTGATAAAACGTTGCTGTTGGCAAGCAGACGCCCAAGAACTATATCCTGATACTCCCCCTTTTCTTTTAAGATCAGCTCCGAGAGAACATTTTCAAAAAATCTGGACTTCATTCCGGACGCTCCCACATTTCCAATTTCTTCCTTGTCAACAAAAAAGGCAATTGCCGTCTTTTTATTGTCCTGTGTGTTCAAAATAGCTTCTAATGAAGTAAATGCACAGACTTTGTCATCCTGTCCATAAGCTGCCACCATACTTTTATCAAAGCCTACATCTCTTGCCTTCCCTGCCGGAACTGCCTCTAATTCAGCCGAGAGGAAATCTTCTTCGATAATCCCGTATTTTTCATTTAATATCTCAAGCACCTTTCTTTTAAAACGCATATCCTTTACCTTTGACGGTATACTGCCAACGATAAGGTTCATGTCTTCTCCTGTGACTGCTTCCTCCAATATTTTCTTATTTTGTTCCTTTCCTAAATGCGGTAGAATGTCCGAAATATAAAATACCGGTTCATCTTCTTTATCTCCGATCGATACCTCAATTTTCTCACCTGACGCCGTTACAATGACTCCATATAACGCAAGAGGCATCGCAACCCACTGATACTTTTTCAAAAGTCCATAATAATGTGTCTTTAAAAGCGAAATTCCATCGCTTTCATAAAGCGGATTCTGTTTCACATCAAGTCTCGGGGAATCCAGATGACTTCCGATTACATTCACTCCGCTCTCAAGTGTATCTGTACCGATCACGGCAAGAAGTATATTCTTATTATGATTAAGGCAGTATACTTTTGCTCCGGGTTTTAATTCCTCTGTCTGATCTAATTCCTTAAACCCATGTTCTCTGGCCAGTCTGATAATTTCTTTCACTCCAGAACGTTCAATCTTAGCGCGGTCCATAAAGTTTTTATAACGCCTTGCAGTTTCAAATACCTCCTTTTCTTCCTCGCTTTCAATACAATCCCATACATTTTTCTTCTCATACAATAATTTTTCCATTATCACATCCTCCTATAAAATAGCCTGCAGCAAATATGCAATTCCAATTCCAAGATAGTTTCCTACCGCATGACCGATAACTCCAAGCACTACGGAAATCCCAATGAGACTCTCCCATTTTGCTCCTGCCGCCACAAGTGCAGATGTGGGGCCGTCCCATATCGCTGCTACGATCGCGCATACAACATATTCATACTCAATTTTAAAGAGACGGCATAACAACAAATGTAAAAAGAAACTTGTCCCACAGATAACAAAACAAAGCAATGCAACATTAATTGCTGATTGGAGCAACACAGGAATGCTGACCATGAATCCGATAAGCACTAAATAATAAAGGGCAAAAAACATCCCCAAGTCCATACTTCCTTTGATTTCCTTCACCGGCTTAAACTGTGCGGCTATAATTGACAATGTAGTAATACTAAGCACTGTAATAGCTTCTGATACAGACTCCGATGCAAAAGATCCTATATATTTTGATATTTCACATATGGCAAGGGCAATCGCTATACTTTTTGCCACATCAAGAATGCTCCAACTCTTATCTCCCATCAAATCTTCACTGTCACCCTGTTCAAGCTGTTCTTTTGGAAGCGTATATGGCCAATATTTCTGAAGCCACTTAGATTTTTTATAAAACGCCGGCATACTGAACAGAACA
This sequence comes from uncultured Dorea sp., assembly GCA_910586965.1. GTDB lineage: Bacteria > Bacillota > Clostridia > Lachnospirales > Lachnospiraceae > MD308. Next base: position 44,852 of record CAJUMF010000025.1, on the reverse strand, counting down.
AGAACCATAGGCATACCTATTGCATAGTCCGCTGCATTTGCCGCTGCCAGTGTATTTCCTGATGCCTTTAAGGCATATCCGATTGCAGTCAGATTCGCGCTTCCGCCTGTATACGAGCCAACATACATTCCCGCCAGTTTCCAGCCCTCATCTACAGTCCGTGCAAGCAAAAGTCCGCCAAACATAGCTCCAACCGCAATTGCTATACATGCAAGAAACATGGCAAGCAAAGGCTTTTTAGACAATTTCATCATTGCTTTAATGTCTACATTCAGCAGCATCATAACAATGGAAACATATACGGTATAATTCGTTATTGCATCATACACCGGTGCGGAACTCGGCACTATTTTAAGATTTACAAAAATTATCCCAATCAATGCCGCTGTCACCGGTGGCCCCATGGACTTAAATACCGGAAGTCTCTGACTTGCAAAAATTGAAAAGGCTACAATCGCTGAAATTATTGTTAATAAAATACCCTCTGATTGAAAAATAGCTTCCATCTCTTTCCCTCCTTTTATTCCCTGATATTTTCCAGTGCTTCTAACAATTCCTGTGTATTGATTACATGACAGTAAATGTTATTCAAAGTTATAAGTTCATTATCATGCAGTTCCTGTGTCGCTGCCATGCACGCATCCTCGATCAGCCAAACTTTAAAGCTTTCGTCCGCAAGACTTCTTACTGTCCCTGACACACACTGATCTGTCAATACTCCTGTCACTACAACCGTATCAATCCCCATATTACGAAGCCACAATCTCAAGCTAGTTCCCGCCAATACGCTGTCCGTTGTTTTCGTAACTATGATTTCATCCTCCGCAGGTGCAAGTTCAGGTATGATATCTGCCGCTTTATCCCCCTGCAGGAGCAATAGCTGATTATATCCTGTCGCTTTCTGTACTAAAGAACGGTCAAGCCCATTCTTTTTCTGTCCCTGGATTTTTGCAAAGCACACTTCCATTCCTTTGTCACGAAAAATGTTTAAAATACGTTCATTGTTCGGTATGACTCTTTCTTTTACTGCCTGATAAAAAGGCATCCAGCGCTTTATATCCTCCCTTTCCTTTTCGGTGAGACCTGCCAGAGCGGGACATGTGAGAAACACATGCTGCATATCAATAATCAGCAATGCCGTCTTCTTCTTTTCAATTGTCACCTCGCCAATATCATTATCATTTTCATAGTAAAAAGATAAATACCTGTCATTTACTCTCATCACAATACCTCCTTGCTTATTTTATATTATATCAGTCATATTTTCCTTTTGCTTTATACACACATCGCTACAACAATATTTGCAAATTTTATCGTAACAAAAAGCAAGGATTTTGGAGGCATTTAGGTGGACTTTTCTTATTTTATCCTTTAAAATAAAAAATAGGATACACAATTATCGGGAATGAGAGGAAGTTTTATGTATACAGTTTTAATCGCTGATGACGAATTTATCGAACGAAAATATTTAAGAAAAATATTTGAGAAGCATTCCGATTCTTTTCGTATCGTGGGCGAAGCTCTGAACGGAAAGGAAGCTGTTGACAAGTCCAGACATTTTGCTCCTGATATCATTATACTGGATATTAATATGCCCTCAATCAACGGACTCGAAGCTGCCAAAATCATAAAAGACTTCTTGCCTCAATCAACTATTATCTTAAATACTGCATATGCAGAATTTGAATTTGCAAGGCTGGCACTTGAATACAGATTGGACGGTTATCTTTTAAAACCTTCTAAAGAAGATGAAATCTTAAAATGTATCCAAAAATGTACCAACAGAATGAGACCTTCTCCTTCCCTGCCTGTTAAAAATGAGGATGGTGTAGAAAAAGTAAAAGCAAAAATTGAAGAAGAATATATGCAGAATTTATCATTGAATACACTCTCATCTTTTGTCCATTTCAGCCCATCTTATCTTTCAACCATTTTTCACCGGCAGACTGGCATGACTATTACAGAATATGTGAGAAAAGTCCGTATTTCACATGCGATTGATATGCTGGAAAACTCTGCGGATTCTGTCTGCGAGATTGCAAAAAAATGCGGGTTTTCAAACATTCCGCATTTCAACCGGGTTTTTAAAAAATACACTGGGAATTCACCTATAGAATTGAGAAAGAAGATGAATATTTATGAAACCTATTGACCTGCATGATATTGTAACAAAAGAATTCCAACAGGAAATACAGGATTCCTTCGCTTACGCTACCGGATTCGGTGTCGTCTTCATTGACCGGAACGGAAAGCACATCGGATCCGGAAGTAATTTTACTGATTTTTGCCGCTGCATTAATGAAAGGTCTGACGGTGCCCATTATTGTACACTTTCTAACCAACATGCAATTAATCTGGCGTTAAAATCAAAAAAACCGGCCATATATATCTGCCATGCCGGTTTAGTCAATATAGAGATTCCTCTTATCTATAAAAATTATTATGTAGGGGCAATTACTGCCGGACAAGTTCTTTGTACTGAGATGGACTTTTATCCAAAAGACGCCATATCATGTTCCATTAACTGGTTAGAGGATCCCAAATTAGCCGAATACTACAAAAAGATACCCTTTCGATCACGAGAACAAATCGAATATACCACAACTGCTTTGATGAACCTTTCAAACTATATTATTCAAAAAGTTGCTTATAATCAAATGCTGCAGGATTATTCTGTCAACTGCGAAAAACTCCTGATTTCAGAAAAAGCTCAATTAGAGCTGACACACCAGTTAAAGCTTGCTCAACTGGACGCTTTGCAAAAACAGGTAACTCCCCATTTCATGTTTAATGTCCTAAGTTCCGTATCAAGGCTGATGGATCTGGAAGAATATGATACTGCTGCAAAAATGATTGACTCCTTTGCACAAATGATGCGATACAGCCTGGCAAACATACAGACCGGCGTATCACTGAAACAGGAATTAAATTATATCCAAAATTACCTTTCCATACAAAAATTACGTTTCGGAAGCCTGATCCACTATAATATCGTCTGTGATGAAAATGCAAAGTCCCTGAATATCCCATTCTTCTGTCTCCAACCGCTTGTTGAAAACTCTATTGAACATGGTATTCTGGGCAAAATGGATGGAGGGACCATCTCTTTGCATATCTCCTATTACTCCAAACGTTTGACTATTGATATTATAGATAACGGTATTGGCATCCCGCAAAAAACTCTTGATTCCATTAACTCATTGCTTGCCGGAGACACTCCGCCTGATACGCAGCATGTAGGAATATACAACTGCTGCAGCCGCCTTAAACTCTTTTTTGAAGACAAAGTAATGTTTCAAATCAAATCAAAAGAACAGCAAGGAACACATATAAAAATCACTGTTTATTAAGCTATTTACGCCCTTTCACGCTCCATCCAAACCTTCCCATAGATTTCCCCAGGGAAAAATATTCCCCGTGGGAATAGGCTATTAACCCGGTAGAATTCAGTTCAAACTTTCCGCTCTTTTTCATGTAGGCTTCATCCACCTGAACTGCCAGTACCTCGGCAAGAAACATATGGTGGGAGCCAAGTTCTTTGACTTCCGTCACCTTGCACTCAAGATTCACCGGAGACTCCATGATCACCGGGGCATAGGAAAGCTTCTTTGCCTCCCCTCTCGTCAGGTGCATCTCCTTCCACTTATCCGTATCCCGTCCGGAGCGCACACCGCACCAGTCCGTTGCCCGCGAAAGCTCCTCCGTCGTAAGGTTCACCACGAATTCCCCGCTCTCACGGATCATATGATAAGAATACCTTTCCGGCCTCACGGAAATGTATAACATAGCGGGGTCTGTACACACTGTCCCCGTCCATGCCACCGTAATGATATTATCCTCGCCCTTCGTATCCGCCGTACTGACCATCACCGCCGGAAGCGGATACAGCATATTGCCCGGCTTCCAGATCTTACGTCCCATAATCTCTCCTCCTTCTTCTCTGTCTTATCTTACCAAACTATTGCTGCAGCGATGCCACCAGTGTAGGGATCAACTGTTTCTTCCTGGATACCACCCCTTTTAAGATGATCCGGTCTGTATCTTCCGGCAGGTCAAAAGCGTTGATGATACTGTCCCTCGCCCCATGGCCGCTGCAAAGAAGCTCTGTAGATTCATTCAGGATATCCGTCAGCATGAAATAGATCATCTCCATCTTCCCGCCTTCCAGCACTTCCGGGAGATGGGGAACGAGCATCTCTTTGATCTCTGACAGTTCTTCTTTATTCATAGAATTGATCTGGCCGACCCCGAACACCGTATCGCCCACCGTAAACTGCTTAAAATCCTGGAACAGGATATCTTCCGCACTCTTACCCTTAAGACTGCTTCCCGCATTGAACATCTCCATAGACATCTTTTCCATATCTATCTTAGCAAGCTTTGCAAGCTTCTTCGCCGTCTTTTCATCCACCGCCGTACAAGTGGGCGAACGGAAAAGAAGGGTATCTGAAATGATCGCACAGCACAGAAGGCCCGCGATGGCAGGCGGGATCTCCACATCCGCCTCCTCATACATCTGGGTAATGATCGTTGCCGTACAGCCCACCGGCTGATTCCGGAAGAATACCGGCCCCATGGTCTCGATACTCCCCAGCCTGTGGTGATCGATGATCTCCACGATATCTGCCTCCTCGATGCCGTCAACTGCCTGGGATTTCTCGTTATGATCCACTAAGATGACCTGCTTCTTCTTCACATTCAAAAAACGGCGTCTGGAAATGAATCCCCTGAATCTTCCGTGCCGGTCAAGAATCGGGAAATCACGGAACTTATTCTTCGTCATCTTCTCCTTTATCTCATCTACGTAATCATTCATATTAAACGTAATCAGCGGTCCCTTACTCATAAAATGTTTTACCGGAATACTCTGATTAATGAGACGCGCCACCGTATAAGTATCGTGAGGAGTACTGATAATGACGATACTTTGTTCCTCCGCCTTCTTGATCAGCTCTTCCGACACATTGGCGTCCTGACAGACCACCATACAGCTTGCGTCAATATTCACCGCACAGGCCTGTGCCTCCGGACGATTTCCCAGGATAACCAGGTCATCCCGCTCGATAAATTCCTTCATCAGCTCGTCATTGGACGCTCCCACCGTTACTTTCCCTGTGGTAAAGCATCCGTGCTCATTACCGCAGATCAGTTTCCCGTCCAGCGTATCAATAATATTCTTATACTGGGTCCTGGCGCTTGAGAGCTCCCGGTTATCATACACCTCCATATAAGAAGTCGCGATATCCCCGGTAGAGATCACACCTACCAGTTCCTCATCCTTCAGTACCGGAAGGGTCTTGACGTTATTCTCTTTCATCTTCTCCCAAGTATCCCTGATTGAAACGTTTGGCGCCACTCCGTCAATCTTATGTATATCCATGTCCTTCACCTGGAGCTTTACATTCTGCAAAAGCCCCGGAGCATCTACCTTGAATTTTTTCAGGACATAATGTGTCTCCTCGTTGATCTGCCCTGCCCGCTTTGCAACATAATCATCACCGGTTATCTTTTTCTTCAGCTCTGCGTAAGCGATCGCCGAACAGATTGAATCTGTATCCGGGTTTTTGTGCCCGACAATATATACCTTTTTTGATTTCTTTCCCATATAAATCTCCTTGTAAAACCTCTTTGAAAGTTTCTAATAGTTAGATTGCCATTTTTTTCATAACAAGTCAACTATATTTTTTCTACTTATCATTTTTTTCTCCCCACAATCCTGAGATTATATGTTATACTAGGTATATTAGAATGATGAGAAAGGAACAAAGTACAATGAGCGAAGAATTATTACAGGAAGAGACCCAGACCATGGCTGACCTTGAGGAGCATTTTGACGATGCCAACCCGTGGAACCTGATTGCATCTTATAAGGAAAACGGCACTGTGCTCCCGGTAAAAGTAGAAGGCATCGTAAACGGCGGTGCGATTGCAATGGTAGAGGGCATCCGCGGCTTTATCCCGGCTTCCAGACTGTCTCTCTCCTACATTGAAGATCTGGAATCATACCTCTTAAAAGACATTGAGGTAAAGGTCATTGAGGCCGATCAGGCTGAGAACCGTCTGGTTCTTTCCGCCCGCGAGATTTTGAAGGAAAAAGAGAAAAAAGAACGGGAAGAGAAAATCGCCAGTGTAAAGGTAGGGACTGTCCTTACCGGAACGGTAGAAACTCTGCAGAACTACGGAGCATTTATCCGTCTTCCCGACAATCTTTCCGGTCTGGTGCATGTATCCCAGATCAGCCAGAAGCGCGTAAAACTTCCGAAAGATGTATTAAGCGTAGGCGATGAAGTTACCGTTAAAGTTATCGGTATCAAGGATGGCAAGATCAGTCTCAGCATGAAGGCTTTGGAAGAAGTAAAAGAAGAGCCGGAAGAAAAGGTTGTGATTCCAAAGGCAGGGAACATCGGGACCAATCTTGGTGACCTGTTCAAAGATATCAAGCTGTAAAAACAAAAACCTTCAGAACTGGCACATATGCTGCCCTTTCTGAAGGTTTTTTGTATTTATCCGCTACCGGCTGTCCAGTCCCATCTCCTCAAGAACTTCTATCGCCGTCTCCACACATTCCGCACAGCAGGGAAGGGGCTGGGGACCTTTTTGCGTCAGCAGATCCCTGCAGTAGACCGATCCTTTTTTCTCCCGGAAAAGCTCTGCCGCCTTTCTGAGCTTTTCATAGGTGTCCATCTTCGTAAGCAGCGGTTGATCCATGTCTCCGGCACTGTTTACAAGACCGATGACAAGAAACATCCCGGTAACGGCCCCGCATGTATCCATAAGGCCGCCCATCCCAAGGCCGAATCCTTCGGTCATCCGAAACACATCCCTTTCACTGACCCCGTATTTCTCACAATATGTGCAGACAACCGACTGGCAGCAGTTATACCGCTTTTCCATAAAATTTCTCTCTGCTTTTTGCCTATTCGTCTCCATCCTTCTTACCTCCTGCCCTTTTCAGATTATCCAGCCATACCTTTGCGCAGGCGTCACTTGGCATCCGCCAGTCTCCTCTCGGCGACAGCGCCACAGTTCCCACCTTCGGTCCGTCCGGCAGACAAGAACGCTTAAACTGCTGAGAGAAGAATCTCCGGCAGAAGGTATAAAGCCATTGATAGATCATCTCGTCTTCATATTCGCCTGCAAATGCCAGTCTCGCAATCCGGTAGATCTTCGCAGGCTCATATCCAAAGCGCAGGAAATAGTAGAGGAAAAAGTCATGCAGCTCATATGGTCCCACCAGATCCTCTGTCTTCTGGGCAATCTCCCCATCCTTCGGCGGGAGAAGCTCCGGGCTTACCGGCGTGTCAAGCACATCTCGGAGAACCTCCGAGAGTGTTACATCCTCGCAGGTATCCGCATAGAAACGCACCAGATGCCGTACTAATGTCTTCGGGACCGACCCGTTCACCCCGTACATGGACATATGATCGCCGTTGTAAGTAGCCCACCCGAGGGCAAGCTCTGACATATCCCCAGTTCCGATGACCATACCATTCTTCTGATTGGCAATATCCATGATCACCTGTGTACGCTCCCTGGCCTGGGCATTCTCATAAGTCACGCTGTGGTCTCCCGGATCATGGCCGATATCTTTAAAATGCTGTGTCACCGACTCTGCAATGGGAACCTCCTTAAGTGTCGCCCCAAGCTTTTTTGACATCTTACATGCATTCCGATACGTCCGGTCTGTCGTTCCAAAACAGGGCATCGTGACAGCGATGATCTGCTTCCTGTCCATCCCAAGAGCGTCAAATGCCTTTGCCGTCACCAGAAGCGCCAGGGTGGAGTCAAGGCCGCCTGAGATACCCACCACTGCACTTTCTGCGTGGGTGTGGGCAAGGCGTTTTTTAAGCCCCATAGCCTGGATCGTCAGAATCTCCTCACACCGCCTTGCGCGCTCCTTTGTCTCCTCCGGCACAAACGGACGGGAAGGAAATCCCCTTGTAAGGCATGTCTCCTCCACATCCGCATGGAAAGAAATCCGCAGAAGCTCCCGGGAATCTGCCGGCTTAAAGGTCGTGTTCTTTCGCCGTTCACTCAAGATTCTCTTTACATCTATCTCCGAATAGATCACGCCATTCTCGAATCGTTTCCCGGAGACAAGAGTCACACCATTTTCCGCGATCAGGTTATGGCCGCCGAACACCAGATCTGTCGTAGACTCCCCTTCTCCTGCATTGGCATAGATGTATCCGCAGATCAGCCTCGCAGACTGCCCTTCGATCAGGCTCTTCCGGTACGACGCCTTTCCGATCGTCTCATCGCTGGCCGAACAGTTGACGATGATCGTCGCTCCCTCTCTTGCCGCCTGGATACTGGGCGGAACAGCCGACCACACATCCTCGCAGATTTCCGCCGACACGACAAGCCCGTCCACATTGTCCGCCTCGAATAAAAGCTGCGGTCCAAAGGGTACCTCTTCCCCATCAAGCAATAGATAATCCGCATCGTCAGGTCCTTCGCGAAACTGTCTCATCTCGTAGAACTCCCCGTAATTCGGGAGAAATGTCTTCGTGGTAAGCCCCAGTATCTTCCCGTCGCTTAACGCTGCCGCTGTATTGTAGAGGGCGTCATTCACCGCCAGAGGCACGCCCGCAAAGACAAGCATACCCTTTCCCTTCGTGTGGGCCGCGACTTTAAAAAGCCCTTCCTTCGCTTTCTCCAAAAGAATATCCTGGGTAAAGAGATCTCCGCACGTATATCCGGTAAGACAAAGCTCCGGAAATACCACGATCTTTGCCCCCTCCTTGGCCGTCTCATCAATCAGCCTGCATATCCTTTCTACATTGAAATCCACATCTGCCACACGGATATCCGGTGTCGCCGCAGCAACCTTTATAAATCCATCCTTCATGGGTACTCCTCCAATCTCCGGTAAACTTACCTGCTTCTTTTTATAATCCGTTTCAAATCTTCCACCGTATAATTATACGCACTATTACAGAAATGGCACTTTACCTCAATATCCTTTCCTTCATCGATCATCTCCCGGATATCCTTTCTGCCGATACTTGCAACTGCCTTTTCTACCCGCTCCTTTGAGCAGTTGCAGGTAAACTTCGCCGGCATGGTATCTGTGATCTCAAGACCTACATTTCCAAGAAGTTCTTCTAAGATCCGCTCCGGCGTGAACCCTTTGTCCAAAAGCTCCGTAACCGACGTGACACGCTTAAGGTTCTCCTCGATCTGCGCGATGGTCTCTTCCCTGGCAAAAGGCATCATCTGGATGATAAAGCCCCCGGCACATTTCACCGTGTTATCCCTCTCCATAAGGACACCCAGGCCGACCGAGGAGGGCACCTGTTCAGAACTTGCAAAATAGTAAGTAAGATCTTCCGCAATCTCACTGGTCACCAGCATCGTGTCCCCCACATAAGGCTCTTTAAGCCCCATATCCTTGATCACCTGCATAATACCGATTCCTACAGCTCCTCCTACGTCAAGCTTCCCGTTTTTGGGCGGCAGCATCACATCCGGATTCTCCACATACCCCTTTACGTTAGCCTTACTGTCCGCCGTGACTGTGATTCCGCCAAGAGGTCCATTTCCGCGTACCTTCACTGTAAGCATATCTGTATCATTCTTCATCATGCTCCCCATCATGGCTCCGCCGGCCAGGAGCCTTCCAAGCGCTGCCGTCGCCACCGGACTTGTATTGTGGCGCCTCCTGGCTTCCTCCACAAGCTCCCCCGCTGTTATGGCAAACGCGCGTACCTGGCTGTCCGCCGCCGTCGCCCTTACAATATAATCTTTCATCTATCTTTTCCTTCCTGCTCTCAATTATGACAGCTATCATTTTAATATGTTTTCCGCGATATTACAAGGTCTTTCCCCGTTCTTTTGCCATCACAAGAATCCGTTCGCTGTTCGTACCCGCAGGCTTCTGTGTATAGCCGTCATAAGCCCCCACAAACTCCATGCCGGACGCCCCGATAAGCTCCTTTATTTCTTCAAGAGTATACCCCTTCTGATAATGAACCTCCTGATATCTGCGATACAGCTCTTCCTGACCTTCCTCACGAATAAATAATGTCAGCTCATACTCATTCACCTGTTCGCCTGCATCATAATAATTATCCCAGATAAAACTACATTCCTCCCTGGTCTCCGCAAATGTATGGCTGCCTAAAATATGTTCATACTTATACCGGGTATTAAAATCAAAAAGAAAAATTCCGCCCGGATCCAGATAATTATTCACCAGCCGGAATACGCTGAGAAGTTCTTCTGCATCCAGCACATAATTAATACAATCACACACGCTTATGACTGCCCGCACGGTCCCATAAAGCTCAAACTCCCGCATGTCCTGGGAAAGATAGAGGATATCATGGCCGCTCTCCTTCCGCTTTCTTGCAGCAATCTCCAACATCTCCGGAGCGCCGTCCGCACCGATCATATCATAGCCGCGTTTTGCAAGGCTCTCAGTCATGTTCCCCGTACCGCATCCCAAGTCCAGCACAAGCCCATCATTTATTCCATATTCTTCCAACAATTTCTCGAGGCGATCCGCCCATTCCTCATAAGGGACATTGTCCATAAATGTATCATAAACCTCAGCAAAACCGGTGTATACATCCATCTTATCCAACCTCCTTAACTTTACCTCCTACTATTCTATCACAATTTACAATTGCATAACAGAAAAAAAGATTGTATCAATAAGACTTTACTCTCCATTCACTTAAAAAAATGAAACGCCGATATAAAGCATTAAAAGTTATTTTAACTGCCTCCGGCATAAATTTAACTGAAATTGATTATATCAAAGAATAAAATGGGAGTGTAACCATGTTACACTCCCGTCATTGATTCTTATTCTTCTTCATCGATACCTTCCGTCTCGATGATAAACTTCGTCTTTCCATCCATCCCTTTCTTAATCCCCGCGTAGGACTTATATTCTTTGCTCAGTTTGGACATGGCATCCAGCCGGTCTTTCACGTTCTTAAAATCGCCATCAAAGACATCCGTCAGCTTATCGACACCATCTTTTTTAAATTCCGACATTCCGTCTGCCAGCTTTTTATTGCCGTCTGCCAAATCATTAGTACCCTTATGAAGCGTTCCTGCACCGTCATCGAGCTGACCTACGCCTTTATCGAGCTTCTTCGCACCGTCCGCCACGGCTCCGGCTCCTTTATCAAGCTTCTTTACGCCGCTGGCAAGCTGGGCACCGCCCTTTTTCAGCTCACTTGTACCGTTCGTAAGGAGGCTGCTCTTGCTGTTCAGTTCCTCGGCTCCTTTGGCCAGAGTATTCGCGCCTTCGGATACGGTAGCCGCGCCTTTGGATATCGCCCCGATGGAATCCGTCAGTCCGCCTTCACCGTTGACCTTGCCGTTTAACTGCTCCATGCCGCCGGCTAATGCTGCCGCAGTCGCTTTAAGCTTTTCGATGCTTCCCTGCGTATTGTCGATGGCGTCCTCCGCCCGGTCTGTGTTGACCACCGCTTTTGCGGTTCTTTCTTTCGTAATCTCAACAATGGTACTGTCAAGTGCTTTCTTGGCGATTGTTTCTGCCTGCCCTTTTAGCTTTGCATTTGCCTCATCCTCTGCTTTCTGGATGGCAGCACGCACTTCATCCCGGTATTCCTCCGGTATGCCGGAGAGGTCTACACTAATTGATATGGAACCTACCGCAGAGCCTGCGATTTCGGAGGCACTTTTCGTCGCCACAACCTTTCCTGCCGTATCTCCGGTATATTCTACATCTGCATCCGTTTTATTTACAGCTTTTTCCGCAGAGGAGAGCTGCTTTGTGAGAGCGGCTATCGCGCTGTTGACTCCGGACGCTGCTTCATTTAACTGCTTGATGCTGCCTCCAAGCTCCGGTGCTTTTTGATTCAGAGCTGCGGCCCCGTCGCTTACCTGCTTGGCACCTCCCGCTACCTGTTTACTTCCATCGGCAAGGCTTCCTACGCCGCTGGTGTAGGTATTTACACCGTCCACAAGAGAATTGACCCCTTTGATCAGATCCCCGCTCTTCTTATTTAGTGTACTCACACCGTCGGCTACCTGTTTCGAACCATCCGCCAAATCTCCGGAGCCGTTCTTAAGCTTTTTTGTCCCGTCCTTTAGATCTTTGGAGCCGTCCGCCAGCTTTTTCGCTCCGTCTGCTGCATCCTCAGAGCCGTCTTTTAATTTCTGCGCCGCATCTTTCAGATCGTCTAAAGACTCCTCCAGATCATCAAAGCTATCGATATCATCAAGGTCAAACTCATTCATGATCTCTGCGGATGCCACGGTAACTGTAGGGCTTATGCTTGCCTTTTCTACCTCTGCCGTAATCTTCACACTGTCCGGAACTTCAACATCAAGGTCCGTATCATTGAGGTTAAGATTCTCCTGAAGACCTGGGAAACCGAGCCCGACTACGATATCTTTGTCTCCGTCGGAGAGCACCCGGCCGTTGTCTATCTCCACATTTTTATATTCGTCCGTAGAAAGCATCATAGCGGTTACCATCGTAAAAGGCGTATACATCTTTACCTTTTTGCCGCCAATCTTAACGGTCTTTTCCGAATGGTTCGTATACTTTATGTTGATCTCCACTTTGCCGCTCTTTCCCATCAACTCTTTCGCCGAGATGCTTTTTCCATTCAGCTTATAAGTGATCTTAACTCCTACCGGAAGACTTTCGCCGGTTGTACCTTGGTAATAAATATCCTCGCCCTCAGACTTCCACTTAAGGTCATTGCCGCTTCCCTTGGAATATTCCTCTTCGCCTTTTACATTCTTGATGTCACTCAATTCGCTCTCATCTTCCACACTGCCGCTCCCCGGGTTTTTCAGCCACTCGGTAACTGTAGTCTCCGTAACATTTCCTGACGGATCGGCTTTGATATATACAGATTCCTCCTTGGAGGTATCTCCTGATTTCTTTTCTTCCCGCTTTTCATCACTTTCCAACACTTCACCGGCTGTCTCTTCTAATTTTGTGATATCCTTATCTTCTGTTTTATCTGTATCCTGATCTGCCGCCTTTACTTCACCCAGATCATACCTTTTCTCCACGCAGACGCCGGTGAATCCCGCGCCTCCTACAGCCAATGCCAAAGTACCTGCCAGTAATCTTTTCACTATATTATTTTTCATGAACCATACCTCCTATTGTCTTGCCTTTCTGCTGCCTCTTCGGCAGGAAACCACTACTTGTTTTTACAATCACCTTATCAAATACCATGAACATGGACGGCAGTACAAACACAACTACCACCATACTGATGATCGCTCCCCTGGCCATCAGGATACACAGGGAACTGATCATATCAATGTTGGAGTAGAATCCAACCCCGATCGTCGCTGCGAAGAAACTTAAAGCGCTGACGATGATAGACTGTGCCGACGCCTGATGCGCGATGGTAATGGCCTCGTATTTGGCCGCCCCAAGGCTCCTCTCCCGCTTATATCTGGTCGTCATCAGTATGGCGTAATCCACCGTCGCTCCGAGCTGTATCGTCCCGATGACGATGGAAGCCACAAAGGGAAGCGTCGTCCCCGTATAGAACGGGATTCCCATGTTCACGAAGATAGCAAATTCGATCACTCCCACCAGGATTACCGGCAGTGAGATGGACCGGAACAGGATAAATATAATCACAAATATAATCCCGATAGACACAAAACTTACCGTCTTAAAATCCGTGTCCGTAATATCGATCAGATCCTTCGTCAGAGGTGCCTCTCCAACCAGCATCGCACCCTTATCATATTTATCCAGAACAGCATTGATCTCATCTACCTGCTTATTCACCTCATCGGACGCCACCTTGTAGATTGAATTGATCAGTACCATCTGATATTTATCATTTTTCAGAAGCTCCGTCACAGACTTAGGGATCATGCTTGCCGGAACAGCCGGACCGATAAGGCTGTCAAGACCCAGCGCCCATTTTACACCGTCTACCTTCTCAATCTCCTTAAGCATCCGTCCCACGTCCGAAGAAGGAACATCGCTGTCAACCAACAGGATATGGGTCGTATTCATATCATAATCCGCTTTCAGCTTCTCATTGGCGATGATACACGGCAGCTCCTTCGGGAGAGTTTCATCTAAGTTATAATAAACGCCCGTGTGATTGTTCCCATAGATTGCCGGAAACAAAAGGACTAAAAACAGTACCACATAGACGAGATAATGCTTCGTCACTCTCTGGGAGATCCGGTTAATATTCGGCAACAGCGGCTTATGCTTTGTCTTTTCGATCAATTTATCACAGACCAGTATCATAGAAGGCAGGATAGTCACGCAGGTAATGACACCTAAGACTACACCCTTTGCCATGACGATGCCAATATCTTTCCCAAGGGTAAAGCTCATAAAACACAGCGCGATAAACCCGGCAACTGTTGTAATAGAACTTCCGATGACAGAGGAAAATGTCTGGCTGATGGCGCGGGCCATAGCCTCCTTCTTATCTCCCCCGCATTCCGCCTGCTGCTCTTCGTAGCTGTGCATCAGGAAGATGGAATAGTCCATCGTAACCCCAAGCTGCAATACTGCCGCCAACGCCTTTGTGATATAAGAAATCTCCCCGAACACAATATTGCTTCCCAGATTATAGATAATAGCGATTCCGATACTTAAAAGGAACAGCACAGGCACCACGAAAGATTCCATCGTAACTGCAAGTACTATAGAAGAAAGAATCACCGCTATCAGTACATAGATCGGCGTCTCCTTTTCCGATAACTCTTTTGTATCGGTAACAATTGCCGACATCCCGCTTAAAAAACACTGCTTGCCAGTCAGCCCTCGGATCTTTCCGATCGCCTCCATAGTCCCGTCCGACGATGTACCTTCATCGAAAAAGACCGCCATCATCGTCCCCTTATCCGAATTAAATACTTTATAGATCTTATCCGGCAGCATACTCTGGGGCATAGAGATATCTGCAATAGAATCATACCACAGTACCTTCTCCACATGCTCCACCTTCTCAACCTCAGCCTTTAGGGCAGCTACATCTTTTGGCTCCATCCCGTCTACCATCAGCATGGAAAACGCACCGATACCAAAATCTTCGATCATGATATCCTGCCCTTTCATCGTCTCAATCTCCTTCGGCAGATAGGTAAGGACATCATAATTGACCCTCGTATGGATATAACCAAACACTGCCGGAATGAGTAGCAATATACTGGCGATCAATATGACTGCCCGGCACTTTACTACCGCCTTTCCAAACTTATTCATTCATCATTCTCCCTTTCTGTTATGACTACTGGTCATTCTTTCTGAAATGTACTATAACGCAAATATGACCATTAGTCAATATATTTTTTGACTTTTGGTCATATTTATTTGACTTTTGGTCATATTTATTTGACTTTTGGTCATTTTGCTAATATAATACAAGTTGACACATGGATTATATTGTAGATTTCACAGCCGGGAAGGAGCTGTATTTATGGGAAAAGTAGATGAAAACAAAAAGAAGAAAAAAGAGGCGCTCTTCAATACCGCCTACGAGTTGTTCACTACAAAAGGCATCAACTCCACCGCCATCTCCGATATCGTAGAAAAGGCCGGAGTTGCCAAGGGAACATTTTACTTATATTTCAAAGACAAATATGACATAAAAAATAAGCTCATCGCCCATAAGACCAACGAGCTTTTTGCCGCAGCCGGGGCGGCTTTGGAAGAATCGGGCATCACCGGGCTTGAGGATGAGCTGATCTTTATCATCAATCATATTATAGATCTGCTTGTGGACAATAAGCCTCTTCTGAACTTCATCTCAAAAAATCTGGTGATGGGCGCTCTGCGCTCTACCCTTCTTACCGGAGAAAACAGCAACCGGGAGTTTTACGAGAAGTTCTTAGAACTTGTAGAGCAGGACGAATATACCTACGCAGACGTGGATGTGATGCTCTTTACCATCGTAGAGCTGGCGGGCTCCGCCGGGTACAACTCCGTCCTTTACAATGAGCCGCTGCCGATTGATGCGTACAAGCCGTTTCTATACCGGTCAGTAAGGCTGATCATAAAAAGCCATCGGACCGGATAGTATACTATCCGGTCCGTATTTATTATTCTTTCATCAGATAAATCGATGGATCCAAAGCTACGCCGTACTTCTCTATCTGGAAATGGAGATGGTTGCCGGTGGAGCGTCCTGTCGTCCCGGAAAGCCCGATCTGCTGTCCTTTCTCCACCTTCTGCCCCAGCTTTACATAGATCTGCGAGTGATGCATGTATTTTGTCACCAGCCCATCACCGTGGTCTATTGTGATAAGATTGCCGGCATTTCCCGCACTTCCCGCAAACATAACGGTTCCTGCCTCTGCGGCATAGGTCGGGATGTTCTGAGAGCCAGTGCCAAGGTCAATCCCCTTGTGGAATTTATTGTCAAAGCTCCGGTAACCAAAATTACTGGTAACCCGGGAACCCGGACACGGATTAGCAAAAGTACCGATCATCTTGCTGAAGTCAATCAGCGTCATATCATCCAGACGATAGAGGTCATACGTCTCCATCGTATCGATAAGGTTCTCTCCGTAATGGATTCCCGTCGCCCATCTTCCGCCTATCCTTACGGCAAATGTATTGGCGTCCGTGACATTCTCTGTTAAGTCAGAATATACTTTTGTCAAAAGCTCGCTGCGGTCCTCGATACATTCCATATATGTATTGTACGCGCGGAATCCTGCCTGTATGGAATATGTCTGGCCGCCGGGCGTCATTTCCTTCGTATTCATCCGGGCACTTCCCGCCGTTCCCGTTCCCTTGATACCAAAAAGGTTGCAGTACTGATAAGCAAGATAGGAAAGCCCCTGACCGTTCTCTCCCCCCGGTCCGTATTTCCCGTAACCGGACTCATTGATGATCTGGGCAATCGTCACCGATGCCGGATAACCCGTCTCATCCTGCGTCTTTAACGCCCCTACCACCATCTCCTGAGTGATAAACGGCGGCAGACCCTCAATCGGCACCTCCACATTATAGCAGATACGCTCTCCGATCTGGGAAAAGGGCTTAGATGCCTCGTAATCCAGCTCAAACGTTTTCTTCACCTCACGGGGTTTCAGTCTGTCCGTCTTCTTAATCTTTTTGCGGGACACTTTATTTTGTGTCTCCTCAGCCTTTGGATCCCGTGCGCTCATCTCCGCACCTGTCTCTCCCGGGTTCCGGATACCTTCGGTATTGTCTGTTTCACTGCCGGATACCCCGCCGGGTTGGCCCGGGATTCCGTCTGGATTCTCCTCATCTGGATTCTCTATGCTTCCGCCAGGATTCTCCTCGTCCGGATTCTCTATGCTTCCGCCAGGATTTTCCTCGTCCGGATTCTCTATGCTTCCGCCAGGATTCTCCTCGTCCGGGTTCTCTATGCTTCCACCAGGATTCTCCCCATCTGGATTGCCGCCGTCTGGCGTCTCTCCGCTTCCGCCGGGATTTTCCCCGTCCGGGTTTCCGCTGTCAGGTGTTTCTCCGCTTTCGTCCGGGTTCTCTGCGCCAGATTCTTCTGCGTTGTCTTCCATCATTATAATCTCCCTGCCAGAATTCCCACTGTCAGATACGCTGTCTTCTGTCGTTATGATCTCCCTGCCAGAGTTCTCGGAAGATTCCTCGTTCTTTTCTTCTGCCTTCTTAAGCTCGCCCGTCGCAGGCTCTGCTTTCTCATCTTCCGATTTTTCCTCGTTCTTTTCTTCTGCCTTCTTGGGCTCCGCTGTCTCAGACTCCGCCTTCTTTTCTTCTGTCTTCTCCGGCTCCGCCTTCTCCGGTGCCTCCTTCTCTTCTGTCTTCTCCGGCTCCGCCTTCTTTTCTTCTGTCTTCTCCAGCTCTGCCTTCTTTACCTCGGCTTTCTTCGGCTCGGCTTTCTTTACTTCGGCTTTCTTCGCCTCATCCTTCTCAATCTTCACCTTGCCGTCCTCGGCAAATACCACGTACTTACCGTCGCTCAGCACATAGTGATAACCCTCCGGCAGACTGTACTCTGTACGTGCCTCATACTCCTTCGGCGTTTCTTTTGAATCTGACGCATGTACTGACGCATCTGTCAGCGGTATCGATGTTGTAACTACCGCTGCAAGCGCCAGCACCTGCAGAAATTTGGGATACTTCATCCTGAATCAATTCCTTTCTGTTGCAATTTTACTGATTATTCATATTGATTATTCATATCTATTCTTCTGTCCAGCTTTCCTCAGACTCACCTTCATCATCCTTGACTTCCGCAAGCGCACTGGCGATCATCTTGACCATCTCCCACACGGAACGAAAGTATAATGTCTTATTTTTATCCAACCATGTAATGCGCCCCTGCCAGCTACTGTGCTGTCTGTGCTGCACACGTATGACAAATGTTCCCAGATAGCCGTGCTTACTTAACAGTTCTTCGTCACTCATGACTCTCACCTTTTCCTTTCTGAGTATTACCGCTGGTTCTTTATCTTGAAATGTACGCTCATTCACAGACGGGTGCGGGAAAGAGATGGAATCAAAAAAATCTTCCAGCCCTAACAGGAACTGGTTCATATTGGTGAATCTTTCCGCCTCTTTACTATAAGCATGATATGACCTGCCCTTCATCCAGTATTCACCCGCATCATCCACACACAGCACGACGCCGTTGGGAGCGCCTATATACCATTGTGACCTGTCCATATCCTTCACCCTTTCGCCGAATCTTTCTGTTCCTTCGCACTCATCCTTCTATGTAATCCTCCTGCCGTCCGATGTACATATAACGCTGCTGACATGATACTGGATTGCTGTCCGCTGACGTCCTACTACAAAGTGGTAATTGATCCTTTTCTGGAGTATCCGGCAGTTTTCAACTGTCGTATTCATCAAAAGAATCAGCCACTGCCCCTTGCCGTATCTGCTGATCGCATCACTGCGGCGGACAGAACGGACGATGGACTCTTTCAGACGCCCCGACAGCTCCGACAGCATCGGACCGTCTTTCATCGGGTTCCCCTTGCTGTCTACGATGGTGCAGAGCATCAGATGGACCGACTGCCCGCTCCTCTCCATTGTCCGGCGCACCATACGGTAGATTCCCTGAAAGACCGGATATGAACAGAAATACCCGCTTTTATCCTCTTCGTTCCCTGCCAGATTGTCCTGAATGACATCCAGCAGTGCATATTGATGGTCAAGCAGTGTGCCCAGCCTGTTCAGCATCTCCATCAAACGTTCCGATGGACGGAGTCCCCCTTCCTGCATATAGAACTCCACAGTATCATCATACAGCCGGAGGGCATCCTCGATGCGCCCTGTCTCTGCCAGCGCTTCCATAGTCACCGTTTCCCAATCCGCCAGAGGATTCACCTTGGCCGCATACCGCCCCAGCGTCTCCATCTGCTGATAATCCCTGCATTCTCTCAGAAGAGCTGCAGCTTTTTCTGTGCAGGAGCAGAAGATCTCTCTGTAACGCCTCGCCTCCTGCGCCACCCAGACTACCGCTGTCTGGTTTTTCAGGAATTCGCCCGTATAGCAATGGCATGCTTCTAAGTAAAGCCGAAGTTTCCGGTCTGAATCTATCTCTTCCTGAGCCTTTCTATAAAGAAGGTCAAGCTTTTCTGCATCCTCCTCCACAGCTATGTCCTCCGTCCAGTAATAGACGCCGTCCTGCTGTCTGATATAATTGACATCAGGAAGTCCTGCCGCCTTCAGCCTTTTCTTTGTGTTATAGATCACAGTCCGCACCGCATGGCGGTAATCTTTTATATCCCGGTCTTCGAAAAGATTTCTCTCTAACTGCTCACGGCTGACTCCTCTTTTCCGGTTGTGCAGAAGAATCTGCATCAAATAAGCAAACTGTGTCTCGCTGGAGCGGGAGCCGCCTGTGATATGCTTCCCGTTCCAGATCATGGAAAAGCTGCCAAACATCTGCACATGCAGGATACTGTCTTTTTGTTCCTTCATGCCTTAATCCCCCTGCTTTCTCTCATTTCCCCCTTATCTGCTCATCCATTCTCCCGAATATCTATCATTCACTATACAAATCTCCCACAGGGATTCCGCCTGCGCTCTTTACCGGGACAAGTTTCCCGTGAAGCACGTCCCTGGCATTGTCGAACACATATGCACAGGTAGAAAGAAGTACATAATGCGCATTAGGATCCAGTTGTCCGCCGTACTGAGGGTCCGGTTTAAAATTGGACTTTTCTTCCGCCATCATCAGGTATTCATCCATTTCCGGGCACGGTTGAGGGTACATCAGATAGGTATCCGAATAGGCCGATGTCGTATATTCACTGAACAGGACAATCTTATAATCCTGCTCGGGAGTCAAAAGCCACATAACCGGATGCTCTTCGTAATACTCCTGCTCTACCCACTTTGATATCGTGGCGAACATCGACTTGTTCTTCATGTGATGCCCATAGATAACCGTGTTGGAATCCGCGAATCCGGGACTGTTGTCCGCATCCGCAAAGATTGCGCCTGAGACACTTTTTTTCCCGTCATATGTGTGGTGGAGATAGTAGTCATTGTCATCCCCCTGGAGCACCGGATAATCAATCACTGTACCTTCACAGTAAATCCACCCGATCACATCCTCATTCTCCTTTTTCAGCGCCTCAAAATCCACCACAATAGGCGCAGTGTCTGCACCGTCCCTGATCTCACTTTCTCTGGTAAAGTCCTCCGCCGCCTGACCGTAGACCTTTTCGTCGTCCCGGTATTGTTTCACTATAAAGATAATCGCGCTGACAGAGCCGACAAACAGAATCAGCAGCACTGCCATGATCGTCCGTATGATCGCCTTTTTCATCTTGCCCTCTCCCGCATCCTTCCCGCCAGGATATTAAACATCGCGCCGCAGGCTGCAAAGCAGACCGCATATGCCTTCCCCGCCGTGCTCGTATAGATCCAAAGCATCTCGCCCAAAAGCGGGCAGTGGAATGTCACTTCTCCGATCAGGGCTCCGTACGGCACATCATTCATATCTTCCTCGCGTTCGCATCTCCCTTTGTCGTAAACTTTCCTTCTACCACTTTGTTCTTCATCACACGGTGGGTGATCACTGATTCCTCGCTGTGAAATGCGATGATATCCCCCTCCTGCACCTTATCAGGCTCTGCCGGTTTCACGTAGATGATGCTCCCGATGGGAATCTCAGGCTGCATGCTGCCGCTGACCACGTTGTAAACCTCATAGCCCAAAAGCCGCGGCAATACAGCCGGGAGACACGTTGCGATCACACTAAATAAGATTAACGTCCCGACAACATTACAAAGGGTGGGAATAATCTTCCCTCCCTTTGCATTTCGCTGCCCGGACGGCAACGGTCTATTCCGCATTTTGTACTTTCCTCTTCTTTCTCATATAGAGATAGCCTATGCCTGCGCCGACAAGCACGAGCAGTGACAGGATGCCTGCTTTTGCTCCGGCGGGGAGATCTAAGATGCGCTTTGCAAAATCTCCTCTGCCAAGGGGCGTCGGCTCATCTTCAATATTAGTGAGCTGGTCGTCTCCCCCGACATTGGCAAGAGGCACTTCACCGTCCTCGATATCCTGAAGGGCTGCCGGCACATCTTCGTCCGGCACCGCCACCGGAGCCGCAGGTGCTGTCCCGGCCTCGATTGGGGCATAAGTAAATGTGAATACATTCTCCGCCTCATTCTGCTTGAGCGTGCCTGTCAGGTTGTATGCCTGAGGCAGATAATTCTCAATATACTGGTATGCGATTACCGGGCGGTCGCCCACATTCCCGTAATACGTCTCATCGGGAAGGAGCTGCTCTCCGTCTGTGTCCACATAGCGGACCGTATATCCTACCGAGTTCCCTTTGATTCCGTAAGCCACCACATAGTCCATATCGCCGGTCACTACAAAAGAAGACTGGTTGCTTACCGTATTGTTATCTTTCCCGCTCTCGCGGATGCCTCTGATATAATACTTGCTGCTCTTATCCATCGTGATATCCGACTGGCGGAAGGTCACGCGCTCTCCCTCTTTCAGGCCGCTAAAGACCATGACCTGTTTTCCCTTAAACGTTCCCCGTGCACCCGCAAAGAAACGTACCGTATAAGTATAAGGTTCCTCCGCCGCCTCTGCCGTTACCGAGACAGAACCTGCCATACAGAGCGCCAGCAGAAATACCGTTATCTTCTTAAATATCTTCATGCCGCACCGCCCTCCTTTTTGCTCTTGCCTCTGCTCTCATCATCTTCTCTTTCTCACGCTGTTTCTGACTGTAGAATGCGAAGAGCAAAAGCAGGATTCCCGACACGCATGCCGTGATGATAAACGGCGTCAGCGTCAGGTCGTCGCCTGTCCGTACCACAGGAGGACGTCTGCCGTTGTCATCGGACGGCTCTCCCGAGCCTGTGTTGTTAAGCTCAACCGCAAAGTTCATCTGCAAGTCCGCAAGTGTATCCTGGTAATCGTTTCCCTGGGTGTCGCCGTCTAAGGCAACCTCCAGCGTGACCTCACCGCTCTTTCCGCTCTTTAATGTGTCAAGATAAAAGTAATCGGTCAGTCCGTTGGTCGCCTGCTTAAGGCCTTCGCCTGCCTTGCTCTCTCCCTCGCCGCCGACCGTATCGCTGTCAAACAGGGTATCCGTCTTTCCGTCCGGCCCTTTGTAAGTCAGCTTATACGTGTAAGCACCGCCGCCTGTTGCGGAGTTGCTGCTGCGGTCCTCTAAGGAATACAGCACCTTATTCGTCATGTACCAGTCCGTAGCGGACTTATTCTGGTTCTTAAGTTTCAGCTTGATGATCACATTGTCCCCTGGCTGCAGCCCATAGATAACCTCATCCAAGTCAGAAGTCTTGAAGTTCGTCTCCATCTTCTTATCCTTCGTGAATACAACGGACCAATTCGATTTTCCGTGAGAAGTTTCCGCTTGTGCCGTTATACTCACCGACGCTAAGAGTCCCACCAAGAGGAACAGTGTCCATATCTTTTTTCCCATGCCCTCTTCCTCCTTATCTCAAACTCAAAGTCTCATTATCTACGGTAACTCTTCTGCCCCAGGCGCTCCACACTGCATCCTCCGCATTGTGATCCTGGACCGCGTCTACCTTGGCCTCTACGCAGAACTGCATCCCGTCATAGTCATAGACCGTGCGGATGGTGTTCTTTTTCCCTTCCACAGGATACTGAGTCACCTTTGTCGCAACCATCTTATCAACCTTGATCGTGTCAGCAAACAAAGAGGTGGTCTCTCCCTCCCCCAGAAGCTTTGAATAATACAGCACCGTCCGCTCGTCTGTAGAGGCGGATTTGTCTAAAAGCCAGTCACTCCCTACATTGACAAGGTTCAGGTCTATCAGATTCGGAGAAAGGGTCTGCTGCTTATCGTCCTTCTTCACCCAGTATTTGTATATGCTGACGCGGACATACTGATCGATCGTCCCGCTGTTTCTCACATTCAGCTCTTCTTTATATTTCTTGCCGATCTTGAACTCCTCGCCCTTCTCAAGCATATTGCCCAGCAGGACTCCTGTACTCTCATTCCAGGTTCCGTCCGAGGTCTTGTTATAATCTCTTTTGGATATCTCTTTTCCGTTCTCTAAAAGCGTCACTCCGATGTTAGACATCTGTACACGGGAAACATATGTCTCTGAGAAATATGTCAGCGCCGCCCTCGCTCCGCCGATTGAGGAGAAAAGGAGCAGCCCCGCCGCAAGGACAAACGTGAGCATGGTAGCTGTCGGAGATTTCAGGAATCTTTTTATCCGTCTCATCAGTTATTTCCTCCCTTCTCCACCGTCACATCCAGTTTCCCGTTCCAGTCCGCATAAGGATTGCCGTCCTCATCATAGAGAACCGGCGTTGTCTCATAGATAACGGCTACGTTGAACTCTGACGCATCCGTAACATCCTCCGGGACATTCTCAATCTTAACGATAAATTCCGAGGTCTTTTCCCCTGCATTTAAGATATCGCTGTAATAATAGTACCCGTCGCTGTCCGGCGTCCATTTCTCCGATGCCGTATACACGAGTTCATACTGACTGCCGCAGTAGGCCCTTGCTCTTACATAGACCGGCTCGGAATCCTCGTCGCTGGTAATCACTATGTGCTTTGTCCACGAGTTGAACTCTTCTTCCACGGTGGTCTCATCTCCCAGTGATATGGTCTGTGTACCTGCCGCCTCCACATATGTTGTAAAGTAAACCCAGGCACTGCCCGCCGACCCTGCCAGAACCAATACCACGGCAAAGACCGCCAGATAAATACTTTTCTTTTTCATCTGCTCATGCCCTCCTTACTCTTCGTCCGTGCGATTCGCCGGCTGCTTTTCCAGCTCCCATCCATTCTGTGTGTCATAGGTAAAGTGGTTGTTCACCCCTCCGCCTCCGTGATTCGTTGTAGTATGATCGTTGGTGAACTCCGCTGACGCAACCTCTGTGGCGTCTATCGTCACATTCCTCTCATCCGCCGATGTCACCTCATAGGATGCCCCGCTGTATATCTCTTTGACTGTCACCCTTGCCCCTACCGGGATTCTTTCTATCAGAGACTTCTTCTGTCCCGCCTCTGTAAATGTAATCGTCACTACGTCGCTGTACACATTCTTCCCTTCAAGCTCCGCCTCTACGGAGAATACAAACACTGCCGGAACATTTACATTGTAGGTCTCAAGATTCTTCACAATCTCCAGCGAGCCAAAACGCGGCGACTGTTCCGGCTTAAGCGTAGCTTCCATATGATAGTCCCACTCACCATTTCCTGCCGTCGTATTGCCGTTCCCGTCCTCTGTATGCTTGCTTGGCAGGGAAATAAGCTCCGGCGCAAAGGTGTAGACGTGGGTCTTGGAGTTTGCGATCGTCGCAACATCCTTCGTGCCGTCCTCCCTCGTCACCGACGTCGTATACTCTTTAAGTCCGTCTCCCCTTGCAATCAAGAGATATAATCCGCACTGCAGGTTCTCAATGGGGGTGTCTGCCTTCTTCCCTTCCGAGACAGGCTTATCATTCTCAAGGGCGTACTTCGCTGCCGTCTGAGCCATCTTTCTCCATCCCTCATTGTCCGGTTTCTGCTCATAGCCTTCTTCCAACGCCTCATATCCCTTTAAGAACTTATAAGTATAGGTGTCATATCCGCTGACCGGAACCGCATCCGCAACTTTGTAAAGGTCAATTACCACATTGGCCTCCGCCAGGTCTTCAAACTCCAGACTGCCGGGGGATATCGTCAGGGAACATTGTGTGTCAAGATCAACTGCCCTGGCTGCCCCGCTGAGCCCCGGCGCAGCTAGGATCATTCCTGCCGCCAGCGCAAATGCCAGCAGCGGACATAGCAGACGGCCTATTTTCCCTTTTCGCCGGCTGTTTGGTTTTATTTCCATAATTCTCTCCTCCTTTATGAATCTGCATGAAAAGATTTCCTTGTAACTTCTTTATATCTTTTATAGTTTCCTTATATCTTCCAGCATCTCCTGCGTTGTCTTTCCCGGTCCCTTTTTCCGGTAATATATAAGCATTATCGCCAGGACGATGAACAAAAGCGGAATCCCCACCGCCGGAATGACGATGTAAGTCGGTATCTTCACTGCCTCCGCAGGTGTCGCCTTGCCGTCAAGATTGGCGATTCTATGTCCTCTCATAAGAATCCGATGGGAATTGATGCCGTAAGGCGTACAGGTCACCAGCGTCGCGTACTCTTTCCCCTCTACGATACCAAGCTCATCCGTCTCCTCCGGCAGCACGATGCGAATCTGGTCTACCATGTAGGTGAATGTCCTGTCCAGTACCGTAACCGTGAACACGTCCCCCTCGCCTAATTTATCCAGGTCGGAAAAAAGCTTTGCGCTGGGAAGTCCCCGGTGGCCGGACATAACGGCATGTGTCCTCTCCCCTCCTATGGGGAAAGAAGAGCCCGGTATATGTCCTACCGCAATCTGCAGGATGCCTTCATCTACGCCGTGATAGACCGGAAGGTTGACCCCGATCGACGCAATCTGTATGTATCCCATAATCCCTGTGCCGGTAATGTCAAGGATACTTGCATACTCCGCGTACTCTGCCTCAGAGATGTTGAAGTTGACGCCGTTGGGAAGAGATGCATTGTATTCCTCCGCCTTAGCAAAGATTGCCTCCTTCTCTTCCTTTGACATGCTCTCTACCGCCTCTACATAGCCTGCAATCGCCTGTGTCGCATGCATGGAGTTCCACCAGTCGCTGACGGAAGGATAAGCCAGGATACCGGCTCCTGCCAGCATGATCACTACCAGCAGGATGGTTGAAAAAGAGCCTTTCTTCTTTTTCCCCTTCTTCTTTTTTTGCTTTCCTTTCTTCACGTCCGGCACAGATTCTTCCGCTATAGATTCCTCTGCTGCGGACGTTTCCGCAGATGTCTCTTCCGCCGTATGTATCTCCTCGCTGTTATTTGTCTCTTCATTATTATTGGTTTCTTCGTTCATATATCTCCCCACAATCCTGTCTGATGGGTTGCTGCTCTATCAAAACGGTATCCCCTACCGTCTGCTGACGTCTGCCGGACCGCCGGTCCGTTGCTCACCGCACACCACGGGAAGGTGTCAGCTTCGTGCGGCACTGCCGGAGACAGGACATCCCGTCCCCGGCATATTTTAGGTTCTATATTAATAAACGGGTACCTAAAATTCAATTAAATATTAAAGATTACTCGTGGCTCATGCGTTTCTTTGCTACTAAGATCACACCAGCACCGATCATAAGAATCGCACCTACAATGTAGAAGATTGTAGTACCGATACCACCTGTGGATGGAAGTTCTACTCCGGTATTATTTACTACTGAAAAAGCAGCTACATTTCCAGTTCCATCTTTAAGCAATTCATTTTCACCAAGAGTCGCATTGAATGTCCATGTGCATTGCGCGTTTACATTATTTTTAAACTCCGCAGGATCTGTATAGGTAATGGTAACCTCAATAGGCTCTGACAGCAAATTATATCCATCTGGAGCTATAAGCTCTGTAATCTCATATGTGCCTGCTGATAAACCTTCAAAAGTCAAAACCCCTTCACCATTCACATAGCCTTCAGCAATAATATCTTCTGTAACAATATCCTTTACAACTTCATTAACTATCTCATATTTAACCGTTGTACTATCATACGAATCTTTTGTTGCATCAGTAGGAACACTTTCTGTATATGTGCCATCTTTCAACTGGAACCATGTACCAGTCTCACTCTTTTTATATACTTCTTTATTTGTTAAGACAATATTTTGCTTCTCACCAGTAATTTGGAATTTAGCTCCTGTCAATTTATTCCCTGCAGGATCAACCTTCGTCAACTGAATGCCAGTAACATATGTAACTGTTACGGAATCTGGTGTTTTTCCAATTACCTCTCCCGGTTTATCTGGATTTTCCGGTTCTCCATCAACTGTTTTATTCGGATTGTTTGAATACTGTAAAGATATTGTGTTTGGATTTCCTGTTGTACCAATCACTGCATCTTTATTAACTGTAGCTGAATAAGTTATAACGATATCCTGGCCTTTGCGCTCTGCATACTGAATAAAATTCTTAAACACAATCTCTATAGCAGTTTCGCCAGTTGTCGCATTTTTATTATATTCTACTGTATATGCAGTATCTTTCTCTAATGTATCATTACCCATTTTAACAATGATATCATTATTAAATGTCAATCCCTTACTCATAGTATCATTTACAACAAAGTAATATTTCTTATAACCTGTCATATCTGGTACTTTAGATTTTGCTTCATAATTAACTACATCGCCTATAGCAGCATTATTAGTTGTTATCCTATCCTCGTCCACTGCAATTTTCTTATCAATTGACGGCTTATCAGCCTTAATTGTAATTTCAGGATGAGGTGTTGTTGTATCAAGCATTAATGCAGACACAGTCTCACCTTCTGCTGTTGTGGCATCTTCAACTACATAATACCCTGAAGCAAGACCTGTTATCTCAACACTTCCAGCTCCTTCTGCCGCTGCCTTTGATGATGGTTGGATTCCAGCATCTTTTGCTGCTTTTAAAACTGCTGCACCAAAAGCAAACATATCAGTTTCTTTAGAAATTTCCTTTGCAACCTGAGCGGAAAAATCACCCACAGACTGATTTATACCATAACGCGTTGCAAAGAAACCTTTCAACTCATTAGGAACTGTATACGCATAACCTATTTTTCCGTCCTTAGTAACTGTTTTCGCATCTAAAATCTTGTAGGCGTTGAAAGTTTTGCCTGCTACTTTTACAGTTTCACTGTCTTTAATAGTGATACTATATGTTTCTGCTGCAAAGGCCGTCATACTCATAGCTAAGGCCATTACCGTTACCAACATAATGCTGATAAATTTTTTGAATTTTTTCATAATTCCTTTCTCCTTTTCTTTATTTTTTAATGTCTTTGAATGTCGGCTTTTCTTAAAGCCCTTAATTCCTTATCCTGCTAAATCCAAGAGGAAATCTACACCCTCCTTTCTCTAGCTTTTTTTGTATACATAAAGCATGCGCCAAGCAGTATGCATAGAGCGCCTGCAATAGTATATCTCATAATGCCAGAACCACCGGTTTCAGGAAGTTCATAGGTTGAAACATTAACATATTGTAAATTCTCATCATCTTCCCCGTACCAGTCAATAACTCCTTCTACAGTACCATTAGCGACAACTTCTCCTCCAACTGTTGAAAGATACCCACTCACATTAGTCTCTTCAATCGTATATTTTGCATTATCCGGTAAATCCTTCACAACAATTGATTCACCATTTCCCAATCGAAATGTACCATTATGAGCTATACCTTCCGAATGATTTGTTGCATTACCTTCGCTATCGATTATTTCATAGGGATAAGTATTTGAAAGCGGTGTTCCCGATTCATTTAAAAGGCTGATTTTAAATTCAAACTTATCTGTTGTTGCTACTCCTTCTACATTTTTAGTGATAGTTAAAGTATCTTTTATGCCACCAGTAGGTTTCCCAACTGGAATTTCCCGAACAGATGGTAATGTAAACTGCATCCAACATGTAGAACCCGATGCCCCTCGCTCAGTATAGAAAAATCTAAGAGTATGTGTTCCTGCATCGCCTTTCTTAATCCAATCCCACAAATTAACATATTCTCCAGCGGCTTGATGACAACCACCAATATCACAAATTAATTTATTATCCAGGTATACCCACATATCATCGTCACCAAAAAAGTAATAATTTAATGGTCCTACATAATCTTCTGTCAATTCAAACTTAACAGAAAAATGCATACCGAAATAACTATTATGATCTTGGCCATCATCACTTGACGGAAAAGCCTCTTCTCGCTCTCCCACAGCCATACGCATTTTATTTGTTTTATCCGCTTCATTACCAAATTTCAAATCATGACCATCCGTATTATATGTTTCTTCGGAATCATCCATCGGCCAAAATTGATTTACCCACATATCAAATTTCCCTGTCCAAGCAGAACCCGTATATTGAAGACGATCCAAATTATCTGCACTTACTTTATTTCCATTTTTCACCTTTGATAACGTATAAGTGTCTCCAGCACGAGTAAATTCCAATGAACGACCTAAAACCGCTTTTTTCCCAATTTGCGCTTTGGAACTAAACAAATCAGGAGCATTTACACTAAAGGCAGGATAACCATCTGTGCCTAAAGTTTTTGAAACCAATTCAAATGAACAATTTTTATACACTTTACTTACACCACTTGCACCATTCGCAACATTTATTTTCCACCCATCTTTTGTTGTCTCGTTTTGCAATCCTGTACCTCCTGTATTATTCATTCCAAATCCAAGACGCGAACTAGTAGCACCGTTATAATTCCTCTGATCATTAATACCTTGCAACTTTGTATATGCATATAATGGGAGTGTTGATCTGTCCTTTTCTTTCTTTAATGTCTTATCTGTATATACCTTCCCATCAGTAATATCATAATCATAAAATGCCACATCATTTGTATAAGATTCGCTATTTATATCAGCTACCAGCCTGATTACTGTGTTATCTGTTACTAATATTTTTGTTTCTGACTCAACATCTGGATTATTAGTAAATTCCAAACTGTGTACATCATTAACATCAACATCTATATACTCTTTCTCAGCATTTTTCTTTCCATAAATCGTCCAGTCTGCATAATCCTTACTTTTTGGATTTCCTCCTTCCTTCAAAACCCATACTTCCGTAGTATCATAGTGATGTTGTGCTTTTGATGCTTCACCTAACCCTTCACCATTTTTTTTGGTCGCAAACTTGTCAAAATTCTCAAGTCCTGGATAAGATAAGAGGCTATATGGTGATTCAGAATAAATCATCTCTAATGAACGCTCACGCCCTTTGTATACAATATCACGCCATGTACCTACTGCTTTTGTTCCATCCACATAAATATTTTTCGTATTTTGAGTCAATTTGTTTGTAGGAAGATTGCCACCACTTGTATCAATCAAATCGATGCTTGCCTTAGCATTCGTATTAAAATTAGGATCGTCTTCCATGATATGCATATAAGCATAATATTGCACTGTAAATTCAGGATTAGAGTTTGATCGAACTGATGCAACTAACGGGGCTCCACTTAAATTATTAAGCCTCACAACTCTTCTCTGCGCATCATTATTCGTAGGTACAGCCTCTATTTCATTTACTGTTGAGTTAGTTTTTATCTCAAAAGCCTCAATAGAATTGCCATCACCATCTTCTTCAGTATTATTAATCATAGCCTCTTTGGGTATGATATCTGCTGTTATATCACAATCTTCTATATTAAGTGGTTTTCCGCTATAAGTCACCTCATAAGACAATGTCCTAATCTGCATCAAATCAACATCTTTACCTGAATCCTGCATATAAGATACAAATGTCTGATATTCTACTGACTCTTCTCCTAAATCCTTTGCTACAAATTCAAGCCTTTCATTTTCTCCAGCATTTTCATTATCCACTACTTTGTCTTTGGCTTCTGTATCTGCCACATCTTCTCCTGAATTATCTATATCAGCATCTTCTTTAAATGCTCCGCTAGCTTCAGTTTTATCCCCTTCAGTTTCGTCTCCTTCTGATGCTCCAGCTTCCTCATTTTTTGGTTCTTTACTTGTATTCTCCGATATAGTTTCATCGCCAGCTAAAGAGATATCATCATTCAAAAAAGTGGCATTTCCTTCAATATGAAAGGCGATGTCAAATGCATCCCCTTCATATGTATAGTCTCCCGATATTGGAATGAGCTCTGAATCAGCATCCACCGTTTCATCTTCATTTTCCTCATCCGGTCCAAATCCAAATATTGAAAATCCATCTGTCTTAAAGGAAGTGCTCCCGCTCTCCGCCTTGCTTCCGTCAATAACTTCCGTCTTATCGTCTCCAAAGTGTACGACCTTAATCGGCTTACCTTCCGGCAGACCATTCTTATCTACGAATTGAACCGTTATCATTACCGGACTTGCCGGCTCTACCTCTTCGCCGTCTACATAAAAGCCAAGCTTAAACAGTGCACTCATGGTAGCGTCTTCACTGCCCAGACTCTTTTTATATTCGGCCTCATGTTTCTTATAATTTTCTTCGTCGCTCTCTTCCGTAATCCGCTCTGCGACAAACTTTGCTTCTTCCGGAATATTTGCGTCCTTATTATAGGAAGCTGTTACGATATAGCCCAGGCCTTCATAGGTCTTGCTCTCTTCATAACCCTGCGGCTCTTCACCTTCTGCCTCTGCATCTTCCTGCTCATCGTCTCCTGCTGTCTCTGGCTCTTCGCCTTCCGCCGCTGCATCTTCCGATGCCTCGCCTTCTGCACCTTCGCCTTCTGCCACTTCGCCTTCCACGCCTTCACCTTCCGCCGCTGCATCTTCTGATGCCTCGCCTTCCGCGCCTTCTAATGCTTCGCCTTCCGTCTCTTCATTCATGTCTGTTGTGAAGATTTCGTTTCCGTCTTTGGATACCTCGGGCTGCGTTTCTTCGGCTTCTTTGTCAAGCTTCTCCTGGATTACATCCGCCTCTGCGGCATCTACAGTCCTTAAGCATCCTGCGTCCTCGGTGTGGGTGTGTTCTTTAAGCTCTGTCTTACCGCAGACAATCTTAAGATTCCCCGGCTCTTTCTTGCCGTTTTTGTCAATCTTTTCAAAGCACTTATCCGTGTGGGTATGCAGTTCAAGCTTGCCGCATACCAGCGTCTCCTGCACGTCGTAACATTTGTCCGTATGCTTGTGTCCGCCTTCGCCTTCCTTGGCGCCGCAGACAAGCACATCTTCCCATTTGTAGCAATCATCATCATGCTGATGCTCCTCTGCATCACATACGAGATTCCCTTCCTCATCGTAACAACCGTCCGAGTGGCTGTGCTCTTCTTTCTTGCACTTAAGGTCGCCCTTCTCGGTCTGGTAGCAGCCGTCTCCATGCTGATGCCCGTCGGATTCTTCCTGCCCGCACACGAGAGTCTTCGTCTTTTCATAGCATTTCTTCGTATGCTCGTGTTTCTCTACTTCCGGCAGCCTGCATATCAGCTTATGCTCTGCGTTGTAGCAGTCGTCATTATGCTTATGTACTGCATAGTCCGCATATCCACACACCACATTCTTATCCTTGTCAAAACAACCTTTCGTGTGCTCATGCAGCGCCAGTTGGCAATCCAACACCTTTTCCTTGCAGGTCATCGCCTGCCCCATCATCTTGAGTGCTGTAACTGTACCAAATCCGACAATGACAGCCATGAATACAAATACTACCATCCACTGCTTTTGTTTTTTACGTGTCTGTAAGAATTTCACAATCTGCTTTAAAATTGGAGATTCCATAATGCAGCCTCCCTCCTTTTATCTACTTCAACTACTTTATGATACCGATGCTTGAAAGCGGCCATACCCGAATCATGATCTTCCCTATGACCGCGTCATTTCCTATGCAGCCAACCGTTGAATTCCGGCTGTCTATACTTGTCGCCCGATGGTCCCCCATCACAAAGCATTTTTCGTCTGGCACCTGGTAGGGAAGTTCTATGTTGCACTCCCCGAGCGACTTTTCCTTGATGTACGGTTCATCCAGTTTCACTTCGTTAACAAATACATTGCCCTCTTCATCGATATTTACCCAGTCTCCCGGGCCGGCTATCACCCGTTTGATTAGGATGTTATTATTATAGTAGAAAGCAATGACATCTCCGGTCTTATACTTTGAACTGTTAACCGCTACTACGATATCCCGATCCTGCAGAGTCTCCGTCATGGATGTTCCGCTGATCTGCAGTACCGGGAGCAGCAACACCGCGATCAAAGCCGCCACCGCCGCAACTACCAGCAGTGAAAACAATGTACTTTTCAGCACTTTGCTGTAGTTGCTCCTGTACTGTTCTTTTTTTAGTTCAGCTTCCAACACTTCCAGGCTCGGAATCGTGAGTTCCTTCGCATTCTGCGTGTCCTTTTTATCCATTACCCTTCAGGCCCTCCTATACTGCTAATCTCCGGCCGGCCGCATATAGCCGCTGGCTCTGCATACCTCTGTCTGATATTGTATAAGTACTGGTCCGCCGCATTCTGCGCTGCCTCTACGATACCGCTGAACTTAAGCGCCGCCTCCGCAACCGTGTGTGCACTTTCAAGTCCCGCCTGCCTGCTTGAACACCATGCTTCTATCTCTTTTTCCAGATCTCCGATACGCTCCCGCTTGCTCTCAAGCCTCCCCCTAAGTCTCTCAATCTGGATGTCCTTGGCTTCTATCTTGGCCCTGAGTTTCATATTGCTGTCCTCCAGGTGAGCAGCCTCTGATTCCTTTTCTTCCTGCTCTGTCTGCAGGCCAAGGGATTCTTTGCTTTGCTCCACCAGCAGATGGAGGAGCTCCCGCCTTTTCAGTTTCTGTAATTCCTTTATCGTCATACCATGCCTCACTTTCGGACATCTGACTCCCGCTTTTTATGCCTCACTTTTTCTGGATTGGCTTGAGTATAGCAAACGGACAGTCAAAAGATGCGTCAAAAAATTCTAGAAAAACAGGTTATTTTAAAATTTTTTTTGCGACGTCTATGGAGTAGTCTTTTTTACCACAGAATATCCATTCTGTGGTAAGAGCGCCGGACGGCAGCAATGTAATATCCCCCGAAAAAGCAAAAAAATCCCTCGGAATATATATTCCTAAGGGAAAAAACAGCACACACATAAACCTGATACCATATCATATCTCAGGTTTATTTCATATGTTTTCATATATTTGTAACAATGTTGATTTTTTTGACAGAAATAGTTATTATTACCCTATATGTAGTCGATATATTATTAGAGATACCACAGAATGGATATTCTGGGGTATTTTATATGATAAGCTGCATTTTATTCAGAATTTTCTCATGTGTACTTGCACTGGCTGCTATATATATCCTTGTCGTCTCTATCTTGCTGTGCCCCAATACATCCGCCAGATGTGCCAGATTCTTTTCCACCTCATAAAATGTCCTTGCAAACAAATGACGCAGATTATGCGGAAATACCTTGCACGGCTCAACTTTCGCCTCCACGCTGAGTTTCTTCATATCATGGCAGATATTGGATCTGTCCATCGGCCTGCCGCTGCGGATCCGGAAGATATATCCTTTCTTGATTCCTCTCTTTTCCGCATACATTTTCAATCTGCCGCACAACTCTTTCTGCAATATGACTGTACGGTTTTTCCCTTTCAGGTGAATCTGCGCCCGTCCGCTTTCTGCCGCTTCCACAGTGATATAACGCAGCTCGCTGATCCGTATCCCTGTACTGCCAAGAGTCAGAAGAATCATATACAGCCTATGGTCCTTCCGGCATCTGGATGCATTCAGAAGTCTTTTGTAGTCCTCCTTGGCAAGCTCTCTTGATTCTTCCAGAAACGGCCTCCGCTGTACCTTTAAGAGCCGCATCTTCATACCGGGCATCCCGCAGTAATCCAGGTAAGCATTGATTGCTGACAGAGCTCCATTTACTGTCTGAGCCATGCATGTCTTCAACAGCTCATCCCTGTATCTTATCAACATCTCCTTTGTGATATCTCTGCCCTCCAAAAACTTTGACAGGCGTTCTATCGAACGTACATATTTATCAATAGTGGCTTGTGATTTCTCATCATTATACAAAATATCTTTGAAATCCTGCACGGTGCATCCGTCCGGACATCCTGGAATAATTATATTACCCATAACCTGCATGCAGTCATCCTCCTTTCTGTTTCTCCTCACACAAAGGATAATATAACTGCATTATAATCAGATTATTCATCTACTTCTTCCATTTCCAAAAAAATCTTAGAAAGCCTTTATGCTTTTTCTCTGCTTTTACTGACGGCTTTTCTTTTGCCAGTGGTTTTTCTGTCTCATGACTTGGAACTCCTGCTGCGGACTCCTTGGGCTGCGGATGCTGACACGGTTCCTCCGGATGTTGTAATTCCGAATGCCCGCACGATTCTTCCGCCTTCTCCGGCTCTGAATTCTCACATGTTTCTTCCGTTTTCTCCGACTCCCGAGCCTCACTTGTTGCCTCCGCTTTCTCCGGCTCCGGGCTCTCTTCTTCCGGATGCAGGCATACTTTCTCCGCCTCTACTTCGGACACAGCCTCTGGCTCCGGATGCAGACATACTTCCTCCGGCCCTGCTTCGGACACGGCCTCCGGCTCTGGGGTCTCACATATATCTTCTGCTTTTCCTTCCTCCGGACGTAGACATACTTCCTCTGCCTCCGCTTCGGACACAGTCTCCGGCTCTGCTTCGGACACAGCCTTCGCGTCCGGAGTCTCGCACACTTTCTCTAACTGCTCCAGTTCTGGATGTATGAGTGTGGGTGTGGGTTCCTGTCCCACATTCCGTATGTATTGTTCCGCCTCCCGCTGCGCCTCCTCAAATATCTTATTCAGTTCTAACGCCGCCTGTACGATGGAACCTGCATCTTCCAGCTCAATTCTCCTGTCCGCATACATGTTTTTCATCGTTTCTTCCAGCTCACCGATACGTTCATCACATTCATTGAGTTCTTTTTTGATCATCTCCGTCATGGCGTCCCTGTCGTTGAGTTTCGCCTTTATGATGTCATTCTCTTCTAAAAGCAATCCCAGCCGCTCATTTTTCTTTTTCAAATCCTCTTGCTGCATTGTGACCTCATTACCTTGTGTCAGCAATATCTGTATAAGATCCAATTGTTTTAATTTATGAAATTCTTGTTCTGTCATAATTAAGGCCTCTTTTTTATATTATTGAACATTCTATACGTTCCGCCTGCATTAGTATATCATAAAATGATTTCAAGGTCAAAAGTTCATAGACTTGCTCCCAAACCGCACCTCGCAGTCCTTCCGGAAGAACGATATCCCATAGCAGTCAATCTTTCGATACCCTTCCATACGCAGTTCTTCCATATATTTTTTCTCATAAATCTGCTCAAGGGCCTTCTCTGCGTCACTCTCCAAAGCATCTATATCCCCCGATACCTTGACTTCCAGGATAAACGACCGTCCACGCAGTGAAGGGCTTTTCACCATGATGTCCGAGCGCCCATTCCCCGATTCCCGGTTCGATTTCACCAGATAATTCTCACTCTGGCTTAAGATGCCGGTTAAAAAGCCATGGTAAAAGTTCTCCGCACTATCATAGAAACTGATGGTAGGAAACAATTGTCCATTCAATATATCCCGCATCCTGTCTGCATCCCCATCCTCCATCGCGCGGTACAAATCCCGGAAATCCTCTTTCTTTATCCTGTTCCGGAATAGATTCAGTATCGTCGTCTGGTATATGGTCTTCACCTCTACATCGGGAATCCGCGTTCGCAGAAAGATAGCAGACTCTTTAAAATACTCACTCTCTTTCGTAAGATATCCCGTAAAATAAAGAAAATTCCACAGATTCTCCCCGCTGCTGTGCATATCCCCATAGGTAACTTCCTCATGCACCTGGATATCCAACGTTCCGCCTTCCAAAAGCGTTTCAATCTGCCCCTTCGTCTCCCGGTCAGCCCTGGCGATCATATCCTTAATGATATCATTGGAACTGGTATTGATCCAGTACGGACGTGGAAAAGCTTTGATACTTGCACGCAGATCACACATATAGTTGATTACGCTCCAGGGATTATAAACTTCTGTCTTTCCGAGCGAATATCCGTCGTACCATTCCTTCATAGTAGAAAAACGGCTTTCTACACCATAATATCCCATCATCTCCAATACTTCCGGCTCAGTAAACCCAAAATGCTCACTGTACTGCTGGTCAAGCACCGAGACAATCCGCAGATGGTTCAGCCCGGTAAAAATACTCTCCCTGGAAATCCTGAGACACCCGGTAATAACGGCAAACCGCAGATAATTATTTGTCTTCAGCCCGGATTCAAACAGCGACCGGATAAAGTCAACCATCTCATCATAGAATCCCTTAAAATACGCATTCTCCAGCGGAACGTCATATTCATCGATCAGAATGACCGTACTCTTCCCCGTAGCCTGGTAAAGACATTTGCTTAAAAACTTCAACGCACCAGAGTAATCTTCGTACTCCGCCCTGCCATCTGCAAGCTCCTGATATTTCTTCTTATCACTGTCCTCAATCCTGCTGCTTTCCAGCACATACTTATGCCGCTTGAACTCTTCCGCAAGCTCCTCCTTCATCTTAATATAAGCCGCCTTCAAGGAACGCTGCTTTGCAGACTTAAGCGTCAGGTTTATCACCGGATATGCGCCCATCTGCTCCATATATTCCTCCCCCGCGTCCATAATCTTCAGACCTCGGAAAAGTTCCCGATTCTGCCCGTTCTTCTCTTCATTTCCCGTATCCTCAAAGAAATACCGGAGCATACTTAAGTTCAGCGTCTTCCCAAAACGCCTCGGGCGGGTAAACAGGTTCACCTCTCCTTTTAAATCCAACAATTCCTTAATAAATATCGTTTTATCCACATAGTAATACCCATCGGTAATCAGTTTTTCAAAATTATCCACACCAACCGGCAATGCCTTCTTCATCCTGCCACCTCCGTCCTCTATTTTCACATTATACCCCATTTCCATCCGTTCCACAATCCGTTATCCTTTTTAAAACTCCTTCTTCTCCATAATCCTGACCGATATCAGAAAATTTTTTATCCTGCCTGTCCCCAAAAGCAAAAAACACCCGGACAAGCCTTACCAATTCTTGATTGGCAAAACCCATCCGGGCATTTCCGCTATTGTATCAAGTCTCTAACGCGACCGGGCATCACAAAACTTCACACTCCAAATGTACGATACAGCCATGCTTTACTATCAACTAACATATGTAAAATTCTAACTACATAAATGGTGTCCTCCTCAACCACATAATAAATTTTGTAACTGTGATAATAATCTTTTCGGACACCCAATCCAGCAAGCTGCTCGTCTTCGTCCAACTCATTTCTCTCTGGAAAATTTACCAAAGAATTTATCTTTGCGCGAATTCCACTTATTGTACTTTCAGCCGCAGACGGATTTTTCAATTCATAAGCAATATAGTCCCCGACATTTTCTAAATCTTGCGCCGCCATCTCTGTAATTCTAATCTGATATTGCTTCATTTTTTGTACTTCTTCCCCAATCTATCACATACTGCATGAAAGTCTTCTGTCTTTCCCTCTTTTATCTGTTCCAATCCGGCCATTACAAGTTCCCGGACTTCTTTTTTCTGTTCATCCAAAGCTCTTTGGTAATCTTCTTTTAATGCCACAGCCATATTACTCAATCCTCTCTGTTCATATTTTCAATATTCCAATCAAAAACTAATTATTATACTTATGATACCCTAGCCAAATAGTATTTACAATGCTTTTCATCAAACAATCTTAAAAACTTTAAAACTCCTTCTTCTCCATAATCCTGACCGATATCAGATAAGATGCACAAAGCCACGCCAGACACAGAACCGGCGTGAGCACCCTCACCCATTTACCCCCGCCAATCTCAATATCCCGCAGAACTTCCGCCTGGGAGACGCCGATCATCACACCCATAAATATCCCAGCAATGATCAGTATAACAAACCGGCTCTTTTCCGCCCCGAACTTTAAGAATACCGGGAGCATAAATGCCACCGCCGTCAGGGCAATCGAATAAGAATCCTCCATATCCCCAAGGAAATCCGCGAAAGCATACGCATTTTCCGGATGCGAAACCGCCATGAGCGCCCACATAAAAAGCCCGATAGCCATCATCACCGCAACAGAGGACAGCGCGGCAAAAAGATATTTCTCCTTCACATATCCCCGGCGGCTAATGGGCAGGGTAAAAAGGTACGCAAATCCATTGTCATAAGAATCATAATTGATCGTCGTCACCCCGATAATCCCGGAAACTGCCGTGATATAGCCAAATCCCATACTCATCTCCCCGGTTGGCACCACAAACACCGCCCCCACAACCGGCAATAAAATCAAAAAAGCAAACTGCGTCAGCATTAATTTCAAGTCTTTTATCAGTAATCCCTTCATCATCTCTCACCTCGAATCATCATTGTCATCACACCGTCAATCGAACCCTTTTCTATCACCGCATCCGGGTAATTTTCCGCATAAAACTGCTTTTCCCCCGTCAGGCAGCTATACCCGAACTCCTCTTTCCTCCGGCACATCAGGAAACTTTTATCCATCGCCTCATACTGCTCCTTCGTCACCTTCAGGATGCCGTATGTATCAAGCAGCACATCCGTATCCTCATGAAGGAGCACCTTCCCCTCGTCAATCAGGTAAATGTCGTCGCAGAGCCCCTCTAAATCCCCGGAGATATGGGAGCTTAAAAGCACCGAGCGCCCCTCCGTCTCCATGTACTCCCGAATCATATCCAAAAGCTCCTCCCTGGCAATCACATCCATCCCCGCCGTCGGCTCATCCATGATGAGAAGTTCCGCATGGTGGGAAAGCGCCGCCGCAACATGGAGTTTCCGTCTCATGCCGGTAGAAAAGTCCTTGATCCGCTTGTCAAAAGGAATACCGAAACTCTCACATTTCCCGGTAAAATACCCCTCATCGAAACGGCTGTAAAGATTCCCGAGGATGGCAGCCAAATCCTTAACCTTCAGATATCCGCTGAATCCCGAATCCGACAGCACCACACCCATTTTCTCGCGGTCTTTCGCGCTCAGCCCGGAAATCGGCTTTCCAAATACAGTTATCTCCCCTCCGGCGGCCCGGATGAGCCCCAAAGCGGCTTTAAATGCCGTCGTCTTTCCCGCTCCGTTCCTTCCGATCAGCCCGGTCACACAGCCAGGCTTTACTTCCATTGTAATATCCAGCTCAAAATCTTTATACTTCTTTTTCACATTCTCTAATCGCAGCATCTTTTACTCCTCCAAAATAATATGAAACAATTCCCCAAGCTCCTGATCCGTCATGCCGCAACTCCGGCCTTTTCGTATGGCGCCCTCCAGGTCAGACTCCACTTCCTTCTTCTTTTCTTCCAGCATCATCTGCTGATTGGCAAATGCCACAAAACTCCCCTTGCCGTGAACCGTTATGACAAATCCTTCCGCCTCCAGCCCATCGTAGGCTTTCTTTACCGTCAGGGCGCTGACCTTAAGTTCCTTCGCCAAAGCCCTCACCGACGGCAGCGCCGTGTCAGCCTTAAGAACCCCCTTTATGATCTGGCCCTTAATCTGCTCCACGATCTGTTCGTAAATCGGCTGCATGGAAGAATGATTGATAATTAACTTCATCCTATCCCCCCTTCGTTGTAAACAGTATATAACAGTTTAACACTGTTGTCAACTGTTATATACTGTTTATTAAAAATATTTTTATTTTAAATTGCCGCGGGAATAAAAAACCCAGACAGGGCTGCCAATCCTTTATCGGCAAACCCTGTCCGGGCATTCTTATGTTCTTTATTCTCTTTTATTAGTTTCTGCGTCAAACTATCCAAAACTTAATTTTCGTTGTACCAGCTCCATCCGCCAGCCACACTCCGGCTAGCAGATTTCACAGATCCATCCTTCAGGAGCCTCAAGCCTCCCCATCTGGATTCCCGTAAGAGTATCATACAGTTTCTTCGTAACCGGGCCCATGTCCTCCATGCCGCTCGGGAAACAGATTTCCTTCCCATGGTCCACGATTTTTCCTACCGGGGAGATGACAGCCGCCGTTCCGCACAGCCCGCACTCTGCAAAATCTTTCACCTCATCTAAGTACACTTCCCGCTCTTCCACTTCGTATCCCAGATACTCCTTCGCCACATGCATCAGGGAACGCCTTGTGATAGAAGGAAGAATCGTGTCGGACTTCGGCGTTACCACCTTGCCGTCCTTTGTGACAAACAGGAAGTTCGCGCCGCCTGTCTCCTCCACCTTCGTCCTGGTAGCCGCGTCTAAGTACATATTCTCGTCAAAGCCCTGCCTGTGGGCATCCATAATCGCATGAAGGCTCATGGCATAGTTAAGCCCCGCCTTTACATGCCCCGTTCCGTGAGGCGCCGCCCGGTCAAAATCACATACCCTGATGGTAATCGGCTTTGCGCCGCCCTTGAAGTACGGGCCTACCGGCGTCGTGAACACGCGGAACTGGTACTCGTCCGCAGGTTTCACACCGATAACTGCATTCGAACCGAACAGGTACGGCCGGATATAGAGGGTCGCCCCTGAACCAAAAGGCGGAACATACGCCGCATTTGCCTTCACCACCTGCTTGACCGCCTCTAAGAATCTCTCCTCCGGAAACGGCGGCATCTCAAGGCGTTTCGCCGTGTTCGCCATCCGCTCCGCATTCAGATCCGGGCGGAAAGTCACGATGCGCCCGTCCTCCGTCGTGTAAGCCTTTAACCCCTCAAAGCATGTCTGTGCATACTGCAGCACACACGCACACTCATTAATCACCACATTTGAATCGGAGGTAAGCGCTCCTTCATCCCACGCTCCGTCCTTATAATTGGAAACGTATCTTTTATCCGTCTCGATATAACCGAATCCAAGATTGGACCAGTCAATGTTCTTCTTATCCATCGTAAACTCCTCCGTTCATATAGAATCTGTAAATTTGTTTTTTATTATAATACCGCCGCCGCATAAAATCAAGAGTGCGCTCTGTTTTTTCTTCCTTAATTATTCTATTGCACCTTCCCTCATAAATGTACGGCAAAAGGACTTGCCGCTTTGACAAGTCCCCGTATAACCGCATTATTCATTTTTTGCCCTTAACTTTTCAATGTACTCTTTAAGTTCTTCCATCGTTTGAATCTTCGTTAGATCATCAATGATCAATTGACGTTCCAGTTTTT
Organism: uncultured Dorea sp.; assembly: GCA_910586965.1. Classification (GTDB taxonomy): domain Bacteria; phylum Bacillota; class Clostridia; order Lachnospirales; family Lachnospiraceae; genus MD308. The sequence goes on along the minus strand of CAJUMF010000025.1, from coordinate 2,766 downwards.
CAGACAACTCTTTTATAATTTCGCCCTGTGTCGGCATGTCCGGTCACCTCCCCGAAAAGATAAAGTGCTTTTGTGATATGCTTATTATAACATGTTTTTCTCTTCATTTCCACAGATTTCACTTAATCCTCCCGTTTTGTAAGACATGTTAAAATCATACCAATGCTCCATACAATGCCTCATTTATTTCCTCAAGCAGCTCTTTTATAACATTAGTATAATCCTTTCCCGGAATAAGTTGAATAAATTTGATTCCTTCATTTTGTTTATCAATAATCTCTGTGCAAGAATGTGTGGGATTTAGTACCCAAACTCTATCAACCGGATTTACTTTTCTTACAACAAAATCCGGATCAAGCCCTCTACAAAAAGGTGATTTATAGTCATTTTTGTAAGATCTGATTTGTTCTTTACACTTAGAATCATTATAATACCACTGTTTCTGAATATTTCTATATTTCACCTCAAATATCAGCGAACACCAATATATTTTATCTTTGTATAAATCAAATCTTATATCCGGTTTTGTGTGATTCGTACATGCAAAAACCGGGGTACTCTTATCTTCTGTTTTATTAATTGTTCTTGGTAATTTAGTATCATAATGAGCACGAATCATTATGTTTTCTTTATAAAATACCACCTCTGTTCCAGGAACTAAATCCGGAACAAGCATTATTTCATTATTGAATCCATTAAATATCCATCCTTCCGCTTCGAATCCAATCTCGTCGGCAATCAAAAATCGACACATCTTAATAAAACACCAAACCTCGTACATCTTGCTTGACACTTTCCATGAATATGCGTATTCCTGACTCCATTGTATGTTTATATTATCCTGTTGTAATTCCCTATACATTTTATAAAACGCATTATATCTCACATCATATATAAGCACATGGGGAACAATTAGAGATTTAACACTCTGAATCTGTTTAAACCAATCTTGGCATTTAATAAGATCCGAAATACTTAAAATCTGTTTTACTGTTTCTAGATACATATCTAATTCAGTAAGCACTCTTTTTTTGGCACGTATTGATGCATTATTGACATCTCCATATCTTTTCAGTTCACCAAGTTCTTCTTTTACATATGCACAATAGTTTAATGTTGATTCTCTGAATAACCGCAGTTCATTTTCATATATGTAAATAATTTTCTTTAACCAACGATTTTCTGGTAAATCGTAATTATAAATTCTTTTCGGAACTAAGTATGCTTCCTCTCCCGTTCCTTTTGTCAAATAGTCCTTTACTGTCACATTATCAATATATGTTGCTTTGTATAACGGTTCTAATTTATATTCCTTTTCTACTTTATACTTCGGTTTATCCTTTAAATCAATTAATGCCGCCAAAATATTATTAAAATGTTTCTTAATAACGAAAAATTTATAAAGTTGCTTGCTTGGAGCACTTTCCATTCTTTTGCCACCTAATGATATATTTTTTCTTATAATGTCTGTTGATAATCCCTGAACTTCTTCTTCTAATTCCTTTTTCATAATTTCCCATTCAGAATCACTTACATTTTTAGGAAGAACATGAAACCATTGATAATAAATCATTCCATCATGACATATTCTCATTTCATACTTCCCAACATGCATTGCATAATATTCTGATGAATATGTAAATATCGAGTATTTTTCTCCTGGCTGTGGAGATAAAAACAAATTCCCTTCATCATCTACTTCACACATTTCTGCTGGGAGCAAATCTATACCATCAAAATATAACCTATCCCCGGCAGATATGGATGTGAACTCGATTGCAACACTCTCAAATTCCCTAAATGCAATATTGGTTAAATCCACAGAATCAGAGTCCGTCATTGACTCTCCGGCATTAGCAACATTAATGATGGATTCACCAACATAAAAATTTAGTTGAATCCCTATATCACAAAGTGTAACCATAATCTTTTATCTCCTGCTTTTTTATGTCTACCACTTTTTTACTTTCTACAAAATCAGAAACATCTGAGTATTCATCAAACAATTTCAATAAACTATTTTCTGCTTCATCCTCGAAAATAGTATATAACTGTTCTTTTTGCCCCCTTATTTTGGTCATAATACGTTGCACAAATTGAATATCAAATCCCTCTCTCCTTGAAATATTTTCTTTATTATCACTACTCGGTAAATTTACTAAATATTTTGCAATTTGCTTTAAGATTCTAGGTCCCACACCTAGATTTTTGCCACATGAATGAAGTAACTCATGAACCCTCCAAATAAACTCTCTTTCTTGGTCTAAAAGCATGTTATCTTTTGGCAGCTTAATTAGTTTTTGATATTCCTCATACGTCCATTCTTTAAAATAGCTTCCTTTTGTAGATACCTCACCAGTTTTCCAATCTGTATATGGAACAATATCTAATTTAATCACATTTGCACGATCTAATACCTTATCAGAAAAATGGAATGTGGATTCATCAATATTTACTGTTCCTATAAATCTTATGTTATTTCCAATCTCAACCGTTTGTTTATATTTATCAGAATTATATAATCGGGATTCGTATTCTGAAGAATATAATCTCAATATTCTTGATTTCTCCGACATCTCCAAGATAGAAAGAAACTGACTAAAATAATGTTCAACTCTCGCCAAATTCATTTCATCGAAACATATTAAATACAATTTGTTCTTATTGCGATCTTGACATGCTTCCATCAGAATATTAATAAATCCAGCATCACTAGTGTGCTGTATCATTGATAAATAGTTAAATATTACTGGTTTGCCAAGTCGT
>CAJUMF010000024.1 GCA_910586965.1 uncultured Dorea sp. | reverse complement strand
TTTGATAGTATAGGTTGTTCAACTTTTCCTGTCCACATTTATATACTAACACCAGCCCGGAGATATTTTTGTCATTCTTACTCTTCGCCTGGGACAGCTTCGGATTCTTTCCGACGCACTTGATACTCTGCCTGCCGCCGATCTTGATGCTGTTCGATGTGATGCAGGCATACTTTGTGGTATCTGCCTGACCTCCGGAAAAAGATAAGATATCACCCACATCCAAAGACGGATTCCCTATGGTATCCGAATCAAACGGCACATAGTTTACAACCGAAAGATCAGCCAGGATATTCTCACACAGCTGCCGCCTGGTCTCTTCCAGACCAAACTGCAAAAGCGGATTCACGCCCAGATTCATCGTCAGTCCGTCATCCGGATCCAGCGCATAATACTCCGCAATCTGTGTCCGAAGATTTGTAGAGCTGACCGCCGTATATCTCGTGATGAAGTCCGAAAAGCTGGAAGAGAACCTGTGCTTCCGCTCTACCGTCAGTACCGGCGTATTCCCATACTTCCGTAGTTCCAACTCCCCGGCTCTGTTAATCACGAAAAAACCGCCAAGCACCTGCCCCACATAGAACAGTACATCGCGGTAAGTCTCAATGTCATTATCAGAATAGATGGACAGGTTCTCGGTTCCGTTCGGCATCGCCTCAATCGTTGCCCTATCCTGAGCCAGCGTTACCTCACAAGCAGTCGAACACAGTACCATGAAATCATAAGCGTTACCGATTGATTCCAGAGAAGTAAATGCCTTCTCAAACCTCACCATGTAATCATAGGCTTTTATCTCCAGGCACTTCGCTTTCCTGTTGGCCTCAGATACTTCAAAGATCCCCATCGGGATCCGCTCATAAGAGCCGCCAGCCACCTGCAGGTGATAGAACAGCTCCACCTTCGCATCTTCCAGCGTGTACCGGTTGATCTCAGAGAAAAGAGAGATCCCCATCTCAGCGGCATACACCGTACCAAGCTCGATCTCCGTGGATCCGCAGCACTGGGAAGTGATATACCCGCTGCCCTTGACCATATCATCCTGATCAAACTCATAAACCGTCCCGGCAGTCGTTGTGATCCTGCCGGTCCAGTAGTATTTTCTGTTGTTCGCTTTCACTGCTTCCAGGAAAGCATTGCTGACCGGATACAAATGACCACCTCCCTCCGGACATGAAAAAGGAGCCGATGTTACTCGACTCCCTCTCTGCAGCATCGCTGCTAAATCTCTTTTTCTGTTTAGAAGATCTGACCAGGCAGCTTCAGTTTTTCCTTAGGTGGAAAGTCTTTATCAAACATTTCCACATCCTCATCACTCACATAATACCCCCGTGGAGTCTGATACACCCCAGTAATTCCATCAAGATATCCGGGAATCAGTTCCTTACAGAGAAAAAATGAGGCGTCTGCTTCCTCCGGCAGATCATGATAGCGGATGCCAAACTTACTGGCATAGTCAAAACCGCTCTTGCCATAGAAACCAATGTTTCCTTCAAACAGAACCGCACCAAAACCCATCTCTGCAGCTTTTTTCAAGGAATAGTCCAGCAAAGCCTTACCATATCCTTTGCGCTTCAGTTCTGGTGTAATGCCAATCGGCCCCATTGTCAGAACATCTATTACCCTTCCATCGTCGGCCTCGATAATCGTCTTCATGAACATATTCTGTCCGATCAGACTGCCATCCTGCTCCATGACGAAATCAAGTCCTTGGATAAACGCTGGATCATCTCTAAGCACATGGATCACATAATGCTCGCTGCATCCCGGCTTGTATACGTTCCAGAATGACTCCCTGACAAGGTTTTCAACTGCTCTGTAATCGTTCTTTTCTTCCAAACGAATTGTATAGTCATTTTTATTCAATGTTTTTTACCTCCTGAAAACTTGTGACCAAAAGTTGCTTTTCAGCGGGAGGCTTGTTAGATTGTCAGCAAACCTCCCGGTTAGCCCACAATCTCCAGTGTGTTGTACTTTTTCAAACAGCACTCTCCTTAATATAATTTTTCCGCCTTAGCGGCAAGGACATCATAACATATATCGTCAGTTCCCTCCACATGTTTTAAAACTCTTTCAGCGTGAAGGACACCTCCCACAAGCTCCCATAGCTTGTATCACTGACCAGCTTCACCTGATATCCGTCAATGAACATCTGTGTATCCACGATGTTCATGGTCTCCATGTCCAAGTATCCGACCGTAATACTTGCCAACTTCTTATAAGCCGAAAACTTATTCAGCCACCGTTTCGATACACGGAAGGTCACGCCAATCTGAACCACTCCTTCCCGGACAACATCCCTCTGTGTGGTTCCTGCCTCTGTCACACCGCCGCTGTCTGCCTCCACATCCGATAAACTCACAGAATAAGAGGCAGGCATCGGGATATTCTCATTGTTAAAAACAAGATACTGCAAATGAGCCATCTTACCTGCCTCCACTTCTTAGATTCATTCTCTGCTGAGCCGTAACCACGATCTCATCAATCATGTCACCGCCGATATATACCGGGATCACGATGTCCCCTGCAGCGCCTCCACCGGCCAGAGCCGTATTCAGTGCTGTATTTATACCGGAGATCAGATCACCGCTTGACGCAGCCGATCCGGAATAACCGCCCTGAGCTGCCATCACCCTCGGAGTAATGGTCAGATCAGAAGTCACACCGTTCATCGCGTTCTCGATCATGCCCCGGCTCTTTTCAATGCTTTTAGCAAGTCCTCCAATGAAGTCCGGCATCCAGCTCTCATAATCCGTCAAAGGACCTTCATCCGGTACGGAGAAATGCAGGAAGCTCCGGATCTTATTTGCAACCGAAGAAACAGCATCTCCAACTTTTCCAATCATGGACTTGATACCATTCACGATACCGCCGATGAAATCAGCCCCCCACTGAAAGGCCTGGGAAGCCAGTCCCTTGATAAAGCCGATAGCCTTGTCAAAGCCGCCCTTCACCGCACCATAAACATTTCCGCAGATATTCTTGATGCCATTCAGCATGGCATTGAAGGCATTCGTCACGCCGGTCTTGATCGCATTCGCCGCATTGGATACGGCAGACTTGATATTGTTCCATGCCGCGGTAACAGTATTTTTGATTCCGTTCACAATAGTCGTGATCGTATTCTTGATACCATTCCAGACCGTGGACACAGCGGTTTTGATCGCATTCAGCACCGTAGTGATCGCCGTCTTGATTCCGTTCCACGCCGTACTCAGGAAGGTGGAGATTGCATTTACCACAGTCGTGATAACCGACTTGATCCCATTCCAGATCGTGGTGAAGAATGTCTTTATCACATTCCATACGGTCGTCACGGTATTCCTGATCGTATTCCATGCCGTGGTCAGGAAGGTTCTGATTGCATTCACCACCGTAGTGAAGATAGTCTTGATTCCTTCCCACAAGCCGGAGAAGAAATCCTTGATTGCATTCCAGACCGTTGTTGCCGTGGCCTTGATTGCTTCCCATGCCGCCTGGAAGAACGCCTTCAACGCCTCCCATACAGCAATGGCAATCTCTTTGATGCTCTCCCACAGGTCGATCCAGAACTGTCGGAACTCTTCACAGTTGTTCCAAAGATAAATGAACGCCGCCACCAAAGCCACAATCGCCGCAATGATCAGCACATACGGATTCGCCGCGCATACCGCATTGAAGGCTGCAAATACACCCTTCGCCGCATTGATCACACCTGCCAGCTTCGGCACCAGAGTCATAATGGTACCGACCGCTGAGATCACTTTACCGACTATGATCAGTACCGGTCCGATCGCAGCCGCCACCAGGGCAATCGTCACGATCACCTTCCTGGTACCCTCATCCATCGAATTGAGCCAGTCCACAAACTTCTGGATCCATCCGACAATCGTTCGGATTGCAGGCATCAGCAGCTCACCAAAGGAAATCGCCAGCTCTTCCAGCTGGGACTTCAGGATCTGCAGCTGACCGGCAAGGTTGTCATTCATGGTCTCAGCCATACTTGCCGCTGAACCATCACAGTTATCAATCGCACTGGAAAGCTTGTTGATATCCGCTTCCCCGGCGTTCATCAGAGCAAGGAATCCGGACATTGCATTCTTGCCGACAAGACTTTCAGCCGCTGCCGCCTTTTCAGATTCAGATAAGCCTGAGAAAGCCGTCCTGCAATCAGCCAGGATATCCGACAGTTCTCTCATGGAGCCGTCAGCGTTTGTCGTTGCAATCGTAACCTCTCCAATGGAAGATCCGCAGATCTTCACCTCTCCGGACAGGTTATTCATGATCGTCCTGAGAGCAGTACCAGCCTGAAATCCCTTGATACCGGCATTGGCCATCAGGCCGATCGCTTCCGCTGTATCCTCCGCAGAGAATCCCAAAGCCCCGGCGATCGGAGCGCAATACTTGAAGGTCTCACCCATCATGGAGACGTTCGTATTCGCGTTACTGGAAGCTGCCGCAAGAATATCCGCAAAATGTCCGGAGTCCTGGGCTGTAAGTCCAAAAGCCGTCAGAGCGTCAGTCACGATATCAGAAGTCGTTGCCAGATCTTCACCGGAGGCAGCAGCCAGGTTCATGACACCTTCGATACCGGAAAGCATATCCTCCGTCTTCCAGCCGGCCATCGCCATGTAGTTCATAGCTTCCGCCGCTTCAGATGCAGAGAACTTTGTCTTCTCACCCATCTCACGGGCTTTATCCCGGAGTGCTTCCAGATCAGAGCCTGTTGCACCGGATACCGCCGCCACCTTGCTCATGGCGGAATCAAAATCAGCGGCAGTCTTCACCGCCGCCGTACCTAATCCCACAACACCCAGAGTCACGGGCATGAACTTCTTTCCGACATTGGTGATGTTGTCACCTACTGTCTTCAGCTTCTCACCCTTTGCGGCGATCTCCTGAAGAGCCGTTCCGGAAGCCTTCGCCTGTTCCTCCAGAGCCTTCAGCTTCTGTTCAGTCTCAACGATCTCACGCTGCAGGCCATCATACTGTTCCTGCGTGATCGTTCCATCCTTCAGTGCCTGCTCTGCCTGTTCCGCCGCTGTCTTTAAGGTCTCCAGCTTTTCTTTCGTTTCTTTGACGGCATCTCCCAAAAGTCTGTGCTTCTGTGCAAGCAGTTCTGTATTCCCCGGATCAAGTTTCAGGAGCTTATCGACATCACGCAGCTGGCTCTGAGTATTTCTAATCTCTGTATTTACGCCCTTTAAGGCGGTCTGTAGTTTGGTGGTATCGCCGCCGATCTCAACGGTAATACCCTGGATCCGTCCAGCCATTCATGTCCCTCCTTCCTGATTTTGGGTAAAAGAAAAGAGCCGATTTCTCGACTCTTCTCAATAAATTCTTATTATTTTTCTCCGTTACACCATCTAATGGTTAGGCAATAGTGTATCCTTCCGCAGATAGTACACTTAAAGCCTTCTCGAAGTTTTCTGCCTTTACAAGAATATAATCCGTATTGAAAGTTGATACCGCAAAGATTCCGATATTATTCTCAGCGAGGATTCCCGATAATTTCGATAAGATTCCGATCAGAGAAAAATCAAGGACACCCTGAATACGGAACCCTTTCCACCCATCATCCCGCTCTATTGTTTTTTTCGGTGTATCATCGGTCTTACAAACCAAAGACATTTCTTCATCTGTTTTACCAATGAAAAAGAAGTCCGTTCCCATATCAATATCTGTAATCGTCTCAACCTTGCAAACGGTCAGATCATAATCCAGTTTTTTTAGTTCCATATGTGCCTCCTGCAGATCCTATTGTGCCATACTGAATAATTTATCGTCACAGCATAACAGAATCATTATAGCACGAGGACTCAAATTCGTGTGTGAAAAGGCTGTCAATTCTGCATCAGAAACGATCCATATCATCCTGACTTGCCAACTGATCATGTGGCTCGTCATCCCTCTGAAGCTCCGTGTACATATCCAGCACGGTTCCGATCGTCAGCAGTTCCAACTCACTGATGTGGATTCCCAACTGAACACACCGGAGCAACAGGAGCGGCGTTGTCATTTCCCGGTCAGTCGCTCGAAGTTTTTTTTACTCTCCACCTGCGTCTGCACATTAAGTCCCCAGAGCTCGATGATCTCCGGCAGCACCTGATAAATGGAAAATGTTCCGAACTGATCCAGCCACTCATCCGGCGTGTCCGGAACACCCTGCGGATCCGCATGCTTCGCCATGATGTAGCTGATATCCTCGAACAGCTCCAAAGAAAAAGAATCCAATGCGGAGTTTTCAGGATCGTTCTCATCAATGCTCTTCTGCAGGTCGTGAAGATCCTTATAGATATCCCTGTGGAACTTGTTTCTGTATATTCTTGGAATGGCAGCAGAAGCCCTGAAGGTCACATCCTTGCCATCAATATTCACTGTCTTTGTAAGTGCCATTTCACTTTCCTCCAATCTAAGGTAAAGGGCAGAGCCGAAGCCCTGCCCCACACATTAACCCTGTCCCTGTTCAGTCGGTTCCGTTGTCGGAGACTGATAAACACTCTGGTACCAGCCGTTATAGACCTCATCCGTTGTGTTCGCTCCGGTCTTCACCTTCACAAGGCCGCTCGGAAGCGGCGTTGCCGTGATCTCCAGAGATTCCGTCTGGACTTCCTTGGAATCCTCATTGGTCTTGCCTTCGATGGTCGGTCTTGCGGCAGTACAGTAATACATGCAGTGCCTGATCTTTTTCTTATCCCCGGAGAACTCGAAAAGCAGAGCAAAATGCTCCGGCTCCACTGTGGAATCCTCTACCAGGACACCATTGCTGTCTTCTGTCTCCTTCAGGATGTCCTTCCTGAAGCTGTCCGGGATCAGCGCAATCTCCAGATCACCCGAATAACCGTTATTGGCCACCGTGGTGTAATACACCATATCGTCCGCATAGAACGGCTCGGTATCTCCCTCCGGATCCAACGACAGATTCACGGCTCCAGGAATCGCGACAGGCGTACCAAATGTCACGGCATTGGTATCCGGATCAAGCGTCGCCTTCGCATAATGGCAGTTCTTAAGGCCGAACTTCACCTTGTTGTTTGTACTCGGCATAATAAACCTCTCTTTCCGCTATACCGTCATCTGGTACAGCACTTCGTATAGTTTCTCTGATTCGATCCATACCTCAGATTTGTTCCAGAACAGTTCGTGGGCATTCAACACAGCTTCAACCCTGTCTTCCAGTTCCGGATCCTTCTCATCGGTATAAAGTTCAATGCTCAGGTTGGAAAACTCCATGTACACCACGTTGTCCGCTGCAAAGTTCTCCGAACCCGGAAATAAAAAGCAGATGAACGGCGGATCAGGACTTTCCCCTTCTGCAAAATGGTCATACGCAAAAGGGATCTCCGTCTCAGCCAGCATCTGCATTACATCTTCATGCGTCATCCTTCTTCCTCCCGATCTCGATAATGCATTCCGCAGCATGGCGGCAGGCCGGGCAGTTATACGGATAACCATGACAATCCTCGCCTCTTCGCGTACTGTGATAAATGGCAGCGCCGATCACCACAATTCCAAGAGCGATCACGAATAACAAAAGCAATATCTCCATCATTACTAACCGCCTTTCTGCAGGTCACGCTCGATATCCCTTGTCAGCTGCTCGATACCTGCCTGCTCCGCCGGTGCGATATGAGGAAAAGCCCTTGTCCTTCCACCACCGCGCTTCGCATGACCAAACTCCAAAAGATGTGTCAGCTGGTACCGTTTGGAATGCACCACGATCTGGATGGAATCGGACGTTTCCCTGGTCTTTTTCACAGCCCAGCTCTTGGAATACTTTCCCGTCTTCTTCGGAGCCGTGCTTTCGATCTGCTGCTTTACGGTCTTACCTGCTTTCTGGACATCCTTCTTCAGGTCCTCCGCAGCAAGCTTCGCGTATTCCTCCATACCCTTCATCACGGTATCCGCCAGCTGGTCAATCTTTATCGTCTGAGCCATCAGCGCCGCTCCTTCTTGCAGATGAACTTCAGTGACTTCTTCCGGAAGTTCATATGGTCGATGTTCACGATGTTGTAGATCTCACCCATGAACATCACCCGGAAATGCGTGGAATCGATCGCAGCAGCCTTCCGGCAGTACCTGATGGTGACCGTCATGCTGAAATCCTCAACAGTAGTCCCGGCAGTCTGTTCTTCCCTGGAACTGGCCAGCCCTTCACCGCCGATTGTGGCAAAGCAGGTATAATAGTCCGTCCAGGCATTCTTGTGATTACCGTACTTGTCGGTCACGGTCTCATTCTTTTGGAACGTCACCTTTGATCTGAGTGCTGCCACATCCATCAGAATCCCTCCTTCCGGCTGCCGAACAGCAGAGCCCGAAGAGTCAGATCCATCGCATGATGATCAGCTTCTTCCCTGTGCTCATACAGATAAGCCACTGTAAACATCACAGCGATCTTTCCGTTCTGAGCCGCATCCAGATCCGCCTCATCGTCCGTCCGCAGGATATCCATGCACTGCTTCTTTGCCGCCGTTATGAAGTTTTCGATCAGAGCATCGTCATCCTCGAAATCAACCTGGAGATAACTCTTCATCTCTTCCACAGTCACAGTCATAGAAATCACCTCACAAATTGGCGGCAGCACAATCATCTGTACTGCCGCCGTTATTACTGATTCTTATGATCAGGCGCTTGCCTTCATCTTCAGGAGCTGGATACCTTCCGGAAGGATCACCTTGCCGTCAACACGCTCCGTCGCAACAAAGCCGACCTGGCCGTTGGTGCTGTAGAGCTCATTGAGTCTCTGAACCGTTCTGCCGGATCTGTCAGCGATCCAGTAATTCTTGAAATCACCGAATGCCACAGTCAGAGCTCCTGCCTTCGCCGTAGGAACATACGGAGAAGTGTAAAGGTCATAGCCCAGAAGCTTGTCAGGCTCACCTGCCTGAAGAGAAGGCTGCCAGAGATAAGCATCGTTCTTGTCCTTCAGCTTACGGATCATGGATACCGTCGCATCGTTCATAAGGAACTTCGCATTTCTGCGGTAAGGGCTCTTAAGCGAATAGATCAGGTTGATCAGCTCATCCGCCGTGATCGCCGTTGCACTTGCCGCAGTCACACCTACGGTTCCGCCGTTCGCAGTGAAGATACCGGTAGGCTGTCCGGTTCCGGTACCGACACAGAAAGCCTCTTCCTCCGCAATACCGAATGCCCTTGCGAACTCACCGGCAATGTAAGACTCCAGGTCAAACATGGAATCCTGCAGAAGCTCGATGGAAACCTTCACAAGGTCAGTCAGCTTGAAGGCATCGATGGTCTTCTGGTCGAAGGTAGGACCGCTCTCGGTATAAGCACCGTTCTCTGCTGTCCACTGCGCGGTAGAGTGAGTAGCCGCAACCGGGATCTTTCTCTCAGCGCTGGTAGTGATGACCTTCGCAAGGCCTCTCACCACGTTCGCCTCATCCAGACCGGTCACGATCTGACGCTCGAACTCTTCCGGCACAAGGTAGCCACCATCAGCCTGCACACCCTCGGAAAGGACGTTGTGAACAAGTCTCTTACCACGGAGATGCGCACCGAAGTCTTCCTTGTAGGCATTGGAAGCACGCCCGGTCTTTTCCTCCACCTGCTTTGCCGGTCTTCCGGTAAGCGGAGTATTGATAGGCTGATTCAGCGCTGCCTCTCTTGCCTCAGCTCTCTGCTGACGGTCGATTGCCGCAGTCAGATCCTCGATCTCCTGCTCCATACGGCTGTAAGTCGCGTTATCCTCCGCAGACAGAACGCCGTTCTCATTCTCGTGGGTATCCACAAAGTTCTTTGCGGTCTCCCACACCTTTGCTCTCTTCTCGATCATATCTTTGATAGTCATAGCTCGATTCCTCCTTAAATGAATCTCTTGATAAAGTTCAGGCGTTCCCTGATCTCATCACAGGAACGCCCGTAATCCGTTGTCTGTTCAGTTGCTGCACCATTCTCCGGTGCCTTAATGTGACACTTCGCAGCGATCTTATCCATCAACGAATTGGTCACCGCCGCCCTGGAATAGAGAATCGACACCTCCGGTGCTTCCAGGTCTTCGCCCTCCGATGCATCTGCCCTCTGCAGCACATCATCCGCAAAGCCAAGCTCCACCGCCTTGTGTGCGTCCATCCAGGTCTCCGCATCCATCAGATGCGAGATCTTCGTCCTGCTCATGCCGGTCTTGATCTCATAGGCATTCATGATGGATTCCTTCACTTCAGCCAGCATGTTGATCGCCTTCTGCATCTCCGCTGTATCGCCAAAAGCGATAGTCGCGGGATTGTGGATCATCATCATGCTCACAGGACTCATGAGCACCTTTGTCCCTGCCATCGCGATCACACTTGCCGCCGATGCCGCAATGCCGTCGATCTTCACCGTGACATCGCCTTTATAATCCATCAGCATGTTGTAGATCTGAGCCGCCGCCACACAGTCACCGCCCGGACTATTGATCCAGACCGTGATGTTTCCTGTTCCGGCATTCAGCTCATCTCTAAAAAGAGCCGGTGTGACATCATCGTCAAACCAGCTCTCTTCTGCTATGGTTCCATTAAGGAAAAGCACTCTCTCATTAACCTCTTCGCCTGAAGCCTGGTCTCTGATCTTCCTGCTTTTCCAGTTCCAAAACTTCTTCATAAGACGTTTATCCTCCTTCCCGTCTTCGCCTTCTTACCGGCTGCTCCGAACCCTCTTCCTGTCCAGGTTCACCGCCTGCGCTCTCTGATTCACCGGAACCACCGTCTGCCGCAAATATTCCGGCATCTTCCAGCTTCGTCATATTTCCGTTGATCAAGTACAGATTGCCGCCCTGTTCCGCAGGGATCCTGTCAAGGTTCTCCAGTTCACGTATATCGTTTGCTGACATCCAGCCGTTCTGTCTGGCTGTCGCATAGCCGTTCATCCTGCTCTGATAATCTCCACGGAGCAAACCATCCACATTGAACTTGAAGAAATACTTCTTCTTTTCATCAGGAGTCAGCAAGGCTCTCACCATTGCCTGCTCCCAACGGCTCACCCAGGGATCCAGCGTGTACTTCACGAACTCCAAGCTCTGCTGCTCAATGTTGTTGAAGCTGGACTTTTCCAAATCCCCGATCATATGAGGCGGCACACGGAAGATCCTTGCGATCTCATCAATCTGGAACTTCCTTGTCTCCAGGAACTGAGCCTGCTCCGGTGAAATGGAAATCGGCGTGTACTTCATACCCTCTTCCAAAACAGCAATCTTATTGGCATTGCCGCTTCCTCCGAAGGTTGCCTGCCAGCTCTCCCTAACCTTGCTCGGATCCTTGATGGTTCCCGGATGTTCCAGAACACCTGAAGGAGCCGCACCGTTCGCAAAGAACTTGCTGCCGTACTCTTCCGTAGCGATTGCCAGCCCGATCGCATTCTTCGCCATCGCAATCGGCGAATAACCAACCAGGCCATCAAAGCCAAGTCCCGGAATGTGAAGCACATCATGAGGCTGAAGCCTTACCGTCCTTCCAACCTTGTTGGTACCTTTTCTTCCGTCCACATCGTCCGAATCGTAAACGGTATATTCGTAATAAAGCCGTCCATGCTCATCACGGTCCACCTTCATCCGATCCGGCATCAGAGGATACAGCGCCACGACTTCACCCTTACCGTTGCGGATGATCTGACTGTAGGCATTACCCCACAGAAGCAAATGCGTCATCAGAGTCTCCCTGAAAATGAAGGAAGTCATCTCCGGATTAGGCTCATCATGGAGCAAAAAATAAAGCGGATGTTCCACCGCCTTTTCTTTACCGCCATCATCGGTATATCTGTAAAATTGTAATGGCAGGCTTGCCACCGCCTCCGACAGGATTCTCACGCAGCAGTACACCGCCGTCATCTGCATCGCAGATCTCTCGGTCACATACTTGCCACTTGCAGTTCCGCCAAGAAAGAAGCTGTAGCTGCTTCCTGCTGTCCTGTCCGTGGGCTTATCCCTGCTCCGAAATAAACCGCTCAGTATTCCCATACCCAGTCCCTCCTTCATATGCCTGATTCAAGGCTTCCCTGATCACAAGGAAGCCGATCACTGATAAAATCAACATTGCTTTATCCTCAAAAGACCAACAGGCCGCGCTCATCATAAACACTCCCCTGTGGTTCCGTCTGATTTCGGATGCATCGATCAAGTGCCATGATTGCAGCAACAATACCATCGATCTTTTCTTTCGATTTTGCCTTCGTTACCTTGATGTTTCCGGCTGGATCCGTATCCACTACTACGTTGCCAGCCATCCACCTGAGAACAGGATGCCCTCCGTGAATGATCTGTCCTTCCATGAGCAGACGATAAAAATCTTTCGTTGGACCGGACATCGATGCAAAGCCCTGACCGAACGGAACCATCGTGAATCCGTCACCTTCCAGATTCTGGATCATCTGTGTGGCATTCCATCTGTCCACTGCGATTTCACAAATGTGGTATTTCTCCGCCAGATCATTGATGAACTTCTCAATGAAGTCATAGTGGATCACGTTGCCCTCGGTCGATAACAAATATCCCTGTCTCTCCCAGATGTCATAAGGAACGGAAGCTGCCTTTACCCTTTGTGGTATTGTCTCTTCCGGTACCCAGAAAAATGGAAGCAGAATGTACTTCTCATCCTCATCCCTCGGTGGGAACACCAAAACGAGAGCCGTGATATCACCTGTGCTGGATAAGTCCAGACCGCCGTAACAGTCCCTACCTTCCAGAGCTGCCAAGTCGATCTCTTCATTTCCTTTCATGAATATTGCATCCGGTATCCATGCCACAGTACTGGAAACCCACATGTTCAGCCTCAGCCACTTGAAGGTCACTTCATCCGCCGGATTCTGCTTTGCTTCCCGGTAGGCATCACGCAAGCGCTCGATATCTACGGTGTATCCTAGCGAAGGATTCACCTTGTACCAGTTTGCTTCATCCTCCCAGTCCTCATCATCTTTCAGTCCATAGACCACCGGATAGAAAGTCGGATCCACACGCCGGCCTTCCAGAATGTCCACAGCCTTCGTATGAAGCTCATAAGCTATGGAATGTCGGTCGGTACCTGCCGTAGTGATAATGAAATGCAGCGGATTCTGTCTGGCATCGGATGATCCTTTTGTCAGAACGTCATACAGCTGCCTGTTCGGCTGCGTATGGATCTCATCAAACACCAATCCACTGACTGAAAATCCATGCTTACCCCCGACCTCTGCACTGAGCACCTGGTAATATCCTGAATTTCCATAATTCACGATTCTCTTTGTTGCCGTCATCAGCTTCGACCGCTTCAGAAGCGCCGGCGACATCTCCACCATCTGCTTTGCCACATCGAAAACGATACTGGCCTGCTGCCGGTCAGCTGCAGCGCCATAGACTTCTGCAGATGGTTCATTGTCTGCATATAAAAGATAAAGAGCGACGGCTGCTGCCAATTCGCTCTTACCTACCTTCTTGCATATTTCCACAAAAGCTGTCCTGAACTGCCGGTATCCGTCAGGTTTGACAATCCCGAAGATGTCCCGGATCAGCTGCTCCTGCCAGGGAAGCAGCCAGAACCTCTTGCCTGCCCATTTCCCTTTGGTGTGACATAGGTTCTCGATGAACTTCACTGCCCTGTCAGCCTTTGCTTTGTCATAATGAGATGTCGGAAGCATAAATCTTGACGGCTTATAGTTCTTCAGCTTCGGATAACCTGCAGGTCTTCTCTCCGCCATTATGCCTCACCCCCAAGTAATGCCTCCATCTCATCTTCTTCGTCTTTGCCGACACCGGATGCCGCCATAATCCTCGATCTTGCCGATGGAGTCAATCCGAACTCAGATGCCGCCTGCATCATAAGTCGCTGTTCCGTATTGCAAATCGCAACCCACGGATTCGGTCTCTGCATACCATTCTCCGTTTCATAGGTAGCACCCTCGGAATTGATATGCTCCTGAGCCTCTTTCCATCTGGCATAGGACTGACAATAGGCTGCAAACGCAGACCGGTCGATCTCCGTCAGCACTCCCATCTGATTAAGTTTCTCCGATAACCGGATCCATTCTGTCTTGGCTTCCGGCAATAACCATACAGGGCAGTCGGGCATTCCCTTACCCGGATTCGGTTCTTTTGTGTTCAGTTTTCTCTTTCCCGGATTGCCTTCCAGCTTTTTCACCGCTGTAGGCTTTGGCTTTCTTCCAGCCATAGAGCATCGCCCTCCTTCCTTCTGCTTTGCATAATAAAAGGACCATGCTCTTCACATGATCCTTCAAAAGTTTTTTGAATATATCCTTTATACAGCTATTTCATATTTCTCTTTCAAATTATTCAACATACTGTACTTGATCATTCCTTCCAGCTGCATTCTCCCGACTACTATCCCCGGAGCAATTCCTTGAGCTTTTGCAAATTGGAGTACTCTTCTCTCTGAATAATCTCTTTCCTCTCTGAAAGCTTCAAAATCATCAGATGAAATAAGTGTATCACCAGACCATTTGTCCGCTGCTTTCTCATCATCTTCAGATGTACCATTAGGCTGCCCTACATGACCAAGAGCGATGTGCGCAAGTTCATGGAACAGGCTGAACCAAAACTTGTCAGCATCCTTACCTCTGGCAGTAAGCCCTACAACAATCTTGTTCCCGTCCATAAAAGAAGCCCCCTGGAGGAATGAACCTTTAAGGTGTGGCAGAAATACTAAAGCTATTCCACAATCCGCAAGACATTTCTTGATCTGAGGACAGAATTCCTTAGGTTTAAGAACTGTCATTTTTCTTATCTCTGGCATAGCAGAAATCAAACCTTTGATATTGATCGGAGCGGTTTGGATACCACGCGCCTTAATCTTTGCCTCCTGTGCCCATGCCATTAATGCCAGATCACTTTTTTCTGTTATTGCCAGACGTCTGCAGGCAATTCTCGTAATCTGCTCACTCCCAAGAAGTGAAAGTTCAACAACCTCAAAGTATTTCCTCAGATTGACAACCTTCTCCTTCGCTTCTCTAGTCTCCGGAACCCATCCAAACTTTGCCATCTCGCTATAAGGAAATTGTTTGGCCATTTCAGCATCAGCATCCATTGCATTTTCTGCTTCAGCCTTTATGATCTTCTCTCTGTATATCGCCTCAAGATTATTCCAAAACTTTGCCGGTACACCTAAAACCATTTCTAATCTAACCGCGGTCTCCGGTGTAAGCTGCACCTCACCGTTAATGAGCTTGCTGATATGCTTTTCAGACATATCCATCCTGGCTGCAAACTCCTTCTGGCTCATGCCTCTGTCATTCAACTGCTCTTTAATTGTCGCCCCAGGTGGCGTTGCAATATAACTGCGACTTCTCACCATAGTGCTACCTCCTTGACTTGTCATCTTGACCTCTAATGATAATCGACTATTTCCAAAATGTTTGCTATTTGGATCTCGTCGCCATTCTTCTCGAATACCAATCTGTACGGATGAACCAAATCCACCGCGTATTGCCCTTTTCTATTCTGCGTAAGTGGATGACATCGTCCGATATGGAACTGTATCATCATCTCAACAGTATCTGCTGCACCAATTTCATCTATACGCTGATGTATTTTTTCGGCCATTTCTCGACCGTAGGTTCTCTCTGCAGTTTTGGCATCCGTACAAACCTTTTTGATTTTGTTGTTCTTGTACGTGATATCCAAACCATCACCTCTCTTTCGGATTTACCTTTGAGGTAAATCTATGATAGCACAGATATCTTAATCAGTCAAGATGTTTGTTTACCTCAGAGGTAAATTCTCTTTAGTTCGAATTTCACTTTTCATTTCGCGATTTTGCACGCGTGAGCCCCGCGCCGTTCCCTGGGAGCCATACCTGTAGAGATTTCACCTGCCCCTACCCGCGATGGTTTCCCCAATAATCCCCTCTCTTCGCGTGTATGGTTGAGTGACACGACTTGCACAGCGCGATCAGGTTAATACGATCGTGTGTACCACCTTCACTCAAAGGCTTCTTATGGTGTATCTCTTCAGTCGGCACGATAATCCCACGCTCAAAACACAGTTCACAGAAGGGATGCTCCACAGCATATTTGTCACGGATCCTCTTCCACGCACGACCGTATCTCTTCTTCGTAGACTTATCCCTGCCATACTTCTCATAATTACTGTTCACCTTCTGCTGATGCTCTGGACAGTAACGACCGTCTGTAAGGTTCGGACAGCCCGGATATGAGCATGGTCTTTTCGGTCTCCTTGGCATAATCATCATCTCCAATACAAAAGCCCGGCAAGGATTGCTCCCTCCGGGCTTCGTTCATTTTACTTTCGCCATTATAACTATATCACAGGTGCCATATCGCATTCTATCACATCAACTCTCATCTTTATAAAATCTCTCCAAATCTGTAAGAGCGGCATCGTGCAGACGAAATGTATGCTGAATGCTATATCCCAAATCCACGGATATCTTTTCCCACGACTTAAAGCAAAGATATCTCTGTTCCAATATTATCTGGTATTCATGACTGTCCAGACTCTTGATGAGATGAGTGATATCCGTTTTAAGATCAACCAGCTCGTCTATATCGTGATTGATCTCATCTTCCAACTCCATGATCTTAATAATGGCATCTTCGATCTTGGACTTTCCCTTATTGGGATTGCGCGGCATATCTGAAAATGTAACCGTCGCTTTTGTCGCCAGATCATGCAGGGCACCGATCTGTTCCAGTTTGGAATTGATTCTCTGGTCAATTCTGTATGCCTGCATCAAATATTCTTTAATCTTCATTGTCGATACCTCCATCAAAAGGTTTATTGTTATATCTTTTGCTGCATCGATGCATTGAAGCGTTGTTTTCTGATTCAGTGTTCTATGTTCATTGCAAGGAACCGTCTATTACGGCTCGCACCTCATCCACGGATCTCACCACCAAAGCAGTGCCCCCGGCTTTTTGGATTTTTCTGATTGTAGCCTCCTGTAATCTGGTAGGCTCTCCATCCTCTGTCTTAACTTCAAACCCATAAAATCTGCCACGATAGCAGCAGATGATATCAGGTATTCCGGCGGTACCGTACATCCCGCCATGCTCTTTCCAGGCAAAGCATCCCGGCACGGTTTTTAAGTACTTCAGGATTGCCTTTACGATATCCGATTCCTTCATCTGTCAAATTGTCTCCTTGTTTTTCAAGGCTTCTGACACATTTGACACTTGATTTCCATTTTTAAGGAACATTTTTCAAAAATCCTGCATATCTCTTAATATGGCATTATTTTCACATGCATATATTGGGAAGATAGAATTTTGGTGTCAAAACGTGTCAATGTGTCAAAAACCGATTTCAATGGAACCTTAATCCAGGATCTCACCCAGCTTGATTCCTGCAAGCGTCCTCTTTTTGCCAACTTTATCCACGCTCCTTGTAACTCCGTCATTTGCAGCAACGATCTGTGATACAAATTGTTTCTGTGAAAAGGGCTTCAATCCACATTCTTCGCAGTATGCCTTGTATGCATTGTAAAGCTGTGTCGAACCGACCTCATAACCATCACCAAGCTCGCAGTCTTCCTTAACGAAAGACAGCACGCTGTCACTTTCCTCACGGTACTGCTGCAGCTCTTCCCTGTTGATCTCGGTCTCTGAAAAAACATAATGGTTAGCCATTAAACGGCGTAAACCTTCCAGTGCAAAGAGAAAAATGCCATCCGCTTCTACCCTAAATTTATCCAGCAGGTTCGGATCCTTCTTTTCCTGAGGCACCGCATGATTAAAACGAATAATAATCAGTCTTCTGTAAAATCCATCCGATCTGTCGCCATAATTCTTCGGGATGCTGTTGCAGGAAAAGAGCAACCTCGCATTCGACTGAAATGAGAACGGATCACGGTTCTTTTTCTCCACGGTCAGGTAGTCTTCACCTACAAGAGCCTTAAAAATACCGTTATCATCAATATTCTTCGTAGGAAGATCAGCAAAGATATTTGCCAGCTTCCCGAAAAGCTCCGCTGTCTTAAAACGCTCATTTAACGCCTGCCATGATACATTGGACACGTTTTCCTTACCCAAAAGCAATTCATTAAGCACCATGAGCAATTTTGACTTGCCCGCACCACCGGCACCGACAATAACAAAACATTTCTGAGCCAGATTCACCGGTATAAGGAAATATCCCAGCATTTCCTGTATCAGCTTGACCTGCCCCATATCGCCGCCCATCGATTCTTCCAAAAACTGCTTGAACCTTGGACAATCCGCTCCCGGATCATAGCTAACATTCAACTGTATTGTTGAATAATAATCTGCTGTATGCTCTGTAAGCGTGTCTTCCAACACATTGTAAAGGCCGTTCTTCAGATTCAGGATATAGGGATTGGAATTAAGCTCCCTAATCTCCTTACGCACAAGAAGTCTCCACTGATGTTCGGCATCATTGATCTGGTTCATCTTGGTCTCGCTTGCGATCATCTTATCCCGCACCAGTTTCTGAGCTTCCATCTCATGAATCGGTGTGTATACGCCGCTACGATAAATGTAATGCTGCTCCGCCGCATAAAAGACCTTTTCTGCCTCGACCATATGCTCAGCCAATACTCCTGGAAGAAACTTAAGTCCATGTTCTGTCGGTGAATACCACAACGGAAGCTCGTTCTCCACCTTATGCATCCTGGCCTTCAGTCCCTGCTGATACGCCTTCGACAATTCCTTGTACCTTGCGATCAGAGGCTTCAGGGAAGAAACCGTAAACTTAAAATGATCCTTTAGCTCCGTATTGATGACAGTCTCAGCGATAACATTATCCTGATTGTAAAGGTACTCTTCCATGAACCCGTTTGCAGTCTGCATATTATCAAGCACCTTGTCTGTTACCGACAGATTTGCAATGATATCACGAAGTCCCTCCAAGCTCATCGGAACATAACATATAGCTGCCGGTGCCTTGCAGGTACATTCCCCGGATACCATCTTAGGGCACTGAAACCCTTTCTCTCCGATAGTCGTACAGGTCATCGGACGGGTACCGGATTCCAGAAAATGATTGATTTTCTTCTGAGTAACCGCCGGATCATAATCCTTATACGGCTTTGAGTATTTATGGATCAGTTCCACACCACCTTCAAATACCGCTAGCTCCGTAATCATCGCATACCAGTCATGCTCTGAAAGTGTTGCTGCATTATCCCGGCAATGCTTGATAAACTCGCACTCATGGGTAAGAATGGAAAGCCCCTTTTCGGTTCCCTTCTTATTCTCCACAGGCTGATCTTCAACAACCGGAAGCAGATCAGATAACTGATCCTGTGTATAACGACGCTCCGGATGAAATAAAATGCATTCCACCATCACAGGATCTTCCTTACAATGGTTATACCCCGGAAGTCTCATGACACGGCTCTCATTCACGCAATTTGAATCCCCGTGAAACTGCTTTACCAGCTGCTTCTGAATAACACGGAACCTCTCGACCTTCGCATTCTTTACAAACCAATAGGTATGCAATGATTTCCTTGTTTTAATGATCATTGAAGGCGGAAGTGGAAATTCACCTATCTGTTTTTCCTGTTCCTCGAAAGAAAGTTCATCACTCTCTACGAATTGTGCATTGATCCTTGTAATCGCATCATCATCCTGGCCACCGAAATTAACGACAAAGAAAATACCGCGATCCTGAGCATTATGCTGTTTCAGAGTCTCTTCGATGGAAGCAAACTTACCGCATTCCACATCAAGCTTCTGACCGGCAAACACTCCACGCTTCTTGTCATCAAAAACTCGGAGGCAAACCTTGTCTTCAGGATTAAACAGACTGTTTAAGATTTCTTGTGCTGTTATATCCATATCAGCTGCCCTCCTTTACATATCGTACCGTCTTCCCCAGCTTCCTTGCCTCGACGATTTCCTGCTGAACGCCTTCAGACTCGGATATATCACCAAAGCACCATACCTCATCGCATATTGCCAGAAGAGATAACCCGAACATCAAACCAAGCTCACGCTCATCGGGATCATTGTCATCAAGCATCTGCGGATAAAGAAGGTGGCTTGCTATAGGAATACAGTTTTGTGAAATGACATATTTGCAGTAACCAATCGCTGCAGCGACATTTGCATCAACGTTCCCAGCATACTTTGAAGCCACGTAGATTTTCTTCCTGTTCTTCATTTCATATTGTCTTCGCCATCTTGTTCTTTGTTTCTGCTTGTACTCGCGCATCAGATTACCCACCGCCATAGCGGCGGTAGGATCTGAATACCCTTCACTGTTTCTGTACATAGGCTAATCCTCCAATTCTTCCATCTTGCCAAATGTCGGACCAGCCGATGCCTCTGCTACCAGCGGAAGATCAAACTCCGGAAAAGGCTGAGGCTCCATACAGGATTTGATATAAGCAACCGCCTCATCTAACCTATCTTCCGGAATAATGAATGTCAGCTCATCATGAATCTGAAGTATCGGCTTTAACCAGTCTCTCTCAGGAAGCCCTGCGATAATTCTGCCTAAAGCCATCTTCAAAATATCTGCTGCCGTACCCTGAATCGGCGTATTCATCGAACAACGCTCAGCAAAAGACTTCTTTCCCCAATCATCGGAATCAATGTTCGGAAGATAACGCCTTCGCCCAAGCCTTGTTTCAGAATACTTACGCCTTGCCGCCATAGCCTTAGTTTCTTCCTGCCATGTGGTAAGTCCGGGATACCCGGCTTTGAGATTGCTGATGATCTCTTCACATTCTTCCACACTCTTTTCGACACCGGCTTTAAACCTAAGGGTTTTTTGCAACCCCCTCGGGAAAAGCCCATAAAATGTGCCAAAATTCACATTCTTCGCTATCGTTCTTCTTTCCTTATAGTTGTCAGCATGCTTGTCTACCGCCTGATCATACGGAATATTAAAAATAACACTCGTTGTAGCCGCATGAATATCGCCGCCACGCCTGTATGTATCCAACATGATCTCATCCTGACAGTAATGAGCACCAACACGTAATTCGATCTGGCTATAATCGCAACTCACTATAATATGACCTTTCGGTGCCTTGATAAAATTTCTGACTCCTATCGGATCATTCGTTTTTCTCGGCATATTCTGGCAATTCGGCTGAGTGCAATTAAACCTTCCGGTATCCGTAGACAAAGCAAAGAAGTTCGGATGCAGCCTACCCGTCACGGAATTTCTGTATTTCAAATAGCCATCAATATAGGTAGACTTGATCTTGCCCCACTTCCGATATTCCTGTACCAGCGTAAAAAGCGGCGAAAGCTCAGGCCTGTTCTCATCGCACCATTCCTTTAACATGATCATTGTCGAATCATCTGCTGCCTCACGGTTCGATTCCGTCACCTTAAGCACCGGCAATCCAAGATCCTTATACAGATAATTCTTAAAGGCATTGGTGCTGCAATTACTGCCGATGTTCACATCACCGATGATAAAAGCGATCTCTTTACGGATACGCTCCATTTCAGCCTCTGCCTCTTCCTTACGTTTCAGCATCAACTTCTCATCAATCGGAACACCGTTGTATTTCATGATCCCCAGATATACAGCTGTAGGAGACTCGATATTCTCCACTATCCACCTGTGTCTCGGAAGGAACTTGTCAAACCAAGTATTGAAAATGTGATACAGCCTTAAAGCAAAATCAGCGTCCGCACAACTGTACCGTATGGTCTCAGGATCCTCCGGATCTAGTTCATCGAAATGCTTACCCCCGGTAACTGTTGAAAAAGAAGGCAAAGGCTCATCACACAATTCCGCTGCCAATGTTTTCAATCCCGACTCTGAAAGTGATCTGAACTCCATTGCACTCTTCATGGACATCTGTGAAGCCGCAATAGTATCATAAACAGGTTCCTGTATAACGATCCCCAGCGCATATGAGAACATAGCCTCGAACTGAAGGTTATGTGCGATCTTGATCCAGCTCGGTCTCATCATCATCGCCTGAAGAAAAATCACAAACGCTTCTTGATCAATATTCTTACCGACCTTATGTGCGACCGGTATCATGATACCGGTACCTTCCTTAACGCTGATACTCATGGTCACGATATGGCTCTTCGCCGGATCCAGAGCTGCCTTATCCTCATCCCGAAATTCATCATTCGGTGCGGTCTCAAAGTCAAATGCCACCTCTTTGGAATCGCCTATATAATCCAAAGCCTCTTCCACGGTGGTAACAACTCTATATTCAGTTTTCATTCCCATCGATATCACCTCAATTCTGCCGGAAGGGCTCTGCACCCCTCCGGCTTACTGCAAAACATCACTTCTTCAACGGCTCGATAACCTCACCGGTCTCAGCATCTACAAAAGGCGCATCATCATTACCTTCTGCCAGAGCTGACATGGTAAGATTCGCCGCATAATTCTTCACTGATTCGGTCATAACAGCAATAGCCGCCTTTTCTTCCTCATTCAGCACACGGTCAAAAGTGAAAACCGCCTGAGAGAAAGCAATACCGGAACTGTTTGTCGCCTTCTTCAGAGAAATCTTAGTCACGATCTGATTGAGCTTACGCCCTTTTGAAAGCTGTCTCTTCAGGTACTTGGTAAATTCCTTCAGCGATCCCGTAGGAAGCGAAAGCACCATCGGGAAAAGTTCACCCTCCATCAGCACATAAATCATGCGACGATTCTTACAGGCCTTGCTCTGACCCTCTCCGGAACCGAACTGGTTCAAAGGACAGGTAGCACAAGCACCGCCCGGATCACCCGTACCGTTCACACCATCAAAGGAACCGCAATCAGGCGGATTCGAACCGCCGGTATACTTATCCTTGTAATAGGCATAAGCAGGATGATGGAGCAGGATCACTCCTACAATCTCCTTAACCATGTTCACATCTTCACTGTCACCGTCCGGAATCTCAAAAGCCGTTGAACCACCGGCAGGAATCTTTATCCTGTCAAAAGTGAGATCAAGACCTGCCAGATCCTCTGTTGCATCATTCAGCGCACCCGCATTTGCGAGAGCTGCGAAACCTCCCGTGGTAAGTGCCCTCTGTTCATTGTTCGCAGTATCATTATTCTGTTGGCTCATAATAAAAATCCTCCGTTTCTTTGAGCAGTGTGATAGAGAGAACCGCTCCCTCTATCACTATGGAAATTTTGCAACCCCCTCTGCTCATCCCTTGCGAATACCGACACTGACCTTCTCGAAGGTATTAACAACCTCAGCAATCCATGCAGGTACCTCATCTCCGTTTTCTGCCATCTGTTCCTTTACAAAAGATGCCAAAGTATTTGCATTAACGGTCTCGGTAACGATCTCACCATATCCGTTGTCCTTAAGTGCCCGGAACATCGCCTCCTTCTGACCTGCGATCGGAGACGCATATAATCTGGTATTCAGATAAAATGTGTTTCCGTTACGGCTAAATCTCTCGCACTCTGCTTCTGCCATCGCATCCGATAATGCCAGGTCAAGCTCATCGATCTTTGCCCCCAGCTCTTTAACCTCAGCATCCAATTCCTTCTTTTTATCCTTTGCAGCCTTAAGCTGATCCGCTAACTCAAAAATCCTGTTATCCATAAAAGCCTCCTTAATCCCTGAACGGGTTTTTCCCTGTCCTATAGTCATCAACCAGCATCCTTGCCAGATCAACCTTGCCCCTAAGAGCACGAAGCACCTTGCGGTCAACGGTTCCTTTTGCAACCAGATAGATATATAAGCAGTCTTTTTTCTGCGACACACGATGAATACGCGCCTTAGCCTGCTCAAAATTACTCATGGAATAATCCAGACTGTAAAAAACCATCGTAGATGCCGCCGTAAGAGTGATACCCAAACCTGCTGCCGCGATCTGACCGATAAAAACCCTGCATTCGGAATCTTCCTGAAAACGTCTGATTTCTTCTGCACGGTCTTTAACACCGCCCCGGACACAGGCGTATCCGATGCCTTTCTTATCAAGCATTTCCTGAATGTCATTAAGCTCCGGCACAAACCTTGCCATCACTACCAGCTTCTTATCATCGGAAACAGCCGAATCCACGATATCTTCAAGTGCCGATAATTTTGCCGTACTTACCGCATTGGAATCGCCATCGTCATCCGTAAGATACCCGCCGGTCAGCTGTGATAACCTGAGCAGCTTTGTCAGAACATTTACCGCCGATACCTCACTGTCTTCAAGCTCGGTAAAAGACTCCTTTTCAAGTTCCTGATACATCTTCATCGCTTTTGGCTCCAAATCTACGGTTCTGACTTCCTCGATAATGTCCGGCAGATCAAGACACTCTTCCTTTGTCACACGAAATGCTACCGAATGCAGCTTTTTTAAGAAGTCATCCCGCATATATGATTTGAACCTCGGAATATGATTGCCGTATCCGACCATATCAAAGTAACGATTACGGAACTGATAAAAGCTATATCCGTATATCTCACGGTTTAAGAATCTGTACTGTGAAAAAACGTCCAGCTCCTTATTTGTGATCACGGTACCCGTTAAGAGCAACTTGTATTTCGCCATATCTCCCAACTTATGCAGACACTTTGATTGAGCCGTCCTGGCTTCCTTAATCTTGTGCGCTTCATCGCAGATAATCAGATCCGCATTAAAAGCTTCAAGACTGTCCTGAACTCTCCATGTACTCTCATAATTAATGACCACAACCTGCAACCCCTCATCCGGTATCACGGAAAGCATTTCTTTTTTCTTTGCGCTGCTGCCGGACAGGATTGTAAGGTTATACGGATAATCCGCAAAACTTTCAAACTCCTGCTGCCATACGCCCACTATCGAAAGCGGACATACGATTAAAACCCTATTTACTTTTCCAAATTGATACAAAGCCCCGGTTATACCGATGCTTGTAATTGTCTTGCCGGTACCCATTTCCATCAGCAAAGCGACCCCATTACTACTAAGGCGTGGTGTCGAAAGACCAAACTTCTCACAGGCAAAACCAAACGCCTGCGACTGGTGATAATATGGTCTTGCTTTCACGGGCATCAGCAAACTTGCATTACTGTTACCCATGTTCTACGCTCCTTTGATTTCTCTGATTGCAACGGTTTCGACAGTCTCTCCGGGATTAAGAATAAAAATCTCTCTGGCATCACCGAAGAGTCTCTTGATCAGCCACTCCCGCATACGACATTTTCTTGTCTTAACCACAGACATCCTGCTGCCATCGGGCTTACTGACCATGACATTTACTTCATGTTTTTTACCCATCAGCGTATCCTCCTTCCTAGAAAACGGGGGCTGCACCCCGGAAGGATCTCTCCTTCTATCTCTATGGAAAATTTGCAACCCCCTGTACCGAACCTCTTATTCCTCAGCCATATATTTCTTGACTTTGGCGATAATCTTGTTCAGTCTGCTGGATACTGCTTGGTGTGTTTTGGGTTTACCGTCCTTACCGGGCAGCAGCATAGCAGCGATTTCTTCAAGAGACAGATTCATCCCGTAACGGGCATAGATTAAATTCATCTGGTCTTCTGAAAGATGCGGTCTAACCTTCTCATTAAAAGCCTTAAGCATCGGGCTGATATGCTCTTTTTCTTCTACACAAAGCTCTTCCTCACGGCTTTTAACATATGTAGGCAGACTCTCTGCAAGCTTCTCTCTGTAACGCTGTTCGTCTTCCTGATCCTGTACTTCACCGTTGTCGGATGCCTGCAGATAATCCAAAAGCTCTAATGTCACGTCACCCTCATCTACGGTAAAGGTGGTATTACGATAAAAGCCCTTCTTCTTGCCGGTAGAGACCCATTCCTGATACACGTAATGGGTTTCATCCTCCCTGTAACATCCACGGTTCTTGTCGTAACGGGATCTGTAATTCTTCTCCTTCTTTTCCTGTTTTTTTGAATCATTGTTCAGTGCTGACATAACAAAACCTCCTTGGGTTCGTTATGATCAGCTGCTTCACCTGACGGTTTACGGTGTCCGATGATCCGCTCCGAAGCAGCACGCCTACGCATGTGCCCCGTGTACTTAAGGGCGAAGCTTCACATCAGAGGCAGTTATACGGTCGTTGCCCGACCACCACCGGGATGGCCTATCCCGACGGGTAAAAAACAAAAAAGCCACTTGGATCACATCCCAGAATTCAAAGCACGAAGATATAACTCTCGTGGCTTTGAGCCCTGTAATGCGCATCCGAGTGGCTTTACGAGTGACTCCGATATTCTATTTTCTGTTTCTTCTTACCGCCTTACCTGCATAAACGGGGATCTTACGATTACCATAGAGACGGCATTTTACATTCAGGACATCCTTTTCCTGAAGTGGTTCCGGTGTCGCAACTACAAAGCATTTGGCACCGGCCGGACAGCTTGGAATGTATGGACAACGATATTCGTTTTCATCCCCTTTCTCGAAATCCGCAGCTGGCGGCATTTCATACTTTGATC
This sequence comes from uncultured Dorea sp., assembly GCA_910586965.1. Taxonomy (GTDB): domain Bacteria; phylum Bacillota; class Clostridia; order Lachnospirales; family Lachnospiraceae; genus MD308. The sequence goes on along the minus strand of CAJUMF010000024.1, from coordinate 33,365 downwards.
CAAACATTTCAATCAAATCCTGATAGGTTGTAACTGTCGGCATAGTTGGCCTCACCTCCTTGAAAATGATTGTTATATAAACAAAGCCGGAGTCCATTCCCCCACCTCCAGTGAAAGAATCAACTCCGGCATCGCGTCCTCGTATTATAACGGAACAAAGCTCGGTATTATTCTGTTAACTGACCTGCATACAGGCCTTAAGATAAATCTCACGCTCAGCGTCCGTCATATATACGAACATCTGGTACAGTGCGTCACTCATACAGATTTTACGATATTGCTTTTTGTGCTTGTTATCTGAACACTTGATATACAGGAACAATCCCTTTTGTTCTCTGACAAGCTCTAATGCTTTTTTCCCGTCATCGTCAGTTATCGGAACACTATCTGCATAGTCTAGCCACTTCTGGCTTTCAACCCTCATACGCATTTTCTCCTTTCTCAAATCATTTCTGGCAGGCTATCATCCTTATTATTACGGGCATTTCGTATTATCTCACGAACATTCTCAACCTCTGATGGTTTCATCTTATCGCCCATAACCATATATGAAATAACCATACCTGCTGCTCTTACTGATTCTTTACCAGTTATCATTTTCTTTTGTGCACTACCTATTGTAAGAAGATTAAACCAAAGTGAGTTATCAAACGACCAATCCACTTTGTTTAATTTTTCTACAATCGCACTCCACGGAATGCGTTTTTGGCTTGCCATATAGGCCACGTGTGCTAACGACATCTGTGTCACCGGTTTCATCAATAGATTTTCCTCTCTCAGTCCGGATACAGGCTTATCTTTTCTCGTAAGATCAAGGTACTCTTTATAAATATCCAGTCCCTCTAGCAGCTCTTTCCAAAACGCCTTGCACACTTCAGTTGCTTCATCGATTTCACTCTCAGTTGGCATTTCTTTTTTTGAAAAACCATAATCTTTAAGTAGTAATTCGGCAACCGTATAGATTGCACTCAAGGTTGTCAAGCTCTTGCTTCTCTTAGATAAAGTATTGCTAGTCCAGTTAACCAGATCATTCTTTCCTATTTTCTGAAGAACTGCACCTTCAGCGAACATCTTTCTTGCGATAATTGCAAAGACGTCATCGTCGCTTGTAATAATGTTATCTCCACGCCCTGTCTGCCTTGCATACTTGTTAACCTTATTGAATATCTTACGTATCTTTGTTGTATCTCTATGCTCAACAAATATTACGCTAACCTGTTCCGAAGCTAATTCCGGATGCGGCTGTAAGGACAACATCTGTGGAGATAGCTTATTGCTTTTTAGCAAACCAACTGGTATAGCACTATTTCCCCTAATGGCAATTTTCATAGCGAGAAGCCTATGCTGGCCGTCGAGAGCAATCAACCGCTCCTTCCCCGGAAGAAACAAGAATCCTGCATCCTGCGCTGGTAGACTGTACTCCATTTTCAAGCCTTCACCCTGAATGATATCTTTGATTGGTCTGAAAACGACATCCTCAAACCCGGTAAAGATATCGACGATAATACTCCCGAAGAATCTATCATCGTCATTGGTAAAATATGGGACAATTTCATTGCAAATACGGTTAATGTCTGGCTCCCTCTGCATCTTCTCATCGGCGGTCATCCCCTTCCACTCTGGTAGTTCGATGGCAAGACCGACCGTGTTAATGATCTCCTCTGCAGTCATGATAGCCTGGTAAAATACCGTGCTTCCAAGTTGCCCCTTCTGCACCCATAGCGTCTGCATATCTACCTCCTTATTCAATTTTCAATGTTTTCAATTATTTTGCGATGTTTGTCATTCTCCATCGTGCTTTAATAATAGACCCTCTATTAGTAAATGTCAAGTCAAATCTATACATGTTTTCAGAAAACATTTATATCGAATAAAAAACACGAGGAAAATCCTCGTGTTTTAATCCATTTGTTTTCCAAAACATGTGTTTCTACTTCAAAACATCTATAAGAGCATCTGCTATCTCCTCTGCTTCAGATTCCGAATTATACTTTCCAAAGGATATTCTAATCGTACCCTCTGCATATCTATTTGGGACACCTATCGCCTTAATCACGTGGGAAATCTGAGTATTGACACTGTCACATGCAGAACCTGTGGATATACAGATCCTTTTTAAATCCATCCTATGCAGGATCATCTCTCCTTCAGCATCTGCAAAGGATAGATTTATGTTTCCAGGTATATGAACATCGCTTCCGTTTCGGATAAAATCTAATCCACTTTTTTTCAACTTCTCTATAAGTATTTTTTCCAATGTTTTTAGATGTCCTGTATTCTCAGCTAGCTCTGCACAGTTATTTTTCAATGCACAGGCCATAGCCACTATAGAAGCAACATTCTCAGTTCCTGCTCTATTTCCGTTTTCCTGCGATCCTCCATCAAAAAACGGTTTAATACCCACTCCTTTTTTTACATATAAAAAACCTATCCCTTTAGGCGCATTAAATTTGTGTCCGGAAGCTGAAAGCATGTCTATTCCCAATTCATGAACGTTAATCGGTACATGACCAACCGCTTGGACTGCGTCGGTATGGAAAATCGAACCATTTTTATGTGCTGTTTCGGCAAGCTTCTCTATAGGCTCTACAGTTCCAACTTCGTTGTTTGCAAACATTACAGAAACCAAAGATCTTTTTTCCCCTATCATATTGATAAGATCTTCCGGGTTTACCTCCCCTTTATTATTAACCGGAAGATACTTTACATTCTTTCCCGTTGCCTCCATAGCTTTGCATGCATTGAGTATTGCATGATGCTCGATCACAGATGTGATAATCTGTTCTACTCCGAGCGTCCCCATTTTTATAGCCCAATTATCACTTTCAGTTCCACAAGATGTAAAATATATTTCTTCCGGATCAGCACCAATACATTCTGCAATTGTTTTTCTTGCTTCTATTAGTTTTTCTTTAGCTCTCTGTCCGAACTCATATGGCTGCGATGCATTTCCGTAATTATTTCTTAGAATATCTATCATCAATTCAAATGCATCATCATCCAGTTTTGTTGTCGCCGCATTATCTGCATAAATCATGGTCTTCCTTACCTCCAGACAAAAGCAGCAATTCTATCATCTATCCAGGCGATAAGGCGCTTTCTATTTTTCACAATATATTCCGCCCAATTAGGAAAAACCTCGATATGTTTCATTGCTTCATCAATCGTATAAATCGAATATATATTTGCGTCTTCATTTCGTGACAGCTTTTCAATTATTAGGTTCTTTTCTCTATCTGTTTTTCCCTTTAATTGATCCTGCCACAAATATGCTATCAGTCTGTAGGGAACATAATTACACAAAGCCGATACTTTTCTCCTTAATTCCTTATCAACGGAATTATTTATGGCATCATATATCTCTTCTAGTTTTGATGACTGCATAAGACCTTCTTGATTGATTGCCATTACGGCTACATCATACAACTTATCAAGTGGTCTTATCCTCTTTCCTAAAGAGCATACATCAGAAAAGGAATATGCGCACATCCATGCTGCCATTTCATAGAAAGAAAACGTTCTACTGGTATTGGAAACATTAATAAGCAAAACCTTCAAAAAGTAAAGCTTATAACTATTCATCAGATTTTTTCCAGAAACCATAGTATTCAGTTCTGTGTCAAAATCAATCATCATATATCTCTCACCTTAATATCTGGCATCTTCGGATTGTATTCCATATCAGCAATTGATAACTGCGTTCTTACAATCTTACGTTTCTCATAAGCCGGGCGGAAACAATAAGTTTCAAAATCTTCTTTACTAATATCTCCTACAGATTTCACATTCGGAAACAATATCTTCATATATGCTGTTGCAAGACGAATAATTGCAGTGGTATCACGTGTATCAGCATTCTTAGGGATATCAAGCATGTCTGTAACTACGGATGCATATTTTGAAATACCTCTCTGCATAGACAATATTTCTGAGAAATATTCCACATTCAACGAATATCCTTCCAACTTAAGATCTTCTGTAATTCTAGGCAAATACCACCCCTCTATCATTCCATGGAATCTGTCCAGAAGAGCCGTATCGTGAAATACATCTGGCAATTCCTGGAAATACCTTTTATTTATAGGCATCCTATGATTATCCAACTCAATATTTCCTAATAATATCAATCCAGCTGTTGATGTCTGCTTAGCATGACCCATTGTAAATGAACCATTTTCAAGGTATCCTTTCAAGGCTCCTTGAAGTTCTTCTTTATCTCCGAATATGATTGTTTTTATCTCATCCATAGAGACAAACTCATAGTTAGGAATAATACCCGGTTTGTTCGCTGCCATATCATAAAACAGCTTGGCTCTTGTGACCTTGCCTCCACTTATCATCCAGCCATATTTACTGAGATTATTAAATATATATGACTTTCCAGTGCCCTTAGGAGCCAACTCAATCATATTTAGATTGGGCTCACAAAATACTAATAATCTTGATATAAACAGCAATTTTTGTGTATACGACTCAAATTGTGAAGACTCTGGATTATACTCCATGCATCGTATAATAAAGTCAATCCACTCCTTGATATCAAATCTCTTACGTGCCTCGCAATAGTATTCAATATCCGGAGAATACGGCTTGAATGGTTTGAATTTCACAAGATCAGCATAGCCCTTTTCCCTACCTTCGGGCTGAACATATTCAAGTGTGACAATTCCCCAGTTTTCACCTTCCTTTAAAGTGCCCTTCTGAGAGCGCATTACATAATCGCTAATTCTACCTTCGTTGCTCTTGATCCCTATGTCCGGTATGGCAAATTTGAACAGGCCCGACTTAAGATCCGATTCGACAATAATTCGTACTAGAATCTGAATCGTTTCTCCTTTCATCAGCCTGCTCTTTATATCGCTATCCTTTGCAGGAATATGCTTCTCCAAAAAAGCAAATAATGCTTCCTTGTCTACCTCTTCTCTTTCATTTGAATATCTCTTTATTAACCAGTCCTTAATAAAGGATGGCAAATTAACACCCGCAAACATGTTGTAGCGCGTAGGTGTCTTATAAATTGATTCCTCCGGAAAGATATCATGTATTTTTCTATCTAATTCAGTCATCAAACAAATCATCTCCCATTCTCGTAGTAGGAACTGTCCTAAACCTATAGTTCTTATCAGCTATATGAACTTCAATATCCTGTTCGATTCCTCTTGTTAACTCGCCTTCCCAAACCTTCAATTCCTGATTAAACGCCAAAACAATATTAGTCCCGTCCGCAGCGGATAACTTGACTGGAATATCCTTCGGATTCGGTGTAATCTTAAATGAAACGGTCCTTTTCAATCCAGAAACATTAAGAGAATCTGCCTTAACCTTAAACGTTCTATTAATTATCTGTCCTCTCTGAGCAATAATCACAGGCACGACTACTTCTTCTGGAGTTGCTCCTCCATGAACAGCATAAATAGAATTGTTACATAAGGATTGACTATTTAATGCTACAATCCACTCTCTCGAAAAATCATCCTGATAAAGAAGATAATCATCAGACTCCTTCACATACGCCCCATCTCTTCTCTGATAACATCTTCCTGCATGATCAGCATTTTCGAAATTATACTTCTTTTCCTTTTTGCAAATTTTATGCCCAATTGTGCTTCCGTGATCCGCCGTTATGGCGAAGGGCTCATCTCCTTCTTTAGATACTATGTTAGAAACCAGTTCATCAATTATCTCCAGAGACCTCTCCAAATTGGGAACAGGATAATATATTTCTCCATGCACAGCTTTTTGATCATAATCTAATATCCACTTATACTCGCTTGAATAATGATCCTTCGCCTGACTGGTAATTGAAGGTATATGGCATTTCGTATATGCACTATATGAAATATTCTCACCCTTATTTTCTAGAAGCTTGGTAATATAACCCAAGTATTCAGCGCCAACGCCATCTAGTACATATACATTCCCCGTAAATCCTTTTTTCTTGATTGCAATATCTGCATAATCAATATCTGAATCTGTATACCACGAATAAAAAATGTCGGGTGTTTCATTCCATGCTCTAAGTAAATCATTATAGGACTCTGCATTACAGAGACCAATTCTTAATTTACGATACTCAGTAAAATATGTATCAAATTTATCTACAAATTCCTCCGGAAATGCATCATTTTCCTTAGTACTTAGATATGCATAAAAATTAGGGTAAACTTTAGCCACATCATCTTCAGTGATTAACTGCATACGAAACAGCCATACTATGAGCCTACGCTCATACTGACTTGAATCAGTCAAGTATGGTTTTATTTCATCATTAACTGGCATTTTTAATACACCGTTATTGTCAATGATGATTTTTTCATCTTTCGTAAAATCAATTTCTTCGACAATCTCCGTTGTCTTTCGCCTAATCATTTCACAAAGGAATTTGTTATAATATGCAATCAAGCGATCCGTAAACCTGATTTCATGTTCTGTTTTCTTGATGCTTGAAATTATTTGATTTCGTTCTTCGCAATATTCCTTGTTTTGAACATCAATCGCATGCTTATATATTTCCTCGATCAATTCTGCATCTGAGAGCTCATCCAGCTGATTCATTACACTATAAATGTATGAATCCTTTGGACTGTTCCTTAGAATATAGTTCTGTATCAGCCAATGCACGTAAACATCGCCACTCTTCCATAACTGATAAAAATTCTTTTCAATTATAGAGCGTGTATTGACCTTATGCAGAATCAGTTCATTAATATCCCTAATTCCCGTAGCACGAATATCATCGAGAATCATTCTGAAATACTTTTCAGGATCTCTTCGATATTCTCTCATGTTATGAACTGAAAACATGCATTCAAGCATTTCACAGTATGACCTGATTCTCTTAATGTTATAAACATTGTCTGGACTAGCCTGACCGTAGAAGTATAACAATGTCTTGGACATACAAATAATAGGCACGGACGTATCTATATCCGGATTTCTCCACATCCCGAACCAATCTGCAGAATTATCCACCTCATTACTGCGATCACCTATATCAAGCTGTTCATCAATAAAATAGATTCTAGGCAAATCTTCAATATCCGTATCATTAATGAACGGGTTATATACATCAAGCCTTCTGTGATATTGCTTGACTGTCTTTTTTAATTGACTATATAGCGCAAAGCATGGAATATAAATTCTTCTCTTTTGGTTTTCTTCGGGATTCTCTAATTCAAGCAAACTAATTACTAGTGTTATAAAATCCGCTTGCGACAAAAATCTAGAATACTCTGAAAAACCAACAATTATATGATTTTTTTCTGGATCCAGATTGTATATAGCTTTTCTTAGATTATCAGTAGTAATCCATGCGTCTTCATAAGGCAATAATTTCTGTATATCAAAAAATTCAGCATTAGGGATATTCTGCTGCAGCTTCATTAATGCAGCAGATGTCCCTTCTTCATAGCGCATGCTCATAAAGCGTATCGGATATCTGTCATACGATCCGCCTTTTTCTGTATCCTGATTAATCAAGTTAAGTAAGGCCTCAACATTCATATAGCAGCCCCCTTTGATTTCTTATAAAAATTCATCAATATCCTTAAGTATATTCCCATATTTATCTGAGAGCAGCATTATCAGTTGATATAGTTTATCCGCATTATCTTTATTTGCTTCAACTTTATCTTTAACTCGCCTTTTGATTTCCTGCGAAGGGTTGTTATCCTCTCTGCCCTCTCCAGGGTTCTCATCTCCGTTTGATGCACTATGATCGTCCCAATCAGGTGACCCACCAGTATTTGAATCATCTTCATCAGAATCAGGTGCCGGTGTCGATGCATGTATTTTCCACATCAAAACTTGTTCATGAATATCATTCTCTTCCCAGAAAACAATCTCTCCTGATAATTTGCCATTAAGGAATCCTTTCACATCAGACAGAGCTGCTTCATCCTCTCCTATTGCCTGTAATTCCTTAATGATGAAATTGTCCAAACATTGTGCACTTTCAACACTGGCCAACGCAGACGAAAGCTCAACATCAAAAGTCTTTATTCCCTCTAACAACTCCACAATAAAGCTTTGCTGAATGCTTTCATCTGTACTTTTCGAGAACTTAAACATCTTATCAATAAACTCTCGATATTTCTCAGAAGTATCACCAATATACTTAAGCGCCCATAAAGGAGCTTTATTTTGCTCCTTAAATTTGGTTCTTATCGCCCATTTAGTTCCCAATAAACCTTCTTGATCGCCTATTCCAAAAATCTCATTTAGTTTTTCAGTGAGAGCACGTTCCTCTTCTGTACTCATTCGGACAACATATTTATCATTGAAGCGCCCATTTTCCCAATAAGTAAAAATTGCGACAACAATATCTTTCATCACAGTTTTGTCAATTCGCTGACCGTTTCCAGAAGTATATAAACGATCTACGTATGGTCTTAGGGCAAATGCCAATGCTCCCATAAACAGGCGATTTTGATAGTAACCATATTCAGGCTCAGTAAGAAATCTGAGTTCATCTGCGAGATTGATAGATGTCTCATTTTTCTTTTCATCAAGAATTCTGTCTACTTCCTTGCAGACCTTTACAACTGGAACGTTGCTATCATCAGATATCAGCTCAAGTTTGTTATCGAATAACAAATTAGAACCATCTGTGAGCAAATATTTAACTGCTCCATCATTGCTTACTGCATTTTGTTCAAGTTCACTCTTTGATCCGGAATACAGCACCAGTTCAACAGCCTTTTTGCTTGTCTGATGCTTCCATGCTGTATTAGGTACTGGCAGTAAATCCAAACCATACTTAAAAATAGTTTTTATGTAGTTATCGTTTAAGTGTTTATTACATTGATTGAACGGAACATGAATCACATCTCCTCTAAATATCATATCTGCCATTCCAGAAGCTATAATCTCATCTGTCCATTGTGTAATCCACTTCTCAGCATTTTTCTGTCCTTCAATACGTTCTTCATCCATTTGTAGGGATCTTGCCACAGCCTCTTGCGCAAGACTGTCGAGATATGCCTCAAATCGTCTATTACCAAGTTCTGTGTTTACAAGCACAAACACAATGTTCTTGAACTCATCTTCTTTAGAAAGCCTAACAAACATATCCCTAGAAGTATTTTGATCTGTTTCAGTTCTTCCCAACAAATCATCGAGTTCTTTTGTAGCACCTCTATACAATATGACCGCTACATTCACAGTATATGTATGCTTAAATTTGGCTGATATTTTCCCTTTAAGTAAATGCTCTTTTTCACCGCCCCAAAAGACCTGGGCATCTAATTCTCTAGGAACATTTCTTGATATGTTGGTTTGAATTTTCCCTAATGACGTTACAGAATATTCCTCAACAATTTTGCTTACATCTTCCTTAGACGGATAGATACGTTTCTTCTCCTCTAACAATTTCTTCTGCGGTAAAGAGGATGACGAAACCTCAAATACTCCCTCCGGATTCCGGTGAAGTATCTGAGCATCATCTAAATAGTCAAGAATTTTGGTTACTTCTGCATCTTCAAGTACACCACTGAATGCCGCCTTTATATTATCTGTACTCGGGTTAACCATGTTTCTCTCAGGGGTGTCAGCATCAGTTGTTGTCACCCTGTAAAGAATATTAAGTAACAGAATTACTTTAAATACAGCAACATAATTTGAGCCCTTATTTGTTACAATTTCTCCTGATAACTTAAATTTATTAGTTATGGCATCAAAATGCCCAGCGGAGCTTGTTTCAAATGTTCTATAAAAGAAATCCCACACATAATCTGCTGTTAAGAATTTTGAATCATCGATAGAACATTCAATGTATTTCTTAAATCCATAATCTTCATCATTAAGAAAACCAAATATACTTCTTTCAGCTTCCCCAACTACACGTGATACAAATGTTGCCAAATATGATGTATATGGATGGAAGGGATATAAACTAATAATCTTTTCCTTAATCTCTTCAGCATTTGTGGAGTCGCTGTCTACAACCTTATCCACCAACATTCTCACGCTTGGTACATCAAGGAAATTCTGCTGAATCAATTCATCTAATTTAGCTTTGTCTTTCCTGTCGAGTGCCCCAGATAAAATATGAAAAGTAGTCGTAGGCTGCATTCCATAATCCAGTTCAATGAACCTGGCTTTCGCCATATTTCTTTCGTCTTCTTTTAATTCCTTATAAGTTTCTGTTGCTTCAAGCTTTTTGTGAGTAACAAGCAGCAGATAGACCCCCAAAGTATTCGTGTTATTGTCTACCTCAGAGTAACTAAGTTCAGCAATATCCTGCATTACATTCAATATACTTCTTCTGGCAGGAATATCCAAAAGAGACGTGAACTCATCCCATATAATCAACAGATAATCGGCAATTCCACGTTCCTTAAGTTCGTTCTTTATTTCGGTTAGCCATTCAATAATATTATGTGTCCTGAACCCTCCGAGACCTGCCTTCTTCAGCTCATCAGCAATAATTCTAATTACTTTTGTTTCATTATTCTTTAAAGCATTTATCAGCTGGCTTTTATTTGATGCGTAACTATGTAGTTCGATATTGTTCTCAATCAGGTTTTCAAAAAAAGAGTCAAGTGTTCCGTTCTCAAGTATCTGAAGTACAGACTCGAAATCTGTCTTTGTAGATATTTCAATATCACCAAGGGCTGCTGATACCTGCTGCTGAATGGTATACGTTAAATCTGCAACATCAGTAATGGTATATATTCCCTTTAATACAACGGGAAACACCCTATTATTTCTTCGGAAATTGGATATACTTGTTCTCAGTTGACTTTGATTAATTCTTGGCAGGTAATCCTCAATTACAGAATAGTCATCGCAAAGCAAATGCTTTATTACCGAAAGCGAGTGGCTTTTTCCTGTTCCATATGTTCCCTGAATCCAAATGGATTTTCTATTGTTAAACACTGGTGATGTGAAGCTCTTAATAATTTGATTAAGATTATTCTCAAAACGTTCATTAGAAATGAACGTTTTCCACGCATCACCAGTATCAGACGTAATATCAAAAGCCGATTTAAAGTGTTTTTCAACACCTATAATCTCTGAATATTTCATACGCCCTAACCTCCTACATGAATAATGTGCATCCTTCTTCTTTGAACTGCTCTATTTTCTGCAGCAACAGCTCTTTATCTGTATTTAAGTAGTCACCTAAACACTCGATACAAAGAAATTGTTTGGTCTTCTTACCTAATAACTTCTTGCAAAGTGCTATTTCATCCTTTTCAAGATTCTTACTGCAATTTGTACAACTTTTCATATTATAATCTCTTCACCATTCTTTTTAATACGGCAAATGACGTAAACTCATTCGCAAGATGTATATTTTCCAATCCACCCAACAAATCCGCTGAAAGTATCTCATTATTTGTAAGCCCTCTTAATGCATTCAGAAAGCTCTCACTTTCCATATTGAATATATTGCTTACACCCATGCAACCCTTTTCATAAATGTCTGAAACCGTAAGCTCATGCATATTATTGATTTCAGCATTTTTATACAGCAAATATGCCACTGCTATGGATGAAATCTTTGAGGTGCCATATTTCCTTACTGTCTTTACGGCCACTCCCTTTTTGGTGAGTAATCCTACCTTCAAGCTATTGTCATCGTTAATATCAACAGTTCCAAGTATTGAGTTGCTGAACATATTTACCAATGCATCAACCGGATTCTTGAGAGTCGCACCTTTCAAATTAGGATATGATTCCTTTAATAGTTCAACCATTTCCTGCTTTGAATACTCTACTTCACTTTTAATGTTGTTCACATACCAGTTCACAATACCGGAATTAAAAGCCAGATTTATCCATATTATCTGCCATACAAGTTGAGGATTGGATTCATATATAGGCTTCAGAACATGTGCAAGCTCAGATGTCTTCTTTTCTTTTGGATCCACAAGTTCAGCTTCTCTAAGCCAATTCAACATTGCAGGAATCTGTTTTGGACCCAGGTTCGCATAACCTTCAAACCAGTCATCCATTTCCTCAAAAAACGAGTTCAGCCATTCTTCTCTCAATCCGAATGTTGAATACTTATCGATTCCCGATGTCTTCGTTGCTGTTCCGCCCATTGACTTTCCTCCTTCATATACCATCTTTCTTGTTGCTATTATGCAGCCCTTTGTATTGATTTCAAAACAATTGTGGCAATGTACGCATTTAGATTTATCTATTTTTATCGAATCCCTTACAGTTAATGCTCCCGTAGGACATTCTATTTCACATACACCACACAATTCACAATATGCCGTTTTTGTAAATGCTTTTGAAAGATAGCTCACAAGCATTATTCTATTCGTGGTTCCAATGGCCTTAAATCTTACTGTATTATCGCCATAATGAACTTCGAACTTCACAACTTGTCCTTCAAATTTTAATTCGCCTTTATAGAAGGAGTCGTCTATTTTTTCAAGGAAGTACTCTCCAATAGTAGAAAACCAAGTCTCCCAATTCCCCTTTGGATTTTTTACTACGCACTCGAAGTTAGGCTCCTTCGAAATAATATCCATTCTGGACGGATCTGGCTGTAGCCCCTTGCCACCAGCATTTTTCTTCCAATTTCCCGTGGCAATATACTCATCAATTTTAGGCTGTGATGTAATACCGATATTTCGAGCCATATCTTCAATTACACCGATATAATCCTTCGCTATCTGTGGATACCTCTTTCTGATCACATACTCTGACCAATCCGAAGCAAATGGACATACCCCGCATCCAACTCTAGTCAAACCCATAGTATAGGCTGGATTGAGTTTCACTCCATTTTTATATAGATATAAATATGTCTCTGTTGCATTCCATTTTAAAATCGGACGACAGTTTGTAAGATTAACATGCTTTACTCCAACGCCAACTCGGTTGTAAGACTCTCTTCTTGCACTTTCGTCGTTTCTTACTCCCTCGAACACAATAAGTTTTGGCTGCGAAGAAACATTTAATAGTTCTTTCATTTTTCTGCCGAACAAAGCAGTTTTTAATACAGAACAGCACCACCTATTCATTCTGCTTGGTGGTCCATAACTTCTCCACATATCAAGTGCTGATTTATCACTTTTTGCCTGTTCCAATTTGAACCCGGCATATTTACTTCTGTAATATGCCTCGGTAGTTTGCATTGTTTCAATTGTACAAGGTAGTTCCATTCCTGTATTCGTGAACACAGGAGTAAATTTCTCATGTGGAATAACTCTACTAACCAAGTCCAATATTACCTGCGAATCTTTTCCGCCACTGAAGGCCACAACAAATCCCGATACCTTATCTTGGTAGTATTCATATTTTTCCTTAATAAAATCCATCGCCTCATCTTCAGCAACAGATAACACCTTACTATTTTTAGCTACTACCGATTCCATATCTATTGGATCAAGTCTTCGCCCTTTATGCTCCTCGTAAACGATGACTTTAGGATCTTCATAAATATTACCCTTTTGCGTTTCCGCAATCACAACGCCTTTATAATAGTATTTGCGATCTATTTCCCAACATATCGGGACATTTTCGGACGGTAGTTCAAACGAATCAGCTAACCCCAACATGTTAAATTCATCAACATATACCGGTCTTGGAGAGTTTAGCGAATCATTCTCTTCTATGTATTCTGACAAAATAACCCCGTTGATGTCAGAATCCCATTTTATTTTAAACATAGTTATTTCTCCTCGTGTTGTTTTTGTCTGTAGGCTTTCATCCATTCATCGACTTCATCCGGATCAAATTTCCATAGCCGACCAATATGTGTTCCCGGCATATCTTTTTCATTTACCCATTTGATGACTGTATCTCTACTGACACCAAGATGTTTACATATATCTTTCATTGAAAGCCATTTTTCTGTCTGCATTCGTAAAACCCTTTCAAAAAACAAAAACCGGTACCTACTTCTCTGTCTGGATCCCAGACTCCAACATTTATTATCATACTACGACGCGTTGTAAATAGCAATGTTTATTTCGGATTTTCTCCGGTTTTTGTTTTATTTGGTGTTTCTATTCCGTTTTTTATGGTTTTAACTTTATTTAATCAGTTTTATTCGGTTTTACGTCGATTTAAATTGGTTTGCTGTGTTCGCAAAGACTACGATCTTACCATCGACGTTTTCGCCCATTCATCTGCCACCGGTCATGGCTCTGTATGCTCCGAATAGCCTGTCTGAGGCTGTTTCCACGCCCGTGCTGGTGATAGGGATGGCAATATTTATGCTTATGGAAGATGATACACGCCGCATCCCCCGGAACGCCGGTGCAATGCAGGTACCAGTAATGCCCCGTGTTCCTGCTCTGGATTGTCACATCGTACTCATCCACCGTGATAATATTGAAATATCTTGAATCTATCGACTTTAACTGTTCTGTATCAAACATCCGATCACCTCCGTTTCTTGAACCATGCGGCAAGCGCCTTGTCTATAATGTCTTCCACCTCTTTCTGAGGCGTATCGGTGAAATACTTTGCCCTGATATCACCGGACAGCCTTATCGGCTTTGGCTTCTCTTCCGGTAGTATCGGCTCATCCGTCAGCTTGTTGATCTCAGGATCCGGACCCGCAATCGCTTCTCTGATGTCCTTCTCCGTCATCTTTGCCTTGCGTATCTCTTTTGCAATCTTCTCCGTAATATTGGTGCCAGATTTCTCAGATACCTCCAAAGCCATCCGCTGCCCTTGTTCCGGCAGATAGGAAAGCTGAACCGCCGCTGTAAGCTGCATCTTTCCTTGATCCAGCATTTCTTTAATCTCTGGCAAACACTGATTTACCCGCATCAGTCTCGCCACATGTCTCCCCGAAAGTCCATATTCATCGCCTAAGTTATCTCGGTTCCTCGAAAGGTGGACATCATGTCCACCTTTTTCGATCTCAGCTTCAGTAGGATTTTCCAAAGCCTTTAGTTCTGCGACAATCTCTTCCCTCTTCCGCTGGTAGAGAACCTTGTCATACCGTTCAGCCAGGACTGCTGCCTTTTCCGATATCGACAGATCTGTAAAAGACCGCTGCATCAGATTCGTCTCGATCACATACACATAAGCATCTTCATCCGGCAGATTCTCTTTCACAAATGCCGGTATCTCCTTCAACCCTGCCAACTTTGCAGCGTTCTGTCTGTTATGACCGGAAAGCATTTCATATCCGTAGTGCATTTTCCGAACGATTACTGGATTCAGAATACCGTGTTCTTTTATGCTTTCGACCATATCATTCAGCCGTTCCCCCTCATACAAGTGGAAGGGATGATGCCGAAACGGTTTTATCGAATCAATATCCAGCATCTCCACGCCGCTGCCGGTAGCCGCCTGCTCCCCCGTGGAGAGCAGGTCAACCGCATCATTAAAAATCTTTCTTTTCGGTGCGTCAGTCTTCATGCGAAAGCCACCTCCTTCGCAAGCATCCGGTAAGCCTCACAGGCTCCGTTCCCCGGTGCGTACTCGATCAGAGGCTCGCTGTAATAAACAGACTCACCAACCTTTACAGTCGTAGGGATTCGGCTTTCAAAAATCCTGATCTGATTCTGGAAGGTTTCAGCCACCTCTTCAGAAATAACCTTGCAGAGATTTGTCCGTGAACCGCACATCGTAAGCAGGATCCCTGCCACGCTGAGCCGGTTATTAATACGGCTTCTGATCTTTCCGACGGTTTTCAGAAAATCCTGCAAGCCCATCATTGCCAGAAGCTGAGGATTCACGGTAATGATAACTTCATCAGCCGCCGCAAGCGCGTTGATAGTCAAAGCACCTAAAGACGGGCAAGTGTCCAGAAGGATATAATCGTATGAATCTCTCAGCGGTTCCAAGATCCTTGAAAGCATCCCCTCTGCACCCATTTCCAGTCTCAGCTTGCTGTCAACCGCCGAAAGAACCATCGAAGACGGGATAAAATCCACACCTTTTCTGCTATGGATGAATTCGACTGTCTCAGGCAGGGCTTCTTCCTCGATCTCAGCCATCATCAGATGACCGATAGTAACCGGAAGAGCCTCGACATCTTCAACCCCAAAACAGGTTGTGAGATTAGCCTGGCTGTCAAAGTCTACTGCAAGCACCCTTTTTCCGATCTCAGCCAAAGTATAAGCCAGATTGAAGGTGGTAACGGACTTCCCAACGCCGCCCTTAAATGAACCGCACATGATAATCTTTCCCATTACGCATTCCCCCTTCCGTATTCTGAAGTACCTTCAGCCACACACATTACCGGTTCCGTTCCGACCTCCGTAAATGTCGCCTCGATCTCGTCAGCCTTGGTGATGATCAGCTTTCCACCGCTGCACTCCACACAAATTGGTGTTCCGTATTCGAATCCAAGTTCTTTGAGCCACTGTCCTTTGAGCATGATCGTCGGAGTGCTCTTGTAGTGATAGCCCGACTGCTCGTAAACCTTCATATTCCTGATTTTCTTGAATGCCATGTTCTTTGCCTCCTTATTCATTGAATCTTTGAAGCTTCGTGCATCGTACTTGCCCTATGAAGGTTCCCCGGACAATCGCCAAAACGAAAAGAGCCACTCTTCCAAGATTTCTCTTAGAAAAGTGGCTCTAAATAAGCGCAATCTCTATTTTTCTTTCCTGCTGCTTGGTACTGCTTTTCTGCCGTATCCCGTACTATTCAGTGTTATCGGGTATTATAGGCTCGAAATTTGCTGTACTTTTGCTGTACTTTTTTCTATCGAAGGCTTGAAAGCCTTGATTTTACTGCATTCCGTCCTTCAAAGACTTCATCGTCGGGAACAAAAGCACATCGCGAATTGCCGCCGAATCTGTCATCAACATGCACATCCGGTCAATCCCGAACCCAATCCCGCCTGTTGGCGGCATACCGATCTCCAATGCATTAAGGAAGTCCTCGTCGGTTGTGTTCGCTTCCTCATCTCCCTGTGCCAGCAGCTCCTCCTGCGCTTTGAAACGTTCTCTCTGATCAATAGGGTCATTTAACTCTGAGTAAGCATTCGCCATCTCCCAGCCGTTCATAAAGAATTCAAAACGCTCCACATACTCTGGATTCTCCGGTTTCTTCTTCGTAAGCGGAGAGATTTCTATCGGATGATCCATAACAAATGTCGGCTGAACCAAGTGCTCCTCTGCAAACTCTTCAAAGAACAGACTCAAGATATCGCCCTTTTTATGTCTGTCTTCATACTCTACATGATGCTCGTCTGCAAGGGCCCTTGCCTGCTCTAATGTCTCCACATCATTCCAGTCAATGCCTGCATACTTTTTCACTGCATCGATCATCGTAATACGCTCAAATGGTTTTCCAAGGTCCATCTCCACACCGTTATAGACAATCGTTGTCGTACCGAGAACCTCTTGTGCTACGTGACGGTACAGATTCTCCGTAAGATCCATCATACCATTATAATCCGTATATGCCTGGTAAAGCTCCATCAAAGTAAACTCCGGATTATGCCTTGTGTCAAGACCTTCATTACGGAATACACGGCCAATCTCATACACACGCTCAAGACCTCCTACGATCAGACGCTTTAAGTATAGCTCCAGTGAGATGCGCAGCTTAAAGTCTTCGTCCAGCGCATTAAAATGCGTCTCAAACGGTCTTGCCGCAGCTCCTCCCGCATTGCTCACCAACATCGGTGTCTCCACCTCTAAGAAGCCCTGTCCATCCAGATATCTTCTAATAGAGCTGATGATCTTAGAACGCTTGATAAACGTATCTCTCGACTCCATATTCATGATCAGGTCCACGTACCTCTGACGGTAACGCATATCTGTATTAGTCAGTCCGTGATATTTCTCCGGCAAAATCTGGAGACTCTTGGAAAGCAGCTTCACAGCAGACGCATGGATGGATATCTCACCGGTCTTTGTCTTAAACACTTCTCCCTCAAGACCCACTATATCTCCGATATCCAGTTTCTTAAAGTCTTTATACTCTTCCTCACCGATACTGTCTCTTGCCACATAAGACTGGATATTGCCAGTCTGATCAAGGATATTGCAAAAAGAAGCCTTCCCCATCACACGTTTCTGCATAACACGCCCGGCAAGAACGACTTTCTGTCCCTCCATCTCTTCATAATTCTCCAAAATGTCCGATGCATGATGCGTTACTTCATACTTCGTGATGACAAATGGATTTTTGCCATTCGCCTGCAGCTCGGCAAGCTTTTCACGGCGCACCTTCTTTAACTGGTTCATATCCGGCTCTTTTACAATATTGCTCTTTTGTTCTCCCACGTTTACTCTCCTTTCTGCTCCTCTGCAAAGTCGAACGAAACCCCTCTAAGCCGAGGGGTTTTCTATCTCCATATACATCCTAAACTGTACGGTCAATCGCCAGAACCTTATACTCCATCATTCCGGCCTGCGTCTCTACCTCTACTACGTCACCCACCTTTTTACCCATCAAGGCCTGTCCAACAGGTGACTCATTGGAAATCTTTCCGGCCAGGCTGTTCGCCTCTGTAGAGCCGACAATTTTAAACTCCATCTCCTCGTCAAATGTAATGTCAAATACCTTTACTGTACATCCAACGTTAATCTTATCATAATCAACCTCATCCTCAACGACAACTTCTGCATTCTTAAGAATACCTTCTAATTCTTCGATACGAGCCTCAATATCCCTCTGCTCGTCCTTTGCCGCGTCATATTCCGCATTCTCCGACAGATCGCCCTGTTCTCTCGCCTCTTTGATCTTCTGGGCAACCTCCTTGCGCTTTACGACTTTCAAATTCTCAAGTTCATCTTCTAACGCCTTCAGACCCGCATACGTAAGTAATCTTTTCTTTGCTTCCATTTGTCCAGCTCCTTTTCTTTCTTCGTAATCACACAGTCCGCGTGACTCATAATACAAGCAAATTTTGCATAATAATTGTTACTGAAAAGTAACGAACATTTATGTAAATAAAGATATTTTCACAATTTCAATATTATACATAATGCCCCCTGCAATGTCAACATTTTCCGAACAGAAAGCATATATTCAAACACAAAATGTTTGGTACTTTTGCCCGGCATTGGTTCATTATATGCAGGATAAAGATTTTTTATTATATTCTTTCATACAGCAGCTCTCTAAGTTGTTCATAAGATTCTGTTTTATTGATCTCATCCCTAAGTCTCGCTGCGCCTTTAAGCCCTTTTGTATACCATGCCACATGCTTTCTCATCTCACGGATTCCCAGGAAATCTCCTTTAAACTCAATCTGCATCTTTGCATGGCAAAGCATCATATCCCGAATCTCTGCCGGCTGCGGGCGTTCTGGCAATACACCTGTCCGTTCATACTCCAGAAGCTCAGAGAAGATCCACGGGTTCCCCTGGGCACCTCTTGCGATCATCACTCCGTCACACCCCGTATCCCGCTGCATACGAAGTGCACTCTCTCCGGAAAATACATCCCCATTTCCAATAACCGGGACAGACACAGCTTCCTTGACCTGACGAATAATATCCCAGTCTGCTTTTCCGGAATAATATTGTTCCCTCGTTCGCCCATGAACAGCAATTGCTGCGGCTCCCGCTTGTTCGGCAATCTTTGCTATCTCCACAGCATTTACATGCGCATCATCAAAACCCTTGCGGATCTTTACGGTTACTGGCTTCTTAATCGCTTTTACCGTCTTGGATACAATCTCATAGACCAGCTTCGGCCGATTCATGAGAGCTGAACCCTCCCCGTTTTTCACCACCTTGGGAACAGGGCATCCCATGTTGATATCCAGGATCTGAAAGGGCAGCTCTTCGATCTCCTGTGCCATTCGGCTGATAATATCCGCATCTGAACCAAAAAGCTGTAAAGATACCGGATATTCATCCGGATGGATGGCGAGCAGGGCTTTGGTATTCTTATTTTTGTATTGAAGCGCCTTTGCGCTGATCATCTCCATACATAGAAGTCCCGCTCCCTGCTCCTTGCAGAGCAGCCGGAACGGAAGATCTGTGACACCTGCCATAGGTGCAAGTATATATGGATTTTCAAGCTTTACATCTCCGATATTCATCTAAGCACCATTTTACCGTTTATTTTTTTCGTAGATAATCCGCAATCCTTTTAATGTAAGCTGCGGATCATACACATCGATAACCTCTGTCTCTCTGGCGATAATATTTCCCAACCCGCCGCTTGCCACAACCTTCGCACCTGTATAGCCGGATTCTCTTCGGATTCTGTCCACAATATATTCTACCTGCCCGATCTGCCCGAATACGATTCCCGCCTGCATACTTGACACGGTTTCCTTCGCAAGGATAGTATCCGGCTTCTTTATCTCTATCGCCGGGAGCATAGCCGCCTGTCCCCACATCGCCTGCGCAGATGTGCGGATCCCTGGCGCGATGACCGCACCTTCAAAGGTAGCCTCCGGTCCTACGATATCATAAGTCGTCGCCGTCCCAAAATCTATCACGATCACCGGACCTCCATAAAGGGTATATGCCGCAACCGCATCTACGATACGGTCCGCACCTACTTGCTTCGGGTTCTCTGTCACGATACGGATACCTGTCTTGATTCCCGCCGATACGACCACAGGCTTGATCCCAAAATATTTGATCATCGCACTCCCAAGTGAATGCATGATATCCGGCACGACAGATGCGATAATGACGGCATCGATATCCTTCCCCCGGATTCCCTGCCTCTCCACCAGTTCCTTCAACATGATCCCATACTCGTCAGAAGTCCGCGGAATCTTTGTCGTCATCCGAAAAGTTCCAAGCAGTTCCTCCTTTTTAAACACACCCAGCGTAATATTCGTATTTCCCACATCAATTACTAATAGCATAAATCCCCTCCAAGAAAAAACACTTTATAATACATCTGCAGTGCTGTGAGCAACTCTTCTTTCTCTCTCTGCAGTTGCTTGATCTTAAGCCCGCTCCCAATCTCGTCAAACATCGGGTCAAACTCCTCGGACGTAACTTCAAAATTCAGCTCACCGTCCTCATCATACACAAGTGTCAGTATTCCGCCCACATCATTGACATACAGCACACACATAATCTTTAATTCATCTTTAACACTATCTGGGAGCGCTTCAAAATCCGGATTCAGATAATATTTCTCTTCATAAGAATTCGCACCGCACAGCACAATCTTTTCTTCGTACATATTCCCTCCTGTTATGCAGTTATACATAGCCATATATACCGCGGACTGACACCTCGCCGGCAAAGACTTGCTTTTTCCTACCGTCAGGAAGCCGGACCATAAGCTCCCCGTTTTCGTTGATCCCTTCCGCAACAGCTTCATATTCGTGCCCTGGCTCCAATACTTTAACCTCCTGGCCGCAATTCACTAACGCAGCATCGTATGCTTCTTGAATACCTGACAGATCACCCGTCCTTAGAAATGTATCATAGTTCTTCTCGAATCGCTCCAATACAGCCGCGATAAGTTCCGAACGTCTATAGACCTTCCCCGTCTTTTTGTAAAGAGATGTCGCCATCTTTGCAATCTCATCCGGAAATCCCTGCTGGTTTACATTGATGCCCACCCCAATCACAACATAATTAACATACATCATCTCCGTCGTCATCTCTGTCAGTATCCCGCATACCTTTTTCTTATCAACCACTATATCATTCGGCCACTTGATCTTTGTCTCAATGCCTGCAGCTTCGCGGATTGCTTCCGCTACGCTCAGTCCCATTACCAGCGTCAGCATCGGCGCCCTCTCCGGAGAAATCTCCGGCCGCAAAAGAAGCGTCATATAGATACTTTCTCCAGGCGGAGAATCCCACCCGCGCCCCCTTCGTCCTTTTCCTGCTGTCTGTTTGTCTGCCACAAAAAGCGTCCCGTGAACATCTCCTTTTTCTCCAAATACCTTTGCCTGGTTATTCGTCGAATCCGTCTCATCAAAATATACAATCCGCTTCCCCGCCCACTGTGTCTTAAGCATACTGCTGATCTCAGCCTCAGATATGACATCGGGCGAGCTGAGCAAGTGATAACCCCGGTTCCTTACCGCCTCAATCTGATACCCTTCCTTCTTAAGCTGTTCCATCACTTTCCATACGGAAGTTCTCGACACTTTAAAATAATTACACAACTGCTGCCCCGAAATATATGTATCCCTCTCCTTCAACAAGCGCAATATCTCATTCTTCATCACTTTCATTCCTTACAAAGACACTATAACGCGACACCATTACCCCGTCAATACGCAGTAATGGTGTCTGAAATTTCATAATTCTGTTCTATTCTGTTATCTTATTCTTCTTTCTCTCCTACTTCTACAACGGATTTTACCAGCCCGGCAATGCTCTGGATCTCAGATGGGATTATGATCTTCGTCGCTTTACCATCTGCTGCCTTCTCAAATGCCTCTAAGCTCTTCATCGTAAGAACCGCCTCATCAGCTCCCGCATCTTTCAGGAACCGGATACCATCCGCATTAGCCTGCTGCACTTTCAATATAGCTTCTGCCTCACCTTCTGCCTGACGGATCATAGCTTCCTTCTGCGCTTCTGCCCGTAAGATTGCCGCCTGCTTCTCTGCCTCTGCATCAAGAATGGCAGACTCTTTATTACCTTCCGCAACAAGGATCGTGGACTTCTTTTCACCCTCTGCACGGAGGATCGCCTCACGTCTCTCACGCTCTGCCTTCATCTGCTTCTCCATCGCATCCTGGATTGCCGCCGGAGGTATGATATTCTTAAGCTCCACACGGTTCACCTTGATTCCCCAAGGATCCGTCGCCACATCAAGGGAAGCCCGCATCTTCGTGTTGATCGTCTCCCTGGAGGTCAGCGTCTGATCTAACTCTAAATCACCGATGATATTACGAAGAGTTGTAGCCGTCAGATTCTCAATGGCCATGATCGGATTCGCAACACCATAGCAGAACATCTTCGGATCTGTGATCTGGTAAAATACAACGGTATCGATCCGCATCGTTACATTATCCTTCGTGATGACCGGCTGCGGTGCAAAATCCACCACCTGCTCCTTAAGGTCAACCTTTCTTGCAACCCGGTCAAGGATCGGCATCTTAAAATGAAGCCCTGTACCCCACGTTGTCTGATAAGCTCCCAGCCTTTCTATAACTAACGCCTGTGCCTGCCTTACAATCCTGATACATGATGTCAGTATCACAAGCAGCACAACAACTACAAACACCCAAAACAAACTGATAATTACACTAACTACGTCACCCATGATCTAGTCCTCCTTCTTTCTTACGATCAGTTTGACACCTTGTATTCCTTCAACTACTACAACGGCATCCTTTTCAATCCTTCCGTCTGGTTCATCTGTCTTCGCCGACCATTCCTGTCCATTGATCTCAACCTTGCCTGCAGCCTTGATCGTGTTGACATCCTCCGTCACCAGTGCCGTATGTCCGATCAGGCTCTCCGCATTCGTCTTCTGCCTCTCCTGATTAAAATACTTCACCGCAATAGGTCTTGTCATCACAAGAAGCGCAATAGATACCACAAGAAATACAATTACCTGGACCATCACTCCAAAGCCTATCACCCCTGTAAGGAAAGCCGCCAGCGCACCTCCCGCAAACCAGATAGTTGTAAGCCCCATCGTCACGATCTCAATGATCAGCAATACCACGAATATCACCAGCCAATATACTGTCTGCATATTCTTCCCTCTTTTCTACTGTCTAATGCCTTAGTATCTCTTGTTTATGATTCTACTATACTTTATTCCATAAAGCAATCATCCCGCTTTAATGTAATATTAATGTAACAGGAATGTAATATCCGTTATACTCGCTTAATCTGACGCCGCTGTCTTGCAGCCTCAAACATCACTACAGAGGCGGCAACCGCAGCATTCAAAGACTCCACCTGCCCGCACATAGGAATTTTGATATACTGGTCGGCACATGCAGCGACTTCTGCCCGCAGCCCATTTCCTTCATTTCCGATGAGGAATGCACATTTCCTGCAGTAATCAGCTTCGTCATAAGCACTGCTTCCTTCAAGATGTGCCGCAAAAATACAGACTCCTTTTGCCTGAAGTGCCAGAATGATCTCCGGCAAGTCGTGCACATACAAAAATGGCATACGGTATACAGAACCCATCGTCGAGCGAATGGTCTTTGGGTTGTACACATCTACGCAGTCATCACTCATGATAATTCCTGTGATTCCTGCCCCCTCTGCCGTCCTTATGATCGTACCCAGATTTCCCGGATCCTGAATATTGTCAAGTACTAAAAGAAGCGCATTGTCCGCACCCGATATCTCCTCTATATAGCTTTCCGTCTGACGAACTACACACAGGATCCCCTGTGGTGTTTTTGTATCAGAAACATATCCAAATACGGAGTCGGCAAGAAGTTCCGCCACAATGCCGGAATCTTCTGCCCTTTGTTTAACTAACCTTCCTTCTTTTTCCATAAATGCCTGCGTTGTATATATTTCCAAAAGCATATCTTCCGGCACTTCCCGGAACATACGGATTCCTTCCACAAGAAAGACTTTCTCACTGTCTCTGAGCTTCTTTTTCTTCTTAAGATTTACCAGACGCTTGATCTTCGCGTTTGACGTACTTGTAATCATCTTTAACCCCTGCCTGCTATTTGTCTTCCATGGCACTATACATTACCTATACTTTAAATCTGTAGCCCACGCCCCATATCGTCTCGATATACTGCGGATTGGACGTATCCATCTCTACCTTCTCGCGTATCTTTTTGATGTGTACGGTAACCGTGGCAATGTCACCGATCGACTCCATATCCCAAATCTCACGAAATAGTTCTTCTTTTGTGTACACATGATTCGGATGACTGGCAAGGAAAGTAAGAAGGTCAAATTCCTTCGTCGTGAAAGTCTTCTCTTCTTCATTGATCCACACACGTCTCGCCGTTGTATCAATCTTTAACCCACGGATCTCAATCACCTTATTCTTCTGCGCCGCGCTTCCGGTCAGACGGTCATAGCGCGCCAGATGCGCTTTCACCCGCGCCACAAGCTCGCTGGGGCTAAATGGCTTCGTCATATAATCATCTGCCCCAAGTCCTAATCCCCGTATCTTGTCAATATCGTCTTTTTTCGCCGACACCATGATAATGGGCGTATTCTTCTCCTCTCTCACTTGTCTGCAGATATCGAACCCGTCCACTCCCGGAAGCATAAGATCCAGAATGAATAAATCATAATTCTCCTTCAAAGCCTTATGAAGCCCGCTCTGCCCATCATTAGCCACCTCGACCTTAAAACCGCTCAACTCCAGATAATCCTTCTCAAGATCAGCAATCGACTCTTCGTCTTCTACAATCAAAATCTTACTCATTTACCGGCACCTCCTGATATTTTCTAAGGACAAAATACATCGTCGTCCCTGTCTCTTCCCTGCTCGTCGCCCAGATCTTCCCTCCGTGCTCCTCGATGATCTTCTTCACAATTGAAAGTCCGATGCCGCTTCCGCCCTTTGACGAATTGCGCGAAGCATCCGAACGGTAAAACCGGTCAAAGATATTCGGCAGATCCTTGGCCGCAATCCCTTTTCCATTGTCCTCCAGCTCTACCTGGATAAAATCACCCACATCTTTCACCCGCAGATTTATCTTCGCCTTCGGTTTATCCATATATTTTAACGAATTGTTGACAATATTATGAACAACCCGCTTGATCTGCTCTGCATCTGCTATGACTTTGATTCCTTTATCTACATAATTAAAAAAACCAAATTCTACATTTTTCGACTCCAATTCCAGAGAAAGATCCTCTGCACAGTCATTAAAATACTCATTAACTGATATAATATTAAAATTATACGGAATCCTGTTCGTGTCAATCTTTGAATAAAAAGTCAGCTCATTGATAAGCGTGTCCATCTCTTCCGCCTTATTATAAATAGTACGGATATATCTCTCCATCTTTTCCGGTGTATCCGCCACGCCGTCCATAATCCCTTCCGCATAACCCTTGATCGCCGTAACTGGCGTCTTAAGGTCATGGGAAATATTGCTGATAAGCTCCTTATTCTCTCTGTCGAACGCAACCTTCTCCTCCGCATTGCTCTTAAGGCGCTTGCGCATATCCTCAAGATCCATACAGAGCTGTCCCAACTCATCATCCGCCTCCGGACAAAGTTCAAAGTCAAGATTGCCTTCCTTGATATTTTCCGTCGCCGCCCGCATCTTCTTAAGCGGTCCCATAACTCCCCGATAGATCCAAACCACCAGAAGGCACGCACTTAAGATCAACACGATAATGATACTAAAAAGCATATCAATGAAAAACTGTTCCACTTCCGGAATCATATTACTGACATCCGTAACAATAAACGCGCTTCCTTTCTCACCGTCCAGATAATGAAAGTCTATCTGCCTTACCAGCGATTGTGCATCACCGCCGAAATAAGTCACTTTTTCAAACGAAGTATCTGCCTCTCCATAACGCGGAAGTCTCCCGATCACATGCTCTACTTCATCAGAATCTGCTCCGATGAAAATAATCGTATCTTCCTTCCGCACGAGAAGATACGTTTTTTTCTCTTTAAGTCTCTGATTAAACTCTTTCAGATAAGTTGCATCCTCCATATACTGCGGACTGTCTTTCACCATCTGCCTTAGTTCACGATACGGCTTTTCTGCCAGTCTCGCAAGTACTTCCGTAGAATTCGACAGGGATTCTACCGTCGTTCCGCTGATCCCATAAGTCTTATCAATCGCTCCAAGCTGTACTTTGGCAAATACACCAATCAGTGTGACCGACAAAATAATCGGTATGATCGTAACTGTCAAGAATGCAATCAAAAGCCGGTTTCTCAACTTCATAAACCATCCTCCGAAACAAATCTCATCTTACAAAAAAGTATAGCACGAAAAAAGGCGCTTCACACCAAAGCGCCCATAAATATTTATAAAATTTCTATAAAACAAGCCGTCTTATGCCAAATACCCCTTCAGCGCCTCAGCTTTGTCCACCTTCTCCCAGGGCAGCTCAACATCCGTGCGCCCGAAGTGTCCGTAAGCAGCCGTCTGCTTATAGATTGGCCTTCTGAGGTCTAGCATCTTGATGATTCCTGCCGGCCTTAGGTCAAAATTCTCCCGGATGATCTCCACCAGTTTTTCATCAGTTACCTTTCCTGTGCCAAAAGTGTCCACCATAACGGAAGTCGGGTTTGCAACGCCGATTGCGTAGGAAAGCTGAATCTCGCATTTGTCCGCCAGTCCTGCCGCCACGATGTTCTTCGCCACATAGCGCGCGGCATATGCTGCCGAACGGTCAACCTTTGTACAGTCCTTTCCGGAAAACGCCCCGCCGCCGTGGCGCGCCATCCCGCCGTATGTATCTACGATAATCTTGCGTCCGGTAAGCCCGCTGTCGCCGTGAGGCCCGCCGATTACAAAACGCCCGGTAGGATTGATGAAAAATTTCGTGTTCTCATCTACCATTCCCTCAGGAATCACCGCGTCAAACACATATTTCTTAATATCCTCGTGAATCTGCTCCTGGCTCACATCCGGGTCATGCTGGGTCGAGAGCACTACCGCATCCAGCCGTTTCGGAGTGCCGTTCTCGTCGTACTCTACCGTAACCTGTGTCTTCCCGTCCGGTCTCAAATAGGTAAGAGTCCCGTCTTTGCGGACCTCGGTAAGCTTAATTGCCAGTTTATGCGCCAGTGAGATCGGATACGGCATAAGCTCCGGAGTCTCATTGGATGCATAGCCGAACATCATTCCCTGGTCGCCTGCGCCGATTGCCGCAATCTCCTCTTCGGACATCTTATTCTCTTTCGCCTCAAGCGCCTTGTCAACGCCCATGGCAATATCGCTGGACTGCTCGTCAATCGCTGTGATGACCCCGCAGGTCTCCGCGTCAAATCCATATTTTGCGCGGGTATATCCAATCTCTTTAATCGTATCGCGCACGATTTTCTGGATATCCACATACGCTTTCGTCGTAATCTCGCCCATCACAAGCACAAGTCCTGTCGTCGTGCTTGTCTCGCAAGCCACCCGGCTCATGGGGTCCTGCGCCATAAGCGCATCCAGGATTGCATCGGATATCTGGTCGCACATCTTATCCGGATGCCCCTCTGTTACGGATTCTGAAGTAAATAATCGTTTTTCCATTTTCTTCTCCTTTCATACCGAAAGAGACGTACCTTACGCCCCTTTAGCATCCTTTCTCTTACAGAAATTGGTTACAGGAAAAAGTCTGCGCTCCTGCCTTTTACTTAAAAAACAGCCCGCACAAAGCGGACTGTTTTATATTCTCATAAACCAATCCTCTTATTGTTCGATATCTCGCTCAGGTTGGCACCTTCCCGCGTCTGGGGGTTGCCGCAGCTTCACAGATCCTTTGTATCTCCACTGCTCTGAATAAGAGAAAGTTTGCAATATTTTGTTTTACACATAAAACTTTACTAGATTTCTCCGAAAATGTCAATACATGTTTACTTCAGTTGTTTTGAATAAGCGGTTTGATTTCTTTATCCAAAGTGTCCCTTAACTCTGCCATCATCTGTGTATAATACTTAAACTTCGGCAATGCTCTTTCCCGCTCCGCCTTATAGCCCGCATAATCCACCGTCGCCTTGATCGCGCTTTCATTCGGGATCCCACCGTCTCTGTAATGCGTTGCAGCATACATCACATCCTCCTTGGATGCATACCATGTGACGCAGAAATCCGTGATTACTTTTTCAATACAATCCAATTTCGTATTTTCGACAATGTTGAGAATCGACTTGCCTCTGTATTTGTCCTCGTCCGACTCGATTTTACAAATCAGATTGGACATAATATCTGCAACCTTTGGATTTTCCCTGCGGAGTTCCTCCACATACTGTTTTACTTCATCAATCTTCCGCTGCCTTTCCTCCGGAGATATATCCGCCGCGTCATCGTTCGGTGTAACAATATTCTGGATCAGATTGATGATATACTCATAGTCAATCTTCGTATTGCTGTATGCCATCAGTTCATAATCCGGATCGACTTCCGGCGTATCCGGGTCTTCTTCTCCCGCATCCGGCTTTTCATTCTCTATCTCTTCCAGCACGTTCCGGTAATGCCCTGCATAATCTATATATTCCTCTTCTGTAATCCCATATTCGGAAAGCATTTCCTCCTCATAATTTGAAAATGATTTCAATTGGGCAAACAATTTGTCAAAGCTCTGGAAGATTTTTACAAACATCTTTTTTTCTTTCAAAGACATGCCGGGAACTTCCGACGGTGTCTGCGCCGAAACCCGGAGTGCCGCAAGAGCCTTTTTAAATGCAGGACAGACCTCATCCCATTCGGCCAAAAGCGCTTCTTTCGTGCCGCCCGCAGAATATAATTTTACAGCATCATCCACGCATTTCTTAAAAAGAACCGGTGCCTGGAAGGTGACAATCTGCCCATAAGCTTTATTTTTATCATAAATACGGTTCGTTCTTGAAAACGCCTGAATCAGGTCATGCGGCCCCATCGGCTGTCTGTCAATAAAAATCGCGGACATACACGGGGCATCAAAGCCAGTCAGCAGGCGGTCCACCACAATTACAAGATCAAGCTGCTCGTTCCTGCTTTGGAATTTCGCATCTTTTCTGGCAAGTCTTTTGTTCAGGTTCGCATTATATCCCTGAATCTGGGAGAGCTCGTATGTTGTGCCGAACATATTATTGTAATCATCAAGCGAGCCTTGCATTTTCTGCTGATTCACAAGAGAACCTTCTTCATTTTCAGACACCGAATAGGTAATCGCAAACTTTGGGAAATCCGGGAGCACTTGTTTTATCTTTTCGTCAATTTTAAGCGATGTCTCCCCATTCTTGACCCGCGCCAGCAGTTCATAATACCTCTGTGCCATTTGGATTGAGCGCGTGGTAAGCAGCGCCTCATAGGTCTTTCCTTTTCCATTCTGAAAGCCCAGTTTGTGATAGGACTTGTTCAAAATGACATCCAATACTTTTAGCATATGTGTTTCATTTTCATATACACTGCCGTCTGTCTCGTCCATAACATTCTTAGGCCCGTTATGCTCTACCTGAAAGCCAAGCACGGCATTATCATGAATCGCGTTTTGTATCGTATATTTGTGCAGAACTTTTCCGTACAGTTCTTCCGTCGTGCGGGGCAGATCCCCAAGCTGCGGATAAGGGTTCTCCGCAAATCTCGGAGTCCCGGTAAAGCCGAACCACAAGGAATTGCCAAAGAATCTCCCCAGCTCCCTCTTCGTGCCCGGGGTGACCGCCCGATGACACTCGTCCACAACAAAAGCGATTTTCAGATTCTTTATCTTTTTATATTCTAGGGTATCCTCTTTTAATTTCCATGTAATCAGCCTGTGCAATTTTTGAATGGTCGTCACAATGACCTGCCTGTCATCGGACTTTAATTTTTTCTTCAGATCGTCCACATTTTCCGTCTTGTCAACATCAATCAGGTCTTTATTGGCATATGCCTGAAATGCCATCGTCGTCTGCGTATCCAAATCTTTCCTGTCAATCAAAAAGATTGCTTTATCCAGAGCCGGGATATCCATCAAAAGATTTCTTGTCGCTTTATACGAGGTCAATGTCTTCCCGGAGCCGGTCGTATGCCACACAAAACCAGACTGCCCGGTCTTCGACGCCTCTCTTATGGATTCTATGGCATGTATCTGATATGGACGCAGCAAGATCAGCCGTTTAGCTTCTTCGTCTAATACGGTATATCTTGCAATCATCTCGTGAGCCTGAGGTATACGCAGCACACTCTTCGCAAAATCTATGTAATCCGTCACCGGGTTATTGTCTTTATCCAGCCATCCGCTGATGAATTTCGGATTCAGCTCCATATCACTGACGGCAGAAAAATACTTTGTATTCACGCCATTGCTGATGACAAACATCTGGACAGCAGAGAAAATCCCGGTAAACTTCCCCTCGCCAATATATTTTTTAATCTGCCAAAAGCCATCCATATAAGAATACTGCCGGTTCTTCAGCTCTATATGAATCATGGGCAACCCATTAATCAAAAGAGTAACGTCAAATCTTCGGTCTCTTGCCGGGGCTTTGTTATCATCCGTCTTTAACGCGCTGTATTGGTTGATGACCTCATAAACACTGCTACCACCTGCGATATGCTCATGATTCATTACCACAAGATGCAGACGCTCTGTTCCCCTTTGGACATGCACTAAAACCTTCCCGTTCTCTCCAACCAGCCATTCGCCGGCTTTATAGAAGGAAGAAAACTGCAGTTGGTTCTTGACCTGCTCGAACCCCGCCTCTGATAGAAGTTCTCCGCTTAACCTGTCCTTATTATTCTGCTCAAGGATGTACTTAAAATTTTCCCACAAATCCTCTTCCGTTTTTAAGTCAGCCCTGTATGTCCATTGAGAATCCCCGTAAACTAATTGCTCAATCAATTTGCTTTCTATCATAGACTCTAATTCCGGCATTTTTCTTCTCCTTCTAATGTACTAAAGTGTTGGAACATTTTTGCAATTTTTGCACTTTTTTTAGATTATCATGTTATTTGTTAATATTTCAGGTTACTTGATAATTTAGCAACTTCCACGTAATCACCGACTTTCTTAGAATTCTTTACTTTCTTTACATTTGCCATTTTTCTAATTTACTATTTCCCAATACCCTTTCTTCGGTGAACCATGACGAAGGAGCAACCCTGATTTTTTTAATTTTTTGATATTAGATTCAATATTCCTGCTCGAAATACCTATCATTTCCGCCATCTTCTTAGCTGAAAGCCCCGCATCTTGCGATAGCAATTCAAGTATCTGTTCCTGTGTACCGTTTAATTTATACTCAGATTTACTCCGATGTTTCTCCGATGTTTCTCCGATGTTTCTCCGATGTTTCTCCGATGCTTATTTGCTCTTCTATTGAAAAAACATTTCGAAAAAGGTTTACCCGGAACATATCGTCATAAACTTCAAACCTTGGCACAGGAAGTCCATAGCTTTCAGCAGCGCCAAGAATCCTTTTCACTCCGGTTCCCCATGACTCCACAAAACCCATCTTGTTCAATACATTCGCAACTGCCCTGTTACGAATCTTGGAATGTCCATTCATAAGCTCCTCATAGGTAAGCCCATTATAAAGCCCTCCCGGTGAGGACACTTCCAATCTGTCATCATAGATTGCCACCTGGACGCAGGAATCATCTGCCAGATTACGATGACAATGGGCATTCACAATCATTTCCCTGATTGCCTCTACTGGCAGTTCATAGGATTCTCTTCGAACCAGACCATCAATCACCGAGCCAAGGCGGATATTACGCAGCACAAAATCTGTCGCGTCTGCAATCTGCTTATAAATCGGGCCTGAAAATTCCCGCTTATCAAGAAATACAGTTCGCTCCGTTCCCTTAAATACAGCACATTGGGTCTTGGAAAACGGGAAATAGTCCGATGTCATTAACACAAACGCATTGGATGCCATCGGGGAATCATTCTCACTTTTCAGAAGTTTCCAATTCATAAGCTGCGTGATGGTTACATCCCGTTCAGGCAGCCCCATTTCACTTCTGAATCTTACGATGTCGCTACATAATTTTTTCACTGCATTTTCGGTAACCTTATATCCTATGCACGTCAGCTCATCCCAGTAAATCCTTGCACCCTCCATCTCCAATTCCTTGATTTTCTCCGCATTGGCAGGTCTGGATGTTCCGGCAACCCGGATATAAGTTCCCGTATCCTTCCCCTTTGATTTCAAATAATAAGGTCTGTTTGCTCCCGGTGTGACAGTCACAACGATTACTGTTTTCCTATCTACAGTCTGAGGTTCAATATTGGGAACAATCTGAGGTATGCAGGAATCCGATATTGCATTAGAAATACTATCCATCATCTTAAACAGCTCGTCTTCATCTATTCCGGTAGTTTTTCTGGTTTTATCATCCACGCCAAAAATCAATTTGCCGCCTTGCGTATTGGCAAATGCAACAACAGACTTTGTATATTTCTCCGAATCTTTCGGAATCATCATCTTAAATTCTACATTTTTGGACTCACTATGAACAATTTCTTCAATCGTCATACTGCTGACCTCCCATATATTATAACTTGCTTATCGGCATACAGTTGGTACATTTCATGATATAGGGGCTTTAATCCACCATATTTCCCCGATGAACGAATCCCATAAATTTCTTCCACGCCATAAGGCAACGCTGAAAGCCCCTCCCTGGTTACTAATACATAACTCAAACTTCCCACATCAATTGGTGTGCCCAACCTTGAAAAATCAATACTTTAGTCCATAAAAAAGGCACAAACCTACACTTGATGGTATAATTGAATTGCGAAGAACAATCACACAGCAAGGAGATTTATGCCATGTCAAGTATACCATATAATGCTGAAAACGGGAATGAGATTTCTAACTCTGTCACAAATTTTATGACCCAATTCCAAATTGGGAAACTTCTTTTCAAATGTAATGCCGGAAAAGCAAAAGGGATTCCGGTAATCGAAGTGTTTCGATACCTGTTCTGTCTCATTTTCTCGGAT
>CAJUMF010000023.1 GCA_910586965.1 uncultured Dorea sp. | reverse complement strand
CGCATACGATGCAAGGCAGAACATCATGGCGGGTTCGAAGTATTTGGCAAAGCTGCTTGACAAGTATGATGGGGATACAAAGCTGGCGCTTGCCGCTTATAATGCCGGAAGCGGCAATGTTGCCAAATATGGGGGCATTCCTCCGTTTAAAGAAACGCAGAACTATGTCAAGCGCGTGCTTGAGTATGCCGGAGAGGATTTTAACACCAATCAAACGGTACAGATATCTGCGCCGGAAAGCACTCAGGAACAGGCGGGAACGGCTGGGCTGGCTTACAATTCGGAGTACGGAGATGTATATAAGATGATGGTGCAGATGATGCAGCTTCAGATGCAGCAAAAATTGCAGAGTATTCTCGATTTTGGAGAGAATGACAGCGGAAATGAAAGCAGTTTTTTGTAGAAGATTTAACGATTTAAATTGATGTAGAAAAATGATAAAAAATGTGTGAAAATATATGGAAGAAGTGTGCTTAAGGTTGACAGATAAAAAAAGAAGTAGTACACTTTATTAGTGTATTTTTCGCTTTCTATGGGCATTTGAAGTGTTTTTTAAACAGCATTTAATAGGTAGAAATTAAGATAAGGAATGGTGAAAGATGAATCATATTTTTGGAAATGGTATTCTTGTTTCAGAAAAGTCGCTTGATTTTTTATGGAAAAAACAGTCAGTCACGGCGGGGAATCTTACGAATGTTGATACACCTGGATATAAGGCGAAGTATGTAACATTTGAAGATATGTACCGTGCGAAGCTTAAAGGAGCATCGGGGGATAAGGAACGCATTAGACAGGCGGCTGACTCTGCGGTGTGGCTTGTGGAAGAGTCGGATACGGAGACGGCCCGTATGGATGGCAATAATGTGGTTGCAGATGCAGAGATGACGGAACTTACCAGAGCGGCTCTGCAATATCAGTATGCGATTCAGTCTGTAAACGGAGAGATATCGAGGTTATCTTCGGCGATTAAAGGATAATAACATATTTTAAGGAGGAGAGAAAATATGGCGACAGAATTCATTACACCGATTCAACCGTTAAAGTTTGGAGTCGGTGGGATTACAGCGGATAAGAGTTCGATCATAGAGGAAGGAACGGCCCTGTTTAAGGACGTTTTTTCGGATGCTATCCAGAACGTGAAGGATACCCAGAAGAACCTGGAAGACAAACAGTACCTTTTGGCGACGGGTCAGATTGATGATGCACATACGGTTCCGATAGCGGCGGCAGAGGCACAGTTATCAGTGGATCTGCTCGTACAGCTCCGCAATAAGGCGGTAGAGGCGTATAACGAGCTGATGCGTATCTCTTTGTAATATTAATAGATTATAGATGGGACAGACTGACCAATGAAAGAAAAGCTGAATACAGTAAAAGAATATCTTATGAACCTGAGCAGGAAGACGAAGATAATAGCCATCGCTGTACTTGCGGCTATCGTTGCCGGGGCCATTGTGATTGCATTGGTGCTGAATCACAAGGATTATGTGACGCTGTTTACGAATGTGACGGAGGAAGAGACAACGCAGATTCTTGCAAAGCTGCAGGAGATGAATGTCGAGTATACTTCCGACGGTTCAGGGAATATAAAAGTTCCGGTGGATGTGGCGGATACGACCCGCGCACAGCTTGCACAGGAAGGTTATCCAAAGAGTGGATTTACATATGACGTTTTTACAGATAATGCTGGTGGTATGACCACTGACATGGAAAAACAGACTTACAAGTTATATGAGCTGCAGAACCGTATCGGG
The DNA here is from genome assembly GCA_910586965.1 of uncultured Dorea sp. Classification (GTDB taxonomy): domain Bacteria; phylum Bacillota; class Clostridia; order Lachnospirales; family Lachnospiraceae; genus MD308. The sequence continues at coordinate 58,668 of CAJUMF010000023.1, read as the reverse complement.
GCGACCGTACGGCTTTTTGACGGTGTGAAGGACGCGAAAGTGACGATTGCTCTCGGAGAGGAGAGTAAATATGTGCTGACAGACGCGGAGGAAGCTGCCAATGGACCCAGTGCATCGGTAGTCGTCATGATGGAGAATAACGGTTCGCCGACTTCCAAGCAGGCAGTAGGAATCCAGAGGCTGGTGGCGCAAAGCGTTCCGAACATGAAGCTTGAGAACGTGACAGTCCTGGATGGAAACGGAATCATCGTTTCGGATTCCATGAGTGACGGCGCATCATCCGGAGAGGAGAGTCAGGCGCTTGCAAAGCTGATAGAGACGCAGCTTGCGCAGAAGGTGGTTCACGTGCTTGAACCATTCTATGGAGAGGATAATATCAGAGTCTCGGCAAAAGGCTCGGTAAATATGGAAAAGATCATCCGGGAGTCTACGACATATACGACGCCGGAAAAGATTGATGAAGAAGATAAGACGGGAATTCTTTCGAAAGACACAGGGGCAAGAGAAAGCGGCGGAGATACGGCCGGAGCCAATGGAGTCGTAGGGACGGAGACGAATTCGGATGTTTCCCAGTATACGGCGAATGCCAACCAGAATGGAAATGGTTATACGAGTGAAAGCTGGACGAGAGATTATCTTGTGAATCAGATTAAAGAGCAGGGTGAGATCGATACGGGAGTCCTTGAGGACGTAACGGTGTCTGTTGCCATTAACGGCAGGACGCTTGGCGATCTTACTACGAATAAGCTGATGGAGCTTGTGGGTAATGCAGTGGGTATTGCTCCTGAGGACAGGATTGATAAGATCGCGATTGCTAACGCACCGTTCTATGAGGATACCGGAGCGGAGAAGAGAAGCACGATGGAAGTGATAACAGAGGCGATTAAAGATAATCTGCTCTTTGTGATCATTGGTGTGATCGTATTACTGCTTCTGTTAACTGGACTGTTTATTATGCTGAGAAAGCGTAAGAAGAAACAGGAAGCGGCAGAAGACGAGATCCTCGAGGAGATCCCGGCAGAGGAGCTTTTAGAAGACGAAGAGACGGGAGAGGGAGAAGAACAAGAACCGCTGCCGTCACCGGAGCTTTTGAATGTGCAGAACGAGAGGAGCCAGGAGCTGCGTGAGAGAATAAGAGCATTTGCGGATGAGAATCCGGAGCTTTCGGCTCAGATGCTTAAGAACTGGCTGCGCGGAGGTGATGAGGATGGCAACTGATACAAACGTAAATCTGATGCCGGAACAGAAAGCGGCGGCAGTAGTAATTGCACTTGGGACTGACAAGGCTTCAAAATTGTATCAATATCTGGGCAACGATGATGCGGAAAAACTGACTCTTGAGGTGGCAAAGCTTGGCCACCTTGAGGCAGAGCAGACGGAACAGGTTCTTGATGAGTTTTATAAGACGTGTCTGACGCAGAAGGTCGTGACAGACGGCGGCTTGGAGTATGCCCGGGCAGTTCTTGAGAAGGCATATGGGGAGAGTACGGCGACAGAACTTCTGCAGAAAGTGTCGAAGTACCTCAAAAACCGTTCTTTCGATTTTATCGAAAAAGCGGATGTGAAGAATCTGTTTTCAATCCTGCAGCACGAGAGGGCACAGACGATTGCATTGGTGCTTTCTTATGTGGAGTCGGATAAAGCGGCCTCTGTTATTGCGGAATTGCCGGAGATGAAGCGGATTCAGGTTGTAAAGAGCATTGCTATGATGGACAGTGCGTCTCCGGATGCGATCAAGATTGTAGAGCAGCAGCTCCGGAGCAGATTTGATAATATCCTTACTACCGACTTTACAAGTATCGGCGGTATTGATTACATTGCGGATGTCATGAACCATATGGACAGAAGCAACGAGAAGTTCATCTTCGACGAGATGGGCAAGGACGATCCGGAACTTGCGGATACGATCAGAAAGAAGATGTTCGTGTTCGAGGATATCCTTACGATGGACAACAGATCTATCCAGCGTTTCATCAGAGATTGCGATATGAAGGATGTTGTGTACTCATTGAAAGGTGCAGGCGAAGAGATACTGGCTGCATTCTATTCCAACATGTCCAGCCGTATGGCAGAGCAGGTCAGATCAGATCTGGAAGTTACAGTCAATGTAAAGCTGCGTGACGTGGAAGAGGCGCAGTCACGTATTGTTGGCGTTATCAGGAAGCTTGAGGAAGAGGGCGAACTGGTAATTAACAAGGGTGGAAAGGACGAGATCATTGTATAGAGTGGTGAAAACATCGCAGGCGCCCGATGAGATTCAGAGTTCTTTTGAATATCCGTTGCTCGATGTTGCGAAAGAGATTGAAAATATCCTGAAGCCGGAAGGGACAGCGGACGCAGCGGATGCTGCGGAAACTGCGCCGGAGGAGACAGAGGAAGACCGGTTGGCGGCGGAGTACCAGCGCAAGCTGGATGAGATGATGCAGCGGGCAGAAAAGGTGCTTGATGATGCAAGGAGTGTTGCAGAGCAGATTAAGCAGGATGCATATGACGAAGGCTTTGCCGCGGGGCAGAAAGCGGGGTATGATAAGGGCTTTCGGGAAGGCGAATCCCGTGGACTTGTTGATTATCAGAAAAAGATGGCTGAGCTTGAAGATATGTTTGCGGCAAGCATTGTGGATGTGGAGCATGTAAAGGAAAAGACGCTTGAGAAGTACATGGATGATCTTAAAGAGATTTCATTGTCGATTGGAGAAAAGATTGTTCGTACCAGTCTGCGCTCTAATGTCAGAGTCATCGAGCGGATGATTCTTGCGGCTACAGAGAAACTGAAAAAAAGTGCATGGGCGAAGATATACATTGGTGCGACGCAGGAGATGGGAAAGGATATCAATGCCGATCCGAGATTTTTACAGGAGCTTAGCAATATCTCTGATTCCGTGAAGATTATTATTATGGAAGACGTAGAGACTGGCACATGTATTGTCGAACGGCCGGATGAGATCATTGATATGAGTGTGGGTACTCAGCTTGAGAACATCCGTGAGATTATGAATAATGCAAGGTTATAAAGGAGTTAAAAAAGTATGCTTAAGGAACTGCCGGGAAGGATTCTAAATGCAGAGACAGTCAGTTATATCGGGAAGATAGAAAATATTACCGGGATGTCGATGCAGGCATCCGGCAGTAATACAAGTATCGGAGACATCGTCCTGATCTATAACGAGAAGCAGAAAAGAGAGATTCCGGCAGAAGTTGTAGGATTTCGGGATGACAAGGTACAATTGATGGCATACGAGAATATTAATGGTATTGGGTCGGACAGTTATGTGCGCAATACGAGAAAGAGACTCAAAATCCCGGTGGGTGAGTTTTTGCGGGGAAGGATCATAGATGCGTTAGGACACCCTATTGATAATAAAGGAGGGTTTGAGTCGGGCAGATATTACTATGTAGAGAGCCCGAGTATCAATCCGCTTGACAGACCTCCCATCCGGGAAACATTGGAATTTGGCGTGAAAGCCATTGACGGGCTGAATACCATCGGCAAGGGTCAGCGTATCGGTATATTTGCCGGAAGCGGCGTGGGTAAGAGTACTTTGATGGGTATGATCGCCCGGAATGTAAAGGCGGATATTAATGTAATCGCTCTTGTAGGAGAGCGTGGCCGTGAGGTTCTTGAATTCGTGGAACGGGATCTGGGACCGGAAGGCATGAAGCGCTCGGTGCTTGTGGTGGCCACATCCGATCAGCCGGCGATGCTCAGGATGAAGTGTCCGATGGTAGCGACTACAATTGCGGAGTATTTTAAAGACCAGGGGAAAGATGTTCTTCTGATGATGGATTCCCTTACACGTTTTGCAATGGCGCAGAGAGAGATAGGACTGGCAACCGGAGAGCCGCCGATTGCCAGAGGATATACCCCTTCTATCTACGCGGAATTTCCGAAGCTTCTGGAGAGAAGCGGGAATTTTGACAGTGGTTCTATTACGGGAGTTTACACCGTATTAGTAGAAGGAGACGATACGAATGAACCGATTGCAGATACCGTTCGCGGTATATTGGATGGTCATATTGTATTAAGCAGAAAGCTTGCAAACGCTAATCATTATCCGGCGATAGATATCAATGCCAGTATTTCCCGTCTGATGTCGTCGATTGCGACACCGGAGCATAAAAAACTGGCGGGGAGACTTCGGGACCTGTACAGTTTGTATGTGCAGAACGAAGATTTGATATCGATCGGAGCTTATAAATCGGGGACGAATAAGGAGTTGGATTATGCGATTTCAAAGATCGATTCCATCAACCGCTTTTTGATGCAAAATGTGGAAGAACCGTTTACGGTAGAGCAGACGGTGAATATTTTGCAGGAAATGTTTGCTAAATGATTATATTGGGGGACATTACAGTGAAGAAGTTCGCATTTGCGCTTGATAAGGTACTTGAGTTTAAGCGTCAGTATGAAAACGGTATCCGAAATGAACATGCAGCAATCATGCATGAGATTAAAATCCAGGAAGAAGCCTTTCGGGAGTTGAGTGACAAGGATGTAGAGATCAGACTGCAGATGAAGCAGGAGCAGGAGATCGGGTGTCAGATACTCAGGATACATACTTATGAAAACTATTTGGAGTACTTAAAAGGTGAGATGTTCAGGGTGACTCAAAGGATCAAGGCTCTTAAAGTCAAAGAAGAGAAAAAGCGTAAAGAGCTGATCGCAGCAAAGACAGATACCACTTCGTTAGATAAGCTGAAGGAGAAAAAACTGGAAGAATATAATAAAGAAGTTCAGAAAGAACAAGAGCAGCTCGTGGAGGAATTTGTAAATCATGGGCTGATTATCGCGCGGTAGTAATTTCTGGTTTGCAGATTACTATAAAATGTTATATAATAGAGGAAGCAGATTAACAATTTGCTTTTTCAAAAAGAAAGGAGGTAAAAGACATGGTCAGTAACAGTATTATGGACATTGTGAAGACTGGAAGTTCCAAGAGTTCACAGGCCCAGAAGAACAAAAAGTCCGCGAATGACAAGACGGACTTTGGTCAGGCGCTGACAGACGCAGCGGGAGCGGCGAATTCTGCCAATGCCCAGGCGGAAAGACAGACCTATGACCAGAAAGATGATTCTGTCGCGGAGAAGGGGACAGAGAATGTTCAGGCAGCAGATGCCAATCCGAACAAGCAGACGATGCTGAATGTTGAAGGCACCGAAGGCACGGATGCATTGTCAAGTCTTATGCAGATGGGCGCAGAAAATGTTCAGACAGCAGAGGATGCAAGTGCATTATGGGGACAGAACATGGCAGAAGCGGTGATGGAGACGGGAGCTATGACAGAGGCAGACGCACTCCAGACAGGAGATTTGCTTCAGACGGCTGCAAAGCCGGTGAAAGACTTGCCGCAGGATGCTTTTGCAGAAAGCAGTGTCTCTATGAATCCGGAGGAGCTGGCAGCGAATGCCCCGATGATGAAGAAAATGTCAGAAGCGGGAGAACAGCAGACGAATGCAGGCGCAGATGAGAAAGCCGGTCTGTTAAAAGCAGCCGAAGAAGAGACTAACGTGGTTGATGTCAACGCGGAAGCGGCGGCAGATAAGGCCGAGATGTCCTTTATGCGGCTTCAGGGCAACAGTGACAGCGGGGTGATCGAGGCGAAAGTAGAAGTTGCAGAGACTGGAGAGATCAAGCCGGAATACGCGAACATGCTTAAGGATATGATCGCGAAGCAGATCAGCAGCGGAAGACAGGAGTTTGAGCTTAGCCTTACACCGAAGAATCTGGGAGCGCTTTTAGTCAAAGTGGCATATGAGGCCGGTGAGACGACGGTATCTATCATCTGTTCCAATGCGAAGGCAATGCAGGCAATGTCCAGCAAAGCAGGTGAACTTGGCAGGATGCTTGAGGGCACGCTGGGAGAAAAGATGGATGTTGTTGTGGAAGACAAGAGCGGTCAGGAGTCACATTTCTATGAAGAGGGACGTAATGACAGCGGAGCGCAGGCACAGAAGGAAGAGCAGGAGCGCAGACATGAGGAAAGCCGCAGAAGAATGGAGCAGGAAGCCGGCTCTAAAGATTTCTTGCAGCAGCTTAGATTAGGTCTTGCATAATTTAAGAAAAAGTATAATAATATGACGGTGGGAAAGGAGAGAACATATGCCGGTAAATGGAGTTAATACATTTGCTGCACAGAATACTGCGTCAGCGAATGGATATACGAGAACAGACGAAACAAAGGGTACCGGGGGGCTCAAATATCAAAGATATGATGTGGCAGCAACTTCAGAAGATATGACGATGACAGATTTTTATAAGCTTATGGCTGCACAGATGCAATATCAGGACCCGGATAATCCGATGGACACATCTGAGCTTATGGCAACGATGGTACAGTCCAAGATGATCACAGCGTTAGCGCAGATGACAAGTACCAACATGATCACTTATGCTACGTCTATGCTTGGCAAAGATGTTACGCTGGCAGAGGTGGATGCACTTGGCCGCGGAACCGGAGAGTATACCAAGGCTACGATCACAGGGGTTTCACTGGCGGGAGAATCTCCGACAATTTATGTAGGAGATAAAGCTTATTCTATGTCACAGATCATGTCTGTCGGTGATGTCAAGCTGAAAGACGAAGTAGAAGATGACAAAACAGAAGGCGGAGACACAGACAGCGGAGACGGCGGTACAACTGGCAGCGAAACAGTGTAGACGAACATGAAGTTATTTTAAACGCGTAAGCAGAAAGGCGGTGGAAAAGCGATGGGTGTTTCAAAGCTTTCGAATCTCTCTAACATATCAGAATTAAAGCTTTCTCATCAGCTAAATGTACCGGAAAAAACTGGTTCTGCGAGTTTCGCGGAGTCTTTGCAGACGGAATACCAGAAAAGCGGAGTACATTTTTCAAAACATGCCGCACAGCGTATGCAGTCCCGCGGTATGGAGATGACACCGGGGCTTCTCAGTGATCTGAATCAGGCGGTTCAGCGGGCAAGGGACAAAGGCTCAAAGGACGCAGTCCTGATTGGTGACAGCAGTGCTTTTATCGTAAATATACCGAATAATACGATTGTTACGATGATGACTGACAGAGAGATGAAAGAAAATATATTTACCAATATTGACAGTGCCGTTTTATTCTAGCCGGACCACATGTGGAGGCAGGATACCTAGTCCGAATGACAGGTGTCGTGACGGTACAAAAGCTTATAACAGAAAGGAAGTATAAACATATGGTCAAATCAATGAATGCTGCAATTGCAGGCCTTAAAGCGCATCAGACAAGATTGGATGTAATTGGAAATAATATTGCGAACGTTAATACATGGGGGTATAAGTCAAGATCAACGAATATGCAGGATTCCGTGTATACAAACTTGATGAACGGTCAGGCCGGTGAGGCGAGGACAGGAAGCCTTGGAGGTATCAACGTATCTCAGCTTGGTTATGGTTCTGTAGTAAGTTCGGTCAGCACGAACTTTGGTACATCAAACGGCCAGTATACAGGAAATGAGTTAGACTGTATGGTTGACGGACCGGGATTCTTTATCGTGGGTGTATACCGGGATCAGGCGATCGAAGCGGATCCGGACACTGGTGAAGTGAATCTTGCAAGAGAAGGTTTGTTCCTTTCACGAGTAGGAATTCTCAGTCCAGATGCCAATGGTTTCCTTGTAGATGACAGTGGTAACTATGTGTACGGTTATGCACCGAGCGGTGAGGTGGATGAGAATGGAAAAGAGCTTATGAACCTCGGCCAGATGAAGCCGATAAGGATTCCCTATGTGACAGATGAGAAGGGCGTGCCGGTTGAGCCGAACGAGTTGTATGCGATTTCAACATGGCGTATCGGAACGGATGGTACGGTTGTAGGTACCGATAAGGATGGCGTACCGCATACGATCGGGCAGATTGCAGTTGCATCTGTTGAAAACCCCAATGGTCTGAATCAGAAATCAGGTTATTATTATGAAATCGGAAACAACACCGGAAGAGTTATCGGTATGCGCCCGACAGATGCAACGGGAATGATCCGCAGCGGGTTCCTTGAGATGTCCAATACAGATCTTGCTCTGGACTTTGCAACGATGATCACGACGGAGCGTGGATACCAGGCGAATACCAAGATCATTACAGTAACGGACGAAATACTTGAACAACTTGTAAATATGAAGCGTTAATGCAAGATACATAAGCAATTGAAGAAGGCAGGATGAGGCGTCTGCTTACATGGCAGATGCCTCAAGACAGGAGGTTTCGGTTTGATTATATTAACAAAACTGAATGGCGAATGCGTTGCAGTAAACAACAGACAGATTGAATATATAGAGCAGATACCTGAGTCGAAGATTACGATGATGAACGGAAGGTATCATATCGTCAGAGAAAGCCCGCAGGAGATTATTGAAAAGGTTACTCAGTTTAATCAGGAAATTGTAAGCGGGATAAAGGTGGAGGTGTAATTACAGTATGGATCCGACAACAATTATAGGAATAGTCGCCGGTTTTGGATTTATCTTATTCGGAATCATGTCAGGTGGAGAACTTATGAACTTTTGGGATCCGGGAAGCGTTCTTATCGTAATAGGCGGTACATTTAGTGCCGTTATTGCCAGTTTCCCCCTTGACAAGCTGAAAAAGATGGGAAAACATATGACGAAGCTGATCTCGGGTAAGAAATTTCAGCCGGAACCGGTTATTGAGACGATCATCGAGTTTGCGCAGATGGCAAGAAAGGATGGACTTCTTGTTCTGGAAGAAAAGGCGAATGAACTGGAAGACCCGTTTTTTAAAAAAGGAATTCTTCTGGTTGTAGACGCTATGGAAGCGGAAAAAGTCCGGGAGATCCTGGAGAATGAAGTCAGCAGTATGATCGAGCGTCATGACGGTGAAGTTGCTATCTATGATAAGGCTTCCAGTTATGCACCTGCATTTGGTATGATCGGTACGCTGGTCGGATTGGTTAATATGTTGAAGTCTATGGACTTGTCATCAGGTTCTTCCAGTAACCTGGGTGTCAGCATGGCAACGGCGCTGGTTACGACCTTTTACGGATGTATCTTAGCTAACCTGCTTTTTGGACCAATTGCGAAGAAACTGCGTATCCGTAACGATGAAGAGGTAATATACAAACAGGTAATTATAGAAGGCGTTGTCGGAATCCAGGCCGGAGATAATCCGAAGGTGTTGAAAGAGAAGCTGGTATCTCTGCTTCATCAAACGAATCAGCAGAAGATTCTGAATGGAGAAGAGGGCGGCGGAAAATCCAAGAAGTCTAAGAAATAGTAAACAGTTGGAGTGAGTATAAATGAAGAAGAGAAATAAGGCACCAGAGGAAGGCGCTTCCTGGATGGATACATACGGTGATATGGTTACGCTGCTTTTGTGTTTTTTCGTATTATTATATTCTATATCGTCTGTAGACCAGGTAAAGTGGGAAAATCTTGTTAAAAGCTTGAATCCGGATGCAGCTAAAGAAGTATCTCAACTTGTCACGACAGAGACTCAGCCGGGAGATGATGATGTACCGGGAACTACGGATCTCCCGAAGGACACTAATCGAGATGCGATTTATGAGGACGATCTGAATGACCCGCAGGAGAACACCGGAAGAAGTCCGGAAGAACAGGAAGCATTGGATGAACAGTTTGAATCTCTCTATGAACAGCTTCAGGATCTGAAAGAACTTGCTGAAGATGCTACAGAAGTTGAAATTGCTAAAGGAGATGGGTATACATTTATTACATTTCGTGATAAAGTATTCTTTGACGGCGACGATTGGGTGATGAGGGAGGATGGCAAAAAAATGATAGACCGTTTCGCGGAGATAATTAAGCCAAGTGCGAAGGCAATTGAGCAGATCCAGATTATCGGCCATACGTCCCAGGGAAGTCCGGATAAGAAGAATAATATCAACACGGACCGTGAGTTGTCGGCAATGCGGAGCGCGGTTGTAACGGCTTATCTGCAGAAAAAGAAAGTAATTGCCGGCGACAGGCTATATAGCTCGGCATTTGGGCAGCACCGTCCGATTGCGTCGTTTGATACCCCCGAGGATCGGGCAAAAAACCGTAGAGTAGAGCTTCTGATTACCAAGACCGGTAATATAGAGAATCAGCTTGACAGATATTATAAACAGGTATACGGCGATACTGCTACTACTGAATAGAAGGAAATGTGAATCATTATGTCAGATGTATTATCACAAAGCCAGATAGACATGCTGTTGAATTCCATGAGGGAAGGTAATTCAGGAGCTGCCAAACAGGAAGAAAAAAAAGAAAAAGAATATAAGAAATATGATTTTTACAGTCCTAAAAAGTTCACAAGGGAAAGACTGAAGATCCTTAAGGGCATTCATGACAATTACTGTAGGATTATCGTATCACAGCTCAATGGAGTTTTGCGCATGAACTGTGAGATTGAGGTAATCTCCGTGGAAGAGCAGCGTTATCATGAGTTTGGTAATTCTCTGGGAGAGAATGATGTCATGGTAATCTTGTATATGAAACTTCCGGATGATTCAAAGAATCCGCCGATTGTGTTCCATATCAGCCAGCTTCTTGTGACGAATATGATCGACAGGATGCTGGGGGGCGAAGGAGACAGCTCGGAGCTGCCGGTGGAATATACTTATACAGATATAGAGTTGGCGCTTTATGAGCGTTTGCTTGGATATTTCCTTGGGGCGATCAAGGATTCGTGGAAGAATTATATTAATTTGTCGGTAGAAAGACGCAGGCTTGAACAGTCTCCAAGCATGTTCCAGGAGATTGGGATGGATGAGACGATAGTGATTATCATGCTGGAGATGAAGATTCCGAATGCAAGCGGGTATATCAGTATCTGTATCCCGGGCAATCTTCTGTCGAATATATTCTCAATTATGGATAAGAGGCGTAATGTTGAAAACGCTTATGATAATGGCATTGAAAATGGCAGAGAGATCATTATGGAGAAGCTCAAGGCTTCTGCGCTTGACATGAGAGTTCAGCTTGGCACGGCGAAACTCAACTTCCGTGATGTCTATGGACTTAAAGTGGATGATGTTATTGACCTGAACAAGAGCAAGAATTCTGATGTGAAGGTATATGTTGCAGGTCAGCCGTGGTTTGACGCGAAGCTTGGCGTACATAAAAACAGCGTTGCCGTAAAGCTGGATGAAAGAATCGAAAAAGAAGAGCTTGAGCCGGGTGAAGCCGAGGGACAGCTCGCAGAAGAAGTAACGGCTGAGTAAGTACCAGTGGATAACCACTGTTACAATATATTAAGAAAAACAAGGAGAGAGGTGCTGAAATGGCTAAAATAATGGTAGTTGATGACGCGGCATTTATGCGGATGATGGTTAAGAATGCGCTTGCGCAGGGTGGATATACGGATGTGATCGAGGCTACGGACGGTCAGGACGCTGTAAAGATATATGGCGAACAAAATCCGGATTTAGTTTTGATGGATATCACAATGCCAAATATGGATGGATTAGAAGCGCTTAAGAAGATTAAGGAGATAGACAGCAATTCACAGGTCGTAATGTGTTCTGCAATGGGGCAGGAAAGTATGGTTATCGAGGCAATTAAGTCTGGCGCTAAGGATTTTATCGTGAAACCGTTCAAACCGGAGAGAATTCTTAAGACAGTAACCGGCCTCTTAGAAAAGTAGGAGGAAAAAGCATGGCTTTTTTAAGTTCATTGGATATTAGTGCGTCAGGTATGACAGCACAACGTCTGCGGCTTGATGTCGCGGCGCAGAATATTTCTAATATTGAGACGACAAGAACAGAAGAAGGCGAGACATACCGCAGGAAAGTGGTAAGATTTCAGGCCCAAGAAGAATCTTTCGGTTCTGTGCTACGTCGTACCAGAAACGCAGGGCGCTCCGGGGAGCGCAACGGCGGAGTAATTGTGACAGAGATTGCCGAGGACCAGACAGATTTGAAGATGGTGTTTAACCCAGAACATCCTGATGCAGATGAAAATGGTTATGTAGCAATGCCCAATGTGGATTTGATTAAGGAAACTACGGACAGTATGGCGGCAACCCATTCTTATAATGCGAATATTACTGCGTTTAATGCAATTAAGCTTATGGCTCAAAAGGCCCTTGAAATAGGTCAGTAACAGCGTGAAGGGACCGGATGATGCCGGAAAGAGGGATAAGAAATATGGATACTTACAATTTAAGTAATATGGAAATTGACGCCGTTGGCGAAATCCTTAATATAAGTCTTGGAGCCTCTGCAACTGCTGTTTCGACCATGCTGGATACCAGGGTTGACATCACAACTCCGGTTGTTAAGGTAAAGCATAAAGATGAATTTGAATTTGCAAGTATTGAACCGGCAGTAGGGGTGCAGATTGGTTATGTGGAAGGGCTTGACGGAAGTAATATCATGTTGCTCAAGCGCATTGATGTGAAAGTGATTGTTGAGCTTTTGATGGGAATGGAAATTCCCGACGATCAGTTTGAACTGGATGAGATGAATATCAGTGCGATCTGCGAGGTAATGAACCAGATGATGGGAGCTTCTGCGACCGCTCTATCTGAGCTTCTCTCCAGAAGAGTTGATATTTCCACGCCCGTTTCGTTTGAGGTGGAGAGTCCGGAGCAGTTTAAAGAAAAGTATTTTGCAGATAACGACCAAATGGTAGTTATCAGATTTAACTTGATGATTGCTGATAAAATGGAAAGCGAATTCTTAAACCTGATGCCGATCAGTTTGGCGAAGGATCTTGTATCAGGGTTCTTCCCGGATGGGCTTGCAGGTGAGGAGAGTGCGCCAGCGCCGGCATCCACACCGGCTGCGCAACCGCAACCGGCTGCAGCATCAGATGGCGGAGAAAACAGGACGATGTCTCAGGAGGAGATTGAGCGGATGCTTCAGGGAGGAGAGGGAGATACTGCAAGTACACCTGCACCAGCGCCTGCACCGACACCTGCGCCGGCTGCGTCAGGAAGTGACGGCGGCGTGATGTCTCAAGAGGCAATTGAACAGATGCTTCGCGGCGGAATACCAGGAGGCGACGCACCGGCAGCACCGACAGCGCAGCAAGAACAGCCGCAGATGTCAGCGCAGCAGCCGGCTATGCAGCCGCAAGCGCCAGCGTCTACACCACCGCAGATGCCGCAGGCTCCGGTATACGTACAGCCGCAGATGGATCCGGCAATCATGAATAATATGATGCAGATGATGGATATGATGCGTCAGTCCTTAGAGCAGCAGCAACAGCAGATTCAGCAGCTCAGGGATGCTGCGTCAGCGCCCAAAAAGCTCAAGGTGCATACTGCTCCGCAGCCGAATCTGAGTGCGGGGGATGCTCCGGATGGAATACTGGATGAAAACCTGGATATGATGATGGATGTTCCTATGGAGCTCTCTGTAGAGATTGGAAGGACTACGAAGGTAGTCAGGGATATTCTGGAGTTAAATAAGGGTTCGCTGGTAGTATTGGATAAACTTGCCGGGGAGCAGGTTGATCTGTATGTAAACGGACAGTGCATTGCGAAAGGTGATGTCGTTGTCGTAGATGATAATTTTGGAATTCGGATTTCGGAGATTGTATAGAGGGAAGATTAGCTAAGAAGGGGAGAAGACTTTATGCTGCAGAGTATATTAACAGCGATAGGTACGCTGCTGATTGTTGTCGCAATCTTATTTCTGACTTATATATGTACAAAATATATAGGAACCAAAATGAGTGTTGGAAGATATGCAGGAGGCAGTTCCCGCTATATCAGTGTTATGGATCAGACGCTTTTGGGGCAGGAGTCTTCGATCGCTCTTGTAAAGATTTCCGGTAAGATATTCCTGCTTGGGATTACTGGACAGAATGTTAATTTGTTGACAGAATTAAAGGAAGATGAATTGACAGAGCTTTCCATACCGGAAAGTACGAATTACGCAGGTGTAGCTTTTAAGGATGTAATAGAACGGCTGAAGGACAGGAAGAAGTAATTATATGGATTTAGAAAATAATAATTTAGTAAGCATTAACGGTGCAGAAGTTCCTACTTTGCAGATTCTCGTGATGTTGACGATTCTGATGATTCTGCCATCGCTCCTTATTATGATGACATCTTTTGTCAGGATCATCATTATTCTTTCTTTTACCAGGAATGCCATAGGAATTCAGCAGACACCGCCGAATATGGTGCTAGTGGGGATGGCTCTGTTTTTGACGCTGTTTATTATGGACCCGATTATAAAGCAGGTGAACACGGAGGTTTATACGCCATATAAAAATGGTGAGATTACCCAGACAGAAGTCTTTAAGCAGGCACAGGTGCCTCTTAAAGAATTTATGTTGAAGAATACGGAAACAAGCACATTGAATTTGTTCATAGATATGTCGGGGCAGGAGCTGGAGGGGGAACCTCAGGACTTGTCCCTTACTGTGATTATTCCGGCATTTATGACGAGTGAGTTAAAACGGGGATTTACTGTAGGGTTGCTTTTGTATATTCCTTTTTTGCTTTTGGATATCATTGTGTCAAGTACATTGATGTCGATGGGTATGATCATGCTTCCGCCGGCGACGATTGCGCTGCCTTTTAAGGTACTGCTATTTGTATCGGTTGACGGATGGGAGCTGTTGTTCTCGTCAATTGTGAAGAGTTTTAACTAGCGGGGAGAGGTTGTATGACTACATCAGAGATTACAGATGTAATGTACCAGTTGTTTGTCCTTGCGGCACAGCTTGCAGGACCGGTTCTAATCATCAGTATGATGGTCGGAATTATTATATCGATCATTCAGGCGGCGACGCAGATTCATGAGCAGACATTGACATTCCTCCCGAAGTTGGTTGTGATCGGCGTGATTCTGGTAATAAACGGAAGTAATATGTTGAGGGCTCTGCAGGATTTTACAAGGCAGATATTTGATATGATTGCCAGATAGGAGGGAAAATGATACTGTTTTTCCTGATTCTTATGAGAATGTCGGGGTTTGTTTTCCTGAATCCGGTTTTCGGCAGAAGAAATATACCTGCTATGTTAAAGACAGGGCTTACACTTGGGCTTTCAATTATTGTTTACTCTACAGCGCAGGCACAGGGAGTGACAGTGGATATAGATCCGGACTCTTCGCTTGTATTTGGTTTTTCACTGTTGAAGGAATTCGCGGTCGGCTATTTGTTCGGTTTTGTAATGATATTGTTTGATATGGTGATGACGTATGCCGGGACGGTGATGGATTTTCAGATCGGTATCTCGATGGCGATGGTTTACGACCCGCAGACTGGTTCGCAGGTAGCGTTGTCAGGAAATATTTTGCAGATATTTTATTTGCTTTTGTTTTTTGCTGTAGACGGGCATCTTGCCTTGATAAAGATTGTTGCTACTTCAGGGGATGTGGTCCCATATGGTGCAGCGGCCTTTTCGCAGGGTGCAGCATGGATGGTGATGGATATATTTGCCCAGTGTGTTGTGCTTGCCATGAAGCTAGCATTTCCGCTTATAGCGTTTGAGTTTATCATGCAGATTGGAGTCGGGATTCTGACGAAGATCACTCCGCAGATCAATTTGTTTGTGTTGAGTATTCAGCTCAGGCTTGTAGTAGGATTCGTACTTTTGGTGTTCCTTGTTTCACCGATTGGAAGTTTTATGGGGAATGTAATTACAACGATGGTAAGCAGCCTGGAGGACGTTTTAAGAGTGATGGCAGCGGGATAAAGGATGTGAGATCAAATGGCTGGAGATTCCGGTGAAAAAACCGAAAAAGCCACGCCTAAAAAGCGAAGAGACCAGCGTAAGGAAGGTAATGTATTCCAGAGCAAAGATGTAGTGACGGTTGTTTCGCTTTTTGGCTCTTTTTATATATTGAAGCTGCTGTTTCCGAAGATTTATGAGACAGTCCGTGCATTTATGATAGACTTTATCGGATTTGCAGGTACGGTAACAGATGCAAGTCAGGAGCAGATCAATGAGATTGGCCTGATGGTTGTTGTGGCGATTGTAAAGACAATCTTACCGCTCCTTTTGATCACCAGTGTATTGGCGATTGTTGCGACTGGTGCCCAGACTAAATTTCTTGTGTCAGGTAAAAGTATCAGACCGCAGTTTAAACGGCTGAATCCGATTGAAGGTATAAAAAAGTTATTTTCTCTTCAGAATATGGTAGAATTGATTAAGAGTATTCTGAAGATTATTATATTGATCGCTGTGATCTACAACATAGTGATAGATGATATGGTCCAGGTAGTGAGAACGATGGACATGGATATTATCGTATCAGGCACTTATATGCTTGAGATGGTGATGACATTGGTATTGCGGATATGTATAGCGTTTCTTGCCATTGCCGCGCTGGATTTTATGTATCAGTGGTGGGAATATGAGCGTAAGCTCAAGATGAGTAAACAGGAAGTCAAAGAAGAGTATAAGCAGACAGAAGGTAATCCGGAGATTAAGAGCCGTATCCGTAATATCCAGAACCAGCGGGCAAGGCAACGTATGATGCAGGCCGTACCGGGTGCAGATGTAGTTGTCCGTAATCCTACACATTTTGCAGTTGCTTTAAAATATGATGCAGACCGATGGGGCGCCCCGGTTGTTCTGGCTAAGGGACAGGATGAGTTAGCTCTTCGGATTGTACGGGTTGCTGAAGAAAGCGGTGTTGCCGTGATTGAGAATCCGCCGTTAGCCAGAGGAATTTATGCTTCCACAGATTTAGCGCAGGAGATCCCGCAGGAGTACTACGGAGCGGTAGCGGAAGTTCTGGTTTATGTTTATAAGATGAACAAAAAGTTGGAGTAAAGCATGAAAAAAATACTGAGTAATGCAGTGACAGTGTTTGTACTTGTCATTGTCCTGCTTTTGATTATTCCTTTGAGTCCGTTTTTGATGGACATATTAATTATTATAAATATTGCGGTTTCTATGGTTGTTCTGATTATAAGCATGAACATCAGAGAGCCACTGGAATTGTCTACATTCCCTTCGCTTTTGCTTGTTACGACGTTGTTTCGTCTTGGACTTAACGTGTCCTCTACAAGAAACATCCTGACAAATCAAGGGCAGTCCGGACAGGTAATTCAGGCGTTTGGTACATTTGTACTGCGCGGGAATGTTGTTGTCGGTTTTGTAATCTTTTTTATCATCGTTTTAGTACAGTTTATCGTTATCACAAAAGGCGCAGAGCGTGTCGCTGAGGTTGCAGCCAGATTTACATTGGATGCGATGCCAGGTAAGCAGATGGCTATTGATGCGGACTTAAGTGCCGGATTGATCACGGAAGCCGAAGCAAAAGCAAGACGTTCAAAGATCCAGCGGGAATCAGATTTCTACGGTGCTATGGACGGTGCTACGAAGATTGTAAAAGGTGATTCGGTCATGTCGATCATTATCACCTTTGTCAATCTGATTGGCGGATTTATTATCGGAATCGTGCAGGCCGGCATGACACTTGAAGATGCACTTTCTATTTACTCGATTGCTACAGTTGGTGATGGCCTGGTATCACAGATACCGGCGCTTCTTATATCCACTGCAACTGGTATGATCGTGACAAGATCTGTGTCGGAGGGAAGTCTCAACGAAGATGTATCCGGGCAGTTCAAGTCTCAGCCAAGAGCAATTATGTTTACCGGCGCGGTTTTGGCCGTTCTTATACTGATACCGGGAATGCCGAAGATCCAGTTAGGGATACTGTCAGCGGCGCTTTTGATTACCGGATACCGTCTGCAGGGCAGAATGAAGGAAGTTGCAGAAGCCGCTGCGGCGCAGGAGCTTGGTATGTTGAGTACACCGGATGCGGAAACAGCAGAACCGAGCGAAGAAGAGTATTACAGGGATATTAACAATGTCTATGCATTGATTGGCGTGGAGCCGATCGAGATGGAATTTGGATACAGTCTGATTCCACTTGTCGATGAAGGAAGCGGAGGGAAGATGATCAATCGTATTGTCATTTTCCGAAGACAATATGCGCAGGAGATGGGATTTGTCGTACCCTCTGTACGTTTGCGTGACAGTTCCAGTCTAACAACTAACCAGTATGTGATCAAGATAAAGGGAGAAGAGGTTGAGCGCGGAGAGATTCTGGTGGATCATTATCTGGCGCTTGAACCGGATGAACCGGTTGGGGAGATCGATGGAATCGAGACGATTGAACCGGCATATGGTATCCCGAGTAAATGGATTCTTCCGGAGAATAAGGAGATGGCGGAGATATACGGATATACCGTTATCGATCCGTTATCTGTTATGGTTACGCATCTGTCTGAGACAATCCGAAGGCATGCTCATGAGCTTCTTAACAGGGAAGAGGTAGTGAAGCTGGCAGAGAGCCTGAAAGAGAGGGCAGGCAGCCTTGTAGAGGAGGTGGTTCCTGGGATTGTTCCCTATGGAACACTTCAAAAAATCTTAGTGAGTCTCTTAAAAGAAGGTATTCCGATCAAGGATATGGAGACAATTATGGAGACAATCTCAGATGCGGCCGGAACCGGAAGTGACATGACGACAATTATCGAGAATATAAGGACCGCTCTTAAGAGAACCATAACAAGCAAGTTCTGCCGGGACGGGCAGATGCGGGTACTTACATTGGATGCAGATCTTGAGAAAATGATGGTATCGAGCCTGACAAAGGGTGAGCAGGGGTATTACATGGCATTGCCGCCGGATGTAATGCAGAATGTGGTAATGCAGATTGGAAATGCAGTGAAGAAGTTCCATGACTTATCGCAGGAGCCGATTATCCTGACCAGTCAGGTAATCCGCGTGTATGTATACCGGATGTTAGAGCAGTTCTATCCGTCAATCTATGTTCTGTCATTTCATGAGATTACTAACAATGTGCAGATACAGGCAATTGGCAATATAACTAAGTAGGGAAAAAAAGGAGGGGAGAGGGCTGATGGAAGACAGCAGGACAAATGAAGAGCTTCTTGCATTATATCAGGCAACAGGCAGTGCTGAGATAAAAAAAGAGCTTACTCTCCGCTACCTTTATATCGTAAAGAGCATAGCAGTGCAGATGCGAGATGTCTATCTTGGGTTTACCCAGGTGGAAGACATCATAAATGAGGGCGTAATCGTATTGATGAAAGCTCTTGATAAGTATGATGCTGGAAAGAATGCCAAGTTTGAGACTTATGTGTCCAGAAGGATACATGGAATGATCATTGATATAGCCAGAAAGCAGGACTGGGTGCCCAGGACGGTTCGTAAAAGCTTTAAGGAGATACAGGATAAGGCGTCAGAGATGTACGCCAGAAGCGGTGTGATGCCGGCGATTGATGAGATTGCCAAAGAACTGGGGATGAAGCCGGATAAGATCCAGGAGGTTATGGGAAAGATGAATCTGTCCTCGGTGCTGTCACTTGATATGGTGATGGAGGAAACCCAGGAGAAACAGAAAGTGTCTTCACTTCTCTCGCTGGATTTTGCAAAGCAGCCGGAAGAAAAATATCTCGAAAATGAATTCCGCCAGGTTTTAAAGGACGGAATCGATGCTTTGAAAGATAAAGAGAAACTGGTAATTTCCCTTTACTATGTAGAGGAGTTAAATATGAAAGAGATTGCATCAGTCATGGAAGTAAGTGAGCCGAGGATTTCGCAGATTCATGCAAATGCAATCCGCAAGCTGAAAGAATATCTTCAGCAGGAAATGAATATAGGGGCAAAAGGAAAGGAGGGGTCTCATGTTTAAAGGATTCTATAACCTGGCATCGGGTGTGCTGACACAGACAAGGAACTTGAATGTAATCGGTAATAATATGGCGAATATTTCAACGCCTGGGTTTAGACAGGATACTTTTACACAGACGACATTTCAGGATGAGATGATATACCGGATCGGTAATACAGATAAGAGCAACCCGACTCCAATCGGACGGATGAACTGTATTGTTACCGGTGATGGCAATGTGACCAGTTATAAGCAGGGAGGGCTCACCCCTACTGCAAGTTCGCTGGACTTTGCACTTCAAGGCGACGGTTTTTTTGCCGTGCAGTCAGGAAATGGCGTTACATATACGAGAAATGGCTCATTTATTCTTGATAATGAAGGCTATCTTTATCTTGACGGTGTAGGGCGTGTCTTAGGAACCAACGGACCGATCTATCTTGGGACAGATAAGATTGCCTGTGACTCATTGGGGAATCTGACTTCAGAGGAGAACGGACAGTATTTCGGAAGGATCCGAGTAGTGGATTTCCAGGATTATGATACAGAGCTGGAGAAGACAACAGGTGATATGTTTGTTGCAACAGGAGCGCCGCGGGATGTGAATACGCCTATGATGCAGAAGTTCTTAGAGGATTCCAATGTGGATGTTATCAAGGAATACACAGAGATGATGGCAACGGAGCGGGCGCTGCAAAGTGCGGCACAGGTGCTCAGGATGTACGACCAGCTTGCAGCAAAGATCGTACAGATTGGACCAACATAAGGAATAGTGTGGAGGTGATTAGCGGATGAATGCTTCTTTTTATTCAGGTGCCAGAGGCATGATAACAGAGCAGGATAAGTTAAATGTAATATCAAACAATGTAGCGAATGTAAATACAGTGGGCTATAAATCCAAAAGTTCCGTATTCATGGATTTGATGTATTATAATATGCACAGCCAGGACAGGGTGACCACAGGTACGGGCGTTCGTATGCAGCACACGAATACGGATTTTTCTTCCAATGGAGTTACGGCAGCAGCGGAAGGCGGCTTCAACTTTTCAATTCTGGATCAGGACGGTTTCTTTATGCTGCGGAATCAGACGACGAATGAGATTACCTATACTCGTGCCGGTAATTTTTCGGTGTCTTTGCACAATGACGGATATTTTTATCTGCTCAGCGATGCGCAGAAATATGTTCTCGACGGAAACGGGAATCCGATTCGTTATATTAATGAAGAACTGACGGGAAGGCCGGGAGTTTTTACGTTTGCCAATACCAACGGTATGGAGTCTGTCGGCTCAACAGAATTCAGTCCGGTGCCTAAGAACGGAAATCCAATCCGTGTAGACGGAGCGAATGTAATGGAGGGGTATCTGGAACTGTCTAATACAGACATGGCTCAGGAGATGTCAGATACAGTCGTGGCTTCCAGAGCTTACACGTATGCGCTTAAGATGGTGCAGACATCCGATGAAATAGAACAGACGGTGAATGGTCTGCGCTCATAGTGAAAAAGACGGGAGAGGTGGTGCAGTATGAAAATTACACGTTATGAAGACATGGATGACACCGTAAAGGATATGATGCGGGAAATCGGAAGTATCGGGACAGGGAATGCGGCTACAGCGCTGTCAGGTCTGTTAAAGATCGGGGTTGAGATGACCGTCCCAAAAGTAGAGATTCTTGGTTATAATGAGGCTGTGGATCTGTTGGGACATCCGGAGGAAATGGTATCCGGTGTACTGGTACAGATGACTGGAGATGTCAGCGGGGTTATGCTGTTCATCATGAAAATGGATTTTATTAATGAAGTTCTGCAATGTGTTCTTAGGGAAAGCATTAGCGGTTATGAACAAATGGGCGAGATGGAAATTTCAGCAGTGACAGAGGTCGGTAATATTATCATATCTTCTTACATACTTTCTCTGTCGAAATTGGCTGATATGGAAATTTCTTTATCTGTACCGGCCTTTTCCGTAAATATGCTGGGCGGGATCATGACAGTCCCGATGGCGGAATTCGGATATGTGTCTGATAAGCTGATGATGATTACAGGAAAGTGTATCATCGGGGGAAGGAATGTAGACAGCAATCTCCTGATGCTTCCTGATATTCAGTCTTTAAATTATCTGATGGATAGGCTGGTGACTCCGTATGAATAAAGAAATAAAAGTTGGAATAGCGGATATGAAGATTGCAAGAAGAGAGGGAGTGCTCATCACTTATGCACTTGGCTCTTGTATTGGTATCAGCCTGTATGACCCAGCAATTAAACTCGCTGCGCTGCTTCATATCATGTTGCCGGAGGCTGGCAACATGTCCGACATGAATGTCTTTAAGTTTGCAGATACGGGAATACAAGAGATGCTGCGCAAGATGGGAGCTTTTGGTGGAGTGAAAAGGCGCTATCAGTGCAAGATCGCAGGCGGTGCCAAGATGTTTGATATGAAAGGTGCCGGTGGAATCGGTAATATTGGAGAGAGAAACATCAGAAGTGTGGAAGCGATTATGAGGATGGAGCAGATTCGGATTCTGAAGAAAGACGTGGGGCTTAACTATGCAAGAACAATGCTGGTTGATGCAGAAGACGGAAGCGTTAAGATTCGTACCTCAGGTCGTCCTGAAATCATTCTTTAAAGTTTTCGCGGCTTAAAAAATATAGATTTCTGCCGATATTAAATATAGGATTATGTATAAGAGAAGGGATGGCATATTATGGCGAATACAGAGATACTTTTGGAATCTGGAACGAATGAAATAGAAATCATGGAATTCATGATCTACGGCGAATTATATGGTATTAATGTGGCAAAGGTAAAGGAGATTATGATGTCGGATAAGGTAAAGCCGATGCCGCATGCCCACTCATCGGTGGAAGGGATTTTTAAACCGCGTGATACAATGCTTACGGTAGTGGATCTTCCTTTTTATCTGACCGGTCAGCAGACGGAGAGGCAGCCGCGTGATCTTTTTGTGATCACGAATTTTAATAAGATGAATATCGCATTCCGCGTACAGTCGGTTGTCGGTATCCAGAGGATTTCATGGAATGATATCCAGAAGCCGGATAAGACACTGAATAAAGGCGAAGAAGGCGTTGCGACAGGAATTGCCCAGTGCGGAGGAGAACTTGTCACAATCCTGGATTTTGAAAAGATTGTTGCAGAGATCGCCCCGGAGACCAGCATTCAGATTGATGAGATTGATGCGTTAGGAGAGCGTCAGAAGAACTATGCGAGAATTATCTGTGTAGAGGATTCGATTCTTTTGGCGAAGCTTATCGAGAGGGCGCTTCGTCAGGCGGGCTATGTGAACCTTGTGCAGTTCAACAACGGACAGGAGGCATGGAATTACCTGCATGCAATTAAGGATTCTGATCCGGATGAGCTGCGGGAGCAGGCAGCGCTCATTATTACGGATATAGAGATGCCGAAGATGGACGGTCACAGGCTGACCAAGCTTGTGAAATCGGATAGCAATTTAAGACAGATTCCGCTTATTATCTTCTCATCGTTAATCAGCCCTGAGATGCAGATTAAAGGAAGGGAAATCGGAGCGGACGAACAGCTTTCAAAGCCGGAAATCGGTCATCTTGTAACTGTTATGGATGAATTGTTGACTAGGTGGGATGCGTAATGGATAGATGTGTAGTAAGACAGGCAATTAAAGAAAAACAGAGTGGTAAGGTTATCGGGTACGAGCTGGTATTCCAGGGCGGGAAGGACAGCATGTATAATAGCAGCGAGGCTACGGCGGCAGATACAATCTCGGACTTCCTTGTTGCCAATAGTGCGAAGATTATTAACGATGGGTTAATGTTTGTGACATTTACTCCGTCACTGCTTCTTAGGAATACGCCGAAGATGTTTGGGCAAGATAAAGTTATCATTCAGATTGAGGACACGGTGATCATTCATCCGCTGGCGATGCCGCTGATTAAGAAATACTGTGAGGCAGGCTACAAATTTGCCATCAATGACTTCCAGTTTTCGCCGAAGTATTTCAGCATGTTGGATTATGCATCATATATCCGCATTAATATGACAGGGTATGAGAATAACCCGCAGAAGCAGCGGACAGTGCTTAACATTATTGAGATGGCAAAGGGATTCGGAAGGCAGTGTATCGCCACAGAGATTAACACAAAAGAGCAGTATGAAGCAGCGATGGAGCTTGATATTGACTATCTGGAAGGAAATTATATGGCTAATACTATGGTTTCCAAGGTTGACAAAGTGGAGTATATGCAGGGGAATTTCTTCCAGCTTGTCATTGCAGTGTCCAAGGATGAACCGAATTTTGGTGAGGTGGAAGAGATCATCAGTCGTGACGCCGGGCTTACATATGCGCTTCTGAGACTTGTCAATTCTGCATATTTTGCCCTCCGGACGAGAACGGCATCCTTACGGCAGGCGTTGATTACGCTGGGAATCGGACAGCTCAGGCACTGGGTATATATGTTAAGCTTTGACCAGGATAGGAGCGAGGGTTCAGAGGAGATTCTTAAGATTTCATTCCTCAGGGCGAAGCTGGCGTCGGAGCTTGTAAAGAGAGCTCCGGAATGTAAGATTTCTTCCAATGATGCGTATATGATGGGAATGTTCTCTACACTGGATTATATGGTAGAGGCGCCTTTGGCAGAGTTGCTTGAAGAGATTCCGGTTGCCGAGGAGATCAAGGTGGCGCTGCTTGATGGCACCGGGCCGGCAGGAGCGATTCAGAATCTTGTGATCGCCTATGAGAAAGCAGACTGGAAAGCCAGTAAGATGTATGCGGAGGAGCTTGGTATATCAAGCTCCGGGCTTGCACAGATTTATGTGGACTGTGCAGAAGAGGTTAATGCAATCTGGCACAGTCTGATGACAGATATGGAACGGCCGCAGGAAGAGGTAAAAAAATTAGAAGAAGAAGTGTTATAAAATGATATAACTTGGATAAGCTGACAAAGGCAACGTGTCCCTGTCAGCTTATGTCATAGATGGAGGAATAAAAAGTGGCACATACGATCGTATTAACAAACCAGAAGGGCGGAGTCGGAAAGACGACAACTACTGCCGCACTTGCAGCCGGACTGGCGAGAAAAGGGTATAAAGTACTGGCTGTGGATATGGATCCGCAAGGTAATCTTGGCTTCAGCCTGGGGGTGGACATTGATAAAGGACCGACAATCTATGAAGGACTTAAGGGAGATGCCACTGTTTATGAGATTATCCACCGAATCAGCGATATTGATATTATTCAGTCCAATATCTTACTAAGCAGCGCGGAAGCTACCCTCAGAGGCGGGAACAGGGAGCTGCTGCTTAAAAAGCTCCTGGAGCCTGTAGAGAAGTTGTATGATTATATTATTATAGATACTCCGCCTGCGTTTAATATTCTTACACTTAACGGCTATAGTGCAGCGGACTACCTGATCATACCGATGGCGGCTGAGATATTGAGCCTTGTCGGTCTCGTGCAGCTAAAGGAAACCTATGAAACTGTACGGCAGTCAGTGAATCCGCATTTGAAGATCATGGGGATTATCCTGACGAAATATGAGAAAAGAAGGAAACTTTCCAGGGATGTACAAGAAATGGCGGGAACCGTGGCGGATCAGCTTGGTACAGCCGTCTTTGATACAGTGATACGCAATAGCGTGGCAGCGGCCGAGGCACCGGCGCACGGAGTGAATATATTTGAGTATTCGTCAAGGTCTGCACCGGCGAAAGATTATGAGGCTTTTATAAAAGAGATTCTGCAGATGGTTGAGGAGGATGAAAAGAATGGCTAGAAAGACAAAAAAGACGAATAAGACCGATCATGTACTGGGGCTTTTGGCAGGCAGAAGCGATGATGTGGCCGAAACTATGGATAGTGTGGAAGGCGCAGCCGCAAAAGGAGATGAGTCCGGCGCGGCACCAGGTGCCAATGTACAAGTAGTTGCAAAGCAGGAAGAGGATGAGGCGATTGCCGATACAGTAAAGCAGCTTCTCGAAGAAGAATTAGAAGAAGAGGGCGGCGCGCCGGAGGCGGTCGATCTGTTTATCGATGAAGAAGAGGAAGCCGAAGCAATCAGGGCGGCTGAGGAAGCGGCGAGAAATGTCGAACAAGAAGTTTCAGTTTCAAAAGAAAGCGTAGAGGCTGTATTGCGGGCGGCTGAGGAAGAGAGAAAAGCAGCCGAGGAGGCAAGAAGAGCCGCCGAAGCAGAGAGGAGAGCCGCCGAGGAAGAGAGGAAGGCGGCGGAAGAAGTGCGGAAGGAAGCCGTGGAAAAAGAGAAAAAAGCGGTCGAGGAAGCGCAGAAAGCCGAGGAAGCACTTCGGAAGGCCGAGGAAGAAGCAATAAAAGCAGCCGAAGAGGAGGCGCTTAAGATGAAGGAGAAAAAGGACGAGTATGTATTCTTGAATGTTATGGAAACATTGGTTCGAGAAAGAGTAGATACTTATATGGATCAGTTTTCTACCTGCCACTGTTCCAGGTGTAAGGCGGATGTCATTGCCCTTGCACTTACGAGCCTGCCCTCAAAATATGTAGTTGTGAGCCAGAACGCGGCTACTCCTCTTATGAACTTCTATTCTCAAAGATATGCAGGAGCCATAACTGTAGAAATCACGAAGGCATGTACGAGAGTGAGAGAGCATCCGCATCATAACAGGGATTAAATTCTGAGGATAAAAGAATTAATTAATTATGTTTTATGCCGATATTCAATTTAGATAAGTGGAATGTGGATAGATATTTGAATTGATTTCGATAAAAAAGGAGTGATATTATGGCATCAGTTTCAGGTAGCAATAGTTCTTACAGCAGTCTTTCGTCACAGATCAGAGGGTACGGCGGACTTGCCAGCGGACTTGACAGGGATACTTTAATTGAACAGATGACGTCCGGCACCCGTGCTAAGATTGCAAAGCAGGGGCAGCAGAAGACTAAATTAGAGTGGCAGATGGAAGCTATGAGAGATATTACGAGTAAGATTTATGGATTTACTTCTAATTATACTTCTTATGCTTCACCGAATAACCTGCTTTCTTCAACATTGTTTTCAAGAAATAAGGTTACGGCAGTTGGCGAGAACAGTAAGTATGTCTCCGTGACCGGTACAGCTGCAGGGGCAGAGAATATGTCAATTGCAGGTGTTAAGCAGCTTGCGTCCAATGCGAGACTGACGACAGGTACAGTGTCCAATCGGACACTGGATACAGGGATGATGATGGTCGGTGCCGACGGGAAGATGTCCGTGAAGACAACAGTCAGCACGATTGCAGGAGATGCGTTCTATATCAAGTATGGGAATAAGAACTATACGGTGAAGCTTCCAGACACAGATGATTACAACTACTCTATGGAGAATAATCCGGAGACCAATAAGCCATATGCGATAGAGTCGATTCAGAAAGCGCTTGACAACGTGACTATCGGAAGCGGGACAGATGCACAGAAGCTGGGCGATATCGTGAAAGTGGAGATGGACGGCACTAAGATTAAGTTCACGGCAGATGAGAGTAAGGCGCACGGCAATGCTATTATGTTCAACGGCGGTACCGGCAATGTCCTTCAGGATCTGGGTATCGTGAAGACGGGGCAGGATTTCAGCGATCTGGATGATGAAGAGAAGACGATTACCAAAGACGGTCTGACAGGGACGTACGACGCGAAGCTTACAGAGGAGAAGACGCTGGCACAGCGTCTTAGCGGTTCACAGATCAGCTTTAATTATAACGGAGAGATAAAGTGGATTACATTAGATAAATATGAAGATACAGATACTCTCGACAAAGTTAAGGAAGATCTGCAGAAGAAACTGGATGATGCATATGGAAAAGGAAGGATCGAGGTATCAAATAACCTTACCACATTCCCGGGCGATACCACTAGGGCGATAGGTTCTTTATCCTTTAAAACGGTAAAGAAAGGCGGGGCTGAGGACGGTTCTTCAACACTTTCTATTACTTCGGGCGCAGGTATTGTAGGAAAGAGCGGTGCTTTTGGAATTTTAGCCGGAGCTTCGAACCGGGTGAATCTGTCAGCGAGCCTGAAAGATTCCGGGCTTGCAGCTTCTGATAAATTTAAACCAGATGCAAGCGGTAACTATGAACTTGAGGATGCAAAGGGCAATTATAACCTTACGATCAATGGCAAAAAGGTAGAAGGCATTACAAGGGAAAGCACAGTTAAAGAGATTATTGACAAGATCAACGCTACAGAGGGAATCGGAGTAACTGTTTCTTATCAGGAGATGTCGGATCGTTTTGTTGTAACTGCCACAGGTAAGGGCACAAGCGGGGACATTGTATTTGATGAGGCAGATACTGCTAATGGAGAGAAAGAAAATATAGCAAAATATCTGTTTGGCGACAGAGGCACTGCGAATACTGCAGGAGCTGCGGGTGCTGATGTGCCGGCTTTCTCTTATGAGGAAGGCCAGGACGCAATCATCAGTGTAAAGTATCCAGGTTCAGATGAAGCCATTGAGATTACCCGGGGAAGCAATACATTTTCATTAGACGGCTTAAATGTAACACTGAAAGGTGAGTTCGGATATAAAAAAGCAGCAGACGGAAGCGAAGAGTTAGTGCTGGATGATACAACAGAGGCTATCACGTTCGATGCGTCCGTAGACGCCGATAAAACAGTTGAAGCTGTAAAAGGTATGGTTGATTCTTTCAATGAGATACTTGAACTTGTGAATAACAATGTGAAGACAAAGCCGGACCGTGATTACTCTCCGCTGACTGACGAGCAGAAGGAAGAGATGAGCGAAAGCCAGATTGAGAAGTGGGAAGCAAAAGCGAAAGAAGGAATTCTTTTCGCGGATATGGATCTTCGTATGATGGCGGACAATTTAAGGACGGTTATCAACTCGGGTAACACCACAGAGTTGTCTGCTATGGGAATTACTGTTTCCACCAACTATAGTGATAATGGTAAACTGGTATTTGAGGAGGCAAAGTTCAGGACGGCATTACAGAATGATCCGGATGCGGTGCGGAGTGCATTTACCAGGGCAATCGGTAAAGATGAGAGTGGAAAAGTGACAACTCAGGGCGGTCTGATGGTTACGATGAAGAATATCATGGACAAATATGGTTCCACCACAGGCGCAACCAAGGGTATACTGATCGAGCGTGCAGGATCGATTTATGCACCTACGAGTATTTTATCCAACAGTCTTCAGAAACAATTGGACAGAATTGATGATTATATTGAGCAGCTGCAGGATAAGCTGGAGACAGAGACAGACCGTTATATTTCTCAGTTTACGTCACTGGAGACTTTGATCTCTCAGATGAATAACCAGAGCAGTTACTTGAGTTCGATGTTTTCTTAGAGATGAAGCTGAGTAAAGAAAGTGAGAGCAGGAAGCATGGCAAATGGATATCAAGCATATAAGAACCAGTCGGTTATGACTATGACACCGGGAGAGATGCTTCTTCTCCTTTATGACGAACTGACTAAGAGACTGGTAAGAGCAGAACTGGCACTAGAGAAAAAAGATTATGCACTGTTTGATGCGTCGGTACAAAGATGTGTGGATATCGTCCAGCATCTGAAAGATACTTTGAATTTTAACTATGAAATCAGCAGAGAGCTGAATGCAATGTATGATTTTTTCTTATACGAGTTGAGCAGAGTTTCCGCGAGGAGAAAAAGTGATGTTATTGAGGAACTCAAGCCGCTTGTCAAAGAGCTGAGGGATACTTTTGCAGAGGCTGCAAAGAAAGCGTGATGTGTTGATGGAAGAAAACTATGGGGAATTGTTGACCGAGATTGCCAAGATCCTTCAAAAAAAATATACACATATGTCAGAAATCAGCCGTTTGACAAATGAGATAGCCGAAGAGCTATCGAGAGATGACAGAGTGAGCGTGCAGATGACGCTTGGTATGCGCGGAGAAGAGCTTGAGAAAGTGAAAGAATGTGATCATAAGCTTCATCTGTTTATAGATAGCGCACAGCCCGAGCTTGAGGAGTGGCTTACAGAAGTGATCAGCGGAAAGACAGGCAGTTCAGAAGACTACGGAAAAGAGGGCAGTCTGATAACGCGGTTGGCGGTAAATACACGTAACGTCTGGGAAAAGACGATGATGATCGACCGTCATATGAATAAGCGTTTGGCAGGAGCGGATTCTTTTTACACGGACAGATAAAGGCAGTAATAGGATAAGTAAAGATGCCGATACGGAAAGCGGATATTTTTCCGCTTTCCATATTTGGCATTTTTGTGTTTCATTGATGTTTTTGCGGATGCAGTAGACTTTATGGGTGAATTATGAAAGAAATTGAATTTAGAGCTGTAAACAAATTTTATAAACCGGATGTAGTGGCGCTGGAAGATTTTTCTCTGACGGTTGAAGAGGGAGAATTTGTATTTGTAACCGGCCGGAGCGGTTCGGGAAAAAGTACATTCTTAAAACTTTTAAGTGGTCAGATATTCCCGACGTCCGGGGAAATGTGGGTCCGTGGAAGTGATGTGTCTGCTTTGACAAAAGAGCAGATTCCATATTACCGGCGTCAATTTGGGATTATGCAGGCAGATTTGGGCCTGTTGAAAGAAAGAACTGCAAGGCAGAATATTGAACTGGCTATGCGTGCGACAGAACAGCCTCTTGAATTTACGAAAAGGCGTGTAGAGCATACGATGCGGGCCCTTGGGATCTATGAGCGGGCAGAGCATTATCCGAGAGAGCTATCGGGAGGGGAGGCAGCACGGGTCCTTCTTGCAAGAGCGCTGGTGACGGATCCGAAAATATTGGTATTGGACGAGCCGACAGCGAATCTGGATTCCTCCGCGGCATGGGACCTGATGTGTCTGATCGATGAGATCAATCGAAAGGGTATTACTGTATTTGTCGCCAGTCATAACCGGGAATTAGTGACGATCATGAAAAAAAGGGTAGTTACTTTGGCGGCAGGTGTTAAGGTCGCGGATGAAAAGAAAGTAATTTATAATTCGACAGCCGGTGACATATTTGACGAGCGGCGGGTATTAAGAGAGCGTGAAGAACGCAGACGCAAGCAGAGAAAGCGTTAAGAAAGTATCTAAAATGGGTGGAAACATGCTTAATATTTGCTAAGAGGTGACGATATTTATTATGAAGAATAAAAGTCCATAAAACAACCAGTATGTATAGATATATAGTGTGAGGAGGAAGGACAATGAAGATAGCAATTAGTAAAAGAATTCATCACTATGACAGCTTATCATATAAGTCAAAACTTGCCGTCAAAGGGATGGAAGCAGGAAGAACCTGCCAGAATCGTGACCAGGTGTTCATTGGTTCAGACGCTTCACAGAGTGACAAGATGATTGCTGGTGAAGCGGTTCATAAAGTGATTCAGGAAGTGCGCAGTGCGACGACGCAGGATAAGATTGAGAGTCTGAAGCAGCAGGTGGAGGACGGGACTTACCGTCCGGATTCGGAAAGAATTGCGGCTCGTATACTGCTTGAGAAGGGAATCGTATAAGTATGGATGAGTTTAAGAAAGTAATCGTACAATTGACAGGAGTGTTCCGTCAGCTTACGAAGATTGAACAGGTGAAGCTTAATGCGGCGGCTGAGAATCACGCGGGCACGGTAGAAGATTGTGTCACTCAGCAACAAGCGCTTATTTTGAGGCTTCGAGGGCTGGAACAGGCAAGAGAGCGGGCGCAGGCGAAAGCGGGATATGCGGGATTACAGTTTCGAGAGATTCTCGGCAAGGTTCCAGATGATGAGCGTGAGGAGCTATATCAGTTGTTTGATGAGCTCAGCAGAGAGATTCAGATGTTTCGGGAAGTGAATGAAGGTACGAACCAAATCTTACGTACGAACCTTCATATGATCGATAAAGTATTGCGTGAGAAGACCGGAAAGATATATAACGGTGAAGGAAAAAGTGAAACAAATACCCGGCATATGACAAGCCGGAGAGTATAGACAGGAGGAATAGCTTATGATACGTTCTACTTTTGCAGGATTTAATATGGCAGCGCTTTCCATGGGAGCCAGCCAGAGGGCCTTAGATGTAACGGGACAGAATCTGTCCAATATTAATACACAGGGGTATACCAGACAACGGCTGGATCAGGTCAGTCTTAATCCGGTAGGGCCGAGCATATCAAGTTCACAGTTTGATGCCAAAGTCGGCCAGGGAGTTATGATGACCGGGGTCAGCCAGGTGAGGGATCCATTTCTTGATGTACAGTATCGTACACAGCTTCCCAAGGTCGGAACCGCAGATGCGATGGATGCAGTTCTGGCGGAGATCGGACAGATATTTGACGAGACAGATAAGGATGCAATCGCAGTTCAGTTTAATAGTATTGTCACAGCTCTTAAGAACCTTGCAGATCCTGAGAATTCTGGGACTGACAGTGCGGATACAGTAGTCCGCTCTGCTTTTGAAGTTCTTTTGAATACGGTTCATCAGAACGGCAATAAGATCCAAGAAGTGTATGACGAATTAAAGGAGAAGCTGGATAAAGATATTGTCCCGGATATCAATGGTATGCTGGAGGAGATCGTGGAGCTGAATAAGGCGATCAAGAACACACAGATTCTTGGTAATCCGGCATTGGAGCTTCAGGATGACAGGAATGAACTGATCGATGCCCTTGCTACATATTTCCCAATCGAGACCCAGTATGAGAAGAAGTATATGGGCGGCGGAATTACAGTAGATGTTCTGAATATTAATCTCAGGCTGGCAGACGGTTCAAAGATCAACCTGGTGGCGGATGACCAGAGGGGCGAAGTAGGTATCGCAAAGACAGAGGATGGAAAGATCGTAGAGCCTGTAGAACTGTTTATCACGGAAAGCGGAGAGAATCCGAAGACTTACGGCGGCGGAGATACGGTAATGCTCAATGCGCTTCCTAGTGAGATTAATGGCTATATTTCCGACATTGTAAAGCTAAATGAAAGTATAAAGAATAACAAGCAGCTGATCACGGATTTGGAAAACCAGATCCAACAGGCGGCGAATGACAGTGCGGCTGCAAGTGCAACTGCGATCAACGGGATTGTAAAGAATATCTCCGATCTGAATGAGCAGATAAAAAATGCCAGGGCAGCTCAGAATCCGGACACCAAGCTGATCAAACAGCTTGAAAAGGATCGTACAAAAGCGGTACAGAGTCTTAAGGCGTATTTCCCGAAGGATGCGATAGAGACGGAAGTTGCCGATAATGTAACAGGAGAGATATCGGTTAAAGTGGCTACTACGGCAAGCGGTTCATATGCACTGGTTACTCCCAACGGACAGATCGGTAATGTGAGTGTGAAAAAGGATGCCAATAATAATGTGGCTGAGCCGGCAATCCTTCAGGTAGTTGAGCCGGGCGGTACGGTGAATGGCGAGGTTGCAGCAGGGACCGCAGTGACCAGGGCGATGGAGCAGGCTCAGGAGCAGTTGAAAGAAAATCTTGAGAATGTTAAGAAAAGCACGGAAAAGATGGAAGCACGCCGTGAGGAGAAGCTGGAAGGACTGGAAGGATACTTCCCGGCAGGTACGATTGCAGCGACAGAGAATCCGGACGGAGTGATGTCGATCACAGCAGGTGGTCAGGACTTGATTCTTGCAGACAATACTTCGAATACCGTTGATGTTACCCAGCAGCCGGATGGAAAAGTGACACTGGATATTGCAGGGGCTGCAACGGCTATAGAGATTCCGGGTGCAGTTGTCAACAGGTCAAAGAACTCTCTCAATGATAAGATTAGCGAAGGTGTCCTCAAGGGCGACTTAGATATGCTTAATAAGGCAGAGATATTTGATAAAGATATTGTGAATGGTACCGGAGCTACGGATACTAAGGGAATCCAGTATTATCAGGGAATGTTGGATACATTCGTGAACCAGTTGGCTACTGTTATGAACCAGTATAACGAGACGGTGCAGGAGGTTCCGGTAGTAGATGCTGCCGGCAACCCTGTAATGATAGAGAAAGAAGTTCCTGTGATGGTCCAGAAGATGGATGAGAACGGGAATCCGGTGACAGATTACAAAGGAGATCCGGTTATGACCGAGAAGCTGGATGCCAACGGTCAGGTGGTGACGCAAACTGTCAAAGAGCAGAAAACTGTAAAGGTTACGACGCAGAAGCCATTATTTGAGACTACGAATGACGATATGGTGCCATTACTGGATGCGGACGGCAATCCGGTAAAAAGGCCGAAGCTGGATGCCAACGGCAATGTTGTTCAGGATGCCGCCGGTAATATCGAGGAAGAAGATGTAATGGTGCCAGGCAATTTCACGGCACAGAATATTAAGATATCTGATGCGTGGATGAGTAATGAGACGAAGATTAATATAAAGAGAGAACCTTTCGCAGAAGGTAATTCTTCTGATAACTGGAATGTTAATAAGATGATGGATGCTTTGTCCAGCGAGACATTTGAGTTCACAGATCCTCAGAGCGGAAAAGTATTTACCGGTACGCTTTATGAGTGTTATACGAATATTCAGAGAGTACAGTCCATCGAGCGGAAGGCAACCTCAGATATTCTAAAGACACATACACAGGTGTTGGATCAGATTGCGGATTCTAAGGACTCTGTGTCAGGGGTTTGGATGGATGAAGAAGTTATGAGCCTGATGAAATATTCTCAGTCATATAATGCCGCATCACGACTTATGACAGTAATGGACGAAGTTATCGAGAGACTGATCACACAGACTGGTGCCTGCGGCAGGTAATTAAGGAGGTAATTTATATGGGAATGCGTATTACAACGAATATGTTGCGAAGAAATTATACGAATAACCTGATGGAAAATATCGGCGGACTGGAAAGAGCTAGGCAGCAGGTAGAGACCGGAAGGAGATTCCAGTGGTCTTATGAAGACCCTACGGCTGCGGCTAAGGGAATGATTCTTGAGCGCAGGAATGCCAGAAATGCAGATTATATCGATACTGCAAAGAATGCCCAGAAGTGGATTGATTCCCAGTCAGATATATTGAACCAGATGAGTACTTATGCGAATCAGATTGATGAGAGCGAGTTTATGGCTGCGCTGAATGACCCGACCGGCACGGAAGGGAGAAGCGCTTATGCCCAGAATCTTCGGGAACTGCAGCAGAGTCTGGTACATTCTTTGAATACACAGTACGGTGATACGTTTATTATGGCAGGTACTGACGGAAGGAATGTTCCGTTTGAATTGAAAGACGGGAAGCTCTATTACCAGGGAAAAGATGTCAACGATGCGGAGGCTATGTCTGAGCTTGCGAATCAGACATTGTATGTAGACATCGGGTTTGGCATGACATTTTATCCGGAGGGCACTGAAAATGCAGGTGATATCGTCCCTTCCAGTGCTTTTGATATGGCATTTCCGGGAATCCTGGCAGTGGGATACGGAACCCAGCCGGTAGGCATCAATGGCAAAGGCGGAGATATGCCGAATAATATCATCGTTCTTGCAGGCGAGATGGCAGATGCCCTCGAAAAAGAGCCGTTTGACCGTGACTTGTGCAATGCTATGTGGGATCGGTTTAAAGAAGGGCGTGATGAACTGCAGAACCAGTTCGCAAGAGTAGGGACAAAAGCGCAGCTCCTTGAAAATACATTGGGCAGATTGGAGACAGAAAAACAGAATATTACGGAACAATATCAGGATGCGGTAGGTATTAATCCGGCACTGGCGATTACGAATGAATCCTATGCCAAATATTCTTACGACGCAGCATTAAAGATAGGAATGAGCCTTTTAGGAAATTCATTGCTTGACTTTATGAATTAAGTTATATAAAGAGGAAAAAGAGAAAGGAGAGAGCGCTATGGAACAGTTGCTGGAGATTAAGACAATACCGATCAAGTATGAGCTTAAGGTACAAAACGCATCACTGGAATATCAGAACAGCACTGCCGAGGTGGAGATCAGCAGAGATAGGGGCGGTATGAAGATAAAAAGCCGGCCGATCAAGCTGCATCTTGACACATATGAAGCCAGGAATTCTGTTGTTCCTACGACAAAAACAAGTATTTCCCAGAGTGCACAGAAGGGGAAAAGCGCCGCATACAGTGCGACAGCCAGTTATGTAAGGGAGGGACAGCTCTTGTTGAACGCAAAAGTAGGTCAGGGTAGCGAAGTGTTGAATCAGATCTTTGCAGAACGTACAGCGGAACCAACCGGAGATTTTGTCTTGGATTTCCTTCCGAAGGCTGGACCGAATATTCAGTGGGAGGAACCGGAGTTTAATATCGAATACCAGATGGATAAGCTGAACTTTGATACAAAGGTTGAAAAGGGTGATATCCAGTTTATACCGGGTGATATTGAGCTGTCTATTTTGCAGTATCCGGGTATTGAGATAAAGTATGTAGGCGGGCCAATCTATGTGCCGCCGAGTGCAGCAGAGATTTTTGAGGGGCATCAGGTAGATGTCGAAGCTTAGGAGCACGGAGATGGACAAAGAGAATACGAAACAGGATAGTATCAGCGAGGAAAGTCAGTATATTGAGTTTGAGGAAGGGATTTTTGGCTTTGAGGAAGAGAAAAAATTCCTTCCCGTCATGCTTTCAGATGGGAGCGATGCGGTATTATACTTGCAGAGTGTTGAGAATGAGGAGCTGTCATTTATCGTTATGAATCCTTTTATGCTTAAGGAGGATTATAACCCGGTTCTGAGTGAAGAGGATTATAAGAGGCTTGGGACGAATGAGGAGAAGGACCTATCTTTCTACGTTTTCTGCGTGCTTGCCAATGCTGCGGAGGAAAGCACAGTAAACTTAAAGTGTCCGATTGCAGTGAATCATGTCACAAGGAAGGCGAGACAGGTTATTTTGAGTTCCGATGAATACGGATTCCGTCATTTGCTGAAGGAATTCGGGAAAGAGGAGGCATGAGGTTATGCTGATCCTAAGAAGGAAGACCGGTGAATCACTGATCGTAAATGAGAATATCAAAATAACAGTCTTGGAAAGCGGAAGTGACGGAGTGCGTCTGGCGATTGATGCGCCGAAACAAGTCCAGATACTCAGGGAAGAACTTGTCGAAGCCACAAAAGCAAATAAAGAGGCAGTTGCGGCCGTTGACAAGGAGAAGCTTGAAAAGCTTAAAGGAATGCTGAAGGTCCGGCAATAATTTCGCGTCCTATATAAAGATTGAGGTTGGAGCGGGATTGCACATTCCACTTTACAAGAGTGATTTTATCATTGCAGATTTCAAGAGCGGTAATACAGTGGGGATGCACACAGCTCCCGCAGTTAAAATAACCGGATGAGCTGTCTTCAGGAAAACTGGGGCGATGTGTATGACCTGCGATCAACATTTGAGAATGTTTTGAAGACCATGCAGAAAGGCGCTGTTCAACAGCGCTTTTTTTCGTGCTGTTTTTTGCGGCGCTGGTAGGGTCATTAAGGGCAAATAACTCTAAGGGGCGCCAGATATATCGGACAAGGAATCTGCTGAGTTTCCAGAAAGTATCATTGAGCAGGTCGCCTTGATGTCCATGTACTAAGAATATGCTGTGTCCGCTTATCCTGTTTTTCAGAATGAGACTTTCATTAACACACAGCCCAGGCATAAGCGGGAGATAACAACATTGGCTTTCACAGTAATATTCGTTACAGCACTGAAGGAATTTTTGCTTCTTTTTTATGTTATCATGGTTCCCGCAGAGCATATATAAGCGGTGTTCCTTAAAATAGCGGGATAAAAGCTCGAAAATGTCTGCATGGGTAGTGATAATCTCTTTCATACATCGGTTTTCCCAAAGTTCGTCTCCGTCCCCCAGTTCAATGTATGTGAAATCGTTTTGGTAATAAAAATTAAGGGCAGCAGAGTAGATGCTTTCATTTTTGAGGAAGTTATCTCCCCAGTTGCCGACACCTCTATGACAATCGCTCATGATCACAAAACGGGATAGACAGTCATAGGGGACGACAGGGGAGGTTTGAAATAATTTATTCAGCCGGCTTTCTGTGGACATAGGAAGTCTCCTTTGCAGTGCGGGATCTGTTATAGCGTTTTTTGGTTTTTGTAAAATGCAGAGCTATATGAAAGAGTACAGGGCTTAAAAGTGCCAGGAACTCCAGCTTGTCGAGAGTGGTTTTATAATCTCTTGTGAGGTGACGGTACAGGAAGCAGTTAAAGCGATTTATGCGCAGCCGCAAACGTGCGGATAAAGAACGCTGTGGGGCAGGCTGCTCTGTCTTTGGCACGGTAAAAGGCACTGTGACGGTAAGAAGACATCTGCTGATATCCGAGGAAGCATAGCCGGCACGCTTGAGCCCTTCAATATAAGCGTTGCACATATCATAATCGGGAAAGGATATGCTGATTTTTGCAGTCAGCGTATGGGGAGGATAGAACCGGCCGAGGAAAAATGCGGTCAGCCACCAATGCTGCCTGTCGCGGACTGCAATAAGAGTTCTTTCGTGATAAAGACTGATTCTTACAGGGAACAGTTCCGAATCATCAATGCTTTTATAATGCTTTTGCTGCGGTTCCTGCAATGGGGTACCATTGCTGTCAATTGCATAGATTCCCACTTCTGCTCCGGCGGATATTCCGTACTGTCCCTTCCAGAATTCGATGAGCCAGTGTCTTTGCCCATAGTCAAAATATATCGGTTCACAATTGAAAATCATGCCGAGAGCGGCCGCGGAGCTGTCATATAGCCGATGGTATCCGTATTTACGCTGCCAGCAGTGCATGGTTGAGTAAAAATAATCTGCAGCAGAATCATATTGAAATCCATAAGGGAGGAGAAGACTATTGAGCCGTTCTGATTTTTCATGATCAGGGGTTTTTTGTATCTTTAGACGTATATGTCTCAGATGAATATTTACAGCTAATAGAATAAAAAGTATAAGAATAAAAAGTAATAGTATGAATGTATAATATTCAGGCATAAGAACCTCCGTAAATCTATGAATAGTAAGTCATATTTCAGTCTATTCAGCAGATGCGGAGAATGTGCATTAGAATCCGGGAAACATAAAAGGACCTGCGGAATATCCGCCGGTCTTTTTATATAATCTAGAGTTTGGATTTGGAAATACAAATATTTCGGGGTTCAATCATTGTTTATTTGTATTTCATAAATAATATAGCATTAATTGTGTTTTTTGGATATGGTTTGGGATTCCAGAAATAGAAAAAATAATTGTGCTTCGAGCACAATTCGTGGTATATTTATAGTGTCAGGTATGAGAATGAGGGAAGGGAGAGGAGCAAGCATGGCAGTAGAGTTGAAAGATCTTTATGCATATGTTCAGGCGGAGTATGATTTGAAGCTGCTTACTACAAGCTGCTTTGGGAAAAAGATCGGATGGGTGCATATGGTTGAGGAGAAAGAATTTGCACCGCTTCTCCATGGAGACGAGCTGGTATTTAACTCAGGGCTTAATTATAAGTCAGAGGAGTGGGTGAAAAGCTTTATCGATTCCCTGATATCGGTACATGCCGGAGGCTTGATCATATCCTCCCACAAAGGGAGAGTCGTCTCGGAAGAGACGATAGAATATTGTAATCGGAAGCATTTCCCGCTTTTTTCTTCTTCGTGGAATACGCCTTATATTGACGTTATGCGCAAATTCTCAGAGATACTTCTGAAAAATGAACAGAGAGAAACGAACCTTATTACGGCCCTTAAGAATGCAATCTATTATCCAGAAGAAGAGCGATTATACCTCAAACATTTTGAGCATAATGGATTTTTTCGGGATATGTCATATACTGTTATTATCTTGAGCTGTTATACTTATGATACCGAGAGAGGGAATATAAGGCTTAAGCAGATTGAAAATACGCTTCGGTATGTGCTGCGTAAGTCAGTCATTTACGAAGAAAAGGGAAGGCTTATTGTACTGGCAGCAGGATATCTGATCGGCAGACTTCAAAAAGAGTTCAAAAAGCTCTGCCGGGAAGATTCTAACATCTATGTCGGAATCGGTACTACGGAAAAACGGATTGTAGATATCCATAATTCCTATGAAAATGCATATACAGCGTATCGCCTGACGAAGACGACGATCCCTAAAAATCTCTTATACTACAATGAACTTGGGATATATAAGCTTCTTGCGGATGTGAAGGAGCCGTCTATCTACCCAGCTTTTGTGGAAGAGACACTGGGGGCATTAATTGCATATGATGAGCGCAAAAATACCGAGTACATGAAGATTCTTGAGACATTTTTTGAGAATGACTGCTGTATCCTTAAGACATCAAAAGCGCTGTACTGCCATAAAAACACACTGAATTATAAGATGAATGCCATAAAGGAAATTTTGGATTACGATATTATGTGCAATGAAAACAGAGTGCGGATCATGATGTCGTTTTATATATTAAAATTGGGTGCGGATTATTTTTGATAAAAATAAAAACCCAGAAACATAAGTCTCTGGGCCTTTTAAGAGGCGCAGACCGGATTTGAACCGGTGAATCAGGGTGTTGCAGACCCACGCCTTACCACTTGGCTACTGCGCCTTACCTCAAGCAAAGATAATTATATCAAAAGCTTGAAGGATAGTCAATAACAAATTACATAAAAGTTTTGCAAATATAAATTAACTGTGGCGGTTGCCTACGGACAGCCATACGTGATAATATAGTTAGGGATATATCCACCGTGAAAGTGTATGCGGTGGCAGTGGAGGAGTATATGGAAAGATTGACGGAACTAATAAAAGAAGATATGAAGCCGGCACTGGGAGTAACAGAGCCGGGAGCAATCGCATTTGCAGTGGCAACAGCAAGGGAAAATGCAGAAGGGGAGATTATAAAGGTAAAAGTATCTCTTAATTCGGGGATGTATAAGAATGCTTTTACATGCGGAATCCCTAATTCTTCCCAGTTTGGGAATCTGTATGCAGCGGCGCTTGGGGCAGTTGCAGCCAGGGCAGAGCTAGGGCTTGAATCTCTGGCACACATTACGCAGGAGGACAACGAACGGGCTGCGAGAATGGTTGAAGAGGGCAGAGTTGAGGTAGTGATGGATCATGTGGGCTCCAGGATCACCATTGATGCTTCTGTCATCACAGAAAGTGACAGTGTTACTGTTCGGATCCGCGAGAGCCATACGGGAGTGGTCTGTATCGAGAAGAATGGAAAGATTATTTTTTCAGAAGATTCTTCCGGAGAAAAGAAAAACGGGGCAGAGGAAATACCGGTAATCCACCAGTATACGCTTCATGACCTGCTTGAGTATGTAGCGAATGTACCGGAGAAGGAAATCAGCTTTATAAGAGAAGCTTTTTCTGTAAATATGGAGCTTTTAGAAGAAGGACTTCACTCTGGCCGGACGGTGATCACAAAGCAGCTTTTAAAGGAAAATAAAAATCAGATCATCTCAGAGGATGCGCTGCGCACGGCACAGCTTCTGTGCAATGGTGCAATCGAGGCCCGGGTGCTTGGGCTCAATCGCCCGGCCATGAGTATTACCGGAAGCGGTGCTCACGGAATTATAGCTACGATGCCGTTGTTTGCCTATTTTCAGGTACATTATGGGGAGGTGGGGGATGTACTTCTCCTCCGGGCTACAGCACTTAGTTATCTGATCACTATGTATATTAAAGAATATTCCGGGAAACTTTCGGCGTTCTGTGGATGTGGGATTGCGGCAGGCTGCGGCATGGCGTGCGGACTTGCATTTTTAAGGGGAGCGAAAGAAAGCCAGGTCGGTATGGTAATCCGTAATATGGCAAGCGGTCTTACGGGCATGATCTGTGACGGTGGCAATCACGGGTGCACCATGAAAGGGATTGTAGCTGTGGACGCAGCGTATCGTGCGGTGGACCTTGCAATGCAAGATGCGGCTATCGGGGAGATCCACGGAATCAATGGACGGACACCGGAAGAGACAATGAGATATATGGGGATGATCGCTTCTCCGGGTATGGTTCATACAGAAGAAACAATTGTAGGCATTATGGGGCAGAAATAAGAATGGAGTGAATAGAATTGAGCAGAAAAATAAAGGAGAAGAAGAAAAGCCATGTACTTTCAAATATTGTTTTGGCAGTATCAGTGGCAGTGTTTATCCTGGCAGCGTATCAGTTGTTCCGGATTGGAAAAGGTTACCAGGACGGGAGAAAAGACTATAAAGAGATTCAAGACCTTGCCATAGAGAAGAAAAAGGATAAGAAAAGCGGAGAAGACAAATTCATTGTAGATTTTGAAAAGCTTGCTGAAAAGAATCCGGATGTTATCGGGTGGCTTAAGTTTGATCCGGAGCCTGCTGTCATCAACTACCCTATTGTGCAGGGAAAGGACAACCAAGAGTATCTCCATAAGACGTTTTCTAAAAATGAGAACGGGCTTGGAGCAATCTTTTTAAATGTAGATAACAGCAGTAAATTCAAAGATAAGCACTCAATCATATATGGACACCGGATGAAGGACGGTTCTATGTTCCGGCATCTGCAGGACTACGAAAAAAAGGAGTTCTGGAAAAAGAATCAGCATTTTTACATCTATACTCCAGGCGGACGGGTGATTACTTACCGGGTCTATTCGGCAGGAGAAGTGCTTGATATGTCAGAGGCTTATGAAACGGAGTTTGCCAATGGAACAGAATACCAGGAATTCCTAGACAAGACGAAAAAGGATTCTCTTTATGAGACGGGAGTAAAGGTGCGGACGGCAGATAAGGTCGTGACCTTGTCAACTTGTACCAAATCCAGTGATAATCATCGTTTTGTAGTCCATGGAGTGAAGGAATCGGAGGAAGTCGTGGAAGAATAAAAATTGAGAGGTGAAAGAGATGGTATCATACACATATGAAGTCGGGGATGTTGTTACACTGAAAAAACAGCATCCATGCGGGAGCAAAGAGTGGGAAATCCTGCGTGTGGGTGCGGACTTTCGGTTGAAATGCAAAGGGTGCGGACATCAGATAATGATTGCCCGCAGACTTGTGGAAAAAAATACAAGAGATTTGCAGAAAAAAGCTTGAAACGGGCATTAGAGTATGTTAACATATCTAACTGTGATACATTGAATTCATGCTGTGAGCAATTTAATGTTCAGCATGGATATCCTTGCTCTCGCGGTGATGCGAGAGCCAAAAGACCAGAAGGAGGTGCAAAGACGACATGAACAAATATGAATTAGCTGTTGTTGTCAGTGCAAAAATCGAAGATGACGAGAGAGCACAGGTAATCGAAAAAGTAAAAGCTTTAGTAGAGCGTTTCGGCGGCCAGATCTCAGATGTCGATGAATGGGGTAAGAGGAGATTAGCTTACGAAATTCAGAAGATGAAAGAAGGATATTATTATTTCATCCACTTCGAGTCTGATGCCGAGACTCCAGGCGAAATCGAACAGAGAATTCGCATCATGGACAACGTGATCAGATATTTATGCGTTAGACAGGAAGCATAAGCAGGAAGCAGAGGTAGAATATGAATAAAGTAATTTTGATGGGACGCTTAACGAGAGATCCGGAAGTGAGATATTCACAGGGTGATAATTCTATGGCAATTGCAAGGTATACTTTGGCAGTTGACCGCAGATTCAGGCGGAATAATGATGGAGAGCAGACGGCTGATTTTATCGGCTGTGTTGTTTTCGGCAAAGGTGCGGAGTTTGCAGAGAGATATTTCAGGCAGGGACTTAAGGTAGTAGTAACCGGTCGGATCCAGACAGGAAGCTATACCAACAAGGACGGCCAGAAGGTATACACGACAGATGTTGTAGTTGAGGATCAGGAATTCGCAGAGAGCAAAGCGGCGAGCGATGCCAATGCAGGAAGTTTTCGTCAGTCAGCGCCCACACCGGCTCCGGCACCGGTATCCGATGCAGGTGACGGCTTCATGAATATCCCTGACGGGATAGATGAGGAATTACCTTTTAACTAGTATTGAACAGGAGGTTGAGGAATAATGGCTTACGATAAAGCAAATCGCCCGGAAGGCGGCTTCAAAAGAAGAGGCGGCGGACGTAGGAGAAAAAAAGTCTGTGTTTTCTGCGGAAAAGAAAACAATGAGATCGATTATAAAGATGTTGCAAAATTAAGAAAGTATATCTCTGAGAGAGGCAAGATCCTTCCGAGGAGAATTACAGGAAACTGTGCAAAGCATCAGAGAGCGCTTACTGTAGCGATTAAGAGAGCGCGCCATATTGCATTGATGCCGTATGTACAGGATTAATGAGTGATTAAGAGGGAATCTTTTCAGACCGGAATTTTTAGTCTGAAAAGGAAGCCCTCTTTTTATATACAGTTGTTTGGGGAGACCGGACAGCCTTTTGCGCCCGCCGAGGGGTAACGTTTTTAATATTATTACATATAATAAAACAGATACCAGCGCAAGGAGTGTACGTACATGGACCAGAAACTGCCTTTTTATATGGTGTACCAGATGCCGATATTCGGTGATGAAGACAGAATGCTCCGGCGGGATTACACTTATATGAAGAGTGCCTATCCTGACACGGCCAAACGTCTTCTTCCTTTTATAGAAGAGGAGTGTGATCGGTTAGAATACGATGGGAGCATGATGTTTGATGAATATCCGGATAAGCTGCAATTGCGGCTAATGTGCCGGAGAATTTACGATAGAGCGGAAAAAGAGGAAGAGAATCCGGGCGAGTGGCTTAAGGAGCTGATACAAGTCATGGCATTTCAGGAGCTGTGCCAGAGACGCTGTGAACACAGGCATTACAGAAAAAAATTGTATTAGTATCCGGGTAGATGATCGGGTACAAAAATGGGCTGTGCAGAGGAAAAGAAAACATATGTGCGCAGCCCTTTATACATTTGTGGTAGACGGATGGATAAAGATATGTTAAAATGTCTTTCGTATTGAAGATAAGGGGAGTCAAGACATGGAGAATATCATTTTTATCGGTATGCCTGCCGTGGGGAAGAGCACGATTGGGGTCGTGGTGGCAAAGCATCTGGGATATAACTTTATTGACACGGATTTTCTGATTCAGGAAAGGGAGAAGAGGCTCCTGAGAGATATTATTGCTCAGGAAGGATTGGAAGGATTTTTAAAAATTGAAGACCGTATTAACGCGGAGGTTCAGGCGGAGCATTCGGTGATTGCTCCGGGAGGAAGTGTTGTATATTGTGAAAATGCCATGAAACATTTTAAAGAGATTGGAATCATCGTATATTTGAAAGCTTCTTTTGAAACAATAAGTAAAAGACTTGGAAATGCAAAAAAACGCGGGGTGGTTTTCCGAGAGAATCAAACGCTTGAGGACTTATATAGTGAGCGTACCGCACTTTTTGAAAAGTATGCAGATGTTACTATATGTGAGGATGGCGTAA
Organism: uncultured Dorea sp.; assembly: GCA_910586965.1. Classification (GTDB taxonomy): domain Bacteria; phylum Bacillota; class Clostridia; order Lachnospirales; family Lachnospiraceae; genus MD308. The sequence goes on along the minus strand of CAJUMF010000023.1, from coordinate 13,913 downwards.
GCTTGGAGGATACCTTTGAGCTTGTCCTGGATACCTTAAGGGATAGTAAATTTGTTACGGATTAGTTACACAATTGTAAAAAAGATTTTACAATCACAAAATTTGTGATATAATAAGCGAGTACGAATATAGTAGTTTACATATCTTACAGAGTAAGATGAGATGGTTTGATATAGAATAAGTTAGTGTCGAGGTGCATGTATGGAGCAGTATATTATAAAAGGCGGACACCCGTTGGTAGGAGAAGTTGAGATTGGCGGAGCGAAGAATGCGGCTCTTGCGATTTTAGCGGCAGGTATTATGACAGACGATACAGTTCGCATTGATAATCTTCCGGATGTAAATGATATTAATGTCCTTCTGGACGCGATTGAAGGAATTGGTGCAAGTGTGCACCGGGTTGACCGGCATACCGTTACGGTCAATGGAAAAGGAATCAGAGATTTCAGTATAGAATACGATTATATAAAAAAGATTCGGGCATCCTATTATCTGCTCGGCGCGCTGCTTGGAAAATATAAGCACGCGGAGGTGGCTCTTCCGGGCGGCTGCAATATCGGGAGCAGGCCCATTGACCAGCATCTAAAGGGATTCCGCGCGCTAGGCGCGGATGTAGATATTGAGCACGGGAAGATTATCGCAGAGGCAGACCGGCTTGTAGGCAAACATATTTATTTTGATGTTGTGAGTGTAGGGGCTACGATCAATGTGATGATGGCGGCTACGATGGCCGAGGGGCTTACCATTATGGAGAACGTGGCAAAAGAGCCTCATGTTGTTGATGTGGCCAATTTCCTTAACAGTATGGGAGCGAATATCCGAGGCGCAGGAACGGATGTAATAAAAATCCGCGGTGTAAGGAGTCTCCATGGGACTGAGTATTCTGTGATTCCGGATCAGATTGAAGCGGGGACATTTATGTTTGCGGCGGCAGCTACCAGAGGAGATGTGACGGTTTTGAATGTGATTCCGAAGCATTTGGAAGCTACCATTGCAAAACTTCTGGAAATCGGGTGTGAAGTGGAAGAATTCGATGATGCGGTGCGCGTAGTTTCCAAAGGAGGACTTCGGAGCACCCATGTAAAGACACTTCCCTATCCGGGATTCCCCACAGATATGCAGCCTCAGATTGGTGTAACATTAGCTTTGTGTAAAGGGACAAGTACGATTACAGAGAGTATTTTCGAAAATCGTTTTAAATATCTGGATGAGCTTGCGAGAATGGGAGGCAGCGTAAAGATTGAAGGAAATTCTGCAACGATCGAAGGCGTGAAAGAGTTCTCGGGCGCAAGGGTAAGCGCGCCGGACCTTAGGGCAGGCGCGGCGCTCTGCATTGCGGGGCTTGCGGCAGATGGGATTACGATTGTGGACGATATCGTGTACATCCAGAGAGGGTATGAGAGATTTGACGAGAAACTGCGGGGCATCGGCGCAGTGATGGAAAAGGTAGAGACGGAGAGGCAGATTCAGAAGTTCAAACTGAAAGTAAGCTGATGGTTTTAGGATGAATCTTAATATTTATTCTGCCAGCTTTTAAAAATAACAGGAATCCTGTATAATGTTATCTGTGAAAGGAGCGGATGGCAGTGTACAGGATTTTTATTGTTGAGGATGATATGACGATTGCGGGAGCGCTGGCGGAGCATCTACGGAAATGGGATTACGAGGCGGAATACGCGAGAGACTTTAAAAATATCGTGGAGCGGTTCGTGGCGTTTGAGCCGCAGCTTGTGATTCTTGACATCATGCTGCCGCTGTTTAACGGATTTCACTGGTGCCAGGAGATAAGGAAGATTTCGAAGGTGCCGATTATCTTTTTGTCGTCAGCCAGCGACAATATGAATATCGTTATGGCGATGAATATGGGCGGAGATGATTTTATCGAAAAGCCTTTTGACTTAAATGTGGTGACGGCGAAGGTGCAGGCGGTGTTAAGGCGCGCGTATGCTTTTCAGGGAGCGACGGAGGTCATTGAGCGCCAGGGGGTGGTCCTGAAACTGAATGACGCGGCGGTGAATGTTAAGGGCGGGGAGAAGGAGCTTACGAAGAATGAATTCCGTATCTTAAGGCTCCTTATGGAGAAGGCAGGGCATATCGTTCCCAGGGATGAGATTATTGAAAATCTGTGGGAGAGCGATGAATTTATCGACGACAATACGCTGACGGTGAATGTGACGAGACTCAGGCGGAAACTGGAATCCATGGGCGCATCGGATGTGATTCGGACGAAGAAAGGGATAGGGTATATTATAGAGTGAACGCAGTGACAGGCAGGACAATCTTTATCTTTCATCGGTATTTGAAGGAGAATCTGGGGGAAATCATCATGTATATTGGATTCATGCTTATTTTTCCTGTGATTTTTTATCTGTATAATGTCCGCACGGACGCGGTAAAGTATGCGTCTTTGCTTGGATTTTTCTGGTTTCTTTTGTGGGAGGCGGCAAATTTTCTACGGTATAAGAGGCATCATGAGGAGCTTTTAGAGGCGGAGAGGAAAGCTCCGGCGGAGCTTTTCGGGCTGCCGGAGGCGAAGACGGCGGCTGAGGAGGACTACCGGAGGATATTGGAAAAGGTGTATGAGGCGAAGGTGGAGACGGAATCTGTGGGCAGTGAATTCCGGCGTGAGATGATGGATTATTACGGGATGTGGGTGCATCAGATTAAGACTCCGATTGCGGCGCTTAGGGTGCTTTTGCAGTCGGACGAGGCCTTTGCGCTTAACCGGGAGATGCGGCAGGAGCTTTTTAAGATTGAGCAGTATGTGGAGATGGCGCTTGCCTACCTTCGGACTTCGGATGGGGCGTCAGATTTTGTGTTTGCCCGGTACGAGCTGGACGGCATCATCCGGCAGGCGGTGAAGAAATATTCCCAGATGTTCATCCTGCAAGACGTAAAGCTTAACTATGAGCCGGTGAAAAAGAACGTGGTCACGGATGAAAAGTGGCTGGCATTCGTGATTGAGCAGCTTTTGTCCAATGCGCTTAAATATACCTATTCCCAAAAGGAAAAGGGGAGCATCTCTGTCTATATGGAGGGAGAGAGCCTTGTAATCGAGGATACGGGAATCGGTATCTGGGCGGAGGACTTGCCGCGGGTGTTTGAGAAGGGATTTACCGGGTATAATGGGAGAGAGAATAAAAAGTCAACCGGAATCGGGCTGTACCTGTGCAAGACGGTGACGGATAAGCTGGGGCATGGGATATGGCTTTGCTCGGAAGTGGGGAGAGGAACGAAGGCGTATATTGACTTTGGGCACGAAGAGAATGGCAGAGGCTTTTTGAGACGGTAGATGAGGAGCTTACGCTGGATTATGCCAGGGGTCTGCACCGGGAGCTTGGGAAGATGACAATCATTAATGCCGGAGCACTGCGGCTTGATGAGGTTCGGATTGCAGGTAGCAGCTATATCCCGCCTGTGCCGGATGAGGGGCAGACGGAAAAAGAGATTGCCAAGATGGTTTGCGGCGGTAAGGAGTGGACGGAGAAGGCTCTGGATGTGATGCTGTATTTTACGAAACGGCAGTTGTTTTATGACGGGAATAAGAGGATTGCCATGATGGCGGCGAATAAGATGCTGATTGAGCATGGGTGCGGGATTCTGACAGTGGGTCAGGAGAAATTGCAGGAGTTCTTTACGCTGCTGGTTGGGTATTATGAGGATGAGGGGGAGAAGGATAAGTTAAAGAAATTCTTGTATGGATGCCTGGATGGTTTTAAGAAGGTTTCATAAGTTTGGAACGGTGGTTTGTTACGAGGAAGGAGATAATAATGCTGCTGAACATTAAGGAAAAGAAGGTTATCCGAAATGAAAAAACAGATATATCAACTGATGAGTATATAGAGAAATTGTGCTTTGATGTTGCGGATTTGATTGAGCATGCCAGGAATCTTGCAGTTCAACAGGTAAATATTGTGCAATTGCTGACTTATTATTCAATAGGGAAATGGATTGTAGAGGTTCAGCAAAAAGGTGAGAGCAGGGCAAGATATGGCGGTCGGGTTATTAAGAAACTGTCAGATAAGCTGCAGCGGAAGTTTGGCAGGGGATTTTCAAAGTCAAATTTAGAATATTTCCGCAAGTTTTATTTGATGTATGAAAACAGAATTGCCAAACAGTGTTTCAGCAATTTGCTATTGAAAAAACCCAGACATTGTTTGGGCAATTAGAAAAGGAAAAGCCATTTTTATTATCGTGGTCGCATTATCTTCTGTTAATGCGGATTAAGAACGAGGATGAGAGAAGTTTTTATGAGATTGAATCGGCGAAGTCCGGATGGAGTATTCGTACCTTGCAGAGACAATACAATTCCAGCTTATATGAACGGCTGGCACTCAGCCGGGATAAAGAGGCGGTTATGCGGCTGGCGAAGGAAGGGAACATTATCGCAAAGCCGGAGGATATTGTAAAGCAGCCTACCGTACTTGAATTTTTGGGCATGGAGGAGAAAACGGAGTATTCGGAGACAGAGTTGGAATCGGCGATTATTGATAAGTTACAGAAGTTTCTGCTGGAGATGGGTAAGGGATATTTGTTTGAGGCGAGGCAGAAACGATTTACTTTTGAAGAAGACAACTTTTTTGTGGATTTGGTTTTTTACAACCGGCTTTTGCGTTGTTATGTGCTGATTGATTTAAAGGTGGACAAACTGACTCATCAGGATATCGGTCAAATGCAGATGTATGTGAATTATTATGACCGATATGAAAAATTGGAGGATGAAAAGCCGACAATTGGTATTTTGTTGTGCAAAGAAAAGAATGATGCCCTGGTTGAGATTACTTTGCCGAGGGACGCGAATATATACGCCTCCGAGTATAACCTGTATCTGCCGGACAAAAAGCTTTTACAGGAGAAACTGCGGGAATGGATTGCGGAAGAAGAGTAACGGGAATTTGTTATAAACCTTACAAAGATGTAAGTTTAAACAGGGAAAATGTAATCTGATTCGATGGATATACATTTTCTCTTTTTTTATAATAGAGCCAGAAAATGAATTTGAAAGGAAGGAAAAGCATATGGCACTATTGGATGTGAAAAATGTGAGAAAGATATATACCGCCCGTTTCGGCGGCAATCAGGTGGAGGCCCTCAGGGATGTGAATTTTTCCGTGGAGCCGAGGGAGTATGTGGCAATCATGGGGGAGTCCGGCTCGGGGAAGACGACGCTGCTTAATATACTGGCGGCGCTTGATAAGCCAAGCGGTGGCAAGGTATTGCTTAAAGGGCGCGACCTGGCGCAGGTGAAGGAGCGGGAGCTGGCGGCGTTTCGGAGGCAGAACCTGGGGTTCGTGTTTCAGGACTTTAATCTTCTGGATACGTTTTCTCTTAAGGACAATATCTTTCTTCCGCTGGTACTTTCTGGAAAGAAGTATGACGAGATGGAAAAGCGGCTTGCGCCGATTGCAAAGACGCTTGGGATTGAGGAGCTTTTGGAAAAGTATCCGTACGAGGTGTCCGGTGGGCAGAAACAGCGGGCGGCGGCAGCGAGGGCGTTGATTACGAAACCGCAGCTTATCCTGGCGGACGAGCCGACGGGAGCCCTTGACTCGAAGGCGGCGGATGAGCTTATGGGGTTGTTTGCGCGGATTCATGAGGACGGGCAGACCATCCTTATGGTGACCCACAGCGTGAAGGCGGCGAGCAGCGCGGACAGGATTCTGTTTATCAAGGATGGAGAGGTGTTCCACCAGCTTTACCGGGGCAATCTTTCCAATGAGCAGATGTACCAGAAGATTTCCGATACGCTGACGGTGCTGGCGACGGGAGGTGGAAAGCATGAATAGGTCTGTTCATTCAAGGCTTGCGGTGACGAATCTTAAGAATAACCGTAAGACTTATGTTCCGTATGTCCTGACATCCGTCCTTACGGTGATGATGTATTACATCATTGATGCCCTTTCGCGAAACAGCAGTGTGGGGGATGGAAATGTGCAGGAGGTACTTTCTTATGCGGTGGTGGTCGTCCAGATATTTTCCGTCATTTTCTTGTTCTATACCAACAGCTTTCTTATGAAACGCAGGAAGAAGGAAGTGGGCATGTACAATATCCTTGGCATGGGAAAGGGACACATCGCGAAGATGTTCCTGGTGGAGACGCTGCTTACGGTAATGATTAGTATCGGCGGCGGCATCGCCGGGGGAATCCTTACGGGAAAGCTGATGTGGCTTGTGTTGCTTAAGATATTGCACTATGATGTAAATATGGAATTTGCCGTGTCAGGGGCGGCGGTCCTCCATACGCTGATTTTGTTCGCGGTCATCTTCGGGATGACTTTGGGCTACAATCTCTGGCAGATTAAGCTTTCGAATCCTGTGGAGCTCCTTCGGGGCGGCCATGAGGGGGAGCGGGAGCCGAAGACGAAGTGGGTGCTTGCGGCAGCAGGCATTTTGCTGGTGGGGTACGGCTATTATGTGGCGCTTAGCACGGAGTCGCCGCTGGCGGCAATCCAGCTGTTTTTTGTGGCGGTGGTGTGCGTAATCCTCGGCACTTATGCGCTGTTCGTGGCGGGGAGCGTCGCTTTCCTTAAGATGCTGAAAAAGAAAAAGAATTTTTACTATCACACAAAGTATTTTACGGCGGTGTCCGGCATGATATACCGGATGAAACAGAATGCGGTGGGGCTTGCCAATATCTGTATCTTAAGTACCATGGTGCTGGTGATGATTTCCACGACTATATGTATGTACATGGGGATGGATGACATTTTAACAACGAGGTACCCCAGGGAGTTTGAGGCGACTTCTTTCAATCCGGACAGGGAGAAGGAGGAGAAGATGCTCCGTATCATCGATAAGGAGACAGGAAATGCCGGTGTCCGGCAGAAGGAGCGGATGGAATATCATTACGGCAGCGCAGTGACGCTTAAGGACGGCAATGAGTTTAAGATTGCGGCGGATGAAGATGTATACAGCGGAAATCCGGATATCTGTGAACTCAAAATAATTCCTCTTGCGGATTACAATGTGATTGAGGGGCGCACGGCAAGCCTTGATGAAGACGAGGTGCTCCTGTACAATCCGGACAGGAATGCAGAAGAGGTTGGGAACAGCATTCGGATAGCGGGTGAGCCTTACCGGGTGGCGGAGGAGCTTAAGACATTTTCCCTGGAGGAAAAGAATGATTCGAGGATTGTGGGCGGCTGCTATGTCATCGTGAAGGATGAGGCGCAGATACAAAGATTCCTGGATGCGGTTTACGACAGGCTGAGCAAGGAGTATGACCAGCTTGAAGAGATGAAGGTACAGTACAAGGTCTGCCTTGACCTGGAGGGCGAGGCAAAAGGCTGCCGGAAAGCGGAGGCGGCCATCAGGGAACGCATGAAAAAGGAAGTGCCGGAGTCTTACTGCGACGGGCGTGAGATTGAGCGGGAGTCATTTTACTATGTGTACGGCGGGCTGTTTTTTATCGGGATGTATCTCGGGCTTATGTTTTTGATGGCGACGGTCCTTATCATCTACTATAAGCAGATATCGGAAGGGTATGACGACAGGGAGCGTTACCAGATCATGCAGAAAGTGGGCATGAGCAAGAAGGAGGTTAGGCAGTCTATCCGCAGCCAGGTGCTGATGGTATTCTTCCTGCCGCTGGCGGCAGCAGTGGTGCATATCGCGGCGGCGTTTAAGGTGATCACGAAACTTCTGGCAGTCCTTAATATGGTGAATGTGCCGCTGTTTTTGATGTGTACGGTGGCGACGGTGGCTGTGTTCGCGGTGTTCTATGCGGCGGTGTTTGGGGTGACGGCAAGGGAGTATTATCGGATTGTGGGGTAGATAAAAGGTGAAAGTATACAAATCTTTGTGGATGGGTTATAATTAAAAATAGAAAGAAAAGGGGGCGGGAGATATGGAAAGAGTTGTAGGAATCGGACATCAGGACTTTGAGACTGTCATAAAAGAGAATATTTTTTATGTGGATAAGACTCATTTTATCAGGGAATGGTGGGAGGCCAGGGATATTGTGACGCTGATCACCCGCCCGAGAAGATTTGGGAAAACACTGAACATGAGTATGACGGAGCAGTTTTTCTCTGTAAAATATGCGGGCAGAGGAGATTTGTTTGAAGGATTGTCTGTATGGAAGGATGAAAAATACCGCGGGCTGCAGGGAACATATCCGGTGATTGCCTTAAGCTTTGCCAGAGTAAAGGCGACTTCTTTTTCGGATGCCCAGAAGGAAATCTGCTATCTGATCAAGGAGATATATAATCAGTGTGATTTCCTGCTTGAGGGCGACTTGCTGAACGACGATGAGAAGGCGCTGTACAGGCAGGTGTCTGCCGAGATGGATAAGTATATAGCGGTCAGCACCCTGAGGGCTTTGTCGGATTATCTGATGCGGTATTATGGGAAAAAGGTGATCATTCTTCTGGACGAATATGATACGCCGATGCAGGAGGCGTATGTGTATGATTACTGGGATGAGCTGGTGGAGTTTATAAGGAGTCTGTTCAATGCGACGTTTAAGACGAATCCGTATCTGGAGCGGGCGCTGCTGACCGGGATTACGAGGGTGAGCAAGGAGTCGATTTTCTCGGATCTGAATAATCTAAAGGTAGTTACGACAACTTCGGATAAATATGAGACGGCTTTTGGTTTTACGGAAACAGAAGTGTTTAATGCGTTGGAGGAATTTGGACTGTCAGACAAGAAACTGCAGGTAAAGGCTTGGTATGATGGATTCGTATTTGGGAAAACGGAAGATATTTATAACCCATGGTCGATTATTAATTATTTGGATTCGGAAAAAATCGGTTTGTACTGGGCTAATACGAGTTCTAACAGTCTGGTGGGAAAGCTCGTCAGAGAGGGCGACGGCGAGAACAAACGGCAGTTTGAGCGGCTGCTGCAGGGGGAAACGATTGGTGCTGAGATTGATGAGCAGATTGTGTTCGGTCAGCTTAGCACGAGGCAGGATGCGGTGTGGAGCCTCTTGGTTGCCAGCGGCTATCTTAAGGTTGTCAGGACAGAGTTCGTGGAGAGGACGGGGCGGCAGTATTATGAGCTGGCGCTGACGAATAAGGAAGTCAGGGTGATGTTCGAGCGTATGATCCGGGATTGGTTTTCGATGAACAGCCATTATAATAACTTTATCAAGGCGCTGCTTTTAAATGACCTGAAGGCTATGAATGTATATATGAATAAGGTGAGCATGGAGACGTTCAGTTATTTCGATACGGGGAAGAAACCGTCGGAAGAGGAGCCGGAAAGATTTTACCATGGCTTTGTGCTTGGGCTTATGGCGGAGCTTGCGGACAGGTATGTGGTCACTTCCAACCGGGAGAGCGGGTTCGGTAGATATGATGTGATGCTGGAGCCGAGGGAGTCAAAGGATGATGGGATGATTCTGGAATTTAAGGTTCAGGACAGCGAGGAAGAAAAGGAGCTTTCGGATACGGTTCGGGCGGCTCTTGCTCAGATAGAAGAGAAAAATTATGCGGCGGCGTTGACGGCAAAGGGGATTCCGGAAGGAAAAATACGAAAGTACGGGTTCGCATTTTGCGGGAAGAAAGTATTGATTGGGAGATAGTACGGAGGAAAATGAAGTGGCTGAATTGGAAAACAGTAAAGAGCTGATTAGCGTATTATGGAGCGGGGCAGATATACTCCGCTCTAAAATGGATGCAAATGAGTATAAAGATTATTTGCTGGGAATGGTGTTCTACAAGTATCTATCGGATTCATTTTTGATCAAGACTTATGATTTGCTTTTTGATGAAAAGCCGGAATCGATAAAAGCTGCGTTAGGGGCTTACAGGGAGGCGCTGGAAGATGAGAGCGCGGAAGAACTGAAGGAGCAGCTTAAGGTGGAATGCCATTATGTGATTGAGCCTGATTTGACATATACCTGTTTTGCGGATGCGGCGAGAAATAATTTATTTAATCGTGAACAACTGCAGAAGGCATTTAATAATATTGAGCAGAGCGATACTCTGTTTGCGGATTTGTTTACAGATATCGACTTGTATTCTAATCGTCTGGGAACGGGGGACCAGAGACAAAGTGATACAATCTCAAGTTTGATCAAGGAAATCGATCAGGCTGATCTGCTGAATTCCGATGCGGATGTGCTTGGAAATGCATATGAATATCTAATCGGTCAGTTTGCCTCTGAGACTGGAAAGAAAGCGGGGGAATTCTATACGCCGCAGGCGGTGTCTAAGATATTGACGAAAATAGCCATAGCAGGGCAGGAGACGAAACGGGGATTATCTGTGTATGATCCTTGTATGGGTTCCGGCTCACTGCTTTTAAATGCAAAGAAATATGCGAAAGAACCGGGTTATATTAAGTACTATGGGCAGGAGCTGATGACGTCTACCTATAACCTTGCGAGAATGAATATGTTCTTGCATGGGATTGTCCCGGAGAATCAAATTCTCCATAATGGTGATACTCTGGATGGAGACTGGCCTACCGGGGAGGAGACGAATTTTGATATGGTACTTATGAATCCTCCGTATTCCGCAAAGTGGAGCGCGGCATCCGGATTTTTGCAGGATGAGAGATTCGGCGACTATGGAGTGCTGGCGCCTAAGTCGAAGGCGGATTATGCATTTTTGCTGCATGGTCTGTACCATTTGAAAAATAATGGTACGATGGCTATTGTGTTGCCCCATGGCGTATTGTTCAGAGGGGCGGCGGAAGGGAAAATTAGGGAAAAATTACTTCGGGCAGGAAATATTTATGCCGTTATCGGATTGCCTGCAAATTTGTTTTATAACACATCTATTCCTACCTGTATTGTAGTGTTGAAGAAACACAGGGAGGGAAGGGATGTCCTGTTTATCGATGCCTCCCGGAAGTTTGAAAAGGGCAAAAGGCAGAATGCGATGACGGATGAACATATTGATTCTGTCATTGACTTGTATGATAAGAGGGAGACGGTGGAGAAAGAGTCTTTTCTTGCGAGTTTTGAGGATATAGAAAAGAATGACTTTAATCTTAATATTCCAAGGTATGTGGATACCTTTGAGAAAGAAGAAGAGATAGAGCTGAATGTCCTTCTGGCAGATATGAAGAAGACAGATGAGGAACTTGAAAAAGTTCAGGGGGAATTTGTGTCACTTCTCAAGGAGTTGACCTCTTCGGATGATTCCATTATGAGAGAGTTAGATGAACTTATTGGGATGGCTGAGGGAGGAGTGTTATGAATAAGCCGAAGATAAGATTTAAGGGGTATGAGGATGATTGGGAACAGCGTAAGTTGAATGGTATAGCTGATGTTAGAGATGGTACGCATGATTCACCAAAGTATGTGCAAGAAGGTCATCCGTTTATAACTTCAAAGAATGTAAGCAATGGATGCATTAATTATGATGATGTTCAATATGTTACTGACGAAGATTATGAGGAAATAAATAAGCGGTCAAAAGTTGATATACATGACATCCTTATGGGCATGATTGGGACGATTGGAAATCTAGCTTTGATCCGTGAAGAGCCTGATTTCGCAATAAAAAATGTGGCTCTCATAAAGTATACAGGAGATGTTGATTATCAATTTTTATATCAGGCACTTCAAACAGGATATGTGACCAATCAATTATCTGCTGGAATGGACGGAGGAACTCAGAAATTTATGTCTTTAAAGAAGATTCGTGAATTAGATATTCCATATCCAGAAGTGCAGGAACAAGAGCAAATCGGTATCTATTTCAAAAACCTCGACCACCTCATCACCCTTCGCCAGCGTAAGTGTGAAGAGACAAAAACACTAAAAAAATATATGCTCCAAAAAATGTTTCCACAAAACGGAACGAATGTTCCAGAGATTAGATTTGATGGTTTTACTGACGCTTGGGAACAGCGTAAGGTTAAAGATATTGCTCCATTGCAAAGGGGATTTGATCTTCCAACAAGTCAGATGGAAGAAGGCGTTTATCCAGTTGTAATGTCAAATGGTATTGGTGGATATCACTCGCAATATAAAGTAGAAGGACCAGGAATTGTAACTGGGCGTTCTGGTACGATTGGAAAATTACACTATATAGAGGGTGACTATTGGCCCCATAACACTACATTGTGGGTTACAAACTTTTATGGTAACAATCAAAAATTCATCTATTATATGTACCAGTGTTTAGATCTATCGCGCTTTAGCACTGGGAGTGGTGTGCCTACTCTCAATCGAAATGATGTTCATGATGAGGTTGTTTGTATTCCAAGTTTGAGTGAGCAAAAGAGAATTTCAGGATATTTGACATACCTTGACCACCTCATCACCCTTCACCAGCGGAAGTGTGATGAATTAGTGAAAATCAAGAAATATATGTTGCAAAATATGTTTGTTTAAATAATTGACAAGATTTTGAAGGGATGCGAATAGTAAAAAGAATAGAAAAGTGGGAGGTTTTGAATGAGTGAACAGAAAAAAAAGATTGGTTTTACCGTTGCGTGTGTAAATGAATTTGCTCAACAGCATAATCTCAGTATACAAGAATCATTCCGTTATCTTTTTCAATTTAAAGGTATTGCTTTTATAAAAGAAAACTATGAAGTGGAACATACATTAGATTTTGGAACAATAGTGGAAGATTTGGGAATGTTATGCCGTAAAAACGGAGGTGTGCTGTGAGACTATACCATGGAAGTAATGTTGTGATAGAAAGTATCAACTACAGGATGACTTCAGAAAAATGTCAGACATTAAAATTATGGATTTTGGAATACAAACGACAGAAGAATGGGCAAAATTTGTAATGAATAATAGGAATAGAACATTTACAGATGAAGCGAATACTCTGTGTAACAAAGATAATAAATACGATATTGTTATCGGTCCTGTCGCAGATGATAATATGGCATTACTATTTCGTCAGTATGAAAATGAAATTATTGATTTTGAAACATTACTGAAAGGAATGATATATAAGAAAACATCTTCACAATATTCTTTTCACACGGAAAAGGGTATTAGGCTTTTGCGAAAGGTGGATGATTAGTATGAGTAAACAAGACCAATTAATAGAATATATAGTTCAGGATATTGTTTATATGCTTGCTACAGATCAGAATATTGAATACGATGAAGCAATGAATAAATTTTACAATTCGGAAGTATTTGAAAAGTTGCAAGATAAGGAAACAGGTTTGTATTTGGAAAGTTCAGAATATATATACGATCTTTTCAAAGATGAGATGAATTTTGGGCATATTATTCAGGCAGAGATATGAGTGTAAGGGGCTATAAGTCTTCACCGGCATAAGTGTGAAGAATTGCGGAATATAAAGAAATTTATGATGCAAAATATGTTTGTGTGACATTATAGGTATGTAATTGCGAATAAATCAAGGGTCGAAAACAGAAAGTAAATGAGCTATGGCGATGTAAAGGGAGAAAGTAATATGTTAAACATCTTTTTTGGTGACATGAAAGACGTGATTTTTAATACGTCGGTGTATATTAAAAACGTGTATCATGATGAGTGGATAACGGCGCCACTATCGGTAGAGATGATTGCAGAGGTCGACAAGTCAAAGGTAATTGATGGCGGTGTGATAGACAGTCCGGTATTGGGGAAAATACCGCCGACAGGTTTGTCCGGTGGGGTCAAGACGTTGATGCTGATTGAGAACAGGCCGGACAAGGTATTTAACGCCACGAATTGTGGTAACAATTGTGCAAAGTGGCTTTTGAGGATAGCCGAGAAAAAAGACGTGACGATTAATCTTAGATATATGATGGATTTTGGAGAAGGAGATTTTGATATCAGGGTCTTAAATAATGACCGGGTTGTTCACAGTATGGAGGAACTGGTTGCGGCGGCGATTCAGTATGTGTAGGTGGGAAAGTTGAATTGTTTTGTGTCATCCGTGGAGTTTGCGCGTTTCATCCAGGGGACGGACAATTATTATGTACTCAAACTTCCCACATTAAAAATGGGATTTGCTCCTTGAAAAATCAATACTTT